>JBFWYO010000167.1:0-2547 GCA_050186335.1 Alphaproteobacteria bacterium | reverse complement strand
AGTGCTGACCAATGAGCTTACCGCGATCAACCAATATTTCCTGCACGCGCGCATGCTCAAGCATTGGGGCCTGCACAAAATCGCGGAGCACGAATACAAGGAATCCATCGACGAGATGAAGCACGCCGACGAACTGGTCGAGCGTATTCTCTTTCTGGAGGGCCTGCCGAACCTGCAAGACATTCACAAGGTCCTAATCGGCGAGGATGTCGGGGAAATTTTAAAATGCGATCTGGCGCAGGAGCAGAAGGCCATACCACTGCTGCGCAAGGGTATCGCGCAGTGCGAGCAAGCCAACGACTACATCACGCGCGAATTACTGGAAAAAATCCTCCACGGCGAAGAAGACCATGTCGATTGGATCGAAACCCAGCTCGACCTGATCGAGAAGGTCGGCCTGCAGAACTACATGCAATCTAAGATGTAGGGTAATCAGCGCGGTTTGGCGGAAACGGGCAGGGCCACGATTTCGGCTTCCGCCTTCGGCACCGACGGTTTGTAAGTGTTTCCACGCCGGGCGTCCTCCGCATTGCGCTCTGCCATCGCGCGCAGCAGACTGGCGACCGCGCCTTTATCGAGCGTGCGCCAAATGAACATGCGATTTCTCCTCGCGTATCGATCGATTCAGCGCCAGCCGGCGCGGTCGGCGATCTTCACCGATTCAGGATTGTGCTTGCCGATTTCGGCCAGCGGCAGCTTGTCGGCCT
The DNA here is from genome assembly GCA_050186335.1 of Alphaproteobacteria bacterium. Taxonomy (GTDB): domain Bacteria; phylum Pseudomonadota; class Alphaproteobacteria; order Bin65; family Bin65; genus JBFWYO01. Next base: position 1,840 of record JBFWYO010000167.1, on the reverse strand, counting down.
TGAACGGCCCCCAGGCGGCGACCACGGCATGCGGCGGAACGCCCGCGCGTACCGGGTACTCCTTGACGCTTTCCGCATACATTTTCTGCGCCGTTTCGCCGGCCAGAAAGCGCAGCAGCTTGACCGCGTTGGCGTAATTCTTGGCGTTCTTGGCGATGCCGGCGCCGCTGACGTTTACGTGGACGCCGTGCTTCTGCTGATCAGGCCAGAACACGCGCACCTTCGAAGCGACCTCGCGATCCTTTTCGTTGGCGGACGTCGCAAGCCCGGCCAGATAATAGTGGTTGCTGAGCGCCACGTCGCACTCGCCGGCCGCGACGGCGGCGATCTGGTCGCGGTCGCCGCCCTTCGGCGCGCGCGCGAAGTTGGCGACGAAGCCTTTGGCCCATGCTTCGGCCTTGGCGGCGCCGTCATGCGCGATGAAGGACGACAGCATGCCGAGATTGTATGTGTGGGTCGAGCTGCGCACGCAGACCTTGCCCTTCCACTTCGGATCGGCAAGATCGGCATAGGTCGACAATTGCTCCGGCTTGACGCGTTCGTTGCTGTAAATGATCGGCCGCGCGCGCACCGATAAACCGAACCAGTAGCCTTGCGGATCGCGATACTGCGCCGGGATTGATTTTTCGAGCTCGGCATCCTTGATCGCGCGGAACGCATCCGCGGCCCGTGCCTGAATGAGATTCGCCACATCGACCGTGAGGATTACATCGGCCGGGCTGTTCGCACCTTCGCTTTTCAAACGCTCGATCAGGCCATCGCGCACGAACACGATGTTGACCTTGACCTTTTCGGCTTCGGCGAACTTGTCGAGCAGCGGTTTGATCAGCACTTCCTGGCGCAGCGAATAAATGTTCACTTCGCCGTCGGCGGCGGCGGGCCCGGCCCAGGCGATACCTGTCAGCGCCGCGGCGGCGAACAATTGTTTGATACGGGCTGGGCGGCGAAGCGGCAAAATCATGCGGAATTCCTCAAGATGCGGCAGTCTTCGCGGGGCTGCGAAGCGATTGCGATTGGTTCTTAATTGCCTTTCTAGCCTAGTTCCGGGCATTACGCAATTGCGACTTAGTCGCATATGCTCCCCGCCCAATCGGCCCGATTGGCGGAAATTATTGGAATTCCCGTGTACCAGCGCCGGCCCTGTGGCATAAGCCGGCGCATTGACGCGGTCTCCTGTCGGATGGAGTGGAAGCTTGCTGCAAACCGATTTCGGATTGCCCGGTTGGGTCTTGCTCCTGGTGATCGGCCTCGTTGCGGGCTGGCTGGCCAGCCTCATCATGCGCGAGCGACGCCTCGGCCTGCTCGGCTATCTGATCGTCGGTGTCGCCGGGTCGTTTCTCGGCGAATATATTGCCCGTAAGTTCGGCTTATTGGTGCCGGGCCTGATTCCCAAACTGCTTGCCGCGCTTGCCGGCGCCATCATCCTGGTATTCGTCCTGCGTCTGATTCGCCGGCGCTAAGGCGAGCTCTTCGGCGGGCATAGGCGTCCTTCGCCCAGCTTCAACTGGTTCATCGTGCGCTCCAGCATTGCCGCTTTTGCGCGCACCGGGCCGGACGGGTCGAGCGGCGAGCGCACGCGCGGATTGGGCAGGATCGCGGCCAGCAACGCGCCTTCGGTCGGATTGAGCTGCGACGCCGGCTTGTCGAAATAGGTGCGGGCGGCGGCCTCGATGCCGTACACGCCGTCGCCCCATTCGGCGATGTTCAGATACACCTCCATGATGCGGTCCTTGGACCACAACGCCTCCATCAGCACCGTGTAGTACGCCTCGAAAAGTTTTCGGCCATACGAGCGGCCGGACAACAGGAACACGTTCTTGGCGGTCTGGTTGGTGATCGT
>JBFWYO010000166.1:0-2552 GCA_050186335.1 Alphaproteobacteria bacterium | reverse complement strand
CTCCGCTGTCGATCGTTCGTGGCGCCGGCGACGCCGCCGGGCGCGGCATCCTGATGCGCACGGGCGAAGCGTTCCAGGGCTACCGGCTTGCGCGCAAGATCGTGCTCGACAAGACGGGCACGCTCACTGCGGGCCATCCCGTGGTGCGGGAAATCGAAACGCTGGGCGGGAGCGAGAACGAACTGCTGGCCCTTGCCGCCGCAGCCGAGGCGTCGTCCGAGCATCCGCTCGCCCAGGCCGTGGTGCAGGCCGCATTCGAGCGTGAAGTGACGCCGCCGGACGTCGGCGATTTCGAAGCGGTGCCCGGCAAGGGCGTCATCGCGCGCATTGGCGATCATGAGGTCGTCGTCGGCAGTCCGCGGTTCCTGACCGAACGCGCCATCGATCTGTCGGGATTGTCCGCGCGCGTCGAGGCGCTGGAAGCGGCCGGACGCACGGTGATCGCGGTGGGTCGTGACGGACGGGCCATGGGGCTGGTGGCGCTCGGTGACACGGTCCGGCCTGAAGCTGGCCCTGCCATCGCGGCGCTGCGCAAAGCCGGCGTCACGCCGATCATGCTGACCGGCGACAACGAACGCGCGGCCCGTCGCGTGGCAGACGAAATCGGCATCGATGAGGTCCACGCCGGCGTTCTGCCGCACGAGAAGGCGAAAATCGTGCGCGATCTCCAGAAGAATCATACAAGGGTGGCGATGGTCGGGGACGGTATCAACGATGCCCCAGCGCTGATGCAGGCCGATGTCGGGATCGCGATGGGCGGCGGCGCCGACATTGCGATCGAGTCCGCCGACATCATCATCTTGTCGAACCGGCTGGATGCACTGGCCGATGCGCGGGAGATCAGCCGAGGCAGCTACGGCAAGATGCTGCAGAATGTGGTTCTCGCCTTCGCCTTCAATGGAATCGGCATCCCGCTTGCTGCGACCGGCCTCATTCAACCGGCCTGGGCCATGGTCGCAATGGCGGTGAGCGTTACAGCGATCTTCGTCAACTCGCTGTCAGGGCAGCCGAGAATTTTCTTTGACGCGATTTCCAGCATCGGCGGTCCCGCGGAGTCAGGCCAGTGATCGGCAACCTCGATACGGCGATGCAAGACATTGACGCGCTCACGCCGCTGACCGTCGGACTGGTTTCGCTGGCCGGCCTCGTGGTCGGAGTTGCGCCGAGTTCGTTTCCGCTCATCTCCGTCGCCACGGGTCTCGCGCTCGGACAGGGCGCGGGGCCGGCCGACCAGCGGCGCGTTCGCGGATTGGAACTCTCCGTCGGCTTCGCGCTCGGCGTCGCCACGGTCGACGCTACCCTTGGCGCCTTGTTCGGGTTCTTCGGCTTCGCAGTTCTGCGCCTGCTGGCAAGCTACCTCGCCTATGCGTATCTCCTGTTCGCGATCTTCATGGTCGTCGCGGCGCTGGCGCTGCTGCGTGTTATCCACATCGTCGTGCCGACGCTGGCGCCGGCGTCAAAGCCTGCCCGCGGCTTCGGCGGAAGCTATCTTCTCGGGCTTCCCGTCGGCCTGTCGACCTGCCCGGCATGCACCCCTTTGCTGTTGCCGGTCGTAGCTGCGGCCGCCGCGACGGCCGACCCTCTGTTGGGCGCGGTGCTGATGGGCGCCTTCGGCATTGCCCGCGGGATTCCGATCGTCGTCGCCGCGACGATGGCGGAAAGTTTGGCGCATTTGGGATCCATGCGCCGATTTACGATCTGGGCCGAACGTCTCGGCGCTGCGCTCATGATCGCAGTGGCGCTTTTCTTTCTTTACCAGGCCGGCCTCTACGCCGGTTGGTTGAGAGCATGATCGGCATTCGATCCGGGGCGACCTTACGCGGCGCCTCAACCGCGGCGCGATGACTCTTGCCGCCTGTCGAGTTGCTCTGGGACGCCATGTTTCCGCAGGCGCGCATACTTTGCCGGAGCGAGACGCCCCCGGTGTAACGAAGCCGCCCTATTCGACGGCTGCCTCACGGAACAATGTCTCGATTAGCGGGCAATCCGGGCGCGTTCCATCGCCGCACTGCGCGACGACTGTCTTCAGCACGCCTTCCATGCGACGCAAATCGGTGATCTTCGCCCGCACGTCCGCAAGGTGAGCTGCTGCGAGGCGGCTCGCTTCCGCGCAAGGCTGGTCCCGCTCGTCCACCAGGCGCAGCAAGGCGCGTACCTCCTCGAGCGAGAATCCGAGTTCCCGCGCCCTCAGGACGAAGCTGAGGCGACGTTCATGCGCCTTGTCGTAGCTCCGATAGCCGCTGGCGGTTCGCGGTGGCGGCGGCAGCAGGCCGACTTTCTCGTAGTAGCGCACGGTTTCGAGATTGGCGCCCGTCCGGCGGGCCACCTCGGCCCGCTGAAGGCCCTTCGCCGGATTCTGATCGCGCATCGCAAAAAACCTCTTGACCCTGTAGTCGCTACAGACCGCAGCTTAGTCGAAGATCGAGGTTTTGGGCAAGGAGAGAGCTTAGAGATGAGCGATACACCAACCGCAATCGGCGCTGCGACGGCCCACGCCTCGGCCGTGGCGGCCAGGCGCCAAAACGGGGATCGAACCCCGCGCCTGCTCGCTG
>JBFWYO010000165.1:0-2606 GCA_050186335.1 Alphaproteobacteria bacterium | reverse complement strand
GCTGATCACGCTGGATGCGCTGCGCCGGGCATCGGCGCGCCGCGTGACCGCAGTTGTGCCCTACTACGGCTACGCCCGCCAGGACCGCAAGACCGGCCCGCGCACGCCGATCTCCGCCAAGTTGGTGGCGAATCTCATTGTCACCGCCGGCGCCAACCGCGTGCTGACGCTCGATCTGCACGCCGGACAGATTCAGGGCTTCTTCGACATTCCGACCGACAACCTCATTGCTTCGCCGGTGTTCGTGAAGGACATCGAAACCCAATTCGGCACCAACGGCAACCGCAAGCAGGATATCGTCATCGTCTCGCCCGACGTGGGCGGCGTGGTGCGCGCGCGGGCCATCGCCAGCCGCATCAACGCCGACCTGGCGATCATCGACAAGCGGCGCGAGCGCGCCGGAACCTCCGAAGTCATGAACATCATCGGCGAAGTCGACAAGCGGGCCTGTATTCTGGTCGACGATATCGTCGATTCGGCAGGCACCCTGTGCAACGCGGCCGAAGCGCTGATGAAGGCCGGCGCCGAATCGGTGCATGCGTATGTGACCCATGGCGTGCTGTCGGGCGGCGCAGTCGGCCGCGTCAATGCTTCGCCGATCCAGACCATGGTGATTACCGACTCGATCCAGGCGACCGAAGCCGTGCGGGTTTCGACCAAGTTCCGCCCGCTGACCATCGCTCCCCTGCTGGGCGAAGCCATCAAGCGCATCAGCGAAGAGGCCTCGGTTTCCAGCCTGTTCCGCTAGTCGACCTGGCTGCGGCCGCTAACATATTGATTTATCATATGTTTTCGATCCGCTAAATCGCGTCAAACCGGCGTTCTGCGGCCATAAAAGCCTTGAATAACTGCGGTTTTTGGTGTCTTTAGCGGCTCGTTTCGGGCACCCGCACCCCTGGAGGCGGGGTCCAAGGCCGACCGGTCTGGTTCCGGCGGCGTTTCAAGGAGATTCCTATGACCGAAGTACGTTCGATTGCTGCGAACGTGCGCGATCGGGCCGGAAAGGGGGCCGCCCGTGCGACACGTCGAGCCGGTGAAGTACCCGGCGTCATTTATGGCGGCAAACAAGACCCCATCCTGATTTCGCTCGATCCGAAACCCCTGCTCGCGGAAGCGCGCCGGGCGCAGTTTCTGACCACGCAATACGACGTCAGCGTCGGCAAGGAAAAAGTTCGCGTCCTGCCGCGCGACGTGCAGCTGCATCCGATCAACGATCTGCCGATCCACGTCGATTTCCTGCGCGTCAGCGAGAATACCCGCGTGCGCGTCGAAATTCCGGTGCAGTTCATCAACGAATCGCAGAGCCCGGGCATCAAGCGCGGCGGCGTGTTGAACGTCGTGCGCCATACCGTCGAAGTGGTCTGCCTGGTGTCGCAGATCCCGGAAAAGATCGTCGTCGATCTGGCCGGGCTGGACATCACCGATTCGGTGCACATCAGCATGGTCTCGCTGCCGGAAGGCGTGCGCCCGACCATCACGACCCGCGATTTCACCATCGCCTCGATCGCGCCGCCGACCGTCGTCACCGACGAAGCGCGCGAAGCGGCGGCATCGGCGGGCGGTGCAGCGGCGGCGGCACCTGCGGCGGCGGAAGCCGCAGCGGCGCCTGCAGCGGCGGAAGGCGCCAAGCCGGCGGCGGACGCCGGCAAGGCCGACGCGAAGAAGCCCGAAGCCAAGAAAGAAGCGAAGAAGTAATTCTTCGCTTCCGCTTCGGCGGGGGCGGACATGCTGCTCGCAGTCGGGCTCGGCAATCCGGGCTCTTCCTACGCCGGTCATCGGCACAATATCGGCTTCATGGCGGTGGACGAGATCGTCCACCGCTATTCTTTTGCGCCGTGGCGCAAGAAGTTTTCCGGCGAGATCTGCGAGGGCACGGTGGACGGGGTCAAGGTGCTGGCGCTCAAGCCGATGACCTACATGAACAATTCGGGCGAATCGGTGCAGGCAGCGGCGCAGTTCTTCAAAATCGGACTCGACGATATCGTGGTGTTTCACGACGAGCTCGACCTTGCGCCCGCGAAGATTCGCATCAAGAAGGGCGGCGGCGACGGCGGCCATAACGGCCTGCGCAGCATCACGGCGCATTTGGGACCCGATTACCGGCGCGTGCGCCTGGGCATCGGCCATCCCGGCAGCAAGGAACTGGTTCACCCGTATGTGCTGAACAATTTCTTCAAGGAGGAATTGGAGCCGATGAAGAAATTCATCGGCGCCGTGGCCGAGGCGTTCCCGCTGATTGCCAGGGGTGAGGACAACGCGGCGATGTCCAAGGTCAGCCTGCTGCTCAATCCGCCGGTCCTGAAGCCGAAACCGGATCAACTCACAAACGACAAGAAGAAGAACGATCAAGATGGGATTTAACTGCGGTATCGTCGGCCTGCCGAACGTCGGCAAGTCGACTCTTTTCAATGCGCTCACCTCGACCCAGGCGGCGCAGGCGGCTAACTATCCTTTTTGCACTATCGAGCCGAACATCGGCCGCGTCGCCGTACCGGATCCGCGCCTGGAAGTTCTGTGCAGGATCGGCAAGTCGCAGAAGATCATCGGTACGCAGATCGAATTCGTCGACATCGCCGGGCAGGTGCGCGGCGCCAGCAAGGGCGAAG
>JBFWYO010000164.1:0-2988 GCA_050186335.1 Alphaproteobacteria bacterium | reverse complement strand
CTAGCGGCGTCAAGGGTGGCGGCGTTGCCGGCAGTGCGGGCGGTGCTGCGCGAGGCGCAGCGCGCGTTTGCGGCGGACCCGGCGGGCGCGGTGCTGGACGGGCGCGACATCGGCACGGTGATTTGCCCGGACGCGGACGTGAAACTGTTTGTGACGGCGGATCTGGCCGTGCGCGTCAAGCGCAGGCATGCGGAGCTGACCGCACGCGGCGAGACGATCCAGTTTGAGGAATTATTGGCGCAGATCGCTGAGCGCGACCGGCGCGACATCGAGCGCAAGGACTCCCCCCTGTACCAGGCGGCTGACGCGCACCTGCTTGATACGACAAATCTTTCCGTCGGCGAGGCGGTGGCGGCGGCGATGGCGATCATCGAGCAGGCGCGGATGTGACGGTAGGCACTTAGCAACGTGCCATTTTAGGCGTACCTCTATGCCGCCCGAGGGAAGGAATAGAGGCGCCATGACCCGCACGCACACCTCGCTTACGACGCTCTTCTGCGCACTTCTTTGCACTGCTGCCCTTATCTCGCCCGCGCTTGCGCAGGAGCGACCGTACGAGGCTGAACTCTATGCGAGCGCACAAGAGTTCGACGCCGCAGTGACCGAGCATTATGGACGCGGCTTCCGCGTCGTCGACTTCGACACCTGCTACAATGCGCAAGGCGTGCAAACTTGGGCAGTCGTCTATCACCAAAAGGATTTTCCTGAGAGCGGCGAGTTCGACAGCTTCGTCCAGGCCAGCAATTGGAACGAGTTCAACGCCGAAGTCGGCTTGCGCGTGCTGCAAGGCTGGCGCGTTGACGACATGGATACAGCCGGCCAGACGCCAACCGGTGCGGTTACCCACACCGCCATCATGAATCATGGCCCGGGCGGCCAGTATCTCATCAACACGACGGACTGGGCCCGCTTTGATCAGCAGCGGCGGCGCCGGGTCGCTGAAGGCATGCGTCTCGTCGACATCGATGTCGCCTTCGTGCGCGGCCAACTGCGTTTTTATGGCGTGATGCGTCCGGCAACGCATGACGAACTGGTCGTGCGTGAAAACCAGTGGAGCGGCTTTGAAGCGCGGCGCGAACAGCTGGCGGCGCAAGGCTGGCAGCTGGTGGATTTCGGCGTGACGTCCACCGTTGTCGTTGGTGTCTTCAACCGCATTGAGGGCCAAGCCAGACTGCTTCAGTTCCCGAATTGGGCGCAGCTGGGCGTTCACATTGAAGATCACGTCCCCAGCGATCTTGTGATGATGGACATCGAATGCCGCATGGAGGGATCGAACTTGCTCTACGCGGCGCTGTGGCGGACGCCGGGCCGTTCAACCAGCGGCGGACCGGGCCATGGCGCGCGTCCGCCTCAAGGCGCGGTGGTCGACCCTGGTGCGCCACCAACGCAAACCGCGCCGGGTGATCGGGATCGGGGACGCCCCGACGCGATGGACCGCCCCCGGCCCCGGCGAAACTAGGTTTCCGCCCCAGCCTTCCCTTGCTGGGGCGGGATTATCGCCATATAGAGCCGCGTGGAGGCCGTCTTGCCAGCATAGCTCGGCGGCGTTTGAGCGACCTGGGGTTTGACCTCAGGCGCTTTTGCGTTTTCGGCCACCCCTAAATCGGACGGTCCCATGGTGGGGCCGAGACCGCCGGAGCCAACCGGCTGGCCCGTGTCAATTTTGGAGTTGAAGACAGTATGGCGGCACAAGCCCAAACCCCAACGCGCGACGACTTCGCCGCGCTGCTCGACGAAAGCCTCGGCGCTCGCGGCATGGTTGAAGGCCGGGTCATTCCGGCGACCGTGGTGGCGATCGAAAACGATTTCGTCGTCGTCGATATCGGCCTCAAGACAGAAGGCCGCATCCCGATCCGTGAATTCCTCGTCGACGACGGCGCCGGCCAACCGAAGCCGGGCGACATCGTCGAAGTCTATCTTGACCGCATCGAAAACGCCCTCGGCGACGCTGTCGTGTCGCGCGAGAAAGCGCGCCGCGAAGAAGCCTGGACACGCCTTGAGAAGAGCTTCGCCGCCGGCGACGCCGTCAACGGCGCGCTCGTCGGCCGCGTGAAGGGCGGCTTCACCGTCGATCTCGGCGGCGCCAATGCGTTCCTGCCGGGCAGCCAGGTCGATATCCGTCCGGTGCGTGACGTCGGACCGCTCATGAACATCGTGCAGCCGTTCGCGATCCTGAAAATGGACCGCCAGCGCGGCAACATCGTCGTCTCGCGCCGCGCGGTCCTGGAAGAGAGCCGCGCCTCGGAGCGCGCGGAAATCGTCAACCAGTTGAATGAAGGCGAAGTGCGCGAAGGCGTGGTCAAGAACATCACCGACTACGGCGCGTTCGTTGACCTCGGCGGCATCGACGGCCTCCTGCACGTCACCGACATGAGCTGGAAGCGCGTCAACCACCCGAGCCAAGTGCTCAATGTGGGCGACACGGTGAAAGTCCAGATCGTCAAGATCAACCCGGAAACCCAGCGCATTTCGCTCGGCATGAAGCAGCTGATGAGCGATCCGTGGGACGGCGTCGACGCCAAGTATCCTGCCGGCGGCAAGTTCACCGGCCGCGTCACCAACATCACGGACTACGGCGCGTTCGTCGAACTGGAACCGGGCGTCGAGGGCCTGGTCCACGTCAGCGAAATGAGCTGGACCAAGAAGAATCTGCATCCCTCGAAAATCCTGTCGACCAGTCAGGAAGTCGATGTGCAAGTGCTGGACGTCGACGGCGAGAAGCGCCGCATTTCGCTCGGCATCAAGCAAGTGCAGAACAATCCGTGGGACGCCTTCGTGGCTGAACACCCGGTCGGCTCCGTTATCGAGGGCGAGATCAAGAACATCACCGAGTTCGGTCTCTTCGTCGGCCTCAACGCCGAACTCGACGGCATGGTCCATCTCTCCGACATCGCCTGGGACGCCCAGGGCGAGGAAGCGCTCTCCCGCTACAACAAGGGCGATATGGTCAAAGCCAAGGTGCTCGATGTCGATGTCGAGAAAGAGCGC
>JBFWYO010000163.1:0-3080 GCA_050186335.1 Alphaproteobacteria bacterium | reverse complement strand
GGGGGGGGGGGGGGGGGGGGGGGCCGCGCGCTGCGCGATGAGCGAAAAAAAATCCAAACAACAAAAACGCGTGCCCCGCATCCCCGTGCACGGCTGGGTCATTATCGACAAGCCGGCCGGCGTTTCGTCGACGCAAGTTGTCGGCAAGGTGCGCCGGGCGCTGAATGCGGAAAAGGCCGGGCATGGCGGCACGCTCGATCCGGCGGCGACCGGCCTGCTGCCGATCGCCCTCGGCGAGGCGACCAAGACGGTTCCGTTCGTCATGGACGGGCGGAAAACCTATCGCTTCGTGGTCGCCTGGGGCGAGGCGCGCGCAACCGACGATGCCGAGGGCGAGGTCGTCGCGACCAGCGCGGTGCGCCCCTCGCGCGCCGAAATCGAGGCCGCACTGGCGCAATTCATCGGCCGCATCGATCAGATGCCGCCGGCCTATTCGGCGCTCAAGATCGACGGCGCGCGGGCGTACGATTTGGCGCGCGCGGGCGGCGTGCCGGCGCTCAAGAGCCGGCCTGTCGAGGTTTACCGTTTCGAGCTGATCGGCACGCTCGGGCCCGATCATGCGGTGTTCGAGGTCGACTGCGGCAAAGGCACCTATGTCCGCAGCCTGGGCCGGGATCTGGCGGTTTGCCTGGGTACCAGGGGGTACGTGGCCGGCCTCCGGCGCACCCGGGTCGGCCGCTTTACCGAGGCGGACGCTATTTCGCTGGATAATTTTATTTCGCTAAGCTATACGACCGGCGCCAATCCGCCCCTGCTGGCGGTCGCGACCGCGCTGGACGACATCCCGGCGCTGGCCCTAGACCCCGGCGACGCCGCCCGCCTCAAGCACGGGCAAAGCGTGCGGACCCTCCCGCCGTATGGCGGGGAGCTCGGCCACTGGCCGGCGGGCGCCACCGGCGCCGCCTTTTCCGGCACAACGCTCGTAGCTCTGGTGCGTATCGACGGCGACACCATCGTCCCGCTGCGCGTGTTCAACCTTTAAATCGGAGTATCCGATGTCGATTACCGCTGAACGCAAGTTGGCGTTGGTTCAGGAATATGCGACCAAGCCGGGCGATACAGGTTCGCCCGAAGTTCAGGTCGCCGTACTCACCGAACGCATTCGCAATCTGACGACGCATTTGGAAGGTCATGGAAAGGACCATCATTCGCGTCGTGGTCTGCTGCTCATGGTTGGGCAGCGGCGTCGTCTGCTCGATTATCTCAAGCGCAGAGACGATGCGCGTTACGACGCATTGATCAAGCGGCTCGAATTGCGCCGCTGATCGTTTCGCCGCCTTGGCGGCGCGTCCCATTTCGCCGAAGGATCGGCACAGGGCGCGCGCAAGGCGGCACGCCGGGCCATCGTCGTGCCCGGCAACAAAACCCGGCGAATATCTTGGCGTCGGGTTTCGTCCGGAGGCCGTAGGGGCCTCACGCACCAGGTGCCGATCGCGGCCGCGCGGAAAAGCTGTGCGGACATTCGGCGCCGCATTCGGTGTGACGCAGGCAAGATAGGAAAAGTAGAGAACAAAATGTTTGATATTCATCGCGTGGAAATGGAATGGGGCGGCCGCCGCCTCATCCTCGAGACGGGCAAGATCGCCCGCCAGGCCGACGGCGCCGTGCTGGCGACCCTCGGTCAGACGACGGTGCTGTGCACCGCCGTTGCGGCAAAAACACCGCGAGCCGGCATCGATTTCTTCCCGCTCACCGTGAACTATCAGGAAAAGACTTTCGCCGCCGGCAAGATTCCCGGCGGCTTCTTCAAGCGCGAAGGCCGGCCCTCCGAAAAGGAAGTGCTCACCTCGCGTCTGATCGACCGGCCGATCCGTCCGCTGTTCGCCGACGGCTTCCGCCATGAAACGCAGATCGTCTGCACCACGCTCAGCCACGATCTGGAAAACGATCCGGACATCGTGGCGCTGATCGGCACGTCGGCGGCGCTCACGCTGTCGGGGATTCCGTTCCTGGGCCCGATCGCCGCGGCGCGCGTCGGCTACATCGCCGGCGAGTACGTGCTCAACCCGCAGCTCGACGAAATGCCCTCGACGCAACTCGATCTGGTCGTCGCCGGCACGCGCGACGGCGTGCTGATGGTCGAATCGGAAGCGCAGCAGCTCTCGGAAGAGATCATGCTGGGCGCCGTGACCTTCGGCCACAAGGCGTTCCAGCCGGTGATCGACATGATCATCCAGCTGGCCGAACGCTGCGCCAAGGAACCGTGGGCGCTGCCGCAGCCGCCGGCCGAACTGGCCGCGGTCAACGCCAAGTTCGCCGCCGTCGGCATCGAAGCCGAGCTGCGCGCGGCCTACAAGGAACGCATCAAGCAGGCGCGCTACGAGAAGATCGGCGCGGTCAAGAAGAAGGCCATGGCGACGCTGGCCGATTCGCCCGCGGAAACGGCGATCGGCGGCGGCGTGTTCAAGGAACTCGAAAGCCAGATCGTGCGCGGCGACATTCTCGCCACCAGCGTGCGCATCGACGGGCGCGACACCAAGACCGTCCGGCCGATCGTCAGCGAAGTCGGCATCCTGCCGCGCGCGCACGGCTCGGCGCTGTTCACCCGCGGCGAAACCCAGGCCCTGGTGGTGACCACGCTGGGCACCGGCCAGGACGAGCAGATCATCGACCAGCTGGCCGGCGAATACCGCGAGCATTTTCTGCTGCACTATAATTTCCCGCCGTATTCGGTGGGCGAAGCGGGCCGCATGGGTTCGCCGGGTCGTCGGGAAATCGGCCACGGCAAGCTCGCGTGGCGCGCCATCCGGCCGCTGCTGCCGACCAAGGAAGAGTTCCCGTACACGATCCGCGTGGTCTCCGAGATCACAGAATCGAACGGCTCGTCTTCGATGGCGACCGTGTGCGGCTCGTCGCTGGCGCTGATGGATGCGGGCGTGCCGCTGAAAGCGCCGGTCGCCGGCATCGCCATGGGGCTCATCAAGGAAGGCGACCAATACGCCGTCCTGTCGGATATCCTGGGCGACGAAGACCATCTCGGCGACATGGATTTCAAGGTCGCCGGCACGGAAGCCGGCGTCACCTCGCTGCAGATGGACATCAAGATCACCTCGATCACCAGCGAGATCATGCAGGTGGCG
>JBFWYO010000162.1:0-3232 GCA_050186335.1 Alphaproteobacteria bacterium | reverse complement strand
CGATCGGCAAGATTCAGAAAACCGTCCTGAAGGAGCCGTACTGGGAAGCGCGGCGGAAGAAGATTTGATGGGCTGCGCGATCTCGCTGTCACAGCTTCGCCCGGCTTCCCTCCCCCCTTGCGGGGGAGGGTTAGGGAGGGGGCTTTGCTTCGGACATCGAAAAAGCCCCCCACCCCGTCCCTCCCCCGCAAGGGGGGAGGGAGTTCGATCGGGACCGTCGTCGGCACCTTGCCTACATGACGCATAAATCAAGTTTCTTCGCCGCCCCGGCGGTCCGCGTCGGATTCTGGATGACCGGGTCGTGCATCTGCTTTGCCGGGTTGATTGCCATCGTGCGGCACGTGTCGGTCGACATGGACGTGTTCGTCGTATCGTTCTGGCGGGCGTTGCTGTCGATTCCGTTTTTCCTGCCGTGGCTGATGCGCGCCGGCATCGGCGGCATGAAGACGACACGCGGACCGCGGCTGATCCTGCGCGCGCTGTGCATGACGATCTCGTTCACCTGCATGTTCTTCGCCGCGGCGCTCATGCCGATTGCGGATGCGACGGCGCTCAGTTTCACGACGCCGATGTTCACCGGCCTGTTTGCCGTCCTCCTGCTCGGCGAGCACGTGACCCGCTGGCAATGGCTCGGTCTGGTGTTCGGCGCGATCGGCGTGGTGTTGATCCTGAAACCGGGCGCCGGCGTGTTCGATCCGGCGGCTTTCCTGCCGATCGGTTCGGCGGTCGCGTTCGGCGCGGTGATCGTGCTCGGCCGCTCGCTGGTGCATACCGACAGTTCGGAAGCGATGGCGTTCAATCTGACGCTGTGGTCGGTGCCGATGACGCTCGTGCCGGCGTTGTTCTTCTGGCAGTGGCCGCGCGATTTCGACCAGTGGATGTGGCTGCTGGCCCTGGGCGGGCTCGCCGGCTTGAACCAATATTGTATCGCGCGCGCGGTGCGCTCGGGGCCGGCCGCGCTCTCCATGCCGTTCGATTTCGTGCGCCTGCCGTTCGTGGCGCTGGCCGGATTCGTCTTTTTCGACGAATTGCCCGGCTGGACCACCTGGGCAGGAGCCGCGGTCATCATCGCCGGCGCCATTTTCGTGACCTATCGAGAGTCCCTGCGGCGGGTGACGCGAACGCCGCCGCCATGATACGATTCGCGCTTCACTGAGAGACAGGCTCCATGGACGACAGTTTCGCGCGCGACGTCGACGCCAAAGACGCAACCTCGCAACGCCCGAAGGTCAAGTTTCCGCGCACGTCGGTGGAAGCCGGTCCGAGCCTGCGCACGTGGCTGCATGAACTGGATCAGGCCGGCGAACTGAAGCGCGTCCAGGCCGAGGTCGACTGGAACGAGGAGATCGGCGCGATCGCGCGCGTGAATCTGGCCATGGGCGGGCCGGCGCTGCTGTTCGAAAACATCAAGGACTACCGCAAGGGCCGCTGCACCAAGTTCATGACCAGCGGCGTCGGCAACAAGCGCCAGATCTGCCTGATGCTCGGCCTGCCGAAGGACACGTCCGACAAGGCCATCGTGCGGCATCTGAAAGATCTTTACCGCAGGCCGATTCCGCCGGTCATGGTCGAGTCCGGGCCGGTCAAGCAGAACATCCTGAAGGGCGACGACATCGATCTGTTCGAATTTCCGGCGCCGAAATGGCACGCCATGGACGGCGGGCGCTTCATCGATACGTTCTGCGGCGTGGTCACCCACGACCGCGTGACCAATCGTCCGAACGTGGGACTCTATCGGGGACAAATTCTTGAGCGCGACAAGATCGGCAAGCTGCTGATTCCGACCCAAGGCTGGGGCACGCATTTCGCCCAGGCGCGCGACAAGGCCGCGCCGATGCCGGTCGCCATCGCGCACGGCTGGCACGATTCGCTGCCGTTCTGCGCGGGCAGCCCGTTCCCGAAGCACATCTGCGAATGGGACATGATCGGGGCCATTCTGGGCAAGCCGGTGCAACTGGTTCAGTGCGAGACGGTCGATCTGCAAGTGCCGGCCTCGGCCGAGATCGTCGTCGAAGGCTATATCGATCCGAATCCCGAGACGTTCATGGACGAAGGGCCGTTCGCGGAGTACCCGGGATACCTGGGCGGCAAGCCGTCGCCCAAGCCGGTCCTGCGCGTGACTTGCGTCACGCACCGGACCGATCCGATCTTGCGCGGCGCGCTCGAAGGCGCCCGCCCCGGCTTTCCGAGCGAGGATTCGCTGCTGTGCTGCTACAGCTGGTCGGCGATCGCGTGGAATATGCTGGAAGACGCCGGCGTTGCCGGCGTCACCGACGTATGGATGCCGTGGGTTTCGACCGGCACCAATGTGGTCGTGCAGATCCGCAAAATGTATCGCGGCCATGCGCAGCAAGTTGCGAACGCGCTGTGGGGTACCGCAGCCGGCCAGTGGTTCTGGAAGAACGTCATGGTCGTCGAGGAGGACATCGACATCCGCGATCCGATCGCGCTCGATTGGGCGATGGCGTTCCGCGTCAACGCCGGATTGGGCCAGTTGTTGACCTGGGGTCCGACGTTCGGCTCGGTGCTCGATCCGTCCACGCCGTCGGCCGAAGCCAATGCGCGCAAGTACGGCACCGGCAAATGGACGCGCGTGCTGATCGACGCCACGCGCAACTGGGAATTCGAGCCGCAGCCCGACTGGAACAACCGCCGCTATCCGCCGGTCAACAAGCTGACCGTCGAGCTGGAAGAAAAGATCAAGGCGCGCTGGCCGGAATACGGCATCGGGCGCGACTATCTGGACGACGCCCAGCGCGAAATGCTGACCTTCAAGGAACTGTCGAAGGTCCTGCCGGAAGTGTGACCGATGCGCCCGCGCATGCCCGCTTGACCGGCGCGGGCGATTGGTCCACCATTTGCCGAAGCGATACAAAAAATTCACTTATTGCGTCGTATTTGTATCATAAAACAACGCTAAGCCCCTGAAACGGTGAGGAAAACATGAGCTACGAAGCGATCCCCGGTACCTATCAGCAGCGCCTGACCCTGGACGCCCTGCGCGCCGCGGGCGCCCCGCCCGACGCGGTGGCCGCCGCCAGCGCCGCCTTGCCGCAGCCGAGCGGCAAGCTCGACGCCGACATTCAGGCCTATTCGCGCTATTGGGCCGGGCTCGACGCGGTGTGGCGCAAGCTGCACACGCAGGCCGCCACGCGCGCGCACGCGCTGACCTTGCGTGAACTGGCCTACGATTCGCGTACGCGCTTCTGGGATCTGCACGCCGAAGCGGTCT
>JBFWYO010000161.1:0-3390 GCA_050186335.1 Alphaproteobacteria bacterium | reverse complement strand
GCCGACCGTGTCGAAAACCGCGTCGCAGTCGGCGACCGCCTGGGTAAAGTCGCGGGCGTTGTAGTCGACAATCTCGTCGGCGCCGAGGCCGCGGACATAGTCATGGTTCGCCGCGCTTGCTGTCGTGACGACATGGGCGCCGATATGCTTGGCAAGCTGAATGGCAAAGCTGGCGACACCCCCTGCCCCGCCCTGGATCAGGATCTTCTCGCCACGCTGCAATTTCAGCGTCTCTTCGATTGCACTCTGCGCCGTGAGGCCGATGAGTGCCAGGGCGGCCGCGTCGACGTGCGACAGGTCGTCCGGCTTCTTGGCGACGATCGCGGCCTTGACGGCGATCTTCTCCGCGTAGGCGCCCTCCTGGCCGGCCGCGCAAACGCCGAACACCGCATCGCCAACCGCGATATCGTCGACGCCGTCGCCCACCGCACTGACCACGCCGGAGAAATCGCGCCCGGGGATCAGCGGAAATTTGGTGTGCTTGTAGTCGCCAAGCCGCACCTTCCAGTCCGCCGCGTTGATGCTGGCGGCAACGATATCGACGACAACCTCGCCCGGACCGGCGACCGGATCGGGCAAGTCGCCGTACTGGAAGACGTCAGGTCCGCCGTACCGTTCGATGAATGCCGCCTTCATTCGCACTTATCTCCCACCTTTCAAACTCGGCCCGATGCTTGAAATCGTACACCGAGTCTGCGATCAAGCAAGGGACCGAGCCCCTTCGTACAACAAGACCAAGGAAACGTCGTGACCCTTCCGTTCTCTCCCAAGATCGACCGCACCTATCCGAAGCCGAAGCTGAAATTGCCGCCGGGGGCCTGCGACTGCCACTTTCATTTCATCGGCCCGCAAAAGCAGTTCACGCTCAAGCCGAACCACGTGTTCAGCCACCTGCAGTTCGAAGATACGCCGATCGAGGATTGGCTGACGATGCAGGATGCGCTCGGGCTGTCGCGTGGGTTGCACGTCATATCGATGATGTATGAGCACAATTACGAGATCGCGCTGCACGCGCAGAACCGGCTCGGCGACCGCATCCGCTCGGTGATCGTGCCATGGCCGGAGATCACCGACGGCGAGCTCGACATCCTCACCAAAGCCGGCGTCGTCGGCTATCGCATCACCTGGCGGCTGACCAAGACGATCGACCAGAAGATGGTGGCGCGCACCGGCGAACGCGGCTGGTCGATGCACTATCTGCACCGGGCCGACGAGCCGGAAATGGACGCGTGGAAGCCGCAGATTCTCAAGACGCCCGGGCGCTTCGTGCTGGAGCACATGGGCGGCGTCAATCCGGCCAAGGGCATCAACGGCGACGGCTTCAAGTTCGTCCTGCAATGCCTCGATACCGGCCGCTGCTGGGTGAAGCTGTCGCCGCGAATTTCCAAGCAGGACGATTTCCCGTTCTCCGACACCGATCCGCTGGTCCGTAAACTCGTCGAGCACGCGCCCAACCGCCTGCTCTGGGGCTCGGACTGGCCGCATCCGCAATACTTCAAGCCGATGCCGAACGACGTCGCATTGCTCGACATGATGCTCGACTGGGTACCGGACGAGAAAATCCGCAAGCTCATCTTCGTCGACAATCCCGCCGAAGTGTTCGGCTTCCCGCCGCTGCCATAACTGCGCAGTTGCGAACGTGCGGCGTCGCCGCCTACCAGGAATATATAGAAATATCAATATCTTACGTAAGGCATTAACCATGCCGACAGGCATGGCAGGCGGCGTCATTTGAACCTTTCGCGCCTCCGGCGCGACTAACAGCCTGAGAACCTCTCGCCGGGGAACGCATTGGCGAGAGGCGGGCCTTTCCTGACCTACGGCGACCAGTGGCGGCCAGCGCACTCGATCGCGAGCGCGGACGGCATTCGTGCGCCTGTCGGATGAACGATCGGGGAGTTTCCCATGAGTAATCGACGTATTCGCATCATGGCGGGCACCGCCATGGCCCTCATTCTGGCTGCCCCGCTGGTCAGCATGGCGAAGAACGCCGGCACGCCGATGCCGACGTTGCCGAACGACCAGTTGTGGCTGGAAACCTCTCACGCCAGCGTCGCGCGAACGACCGTCCGCATGACGGTGGCCAACCAGGCGACGGTGGCCACCCAGACGACAGTAGCGCCCGCCGCAAACAACGTGACAGCGCATGGCGTGCAGGCTTCCGCCACGGTTGACGTTTTGCCGAACGCAGCTCCCCCTCATCCGGCGACCGCGGACACTGCGACCGTCAATGCTGTGACCGCCGGTACGGCAACCGCGTACGAGCCTGCGCCGCCGCCTGATCCGTTGGCGTCGCTCGATCCTGCCGACCGCGCAGTCGCGGAGAGCATCCGCGATCTCTTCGCCGCCAAGGGAGACAAATTGTTCGCCAGCTCGAACGAGCGTGCCGCGGTCGAGGCGTTCTACAGCGGGCGCCATTTCGCGCCGCTCTGGATCGAAAAGGGCATGGAGACCGCGCGCGCCACGTCGGCCATCGCGCGCCTCAAGCAGGCCGATGCCGATGGCCTCGACTCCGGCGAATACCGCACGCCGAGCTTTGCCGCTCCTGGACCGGATGCGCTGGCCGAAGCCGACCTTCGGCTTACGCGCGCCGTCATCACCTTCGCGCGTCACCTGCAGGCCGGCCGGTTTCCCTACAGCCGGGTCAGCCGCAACATCGAGCTGCCGCAGGTCGCGCCCGAGCCCGCCGACGTTCTGACCAACGTGGCGAATGCCGACGACGCCGGCAAAGCGCTCGACCTCTACAGCCCGCAGAACGAGCCCTACCGCAAGCTCAGGGCGAAGCTTGCAGAACTGCGCGGCAATTCGACCGACGCCAAGGGCGAAGCGCGCCAGATCGAGATCGTCGTGGCCAATATGGAGCGCTGGCGCTGGTATCCGCGCGACCTCGGCACCAACCACGTGATCGTGAACCATCCGGACTTCACGCTGAAGGTGATGCAGAACGGCCGCCAAGTCTGGACGACGCGGGTCGTGATCGGCAAGCCCAGCACGGCGACACCGCTGTTGAGCGAAACAATGAAATCCATCACCGTCAATCCGACCTGGACGGTGCCGCAGTCCATCGTGCGCAACGAGTACCTTCCGGCGCTCGCGCAGGATCCGACGGTGCTCGACCGCATGGGCCTGCGCGTGAGCTACGATCGCGGCGGCGGCGTGACCATCACTCAGCCGCCGGGCGCCGGCAATGCGCTGGGACGCGTTCGCTTCAACATCAACAACCGCTTCTCGGTGTTCCAGCACGACACGCCGGACAAGAACTATTTCGGCCATACCGTGCGCGCCTACAGCCACGGCTGCATGCGGGTGCAGGATCCGGCGAAATACGCCGAAGTCCTGCTCAAGATCGCGCAGCCGGGCGCGCACTGGAGCGCCGAGCGGATCCAGCGC
>JBFWYO010000160.1:0-3492 GCA_050186335.1 Alphaproteobacteria bacterium | reverse complement strand
AGACCTGTGCGGTGCGGCGAACTTGTCGCGCAGGCCTGGAAAGTCTCTAACGCCGTTGTTGGTGGTACGGCAAATTGCGGTGCCATGGGACTAGGGTCATCGAACCCAGCTTCGGCGCCCGATAAAATATTGTGGTGCGGCGAATTGGCCTGCGTGGCGGCCAAAGTCTCTTAGCGGCTTTTCGATGGTACGGCTGACGCAATGATCCTGCGGGTTAGCCGACCGACGCCCGGCCATGTCTCCCTCTCCCGGCGGCGATGCGGCGGACGATCAGGGGATGCCGAGCAACGAGCGCTGCTCGTCCCACGCCATAGGCAGGCGGATTTCATTGGCGAGGCGATTGGCGGTGAGCTCGACCGTTTGCTGGTCCCGCAGGATCGCGCGGACAGCATCGGGAGCCACGAAGCTGAGGCGCAGGATCCTCGTGAAGTAGGAGCCGCTGACACCAGCTTGCGCGGCGAGGTCCGCCACGATCTTCCCAGGCGCCGCCATCACAAATTCGATAATAGTGACCGACCTGCGCGCCGGCCGGAGGGACAGTCTGGCACGATCGCGCTGGCCGGCGCGCCGAGCTGGCAAGCAGACGTCAATTCATTCCCTGGCGGCGCACCGGCCAGCCGAGAGGCAGCGGGCCACCGTCGTCAGGATGTCCTTCAAGCGGAACGGCTTCGGCAGCACTGCGTCAGCGCCCAGGCCGAGTGCCTTCTCGAGCTCCGGGCCGCCGCCGCTGCCGGTCATTGCCATGAGGAGGGTCTGCGGGAAGTCCCGGCGGAACGAGCGGATCACATCGTATCCGTCGATCCCCGGCATGTGCAGATCGGTGATCACCAGGTCGATCGGCTCCCTCTCGATGACCAGGCGCGCCGCTTCGTAGCTGGGCGCGCCAAAAACGGTGTGATCGTCCCGATTCAAGGCGGCCGAGAACAAGCCGACAATAGCCCCTTCGTCGTCAATAATAAGAATTCTTGCCATATTCCGAGGCTGCGACCGAACGGTTAACGAGAAGTTAACAGTCGCGGTTTCGCCGAGGGTTGGCTTAGCCGGCCAGGCCACGTCCGTACAGGAGGACGGCGATCACCAGCGCCACCGCCGCGGCAAGAACCGCCCAGGCAACGATGCGCTTCACCGAAGTGCCCGGCCGCGCGATAGGCGATCTCAGCTCGACGTCGCGCCCGCCAGACACCGCTCCTCGTGAAGCGCGTCGAGCACGGCGTACACTTTGAGCAGCGTCCGATAGGCGTCGTTCAAGGCCGCCTCCATCTCGGCTTCGATCGACCGTACCTCAGCGTCATCCGCAGCCAACAGTTCGCTCAGTCGGGCCGCTGTCGCCACGCGCCGCGCCGCCTCCTGCATTCCCGCAACTGCGTCCAACATCGTCGCGTTGTCGTTGGCCGGCATCCTTGCCGCACAGCTCTCCACGATCCTGTCAATCGCGGCGGTCGCCCGAGCGGTACTGGTCTGCGCCTGCTCCGTCATGCGTTCAACCCTCCGTCTCTCGATGAACCCAGGATGCATCATCTTCGGAGATCGTTAGATAACGAAGTGTTACGGTTGACGCCGATTTACTTCGCATGTTGTGCCGAATGTCCGGAATAATTCGATTAGTTTCATAGGTATATTGCCGGCCGCCGACGCCCTAACTGCCGCGAAGTGGCGGCGCGGCGCAGGGAAGCCCTGGATCCTCAGTGTTATCGAGCAAATGCGCCAGGCCCGAATTGCGCCAGGCGGCGCATGGCGCCTGCGATCATCAACTTCGCAGCCCCCCAACGCCGACAGGGGCGGCGCCACGACGCGAAGGTCACGCGGGTCGGATAACGTCGCTTTGATCGAAGCCTCTGCGGCGGACGTCGAAAGGCTCCGGCTCGAGCCAAAGGTCTCTCAGCCAATCACCATCAACGCATTCGATGATCTCGATCGGGCCGCCGGCGACGGCGATGCCGTTGCGCCCGTCGATCTCGACGGTGAGCACGACGGCGTCGTCGCCGTCGGGCGCGAGCTCGTCCTCGACAGTGACGCGCATGCTCGCCCCTTCGGGCACCGCCCAGAAAGTGAGCACCAGGCCGCCGACCTGGACGAAGCCGAGGCGGTCACCACGGTCGACCACGAAAACCGCGGACGCGTGCAGCTCGACCAGGCGCGCCCGCAGCTTCGCGAGCTCGGCTCTATCACTGTCGTTCACCACGATCGCGGCTGGGCCGCGGCGATATTCCAGGCTCTCTCCCATGTTCCGCCGCCCCATATTGCCGACTGTTACGGGCGGGCCGCCGATGCGACGGCGGCCGATGAGTCCGAGTTGGTGCCGGAGCCGTCAACGGGAAGACCGTTGCGGCGCAGCGCTATCAAACGCGATCGGCGCCCGTTGCTTTTTGGCGCCTCATTTGAGGCAGCGAACGTGACGGGACTGATCTTAGCAACTGCGCCAAGCGTCCAGGGATTGCAGATAGCGCCAGTAGCCGCGCAGCGCGCTCACGATGCGTTGAACCCTCTCGGGCGTCAGGCCGTCGTGGATCAGCGCCGCCGTCGTCCACCATTGCACGTCCTCTTTCGACACGTCCTGAACGGTGGCGCATTTCGCGGCGAACCGCTTTGCGTCCGCGCGCTGCACGAAGTCTCTGGTACGGTCCTTCAGCCGCCACCCGAAAACTGCTCGTCACTTCAATGGGTTAGCGGGCGTGCATCGTTTCCATACTGATGGTTCGAATTCTGTTCGGTCCGCCAACACTTAAGACATTGATATTAAATGATATTGTGTTCCTTTTGGGACACAAAATCAGCGAATCTTTTCCGGGAGTTAGCTAAATGAACCGCCGTGCGGCCGTCCAGTGAGACGGGCATGGTGCGGCGAACGGAGCGCTCAAGCCGCAAAAGTCTCTTACGCCAGTGTTGGTGGTACGGCAAAGTGCGCGCCACTCGCGGCATGACGGTTATTAAGCTCACGTGCCGGCATCCGGATGGCGGAGCGACTGAAATGCTGCGCCGTTTTTGAGATAGGCTACAGTCTATACGGAGGATTGAATGGCTCGGAAGGTATTCTTCAGTTTCCATTACGATCGTGATGTCAGACGCATTGTGCAGGTCCGAAACTCGTGGGTTGTTCGCCCGGATGGCGAGGCGCAACCTTTTTATGACAAGGCCGCGTTCGAGGAAGCGAAGAAGCGCGCAGGCGGTATCGAGCAGTGGATTGAAGAGCAACTTAAGGGCACGTCCGTCACGGTGGTTCTCTTCGGCTCGGAAACCTATGAACGCGAGTGGGTTCGGCACGAGCTCAAGCGCAGCTACGAGCTTGGCAAGGGAATTGTCGCCATTGACATCCATAACGTGAAGGACCCGCAGCTCGGGACTGACGTGCAAGGAAAGAATCCGCTCGACTACTGGACGGTCGAGCAGAACGGCCGCAAAGTGCCGTTCACCAGTCTGTACGAGACTTACGATTGGGTACTCGACAACGGCTATGCGAACATGCCGTCGTGGATCGACGCGGCCGCCAAGGCT
>JBFWYO010000159.1:0-3494 GCA_050186335.1 Alphaproteobacteria bacterium | reverse complement strand
TATTGCCGTCTTTGCGCCGATGATAAGTCGGTTTCACAATGAAAGCTAGTCGGCGGCGATTCACCTTGCCGCGTACATCTGGTCGATCATCGGCGCGTATTTCTGGTTGATCAGCTTGCGCTTGAGTTTCATGGTCGGCGTCAGTTCCTCGTCCTCGGCGGTCAGCTGCACGTCGATCAGCTTGAATTTCTTGATCGTTTCGACGCGCGCCAGGTTCTTGTTGACCTTCTCGATCTCCTGCCAGATCAGCTCGGAAACTTCCTTGGATGCGCACAGGCTGGCGTAGTTGGTGAACGGCACGTGGCTGTCCTGCGCGAACTTTGCCACGTTGTCGTAGTCGATCATGATCAGGCAGGTCAGGAACGGGCGCTGGTCGCCGATCACCACGGCGTCCGACACGTAAGGGCTGAACTTGAGCTGGTTCTCGATTTCCGACGGCGTGATGTTCTTGCCGCCGGCGGTGATAATGATGTCCTTCAGCCGGTCGGTGATGCGCAGGAAGCCTTCGTTGTCGAGTGCGCCGACGTCGCCGGTGTGCAGCCAGCCGTCGGCGTCGAGCGCCTCGCGCGTCTGCTCCGGCTTGTTCAGGTAGCCCGAAAACACATTTGGCCCGCGCAGCAGAATCTCGCCGGTCTCGGCGATGCGCACGTCGATGCCGACCGGCGGCTTGCCGCACGAACCCGGCTTGTAGGCGTCGTACGGCGTGACGGTGGCGAGCCCGACGCTTTCGGTCAGCCCATAGGCTTCGCGCAAGCTGAGCCCGATCGCTCGGAACCAGTTGATCAGATCGGCCGAAACGGGCGCCGCGCCGGTCAGCGCGTAATGCGCGCGCGAGACGCCGATCGCCTTGCGCACGTTGGACAGCGCGAGGAAATCCAGGACGCGGTGCCTGAGTCGCTCCAAGGCGGAAACTTGCTTGCCTTCGATCGCCGCGAACGCGATCCGGTAGCCGGACTTCAGCGCCGCGCCGTACAGAACGCGCCCGAGCCACGTCGCGTCCTTCATGGTCAACGTGACCGTGGAGTACATCTTCTCCCACAGGCGCGGCGGTGCGAAGATCGCCGTCGGCGACACTTCGCGCAGATTTTCCAGCATCGTGTCCGGGCTTTCGGCGAAGTTGATCGTGTTGCCGAAGCCGAGCGGCAGGAACACGGCGGTGTTGCGCTCCGCCACATGGCACATCGGCAGGAACGACAGCACGTCGTCGCCGGGGCCGAGCCGCATCATCGTGTCGGCCACGCCGATCTGGAACATCAGCGAACTGTTGTTGATCATCGCCGCCTTGGGCAGCCCGGTGGTGCCCGAGGTATAGATGAGAATCGCCAGATCGGACGGCGTGCCCTGCCCGATCGCGTGCTCGAAGAATCCCGGATGCGCCGCCGCGTACGCTGTGCCGCTCGCCAAAAAACCCGGAAAATCGACCACCATCGGATCGTCGAAGCCGCGCAAGCCTTCGGTTTCGATCACGACGATGCGGCGCAGGTCGGGACACTGATCGCGCACCTGCAGAACTTTATCGAGCTGCTCCTCGTCCTCGACGAACACCACGCGCGAGCGCGAATCGTTCAGGTAATACGCGACCTGCTTGGGCGACGACGTGGTATAGATGCCGTTGCCGACGCAGCCGATGCTCATCGCCGCCATGTCGGCGAACACCCATTCCGGCCGATTCTCGCTGAGCACGGACGACACGTCGCCCTTGACCATGCCGAGCGCGCGCATGGCGCCGGCCAATTGTTCGGCGGTCTCGCGATATTTGCGCCATCTGATGCTGCGCCAGATGCCGAGCCGCTTCTCGCGCAGCGCGGTCGCATCCGGCATCGCGGCGACCCGCGCCAGGAAAAGCTGCGCCGGCGTTTGCGCGGTCTTGAGCGTCCAATTCGTTCTTTCTTGGGCCATCGTCAACGCCACGTCTTGCGGCGGCGCCAGCGGCGTTTGCCGCGGATGCCGCCTTCCTTGATGCCGAGATAGAATTCCCGCACGTCGTCGTTGGCGCGCAGCTTGGCGCTGTCGTCGGACAGCACGATGCGGCCCAGTTCCATGATGTAGCCGAAATCCGAGGCGTCGAGCGCGGCCTTGGCGTTCTGCTCGACCACGAGGACGGTCGTACCCAGATCGGCGTTGATGCGTCGGATGATGGTGAAGATCTCCTGCACCAGCAGCGGGCTGAGGCCGAGCGACGGTTCATCGAGCAACAGGAGTTTGGGCCGCGCCATCAGCGCGCGGCCGATCGCGACCATCTGCTGCTCGCCGCCCGACAGCAGTCCTGCGGGCTGCTTGTGGCGCTCCTTGAGGCGCGGGAAATAGCCGTGAATGATCTCGATATCCTTGCGGATCTCCGCGCGGTCGTTGCGGCTGAACGCGCCCATCGCGAGATTTTCGGCCACGCTGAGGAATGGAAACACCTGGCGCCCCTCCGGCACCAGGCTCATGCCGCGCTTGACCACCTTGCTGGGATCGATGTTCTGAATCTGCTCGCCGCGAAACGTCACCGTGCCGACGCGCGGATCGAGCACGCCGGCGATGGTCTTCAGCAACGTCGTCTTGCCCGCCCCGTTGGCGCCCAGCACCGATACCACCTTGCCTTGCATGACATCGAGGCTGACGCCGCGGATTGCCATGATCGGCCCGTAGTAGGTCTCCACATTGCGCACTTCGAGGATGTTGCCGGGCGCGGCGCTCGTCATGGCGCCGACCCCAGATACGCCTCGATGACGCGCGGATTGCGCTGCACCTCTTCCGGCGTGCCTTCGGTCAGCACCTGTCCCTGGTTCATCACCAGCACGCGGTCGGAGACTTCGTTGACCAGCGACAGATCGTGCTCGACCATCAGCACGGTGATGCCCAGATCGTTCTTGATGTCGTCGATCCAGAACGCGAGGTCTTCGGTTTCCTCCGGGTTGAGGCCGGACGCCGGCTCGTCGAGCAGCAGCAGCTTCGGCTCGGTCGCCAGCGCGCGGCCCAGCTCGACGACCTTGCGCACGCCATAGGCCAGGCTGCCGACGGCGCTGTCACGGTGCGGCTGCAGATCGAGAAACTCGATGATCTCCTCGACCTTCTCGCGATGCGCGCGCTCGATACGCCGCACATGCGGCAGGAACAGCATCTCCTCCCACAGCCGCGTGCCGCGCCGCCGGTAGCGGCCGAGCAGCAGGTTCTGCAGCACAGTCGCATGTTCGAACAGCTCGATATTCTGGAACGTGCGCGCGATGCCCCGGCGCACCACCTTGTGCGGCGGCTCGCGCGTCAGCTCGTGGCCTTCGAACACCACGCGGCCGGAGCTCGGCGCGAAGATGCGCGAGATCAGGTTGAACACGGTCGTCTTGCCGGCGCCGTTTGGCCCGATGATGGTGTAGATCTCGCCCGGTTCGACGGCAAACGACACCCGGTCGACCGCCTTGAGGCCGCCGAACTGGATCGACAGGTTTTCGACCGTCAGCAGGCTCATCGGTATCGCTCCGATTTCATGTAGGCCTTGCCGCGCCGGAACATGG
>JBFWYO010000158.1:0-3592 GCA_050186335.1 Alphaproteobacteria bacterium | reverse complement strand
ACGTCGTGCTTCGGAAACGGGTAGCTCGCCTTCGGCAGCAGCTTGAGCGCGCCGCTGACATCGGCCACCTCGCCGGCGGCAAGATCGACCAGGCCCAGTCGGTTATCGTTGTAGCGGCACAGCTTCATTGTGTGTTCCTTCAGCTTGAAATGAGCGCGCAGACGATAGCCTTTCGGACCCCGCACTGACAACCGGTGTTGCTGCATAAGCGCTTGTCGCGGCGGGGTATCCTCGCCCAAGATCGCGGCGCAAGAATTGCATCGGAGGGGGCGACGGATGGCACAGAATCGGTTCGATGGGCGGGTTGCGGTCGTGACCGGAGCGGCCAACGGCATAGGATTCGCGATCACGCGGCGATTGCTGGCCGAGGGCGCCCGCGTGGTCGCCGCCGATATCGACGCCAAGGCCGCCCGGCGGCTGGCCGACGAATCTAACGCCGGCGACCGCTTGCTCTTTGTCGAAACCGACGTATCGAGCGAGACCAGCTGCCGTGCGGCGGCCGAAACGGTCGATCGGCGGATCGGCCGGGTCGACATTCTGATCAACAACGCCGGCATCTTTCCGAGCCAGGCCTTTGCCGAGATGAAGTATGCGGATTGGCGGCGCGTGCTGGCGGTCAATCTGGACGGGCCGTTCCTGATGACGCAAAACTTCGCGCCGTTCATGCAGCGCAATAAGTATGGCCGCATCGTCAATTTCGCCTCGGGCACCGTTTGGACCGGCAATCCCGGCATGGCCCACTACATCGCCGCCAAATCCGGCGTGATCGGCCTTTCGCGGTGTCTGGCGCGCGAGCTGGGCGGCTTCGGCATCACCGTCAACGTGGTCAGCCCGGGCCTGACTTCGACCGATACCGTCGTCAACAACATACCGAAGGAATTGATCGAGGAGCGGCGCTCGCAGCGCGCGATCAAGCGCCTGCAGACCGCCGACGATCTGGTCGGCACCGTCTTGTTTCTGGCTTCCGACGACGCCGCGTTCGTCACCGGACAAAACATCGTGGTCGACGGCGGCGTGGTGCTGCACTGAGCCGGCGTTAGAGCCCGCGCAGCTTGGGGATCACTTCTTCGGCGAACATCTGCACGCTCTTGCGGACGTTTTGATCGGGCAGCGTGCCGAACTGGATCATCGGGATGAGCTTCTTGAAGCCGGTGCGCGCATGGGCCTTTTCAATCTGCTCGCGCACGGTCGCCGGGCTGCCGACCAATAGCGTGCCCTTGTCGAGAATCGATTTCATGGTTTGGCGTTCGAACGCCATGCCTTTGCGCTGTTCGAGAATGAATTTGAGCGAGGCGGCCGAGGTGTAACCCGGCGGGAACAGCATTTCGACCGGCATGGCCAGGAAATTGTTGAACAGCACTTCGATATGCGGGCCGGCTTCGCGCTGTGCGATTTCGTCGGTTTCGGCGATGTAGACCGGCACGGCCCAGCCAAGCTGTTCGCCGGACGCCGCGTAGCCGTGCTTGAGCGCTTCCTGCTTATAGACCTCGTGATAGCGCATCACCGATTCGAGCGGGCTGAAGGTGATGATGAACGGATATTTGCGCTTGGGGTCCGACGCCCAGACGATGGTTTCCGACGAGCCCTGCGACGGAATCCAGACTTCCGGGTGCGGCTTCTGGTAGACGCGCGGCCACGTATTTGCGTAGCGGAAATTGTAGTGGTCGCCCTCGAAGTGGAACGGCCCCGGCTCGGTCCACACGCGAACGATCAGATCGTGGGCCTCGTGGAAACGATCGTGGGAATAGATCGGATTGACGCCCGAGGCGTGATATTCGGCCCCGATGCCCCGCACGAAGCCGGCCACCAGCCTGCCTTTCGAGAGATTGTCGAGCATCGCGTACTCTTCCGCGATGATCAGCGGATTGTTGAGCAACGGCAGCGCGCGGCCGATCACCGGGATTTTAACGTCCATGCCGCGCGTGCGGTCGATCAGAATGCTCGCCAGCAGGTTCGGCGCCGGCATCAGCCCGTACGCCGTCTGGTGATGCTCGTTCAGACATACGCCGTCGAAGCCGAGTTTTGCCGCAAACACGAGTTGGTCGAGATATTCCTGGTACAATTCCGCGCCGAGTTGCGGATCGTAAAGCCGGTTGGGCAGCACCGACCAATAGGAGCGATACTTCGCCGCCTCGTCGCGATCGAGATGGCGGTACGGCATCAGGTGAAAGGCATAGAATTTCACGACGCCACCTCGCCAATGAAGGTCTTGATGCACGCGGCAACCGCGTCCGGATGTTCGACTTGCGGCAGATGGCCGCTTTTCGGCACCACCAGCAGCTTGGATTTGGGCAGCGCCTGCTGCCATGCGGTCGCGTATTGCGGCGGCATGACCTTGTCGCTATCGCCCCAGATCAATTGCACCGGCGGCTTGACGCGATGCAGCCAGCGCTCGAGATCCGGATTGTAGAAGCGCGGCTCGTACGCCAGGCGCGCGGTGGTGAAACGGTTCTTGATCTGGATATCCTGCTGCTCGGACGTCATCGGCGCCTTAAGCACGCGCTCGGCGATCGCCTGATCGTAATACAGGTTGCGCGCGTACTCTTCGGGCGACCAGATGAACCCATCGCCGCCAGGAATGCCCTTGATGCGTATGCCGGCCGGGCCGATCAAACATAATGAGCGCAGCGCGGCGCTATCGCGCACGGCGATTTCCGCCGCGATCCAACCGCCGAGCGACGCGCCGACGATATCGAGATTGCGTAATTTGAGCGCTTCGATGAAATCGAGATAGTACAAGGCCGTGTCGTTGATGTTGCGCAGCCACGGCGGCAGGTCGGATTCGCCGAACCCCGGATGATCCGGCACCAGCAGTTCGAAATTCGCCGCCAGCTTGTCATAGAACGGCAGCCACACGGGCACGCCGCCGGCGCCGTGCAGGAACAGCAAGGGCTTGCCCTTGCCGGCGCGGCGCAGATGGATGCGCGCGCCGAGGATCGTCAGATACTCGGATTGGTATTTCATGCGTCGGGCAATCCTTTTCGGAGCTTGGCCCCGGGCCGGCCGGTGGCGAACCGGCCCGGGCGTATGAGCGGACGCGGCCGACTAGAGCCGTTTGTCGGCCGGACATTTCTCGGCATAGGAATCCGGCTGTTCGACAATCTTGTCGAGGCCGCGAATGACCGGCTTGCCGTCGGCCCCGCGCACCACGTCGAGCTTCCAGAACGGCTGGATCGGGAAGCCGTTGACGTTGAACTTGAGATTGCCGCGCGCCGATTCGAACGTGCCCTTGCGAATGGCGCGCGCGACCGCCGCCATGTCGTTCAGCTTGCCGTTCGTGGCCTTGACCCCCGAGCCGATCACGCCCGCGGCATCGTAGGCCGTCATCGCGAAGTGCGACGGATGCTGCTTGTACTTGGCCATATAGTCGCCGATGAACTTCTTGTTCTTCGGATTGTCGAGATCGGGATTCCAATAATCCGCCATGATCGCGCCGATCGCCGCATCGCCGATCGCCGGCAGCGTTTCGTGGCTGATCGTCCACATGGCGTAGAGCTTGACGTCCTTGTTGATGCCGGATGCCACCCACTGCTTGACGAACGACACGCCCATGGCGCCGGGCGCGAACACGAACACGGCTTCGGGTTTCAGG
>JBFWYO010000157.1:0-3602 GCA_050186335.1 Alphaproteobacteria bacterium | reverse complement strand
AGGCGAGCCCAGGACATTCTCGACGTCAGCGCGGCGAGTCTTCTGCGGTTCGATCCGGGCCAGCGCGTCGTCGTCCGGGACGTAACCGCGGACGTTGACGACCGGTGTACAGGCGGCCATCGCGAAGGCGACGACAGCAATCGCCGTCGCAGCCCGGCGCGCCTGACGGCGGGTCGGCGAAAGGATCGAGGACGCTATACGATGCATGCTATCCGCCAGCCGACGGCAAGGGTTTCAGCAGCGGACCCGGCGCCGGGACGAAAACCGGTCTTGACGGCGTGCTGTGGGGACTTCACCTGTAAGGGCGAAATTGGCATCGCGATCGCATGCAAGTCAACCGGCGGTCCGGGGTTGGAGGCGGGCGACACGGTGGCGGCCGCCAGGAACGGAGACGCGCCTTGCTGAACCCATTTCGTCGCCGACGCGATCTGGCGCGGCCTGCCGGCGAACTCTACGCGGCGATTGTCACACAGGCGCGCGCGCCGGTATTCTTTGCCGACCTGGGGGTGCCGGACAGCGTGCTCGGCCGTTTCGAGATGGTCGCTTTGCATGCGTTTCTCGTTTTCCGACGGTTGCGAGACGTCGGGCCCGAGGGACGAGCACTGGCGCAGGCGACGCATGACATCATGTTTGCCGAAATCGATGTCGGATTGCGTGAACTGGGCATCGGCGACATGGGTATCGGCCGTCGGGTCAAGAGCCTGGCCAGCAATCTGTACGGCCGGATCGCCGTGTATGACGCCGGGCTCGACAGTAACGAAGCGTCGCTCGCCGATGCGTTGGCGCGCAACATCTACGCCACGGCTGCCGCTCCTCGACCGGACCAAGTGGTAACGCTTGCCGCCTACATGGTACGCGAGGCGACGGCCCTGGCGGCCCAGTCCGATGCCGACTTGCTTGCCGGCACCGTCCGGTTCGGTGCCGCGCCGCAAGCCATGGACGTTCAGGTTCCGGAGAGTGCGCGATGACCGCCGCCGACCCGGTCCCGGAATTTTCGCGGAAACAGGCCCTCGAATCGGTCGGCAGTGACGGCCGGACGCAGCGACGACTCATCGCCAGCGTGGCCGAATGCGCAGCGCTCGCGCGACGCCTCGGGCTCGAAACGCTCCACGACTTTGTCGCGGACATGACGATCGACAGGACGCCGGGGGGCGAGATACGGGTCGCCGGTCGTATCGTCGCCGACGTCGTCCAGGCTTGTGTCGTCACGCTGGAACCGGTGCCGGCACACATCGACGAGGCGTTCGAAGTTCGCTATACGACGCACGTCAATGCTATGCCGCAAGAACTGGTGATCGGTCCGGACGACGACGATCCGCCCGAGCCACTGGCCGGCGACGTTCTCGATATCGGCGAACTGGCGGCCCAGCAACTCGCGCTGGCGCTTGATCCCTGGCCGCGCTTGCCAGATGCGGCCCTTCCGGACTCGGTGCAACCGGATCCGGCACGCGACGGGCCGTTCGCGGCGTTGGCAGCCTTGCATGGCAGGCGGTTTGACGAGGATTGTTAGGCGTTTGCACCATTTGGCCGTTTGCTTGAGACTCGCTTGCCCTGCAGCCGATTTTTGTTTATGAAGCCGAGCCGATTTACCCGCCATATTGCCGAAAGAGATTGACGATGGCTGTTCCGAAAAAGAAAACTTCCAAGTCGCGCCGCAACCAGCGGCGCGCCCACGATGCCCTGTCGATCCCGACTTACGTCGAGGACCGGGACACTGGCGAATACCACCGTCCGCATCACATCAACCTGAAGGACGGAATGTACAAGGGCCGCCAGGTCATCAAGGTCAAGGAACGCATCTGACTGACGCGCCGGGGGCGGCTCGGCGGGTAACCTGAGCGGTCTGCATTGAGTGAGCCGGTAACGATAGCCCTCGACGCAATGGGCGGCGACGATGCGCCGCGCATCGTGGTCGCGGGCGCCAATATTGCCCGGCGGCGCCATCCGGAAATCCGCTTTCTGCTGCACGGCGACCGCGATCGCATACGGCCGATCCTCGATCGCCAGCGCGGGCTGGCCGAGTTCGTCGAGTTGATTCACACCGAAGCGATGGTGCGGCCGGACGACAAGCCGTCGCAGATCGTGCGGACCGGTCGCGACACGTCGATGTGGCGCGCCATCCAGTCGGTCAAGGACGGCGAGGCGGCCGGAGTGGTGTCGGCCGGTAATACCGGCGCCTTGCTGGCGATGGCGATGCTGCAGCTCAAGCGGCTCGACGGCATAGACCGACCGGGCATCGCGTCGTTCCTGCCGACGATGCGCGGCGAGACGGTGATGCTGGATCTCGGTGCCAATCTCGCCTGTGACGCGCGCAATCTCGTACAGTTCGCCGTGATGGGTGAGGTGTTCGCGCGAACCGTGCTTGGCATCACCGACCCGACCGTCGGTCTGCTCAACGTCGGGGCCGAGGATATCAAGGGTAACGAAGCGCTTCGCGAAGCCGCCCGGATTCTGCGCGAGCATGTTTTCAGGGGCGAGTTCGTCGGCTTCATCGAAGGCGATGACATTGCGGCAGGAGCGGTCGATGTGGTCGTCACCGACGGTTTCACCGGGAATGTCGCGCTTAAGACGGCGGAGGGGACAGCACGCCTGATGAGTGCAATCGTGCGCGAAGCGTTCCGCAATTCGTTGTCGGCAAAAATCGGCTATGTGTTTGCCAAGCGGGCGCTCGACAAGGTGCGTGGCCGGACGGACCCGCGACGTTACAATGGTGCGATGTTCTTGGGTCTGAACGGCGTCTGTGTCAAAAGTCATGGCGGAACCGACGCAATCGGGTTCGCAACGGCGATTGGCGTCGCTGTCGATATGGTGAAATACGGGGGTAACCAGTTGATCGCTGAACATATGGCGCAACTCGACGTGGCGCGGGGTGGGGCTGAACCGCCGGCCGCTGCGGTTGCTTCCTGATGGTGCGCCGGTCCGTTGTCACCGGCTGCGGCGCCTATTTGCCACAACAGGTCGTGACGAATGCCGAACTCGCCCGGCGGGTCGATACCTCGGATGCGTGGATCGTCGAGCGCACCGGTATCCGCGAGCGGCATATTGCCGCCGATGGCGAGTTGACCTCGGACCTGGCCACCGCGGCCGCGCGCGCTGCCCTGGATAGCGCTGGCCTTGCGGCCTCGCAGGTCGACATGATCGTGCTCGCGACCGCGACTCCCGACGAAACTTTCCCGGCGACCGCCACGATCGTACAGCACAAGATCGGCATGACCGGCGGCGCTGCGTTCGACATCCAGGCCGTCTGCTCCGGTTTCGTCTATGCGCTGGCGACCGCCGATAATTTCATGAAGGCCGGCCAGATCGAAACCGCGCTGGTGATCGGCGCCGAAACGTTTTCGCGGATTCTCGACTGGGAGGATCGCACGACGTGCGTCCTGTTTGGTGACGGCGCGGGTGCCATCGTCCTGCAGGCCGGCGAAGGTAGCGGCACGACGGACGATCGTGGCGTCCTGTCGACACACCTGCATTCCGATGGTGCCCATCACGACATGCTCTTTGTCGATGGCGGTCCGTCGTCGACGCGTACCGCCGGACACCTGCGCATGGAAGGCAAGGAAGTCTTCAAGCATGCCGTTACCAAGATGGCCGCGGTCACGGTC
>JBFWYO010000156.1:0-3822 GCA_050186335.1 Alphaproteobacteria bacterium | reverse complement strand
CGTACAGGCGCTCCGGATCGGGCAAGTGCACGTCGCGCATCAGGTCCAGCACGCGCCGGCGGCGCCGAACGGAGTCTCCGCCCTCGTGGTGGCAGCGCAGCACTTCGTCGATCTGGTCGCCGATCGGATGCACCGGGCTCAGCGCCGTCATCGGCTCCTGGAAGATCATCGACATGTGCCGGCCGCGCAGTTGACGCAGGCGCGCCTTGCTCGCGGCGACCACGTCTTCGTCGTGCAGGTAGATCTTGCCGCCGGTCACGCGCAATTGACCTTCCGGCAGGAGTCCCATCGCGGAGGCCGCGGTCACCGACTTGCCCGAGCCGGATTCGCCGACCAGACAAACGGTCTCGCCGCGCCCGACCGCGAGCGAGACGTTCGCCACCGCCAATGCCCGATCGCCGCCGCGCGGCAGCGCGACCGACAGATTTTCGATGCGGAGCACGGCGCGGTCAGTCATGACGCAACCGAGTCCGGCGCCTGCGCCGCGTGCGGAGGGTCGATCGGGAAGGCGGTAATGCGCGCAAAAGGTCGCTCACGCCAGGCCTCCGAGCCGTCTGGCCAGGCGCGGATCGAGCGTGTCGCGCAGACCGTCGCCGAGAATGTTGATGGCGAGCACGGCGAGCGCCAGCGTGGCGCCCGGGAACAGGATGATCCACGGCGCGCGCTGGAAGAATTCGCGGCCCTCGGCCATGACGTTGCCCCACGACGGCAGTTCGGTCGGCAAGCCCATGCCGATGAAGCTGAGCAGGGCTTCGGTCAGGATCGCCGCGGCGGCGATGTAGGTGGCCTGCACGATCATCGGCGGCACGGTGTTCGGCATGATGTGACGCCACAGGATCAACCGGGTCGGCGTGCCAAGACCGACCGCCGCTTCGACGTAGGGTTCTTCGCGGATGCTGAGCACGACGCTGCGCACGAGGCGCGCCACGCGCGGAATTTCGGGTACGAAGATGGCCAGAATGACCGTGCCCAGCGTGGCGCCGGAAATGGTCACCAGCGCGATCGCCAGCAGAACGCCGGGGATCGCCATGATGCCGTCCATGATGCGCATCAGGACGCCGTCGAGCGCCCGCAGGTAGCCGGCGACCAGGCCGACGATCATGCCGATGAACACCGCCAGCGCGGCGCACGTCGCGCCGACGAACAGCGACACCCGCGCGCCGTAGATCACGCGGCTGAGAATGTCGCGGCCGTAGCGATCGGTGCCGAGCCAGTAATCGGCCGAAGGCGGGCGCAGCCGGGCGCGCGGCGTGAACTGAATCGGATCGTAGGGCGCGATCAACGGCGCCGCGAACGCGATCAGCAGAAACACCAACAGCACCACGCCGCCGACCATGACGCCCGGATGCCCGAGCAGTTTACGCCAGGCGATGCGCCGGTCCGGGTTCAATACCGGATCCTCGGATCGAGCAGCGTGTAGAGAAAATCGATCAACAGGTTGATCATCACATAGACCAGCGCGAGCAGCAGCAGCACGCCCTGGATGATCGGATAGTCGCGGCCCAGGATCGCGTCCACGATCAGCCCGCCGATGCCGGGAATGTTGAACACGGTTTCGGTCACCACGACGCCGCCGACCAGCAGCACCAGTCCGATGCCGATCACCGAGACGATCGGCACGGCGGCATTGCGCAGCGCGTGGCGGGTCAGCACGGCGAAGGTCGAGGCGCCCTTGGCGTATGCGGTGCGGATATAATCCTGCGACAGCGATTCCAGCATCGAGGTGCGCGTGATGCGTGCGACCAGCGCGATGTAAATGGCGGACAACGCGAGCGTGGGTAGTGCGAGATGGCGCAGGAATTCGCCCAATCCCTTGCCGATCGGAACGAAGCCCTGGACCGGCAGCCAGTCCAGGTTCATCGAAAACACGAAAACCCAGAAATAGCCGAGCACGAACACCGGCACCGAGAAGCCGATGACGGCGAAGATCATGACGCCGGTATCCGCCGCGCGGCCGTGCCGCCAGGCTGCGATCACGCCCATCGGCACGGCGATCGCGATGCTGAACAGCAGGGTCGTCGCGGCCAGCGACAGCGTCGGCTCGATGCGGTCGGCAATGAGTTTGGCGACGGAGATACGCGAGTGGAACGAGTAACCGAGATCGCCCGACAGTAGATTTCCGATCCACAGCAGGAACTGCTCGACCAGCGGCCGGTCGAGCCCGAGATCGGCGTTGATCTTGGCGATCTGCTCGGGCGTTGCGGCGTCGCCCGCGAGCAGCGCCCCCGGGCGGCCGCTGAGCCTCAGCAGCGCGAAGACGACGATCGCCACCACGCCCATGACGGGAATGGCGGCGAGCAGCCGAAGCGCCAGAAAACGCGCCACCGCGCCATCCCGCCGCGGCTATCTTTTCTCCATGTTCCAGAACACCGGCGCCGGCGCGTCGAGCACGCCGACCAGATTGCTGCGATAGGCGTACGGCCACTGATACTGGCCGGTCGGCACGTAGACCACGATCTCGTACGCGCGCTTGTGGATCATGTAGGCGATCTCTTTCTGCTTGTTGGGATCGGTCTCGCGCGCGAACCGGTCGCGCAGCTTTTCGATCTCCTCGTCCTTCGGCCAGCCGAACCACGCGCCGTCGCCCTTGGTATTGATCCCGGCGTTGTTGATCGGATTCAGCAGGTCGGCGCCGACCCAGAACGTGTGGAAAATGTGCCAGCCGCCGTTGTCGATATTGTCCTTCTTGGCGCGGCGCACGATGACGGAGGCCCAGTCGATGCTTTGCAGCTCGACGTTCATGCCGATCTTGCGCAGGGCCTGGGCGGTGACCGGCCCGAGCGGCGTCAGGCTCTTCAGATCCTCGGGGCTCATCACGACGATCTTCTCGCCCTTGTAGCCGCCGTCCTTGAGCAGCTGCTTGGCCTTCTCGAGGTTCGCCTGCTTGGCGATCTGCGGCGCGCCGTCCTCGAAGCCGAACGGGGTGCCGCACGGAAAGAAACCGCCGCACGTGCGGTAGAAATCCGGGTCGCCGATCTGCGCCGCCAGGTAATCCTCCTGGTTCACCGCATGCAGGATCGCTTGGCGGATCTTGACGTTGTCGAACGGCGGCTGCAGCCAGTTGATGCGCAGCCATGCGCCGTTGCCGAGCTTGTTATGGTCCTTGACCAGGACGCCCTGGGCCTTTTTGAGCTGGGGCAGCAGGTCGAACGCGGGCTGCTCGAAGAAATCGACCTCGCCCTTGGCCAGTGCGTTGGCCGCCGTCTGCGGATCGGCGATCACGACCCATTCGACGCGGTCGACCTTGACGATCTTGGCGCCGGCGACCCAGGACGGTTTCTCGGCGCGCGGCTTGTATTCGATGTTCTTCTCGTAGACCGCCTTCACGCCCGGCTGAAACTCGGATTTGACGAAGCGGAACGGGCCCGAGCCGATCTGTTCGTTGATGTCCTTGTCGGCCGGCGTGTCGGCGATCCGCTTGGGCATCATGAACGGCACGTTGGAACTCGGTTTGCCGAGCGATTCGAGCACCAGGCCGTAGGGCTCCTTGAGCGTCAGCATGAACGTCTTGGAATCGAGCGGTTTCATCTCCTTGGTGTATTCCATGAGCTTCTGGCCCATCGAATCGCGCTTGCCCCAGCGCTGTACCGAAGCGATGCAGTCCTCGGCGGTGACCGCCTGGCCGTCGTGCCACTTGAGCCCGTCGCGCAGGGTAAAAGTGTAGGTCAGCTTGTCGGTAGAAATAGCCCATTTATCAATCATTTGCGGCTGAATCTTCTGATTTTCGTCCATCGCGAACAGCGTGTCGTAAATCAGGTAGCCGTGGTTGCGGATGATGTAGGCGGTGGTCAGGATCGGATCGGTGCTGCGCAGCGGCGCGTG
>JBFWYO010000155.1:0-4038 GCA_050186335.1 Alphaproteobacteria bacterium | reverse complement strand
TCCCAATTCATGTCGTTTCTCCTGTGATGCTGTTCGCTTGTTGTGATGCTGTTCGCTTGTATGTCTCGAAAACGCACTGGGGGCGCGTCGGGTTCCGGAAGGGGCCCGACCCACGCGGAAAAGTCGCGGAAAATCCGGACGACGGATCGCAAATTCGTGAATGCGAGCGCGCATCTTACGGGTCGGCGACGAGGCGCGATCGGCTAGAGTACCGCAAAGTGGAACCGGGAATTGGCCGCGGCGTTGTTGGCGAGTTGCGGCATATTTGCGCGCGCCGCGCGAAACGACGATTCTTGACGTAATGATTGGTGGTCGATGACGCCTGAGAAAAATCGTTGCGCATTGTTGGTGGAAGACGAGCCGCTGGTGGCTCTGGTCGCCGTGGATGCGCTCGACGAACTGGGATTCCAGGTGCTGGAAGCCGCCTCCGCGGCGCAGGCGCTGCAATTGGCGCAGGACAATAAGGACCGGATCGATGTCGCGCTGGTCGATCTCGGCCTGCCCGATTTGCCCGGCGAGGCGCTGGTGACCGAGCTGCGCAGCCTCTATCCGCAACTGCCGATCATTGTCGCATCGGGCAGGGGCGCCGCTTCGTTCGACAGTGCACTCAAGTCGCTGCAGGACTTGATCATCTTGCCGAAGCCGTACGATTTCGAGGAACTGCGCCAGGCGATCGACGGTCTGGATCGTCACGCCGAGACGTGACATCCGGCTGCAGCGGCCTCGGCCGCGACCTTGCGGCGCACTACGACCCGGTTTGCTTTGCGTGCTTGCGGTCGCTCAACGCATCGCGGGTCATCTGCATGCGGTCCGAGAGCTGCTTGTGCAACTGCTCCAGTTCCTCCTCGGACAGGTCCTCGATGGTGGCGATGCTGTCCTTGGCGCCCTTCATGGCGATGATGAGCTCCGACAGCTTCAACTGCAGCGCCATGGTATCGCGGTTCTGCGTGTTCTGAATCAGGAACACCATCAGAAACGTGACGATGGTCGTGCCGGTATTGATGACAAGCTGCCAGGTATCGCTGTAGCCGAAGATCGGGCCGCTCACCGCCCAGACCACGATGATCAGCGTGGCGATGAGGAACGCAGCCGGCGCACCCGAGGCGTGCGCGACGGCGTGAGAGAATTTCGAGAAGAATTTGCTCAGCAGGCCGCCTGACCGGCCGTTGCCGGCGGATCGAGCGGGCTGCCGAGCATGGGCTAAAGTTGCCCGGTGAGCGGGCAGCGCCGGATTTGCCATCGCCATGAGTTCCACGTTGAGGCGGACACCTTTCAAGTCCGCCCGGCTGGGCTCGGTTCCTCATGACCAGGCGCGCGCCGAATGGCGGAAGGAACTTCTTGCCCGGCGGCGACTTGTGAAAGCGCACACTTGAGAACATCGCAGCTCGGGACGTCGGGCGCCGCCGCGGCGACCGTCCCATGACTGCCGGCGCGTGAATTGAGTCCATGGACAGCATGACCACCGATCCCCGCCCGGGGAAATCGCGCGTCGCGGACGAGGTGCAATCCGCCCCGCGCCCGTTCTGGCGCGGCGCGCAGCCGGTGTTCATTGCCGGCATCCTTCTCCTGCTGTTCGTCGCATTCCTGTATCTGGCGCGGTCGTTGATCGCGCCGATCGTGGCCGCCATCGTCGTGAGCATCCTGTTCGCGCCGCTCTCCGCGCATGCGTCGCGTCTGCGCATCCCGAGCGCCGTGTTCGCCACGGTCGTGGTCGTCGCCGTGCTGGTCGTGCTCAATGTCGGCCTGGTGATG
Organism: Alphaproteobacteria bacterium; assembly: GCA_050186335.1. Taxonomy (GTDB): domain Bacteria; phylum Pseudomonadota; class Alphaproteobacteria; order Bin65; family Bin65; genus JBFWYO01. The sequence goes on along the minus strand of JBFWYO010000155.1, from coordinate 2,286 downwards.
CTGGGCGGCGTCGTGTCCGGCTGGGCCGAACGCGCTCCCGAGATCGCCGCCGCGCTCAAGGCCAAGGCCGAGTTCTTCGATCGGCCGATCGCCGCCTGGCGCGAGTTGCAGATTTCGCTCGCGACGATCTTCGGCACCGTCGCCGATCCGCCGAAACTCGAACTTTCTCCCGGCACTATCCTGAAGCAGGTGCTGGAATGGCTGACGCCGGCGGTCGGTCAGCTCGTGGTGTTCTTCGGCATGCTGTTTTTTCTGCTGCTGTCGCGCAACCGGCAGCGGCAATTCCTGGTGCTGAAGTTCGAGGGCCAGGACAACCGCCTGCGCGTGCTGCGCATCCTCAATGAGATCGAGGAGAACCTCACGCGCTATGCGAAGGTCGTGAGTGTGGTGAATCTCGGCGTGGGTCTGGCAGCGGGGCTGATCGCCTTCGTGGTCGGCCTGCCCAATCCGGTGCTGTGGGGGGTGGTGGCTGCGCTGCTCAATTTCCTCCCCTATGTCGGGCCGGCGATCGTCGTCATTCTGCTGTTCGTGCTGGGCGTCATCGCGCTGCCGACGCTGCCCGCGGCGTTCCTGGCACCGGCGATGTTCGTCGCGTTCGCGACCGTCGAGGGGCACGTGATCACGCCGGGCATTATCGGGCGGCAATTGACGCTGAGCCCGCTCGCCACATTCGTCTCGCTGGCGTTCTGGACCTGGTTATGGGGCCCGCTCGGCACCTTCCTGGCGACGCCGTTTCTGATCGCCGCATACGTAGTGTACGACAACACCGTCGCGCCCGACGAGCCGCACCTCCCGGATTGAGGTTAGCGCCGGGGCTGACCCGGCCATCCATCTTGTTGAAACGACTCTTTTGACGGATGCGCGGGTCAAGCCCGCGCATGACGGCTCAATGTTTGCTGCGCCGGGTATAAGTCAGCGGTCGAGCATCATGCGGACTTTACGCGACAGGTCCGTCTGGGTGTAGGGCTTCGACAGCAATTGCACGTCGGGATCGAGGCGGCCGTGATGCACGATCGCATTCGGCGTATAGCCGGTCGTGAACAGCACCGGCAACGTCGGCCGCTTCTGCAGGATTTGCCTTGAGAGCTCGCGGCCGTTCATCCCGCCGGGCAGGACCACGTCGGTAAACAGCAGGTCGACGCGCGCTCCGTCCTCGATGATCCGCAGCGCCTCGGCGCCGTCGCGCGCCTGCAACACGGTGTAGCCGAGCTCGTCGAGGGCCGATTGGGCGTAGCGGCGGACGTCGTCGTTGTCCTCCACGACCAGCACGGTTTCCGAGCGGTGCGCCGCGGTTTCCACGCGCGGGTCGCGCTCCGGCAATTCCTCCGGATTGGCGGCGGCTTCCGCCGCCTTGATCCGCGGCAGATAGATTTTGATGGAGGTGCCCTCATTGAGCTCGCTGTAGATGCGGATATGTCCGCCGGACTGCTTGACGAAGCCATGCACCATCGCCAGGCCGAGACCAGAGCCCTGCTGGTCGCCCTTGGTGCTGAAGAACGGCTCGAACACCCGCGCGAGCAATTCAGGGCGCATGCCGGTGCCGGTATCGGTGACGCTCAGCAGCAGGTACTGACCGGGAATGACATCGTCGAAACGCGCCGCATAGGCGTCGTCCAGGTAGGCGTTGGAAGTCTCGATGGTGAGATGGCCGCCGTTCGGCATCGCGTCGCGGGCGTTGACGACGAGATTGAGCAGCACGTTTTCGAGCTGATTGGCGTCGACGAATGTTCGCCACAGCCCGGCGCCAAGCACCGTTTCGAAGACGATGGTTTCTCCCACCGTCCGGCGCAGCAGTTCCGACATCCCGCTCACCACCTTGTTGAGGTCGAGCTGGACCGGGGCGAGCGGCTGGCGGCGGGCAAACGCCAGCAGCCGGTGCGTCAGCTTGGCGGCGTTGCGCGCGCCTTGCAGGGCAAGGTCGGCCGGTTTGGTCAGGACGGCGAGCTTGTCTCCGCCGTCGTTCTCGGTCTGCATGTGCTTGAGACGGCGCTGCAACGTTTCGAGATTGCCGATGATCACCGTCAGCATGTTGTTGAAATCGTGCGCGATGCCGCCGGTAAGCTGGCCGACGGCCTCCATCTTCTGCGCCTGGATCAGGGTCGCTTCAGATTCCCGGCGGCGCCGGGCTTCGTTTTCCAGTTCGGCGGTACGGAAATCGAGCTGCCGGACATAGTCGTTGCTCAACTTGGCGAAGAACAGCAGCAGTCCGGTGGCGCAGGCCAGCGCACCGATCACCGCGGCCATCAGCTTCATGCGTAGCCGAGCGGCTTCCCGTTCCCGCATGGG
>JBFWYO010000154.1:0-4123 GCA_050186335.1 Alphaproteobacteria bacterium | reverse complement strand
CGCAAGATCGCCGAGCAGAAGATCAGCGCGTAGATCAGTTGCGTCGCCACGCCCGCGTGCAGCGGCCGGCCGGTGTGGCCGAGCGTGGCCCGCGTCATCACCGCCAGCGTCATCAGGCCGATGGACCCGGCGGTCCACGCGTGGATGCCGGCGGTCGGCGGCACCGCGGGCGTGAACGTTGACACCGCGAGCAGCACGAAGCCGAACGGCACGAAGGCATAGGCGACGTGCAGCACCAGCACGAGCCGGTCCGCTACGGTACGGTCCCCTGCCCAGCGGGCGAGACGGCCGGTGTGCAACAAGCCGGCCAAGAGCAGGAGGACGCCGGTCGCCGAGTTTGCCGGCGCAGCAATCCACGCGATCAGCCCGACGGCTCCGGCGGCAAAGGCGACCATGTCGTAACGGGAGAACGGGATCGGCAGCCGACCCGGATTGTTCCGCGCGAGCCAGTTGTTGGTGAAGCTCGGTACGATGCGGCCGCCGACCAGCGAAATCAGCAGGATCACGGCGGCCAGGCCCAGGCGCGTGCCGTAATTCGCCGCGCCCTGAATCAGCACCTCCGCATGGAAAACGACGTTGCTGAGCGCGAGCACGGACAGGACGCCGAGCACGCGCAGATTGCGCCAGTTCTTGCCGGCGATGATTTCGCGCGCGGCGGCGCCCGCCAGGACGACCAGGAACGCGACGTCGATGGTCGCGGCAAGCGCTCCGCCGATCTTTGCCGAAAAGAACAGCGCGACGCGCCCGGCAAGCCACAGCGCGGCAAGGGCGGCCAGCGGCCAGCCGTTGACGGGCAGGCGCCCGGTCCAGTTCGGTATGGCGGTCAGCAGGAAGCCGGCAACGGCTGCAGCGACATAGCCGAACAGCATTTCATGAACATGCCAATCCAACGGCGCCAAATGGGTCGGCAGCGAGATGTCGCCGAAGAACTGATGCAGCCAGAGCGGAAGGCTGATCACGGCCCATACGCCCGCGGCCAGGAAGAACGGCCTGAAGCCATAGGAGAACAGCGCGGGTCCGGCGTATTCGCGACGGCTTTTCAAGGCGGCGGGCATGGACATGTGGCAAGCTCCAGAACACGGAATTTCCTTGCCGGTTCAGGTGCGAGCCGCGTTGATCTGGCGCAAATTCCTCCGCCCGGGAGGCCGGGATTGCTGTCGTCGCCTGTGGCTTCGCCCCGCGCCGGCCTCTGCAGCGCCGGCAGCGGGGAGCAGCTTGCGCGTTGCCGCATCCTGTCCGGCTATTTGGTTTTGCCGTCGCGTTGGAATTGCGCGAGATAGGCCCACAGATTCTTGGCTTCGTTCTCGTTCTTGATGCCTGCAAATACCATCTTGGTACCCGGGACCTTGCCTTTAGGATCGCGGATATACTCCAAAAATGTCGCTTCGCCCCAAACGATCGCCGCTTTCTTGTTGGCTGCGGAGTAGTTGTAGCCTTCGACGGTGCCGCTCGTACGCTTGTCGAGGCCGTTGAGCAGCGGACCTACCTTGTTCTTCGCGCTCGGTCCGACGTCGTGGCAAGGCGCGCACTTCTTGAACGACGTCGCGCCGGCCGCAAGGTCCTGCGCGCTTGCCGCGCAAGCCGCCATGCCGAACATGGCGGCCGCGATCGTCAATCTGCCGAGCATCTAAATCCCCCTCTTCCGACGCAGCGCCAGAACGGCGACCGCTATGCGTTGCACATCCAGATAGCGCAGCTTCGCCACGACGCTTCTTGACATCGGTCAAGCGCGTCGGCCCGGACGGACGGCGTCGCGCATCAATCCAGCATTGACCTGATCTTCGGCATAGCCACCTCGCTCCACTCGCGCAGGCCGCGCGCGGTGAGCACCGTCTTGTCGTTCGCGACGACGAACCAGAGCGGAACGCCGCCCGTCTTGTCCAAAGTGGCGCGATAGCCGCGCAGATCATTCGGCCAATGCTTGTCGTCGAGCAGCTCGAACAGCCTCGGCGCGGTGACCTCGCGATAGGTGAGACGCTTGAACTCGGAAGAAGCGGAGAAAGCCGGTAGCCCGTCGCGCCGCCAGATGCGGCACGGTGCGCAGTCGTCGGCGCCGACATAGATGACCGTCACCTGCGCAAGCTTGCTCTGCCGCTTGATATCGGATCGCGCGGCAAAGGCGATCACGGCCGCGGCGAACAGGATTGTCGCTCCGAGCATCACGGCTTTCACGATCCGATCCCGTGCATGAGCCGTCAAGCGCATTTCCTTGCGATTCGCTGGCGAGGATTTTTGACCGGCGCGAAATCTTCCACGGCACAGCCGATGCCCACTTGATTGAAGTCAAGTGCCATGGCGCAGCGCCGCATATCATTCGAGGCGCGCTCACTGGAGCCAATTGGAGGATTGCCGATGCCCCCGACCGAAACGCAGCGAGCCGAGAGCGATCCGCCGGAGCCTGTACCGTTCATGCAGCGCGTGCTCGACAACCCCTTCCTTCTGCTCTTCCTCGGCGTCGCGATCCCGACAGTGCTCTACACGCTGTGGGGCGTGATGGAAGTCGCGTCGATCCCGATCGCGAAGTGAGACGAAGGATCAGGAGCTGAAACCATGGCCGTCACACCTCCCGCCCAGCGCCTCTGGTGGAAAGAGAAGGTCGAGCGCGTCGAACTGGTCTGGACCGGACTCGCGTTCCTGTGGGGTCTTGCGATGTTCGCCACGATGATCGCGTGGCACGTCGTCGGCAAACAGAACCTCGCCAACGAGGCCTATCGGATCCTTCCCGATACCTACGCGGCGCGGACCGAAGCCTTTGCGGAGCAATACAAGGTCCGCGAAGAGGCCAAGACCGGGGTTCCCGTGGTGCGGCCGCCGGCAGGCGCCGACATCTACATGCTTGGCAAGCTCTGGGAATGGTGGCCGGTGCTCGAGCTGGAGAAGGGCCAAAGCTACCGGCTGCACCTCTCCTCGATCGACTGGCAGCACGGCTTCTCGCTTCAGCCGATCAACATCAACATCCAGGTCCACCCCGGCTACGAGCACGTACTGACGATCACCCCCGATCAGGCCGGACAGTTCGGAATCGTCTGCAACGAATTCTGCGGCATCGGCCATCACCAGATGACCGGCAAGATCTATGTCGTCGAACGCGGCGCGAAATAGGACAACGCCATGACCAGCATTGACGCTGCTGCCGGACGTGCCCTTACCGGCTATCGGCCGCAATTCCGCTCCTGTCCGTTCACCAAGCTGAGAGTCGATCTCGCGGCACAGCGGCTGATCATCGCCAATGCGGTGGCCGCAGTGATCTTCCTCGCGGTCGGCGGCTTGTTCGGTCTTTTGGTGGCGCTGACGCGCTGGCCTGCCGTGCACCTGTTGCCGGCCGAGTGGTTCTATCTCGTGCTTACCGGACACGGCGCCAACGTGCTGCTGTTCTAGATCATCTTCTTCGAGATCGCGGTGCTGTACTTCGCTTCGGCGGTCCTGCTCAACAGCCGGATTGCGGCGCCGAAGCTCGCCTGGATCGGCTTCGCGATGATGGTGGTCGGCGCCGCGATGGCAAACGTCGCCGTGCTGCAAGGCGATTCGACGGTGATGTTCACGTCCTATCCGCCGCTGAAGGCCTCGTCGCATTTCTACCTGGGCTTGATCCTGTTCGCGGTCGGCGCCCTCGTCGGCGTCGGGATTTTCTTCGCGACGCTCGTGATCGCCAAGGAGGAACGCACCTACGAAGGCTCGGTGCCGCTGGTCACGTTCGGCGCCATCACCGCGGCGATCATCGCGGTCTTCACCATCGCCTCGGGCGCGATCATCCTGCTCCCGACCTGGCTGTGGTCGCTCGGCCTCATCAGCAATATCGATCCGCTGATCTACAAGGTCGTCTGGTGGGGCATGGGGCATGCATCCCAGCAGATCAACGTCTCCGCTCACGTCGCGCTGTGGTACGCCATCGCCGCGCTCACGGTCGGCGCGCAGCCGCTGTCGGAGAAGGTGAGCCGCACCGCGTTCCTGCTCTACATCCTGTTCCTGCAACTCGCATCGGCCCACCACCTGCTGGTCGAGCCCGGCATCAGCTCGGAATGGAAGGTGTTCAACACCAGCTACGCGATGTATCTCGCGGTGCTTGGCAGCATGATCCACGGACTGACCGTTCCCGGCGCGATCGAGGCGGCGCAGCGCCGCA
>JBFWYO010000153.1:0-4127 GCA_050186335.1 Alphaproteobacteria bacterium | reverse complement strand
CTTCCGATCTGGACTGGCCGAAGCAAAGCTGGACGATGTGGCTCGGCAAGGGCAGGCACTTCCTGGCCTTTCCGATGCGCGCCGGCACGCTCATCAATTTCGTCGGCTTCGTGCCGGAGGACGAAGCCACGAAGGAGTCATGGTCGGCCGCCGGCGATCCCAACGCGCTCCGCCGGGAGTTCGCCGGCTGGGATCCGCGCATCGGCTATCTGTTGGCCAAGGTCGAGACCACGTTCCGCACGGCGCTGTACGACCGCGATCCGCTGCCGACGTGGACGCGGGGGCGGCTGACGCTGCTCGGTGACGCCGCGCATGCAATGCTGCCGCACCTTGGGCAGGGCGCCAACCAATCGATCGAGGACGGCATGGCGCTCGCCACCATCCTGACGAATACCGATCGCACCACCGTGCTGGCGGCGCTGCTCGCTTATGAACGGCTCCGCCGTGATCGGACCGCGAAGGTTCAATCCGGTTCGCGCGAGAACGGCCTGCGCTACGATTCGCTCAAGTCCGATATCAAGACCCGCGACGCCGAACTCACCGCCCACGCCGAATTCCGCCGCAAGCTCTACGATCACGACGTCGTGCCGGAAGCGCGCGCTGTGGCGCTGGAGCTGGTCTGACACGATCAGGCCGTCGGTCGACATCATTCCGGGTTGCCCGAATGACAAAGCGATTGCCCGGGAGTCAAGGCCCGCGCTTCGCGTGCAATTCGGCGCCGCCCCATGGTTAAGCCGAGGCAAATCCGATCCGCCATTTTTCGTTCAAATGCCGAACGAATTGTTGGAATCTCGCCAGCATATTTCGCGACAGTGATGCACGGAACGTCGCCCCCACGCGTGCATCACGAACAGAGCCCCGGTACGCACCCCGATCCCCCCGCCTCGAGCGTACCGGGGCTTCCCGCCTCGACCCGGCCGACCCCCGCGATATCCTGAAAGCTATTGGAGCATCATTCGCATCGTACCCACGTTTCGTGCGACTTGTTCGCCGCCTGACCGGATGGTGGCACGTAATCGAAGATCAAATGTGCAAAGCCTGCCTTGACGCAGGCGATCCGGAAAACGAACGGTGCCGGCTGCCCGACCACGACCTTGCCGGCGCTTGGCTTGCTCTGGTAGCCGAGCGACTCGACCCGAACGATGTCCAGTCCGCTGGATGTGACTTTGTTCAGTTGCCAGCGATAGCCGGTCGACGGATTGCCATCGAGCTGGAAGTCGAATGCGTTGCCGACGCGGACGGTGCGTTCGGTTCGCGCATCGACAACGCTGCTGCCAAGCACGATCGCCGCCGTGGCGACCGCACCGATCGCGATCATGCGACTCCAAGATCCAGTCGACGCGTCGATGCAATTCATGTTCTGGCTCGCTGTATTGACCGCGATGCTTCCACGGGGCTCGTCTGCGCCCGCCGGAATGCTCCATTACTCCGCGCGACCGACGGTCGAATTGACGTGCGTCAATCCCGGGCGACCTCTAGCCTTCCGCGAACCGACTGTGAGCTGCCTCACACCGGCCCAAGCCTCCCCGACGCTATTGGTGACGGCGCGACCGGCGTGGTCGCAGCAATCAGGAGGTTTGCAGATGACGACATTAGAAGCCACCGCACAGTCCCCGAAGATTGCCGACACCAAAGCCTACGACACCCAGGCCGCGACGCGCGAGGGCCGTAGCGGCGCCGAAGCGCGGGCGATCCTGCGCGTTGGCGACTTCAGGGATCACCACGGATTCGATACCAGGTGGAACATCCCCGGCTGCACGCCGTCGAGCGTCGTGATGGTGTCGATCTGCGAAGTCGGCCTGATCGGCGGTCAGGTGCGTCCGTTCCAGGGCGCCGCCAGCATGGAGGTCCACAACGTCGTGCCCGGCAACAACGAAGTTCGCGTCCGCGGCTTCATCGGCTGGGAGACCGACCTCAATGTGCGGCTTCACTTCCTGGTCGGCTGACGCGCTCGCGTGAGCCGGAAGTCCAATCAGCGTCATTGCGAGACGCGAAGCGACGAAGCAATCCGGAGCGCACGGTGCGATGCTGGATTGCTTCGCGAGCCTGTCATCGGGCCGCGCCAAGCGGTCCCGTTGGCGCGCATCAAGCCTAACGAGAGGTAAAGATTTGCCGGCGCAAGAACCTCAGTGGCGCCGTATTCCAATGGCATGTGGTCCGTCACGGAGGGGAGAGGCACATGAAGCGCATGCGCGCTGCTGCCGCTGTCGCCAATCGGATCAACGCCGTCATCCTTGTGTCGATCTGCTGCTCCCTTGGGAGCTCGCTCGGCAGCTCGTCGGCGTGGGCGATGATCGATTGTATGAGCGCACCGGGCGAACCCAAAGTCGGAGCACGGTATTTCTGGCGGACGATCGATGGCCGCAAGTGCTGGTTTCTGAAGACTGGCGACATACCGCCGAAATCGCAGCTCCGCTGGCCGACCAAAGAGCGAAATGACGCACGGTCGACGCCGTCAACATCTCCTGCTGCCGAGAAGCGCGGACCTGTCGCGGTCGCGCCGCCACCGGTCGAGCCGCCGTCGGTCGAGCCGCCGTCGGTCGAGCCGTCAGCAGTCAAGGCGCCACCGGCCGATTCGGCGGACAGATCGCAGTCCAGCGCGCCGTCGCAACTCCGGTTCAGAACGGCGCGCGTGAAACCCGTCGCGGCGCCTGCGCTCAACCTCGGACACGGCCTCGACCTGATGAACGGCACCAGTCTGACGGCTAACACGCCACCCAGCCTCGCACCGGCCGATCCGTTCCACGCGCGCTTTACCGGCCGGCGCGACTGATCAGCCGGTCAGCATCCGCCACCACCAGGGACGCCAATACCGCTGCGACCGCAGCGCGGAGAGTTCGTCTGCAAGCCGGGCGGACGCCTCGCGCGCCGACATCAAGTCGGCGGTCATGCGCAAGAGCTCGGCCAACAGGCGCTCGGCCCGGTCGCGCTCGCCGGCCGCATGAAACGCCGTCCGGCGATCGGCGACAAGCCCTTCGAGCTCGGCGATTTTCGCCTGCAGCATTTCGATTTCCGCCTTGAGGGTTGCTGCGGACGCCCGCCGCGCGCCGGATGGAGCGGGCGGCTGGTCGGGGGGCGCTTGGCCGTTTGCAGGGCGGGCAGGCATCGGAATCGGGACACCAGCGATTCGGGGGATAAACTTTGCCATATGTGAGCAACTTCACATACGGCGCGCCCGCCCTTCCCTACGCTGCGAATCAGGCTCCAGGTCATCCCTGAGCAGTTCCTCCCAACTCCAAGGGCCCCGGACCTTCCATGTGCCGGGGTCCTTTTTCCTTTCGTTGTCGGTTGTGTGAGCCGCCTCACACGCGGCCGGCGGCGGCGGTGCCATGATGCGAGCGTCGACCAGCAACGGAGGCCTGCCATGACGAAGACTCCGGAGAGCTTTCTGCTCAGGTTCGAGATACCGGCGATCCTTGCGATCAGCACGCTTCTGATCGCGGCTGCAGTGGTGAAGGATCACGGACCGTGGCAGGCTGCAACGACCGCCCTGTTCACGGCGGCGACCATCGCCGTGTCCTTTGCGCTCGTCGCGGCGATCAAGTATCGCCATCGCTGGCCGTAGCATCGCCGGCATTTGCCTCGGCGCGAATGAGTGGCCGCGCTCATCGCCTCTGCAAAATCGCATCCGCCTTCGACACGCGACAGTGTTCCCCGTGCCGGCGGCCGCCGTCGGGCGGCGAACGGCTTTGACCGAGGTTCACTCATCGGTGCATCCTGTGGAGATTGCGCAATGCCATGGAGCACGCCCGATGAGCCGCGCCGATTTCCGCCCCTTCGTTCCCCTGCCGGGGCAGTCGCGGATCTCCGGTCCGACGCCGCGCGCCCATACCGCGGTCCGGCTGCAAAGCCCGCGCGCCGGCGATCTGTTCGGAACCTGGGCGAAGCTCGCCGAGGCGCCGTTCAAGGGCATCACCACCGACGGAACCGTCCGTCCCGGTCTGTTCTCGCTGGAGCCGGGCGACGCTCCGACCGACGCGATGCTCACCGCGGTCGACGCGCTGCTACGGCAGCTTTCGCCGGACCTGCGAGCCAGGATGACGTTTCCGGTGGATTCGCGCATCTGGCAGCAGTGGCAGAACACCGAAAACTACGTCGAGGACTATGGCTTGCGGCTCGACGAGGTG
>JBFWYO010000152.1:0-4157 GCA_050186335.1 Alphaproteobacteria bacterium | reverse complement strand
AGCACCTCGACCACCATCTCCATCGTGTCGCCGGGCATCACCGGACGCTTGAAGCGTGCGTTTTCGACCGACATGAAGAGGATCAGGTGTTTAGTGATATCCGCCTCGAGCGTCTTTGACATCAGCACGGCGCCCGTTTGGGCCAGCGCCTCGATCTGCAGCACGCCCGGCATCACCGGCGCTCCGGGAAAATGGCCCGGAAAGAACGGCTCATTTATCGTCACGTTCTTGATGCCGCGTATCGACTTGTTCGGGACGTACTCCACGGCGCGGTCGATCAGCAGGAACGGATAGCGATGCGGCAACCGGCGCAGGATTTCGCCGATCTCGATCACATCATCGCTGGTTTTCTGCTGCTCGGTCAGATCATTCGCCTTCATTGCGCGCCCCTGCCTTGCGGGCCAGCCAGGCTGCCTCGCGCAGCCATTTGCGTAGCGGCTTTGCCGGATAGCCGCTCCAAACTTCACCCGGCGGCACGTCTTGGAACACTGCGGCCCCGCCCGCAAGCGTCGCGCCTGCTCCGATAGCGCGATGATCCGCCACGCCTACGCGTCCGCCCAACGTCGCCGCGTCGCCAATCTTGGTCGAGCCGGAAATGCCGCCAAAGGCGGCCATCAGCACGCCGCGACCGATGACGCAGTTATGGGCCACGTGGCAGAGATTATCGATCTTTGCCCCCTCGCCGATAATGGTGTCGTCGAAGACGCCGCGATCGATGCATGAATTGGCGCCGATCGTGACCCGGTCCTGAACGACCACGCGACCGAGATGCGGCACGTCGACCGGACCGGACGCGTCGCCGGCCACGCCGAACCCCTGCTCGCCAATCGCCGCGCCGGCCAACACTGTCACGTCATCGCCAACGAGCGCGAAGAACACCGTCGCCCGCGCGCCGATCTGCGTCCGCCTGCCTATGGTCACACCGGGGCCGATCACCGCGTTAGGACCAATCACAGCACCAGCGCCTATTTGCACATCAGGACCGACGACGGCGCCGGGAGCGATGACGACGCCGTCTTCTAGTCGTGCGCTCGGATCCACGGCGGCCGCGCCCGTTTCGAATCCGCGCGGTTGGATCAAAAGCGACGCCAGCCGCGCGAATGTCCCGCGCGGCCTATCCGACAGGATGAGCGCACCGGCGTTCGGCGCGAGGTGCGCCAGCGCCGGCGTGACGATGCAAGCGCCTGGCGCGCGCTCAAGCGCGCCGGCGCCCTTCTTCGGCTCCAGGTAGCAGAGGTCGCCTGGTCCCGCACTTTGCGCTGACGAGACACCCGTCAGCGCGCGATCGGGATCGCCGCCGATCTCCATAGATGGCGCAAGCGCCCGGACCGTCACCGGCCCGAGCGCTTTATAGAACCTTAGGTCGATCATACGCCCGCCATGCTGGCGCAACGGCCGGCGAATGTCACCGCATGAATCTATTGGCCAGCCGGCGCTGCGGCCGCGTTCTGGCACTCCGCCACCGGGCGACGAGCGACGGTAGAGGTCCGGGTCGCCTCGCTTTGATCCATTTGCTGGATCACGGCGGTCGTGATGTCGAACGTGGGCAAGGTGAGCTGCACGTTGCGGGCGTCGAGCACGACGCCGGCGCCGCGTTGCTCCATCACGCTGCGAATGATCGGCGAAATGGCACGGTCAAAATCGCGAAGCGCGATCAGCTGCGTGCACTGCATGTCGCCTTCGAGAGATTGACCACGCACCTGAAACTGCTGCAGCCGCTCCTCAAGCGCCTGGAACTGCGGCGCATAGGTGGAGCTGTTGCGGATCTGCTCGGGGCTCATGTTGCGCGTCGCCTGAATCAGCCGCTGGCGTTCAGCTTCGATGGACTGGCCTTCTGGGCCCAACGCCTGGGCTTCGCCGCCGATCTGAGTACGGACTTGCTGCAGCTTGGTGGCCATGTCGCGGCCCATCGCTGATTCCGAAAGCAGCCGCTGATAGTCCACTACGACGACCGTGCTCGCGTTGTTGCGATTACGCTGCGCAGAGGCATCCGGCGTCGCGACGACCGCCACGGCGACGATCGCCGCGGCGCAGATTGAACTCACTAAACGCATAACGCGCCTTCTCCTTAGAAACGGGTCCGGGTTGAAAACCGGAACTCTTCGAGTTGATCGTACTCTTCGTATTCGAGCGGTTGTGCGAAATCGAACTGCACTGGACCGAACGGCGAATCCCAGAACACCGAGAGGCCGGCGACCGCACGCAAGCTGGCGTCGTCTTCAACCACCAAGCGGTTTGGTCCGGAGATATCGACAACGCGGCGGTTGGCGGAATCAACGGTGCCGAGCGTGCCGAACTCAGTGAACAGCGCAGCGCCCAGACCGAACGACTCCGGCACCGGCAACGGCACGTCGAGTTGAACGGTGCCAATTGCGAATGCGTTGCCGCCCAGAGCATCACCCTCCGCCACAACCAGGCCCGTAGCGTCATCGACAAGCAACTGACGCGGGCCGACACCAGCGACGTCGAAGCCCCGGAACGAAGCGCCGCCTTTGAAGAAGCGGTCATTGATCCGGACGTCGTCGCCACCCCACCCCATGATGTAGCCGGCCGACACGCGGCCCGAGAGCCGCCAGCCGCGCCATGGAAGCCCGTAATAGAGCCCGCCTTCGACCTCGGTGCGGAGGTAGTTCACTTCTCCGCCCAAGCCGGCCACATCCTGGCTGAAGGACAGATCGTATCCGCGTGTGGCGAAAATGGGGTCGTTACGGCGGTCGAAATTCACCGTGAAGCCCAGCACCGACGTGATGAAGGTTCCTTCCTGGTCGCAGAGGATCGGCCGCGTGACATTGACCGGATCACATTGCTCAACCGCCGGCGTTGCCGGATTGTTGTCGTGATCAGTGAAGGAATCGCGGATTTCCGTGTCGTCCTGCACCAACGAATAAATCGCGCCGAGACTTGTGCGGTCAGCGATCGGGAAGCCGACCCGCAGGCCAAGGCCCGTCGACTGGTTCTCGAACGAAGACTGGCTAAGGAAGTCGGTACGAAGCGTGTAGAGGTCGAAACCAGCCGAAACTTCGCGGCCCATGAAGCGCGGCTCGGTGAAACGCAGATCCAATTGCTGGCGCTGTGAGCTTGTTGCGGCGCGCAAGCGCAGGAATTGGCCGCGCCCTCGCAAGTTCCGCTCAGTGATCGAAGCGTCGAGCAGGAAGTTCTCGCTCGATGAGTAGCCGGCCGCGAACGCGAGTTCACCCGTGCTCTGTTCCTCAACCGTCACCGTGACCGCCGCGCGGTCGGGCAAAGAGCCGTCGCTGTCCTCTATGTTGACGGACTCGAAGTAACCGAGCGACTGCACGCGCTGGCGTGAGCGGTCGAGCAGCACGCGGTTGAACGCATCACCTTCATTCACGCGCATCTCGCGGCGGATCACTTCGTCCAGCGTGCGAGTATTGCCGACGATATCGATGCGTTCGATGAAGACCCGCGGACCCTCGTTGACCTCAAAGGTGATGTTGACCACGCGGTTCTCGCGATCGCGCTCCACATTCGGCACAATATCGACGTTCGCGTAGCCAACCGTGCCGGCCACGTAGGACATGGCGTCGATCGAGTCTTCGATCATGTCGCCGCGGAATTCCGCACCGCGCCGGATCGGCACCGCCGCCAGCAACAATTCCTCCGAAAGCCTGTTGAGTTCGGTTTGAACGCGGATTTCGCCGAATTCGTACCGGACGCCTTCCTCGATGGTGAAGGTAATGAAGAAGTCGCGCTGGTCTGGCGTCAGTTCGGCCACTGCCGAGACAACGCGGAAATCGGCGTAGCCGCGGTTGTTGTAGTGCTGGCGCAGCTGCTCGCGGTCGTATTCGAGCCGGTCGGGATCGTAATTGTCGTTGGAGCTGAAGAAATTCCACCAGCGCGACTCGGACGTGACGATGGCGTCCCGGAGCGTCCGATCCGAATAGGCGTCGTTGCCGATGAAGTTGATCTCGCGCACGCCGGTGACTGGACCCTCGTCGACCTCGAAGATCAGATCGACGCGGTTTTGATCCAGCTCGCGCACTTGTGGCGTAACTTGCGCGGCGAAGCGGCCGGCGCGGCGATACACTTCGAGGATGCGTTGAACGTCGCCCTGCGCCCGCGCAGCCGTGAACACTGAACGCGGCCGGGCCTGAACTTCATCCTCGAGGTCTTCTTCGTCCAGCGTACGCATGCCT
>JBFWYO010000151.1:0-4166 GCA_050186335.1 Alphaproteobacteria bacterium | reverse complement strand
GCGCCGGTCTTATCGCGCGCGTGAGCAGCGTGAAAACGGTCGGCACCACGAACAGTGTCAGGATGGTGCCGAAGCTCATGCCGCCGACGATGACCCAGCCGATTTGCCGCCGGCTTTCGGCACCCGCACCGACCGCCAGCGCCAAGGGCAGGGCGCCCAGCACCATGGCGCCTGTGGTCATCAGGATCGGCCGCAGTCGCAAGGTTGCCGCTTCGATCACAGCTTCCTTCGGGTTAAGGCCTCGCACCATGCCTTGGCGGGCGAATTCGACGATCAGGATGCCGTGCTTGGTGATCAGTCCGATCAGTGTCACCAGCCCGATCTGACTGTAGATGTTAAGCGTGCCGCCGCTCAGTAGCAGGCCCAGAAAAGCGCCGGCCATGGAGAGCGGCACGGTGATCATGATGATCAGCGGATCGCGGAAGCTCTCGAACTGCGCCGCCAGCACCAGGTAGATGAAGCCCAACGCGAGCAGGAACGTCAGCAGCACGGAGTCGCTGGAGGTCTTGAACTCGCGCGACTGGCCGACGTAGTCGATGCGGAAGTCGTTGGGCAGGACTTGTTGCGATTCCCGTTCGAGGAATTCGAGTGCTTCGCCCAACGAATAACCTGGCGCCAGCGTGGCGGAGAGAGTGACCGAGCGCAGCTGGTTGAAGCGCGCCAGCTCCTTTGGCGCGACGTTCTCGACGACGCGCACGAAATTGGAGATCTGGATCATCTCGCCCTGACGCCCGCGCACGTAAATGTCGTTCAGATCATTCGGCCGGCGGCGATCGGCATCCGAAGCCTGCACCACCACGTCGTACTGCTCGCCCGCGCGATTGAAGCGCGTCACTTGCCTGCCGCCAAGGAAGGTTTCGAGCGTGCGCCCGATCATCTCAACGGACAGGCCGAGATCGGCAACTTTGTCGCGGTCGATTTCGACCGAAAGCTGCGGCTTGTTCAGCCGCAGATCAATGCGGGCATTGGCCAGGCCGGCGTTGTTTCGCGCCCGCTCCAGCAGCAACTGGGCGTATTTGTTCAATTCCTCGTAGCTGCGCGAACTCCCGATGACGAACATCACCGGATTGGAGCGCGCATTCTGACCGAGTGAGGGCGGGTTGTTGGCGAATGCCCGCATGCCGGTGATTTGCGACAATTGCGGCGTGATCGATGACACGATTTCCTGCTGTGTGCGGCTGCGATCGTTCCAATTCTTTAGTCGTGAAAACGAGGTTGCGTCGGTGACTTCCGGATTGCCGGCAACGGCGAAATAGGAGCCAACCTCGGGTATATTTGCTACGAGCGGTTCGAACTGGCGCGCGAAGCTGGCCGTATAGCCGATGGTTGAGCCTTCCGGCGCTTCGCCTACGAGCAGAATAACGCCACGGTCCTCGATTGGAGAGAGTTCCGACTTCAACTGAGTGAAAAGTCCGTAACCGCCGGCTATGACGATCAGCAACGCCAGCACCATAACACCTCGCACCGACAGCGAAGCGGTAAGGGCGCGGCGATAGCCACTCGTCAGGCGCTCCAGCCCGATTTCGAGAATGTTGTAGATCCGGCCGTGCTTCTCGCCGTGCGTGAGCAGGCGCGAGCACATCATCGGCGTCAGGGTCAGAGCGACGAAGCCCGATATGATCACGGCGCCAGCCAGGGTCATGGCGAATTCGATGAAGAGCTGGCCGGTGCGCCCGGTGGTGAAAGCCACGGGCGCGTAAACCGCTGCCAATGTGATGGTCATGGCGACCACGGCAAAGGCGATCTCGCGCGTGCCTTTCAGGGCCGCTTCGAAGGGACGCATGCCGCTTTCGATGTAGCGGTGGACGTTCTCCAGCACCACGATCGCGTCATCCACCACCAGGCCGATCGCCAGCACCATGGCAAGCAGGGTAAGGGTGTTGATGGAGAAGCCCGCCGCATACATGACGCCGAAAGTGGCGATCAGCGACACCGGGATCGTCACCAGCGGAATCAGCGTCGCCCGGAAGGAACGCAGGAAGATCAGGATCACCAGCACCACCAGCAGCACGGCCTCGACGATGGTGTGGTAAACCGACTTGATCGATTCATCGATGAAAACCGAGGTGTCATAGGCGACATCGAGAGCCAGGCCATTTGGCAGGCCCTGGATGATCGCCGGCAGCTTGGCCTGCACCTCACGCGAGACGTCGAGCGGATTGGCGGTGGCCTGCTTGACCACGCCCAGGGAAATCGCTGGCTTGCCGTTGAAGCGCGTCACCGTGCGCTCGTCGCGCGGGCCGAGTTCGATCTTCGCCACGTCGCGCAGGCGCACGAACTGGCCGCCGGCGTCCACCAACACGATACGACCGAACTCCTCCGGGCTCGTCAGGCCAGTACGCGAGAGCACGGTGAACTCGCGGTCAGTGCTTTCGATGCGGCCGGACGGGATTTCGACGTTCTGCTGGCGCAGTGCGTTCTCGACGTCCTGTACAGTCAGCGAATAAGCGGCCAGGCGGGTGCGATCGACCCAGATGCGCATAGCATAACGGCGTTCGCCGAAGATCGTCACCTCGGCCACGCCGGGCACGTTCTGGATCTGATCCTTGACGTAGCGGTCGGCGATATCGGTCATTTCCAGCGACGACAGCGTCGAGCTGGTGAAAGCGATGTACATGATCGGCTGCGCATCGGCGTCGATCTTGGCGATCACCGGCTCCTCGATCTCGTCGGGCAGGCGCGAGCGCACGCGCGCCACCCGGTCGCGCACCTCGCCCGCTGCCACGTCGGGGTCGGTGTTCAGCAGGAAGCGCACGACGATGCGGCTGACTTCCGAGCGGCTGCGCGAGGACAGGATTTCGATGCCCTCAAGGCCGGCAATGGAAGCTTCCAGCACCTAGCTAACCTGCGATTCGACGATTTCCGCCGATGCGCCCTGGTAGGTGGTCTGGATCGTGATCACCGGCACGTCGATATTGGGATATTCGCGCACCGTCAGGCGACCATAGGAGACGATGCCGACCAGCACCAGCAACAGGCTGAGGACGCTAGCAAAAACGGGGCGACGGATGCACAGCTCGTAAATGCCCATGTTCCTCCGCTCCGGACTATTGTTTTGCGTCCGCGGGACGCGGCGGCGGCAAGGTCTTCTCGATCTTTACGGCTGCGCCATCGAAGAGCTTCTGTTGCCCGGCGACCACGACCACGTCGCCGGTGGACAGCCCTTCCAGCACTTCGACCTGCGCATTGCGCCGCTCGCCGGTGCGAATCTTCACCGAGCGAGCCTTGCCGTCCTCGACGCGGTAGACGTACTGGTCATTACCTTGCGGCACCAGCGCCGCCTCGGGTACCAGGAGCGCGTTGGGCCGCTCCTCCAAGGTCAGCGACACGCGCGCGAACAAGCCGGGCTTGAGCCCGCCATCCTCGTTGGGAATGCGCGCGCGCAACCGAACCGCCCGACCATTAACGTCGACCAGCGGGTCCATGGCGTACACGTTGCCCTGAAAGGCTGCGTTGGCGAACGCGTCGACCGAAATGGCGATCGTCTGTCCTATCTTGAGCTGCGACAGAAAATTTTCCGGAATGCGGAAATCGACCTTGATCGGATTGATGCTCTCCAGATTGACAATCCGCTCGCCGACGGCCACGAAACGACCAGGCGTGACGTTGCTCAAGCCGACGATACCGGCGAACGGCGCGCGGATGGTGGCTTTCTCCAGGCGGGCTTTGGCAAGCTGCAGTTCGGCGCGAGCCGTGCTCAGCGCCGCCGCCGCTTCGTCGCGCGCTCGCGTCGTGCCGCTGCCTTGCGCCGCCAGAGTCTGGGCGCGGTTGTAGTTCTGCTGCGACAACGCCAAGGCAGCCTCGGCGCGGTCGAGCTCGGCTGCGAGGATCGTGCTGTCGAGTTGAATCACGATATCGTCGGCCGCAACCCGGCCGCCTTCGGAGAAGCCGACTTTCGAAACGATACCGGCAATTTCCGGCTGAATGGTGACCGACTTGTCCGCGAGCAGGCTGCCGACGGCATTTACCGTCGTGGATACCGCGCCAGTGGTTACGGACGCCACGTCGATCGAAATGGCAGCGTCTGCAGGCGTCGGTGCGGTAGCACTCGGCGCGTTCGCTTTACCGCCGAGCAGGCCGCGCAATGCCGAATACTGTGTGGCTGCGATTGCGGCGATGACGATGACGGCCAGGCCGATCATCATGGATTTTCGAGACAACCGCAT
>JBFWYO010000150.1:0-4526 GCA_050186335.1 Alphaproteobacteria bacterium | reverse complement strand
GGGACACGACGGAACTGACGGCCGGCTCCGACCAGCTGCGCAACGGCACCGGGGTGTTCGAGGTCGATCACGATCTCTACGACAACAACCCCGGCAACGGCGCGGACATGGTGCAGCTTGTCGACATCGATGGCGCGGGCGGCAGCATGTACCGGCTGGACATCATCGCCGGGGCCGGAGCGGGCAACAGCATGACCTTCGACCAGCGCGACGTGTCGACCATCATCCTGTGGAACAACGACGCGGTGGGCGGCACGCCGGTTGTCACCCAGTACGTCTGGGATCCGGTCGACCAGCGCTACGAATTCGCCGGGTAAATCAGCCTTTCCAACGCAAAAGGCCGGCCGCCAGAGCGCGCCGGCCTTTTCTTTTGCCTGCTGGCGTCCCCGAGAGGATTCGAACCTCCGACCTCCGGTTTAGGAAACCGCTGCTCTATCCGGCTGAGCTACGGGGACTTTGGTCCAGCGGGCAGGGCCTTATAGCTCCATTTTGGACGGGGGCGAAGCCGCTTCGGCCGGCCGGTCGCTGGGCGCGGCGACACTGGAAATCGACCCTGTGCAATGTGCTAGACTTGGCGTATGAACGCCCATTCATGCAGGTCTGGATGGCAGGGAAATGGCGGCAGAGAAGCAATCGAGTAAGGTTCTGGGCGTCGAGCGGCGCGTCGACCAACTTCACGAGGGGGAACACCACCCCTACTATCGCCCGCGCGACGCGGCGACGCTGATCCTGGTGCGCCAGACCGGCCCGGCACCTGAAGTCCTGCTGGGCTGCCGCCACGGCAAGACCGCTTTCATGCCCAACCGTTACGTCTTCCCTGGCGGCCGCGTCGATGCCGCCGATACGCGCGTGCCCTTCGCTGCCGACCTGCGCGAGGACGTTGCCGAGCGGCTGGAACGCGCCTGCACCATCGCCCGTGGCCGGGCGCTGGCGATCGCCGCCATTCGCGAGACGTTCGAGGAAACCGGATTGATCATCGGCAAGCCCTGGCAGCCGAAGAAATCTTCGGCCATTGCCGAGCACTGGCACGGCTTCCTCGATTCCGGCATGGCGCCGGCGCTGGATTCGCTGGACTACATTGCCCGCGCCGTAACCCCGCCCGGCCGGCCGCGCCGCTTCAATGCGCGCTTCTTCATGGCCGATGCCTCGGTCATCGCCGGCGGCGACATTAAGAGCAACGGCGAGCTGGGCGATATCCGCTGGGTACGACTGGACGAGGCGCAGCAATTGCCTATCCCCACCATCACTCAACTTGTGCTGGGAGAAGTGGCGCGGCTTTTGAAGGAGCCGCCGGCGCAAGCGCGCGATCGCCGCATCCCGCTATTCAAGACGGTGCACGGCAAGCATCTGCTGATGGAAGAATAGGGCGTCGACAAGCCCCGCTGTATCAGCGGAATAGCGCGCGGTTGTCGCTGACCCAGTCTATCAGCCGCGACACGCCCTCTTCGGCTGCGATCTGCGGCCGCCAGCCGAGCGCTGCTTCCAGCTTCGAAATGTCGCTGACATAGACTTTCTGGTCGCCGGCGCGCCAGTCGCCGAAGGCGGGCGCAATCGGCTTGCCGAGTTGCCGCTCGAGCATGGCGATCAGCTCCAGCAGCGAAAGCGTGTGCTGCGGACCGCCGCCGGTATTGAAGGCCTGGCCCCGGCTCTTGTCCGGATTGTCGATGGCCAGCGCATAAGCGCGCACCAGATCGTCGACATGCAGCACATCGCGCACCTGCTTGCCGTCGCCATAAAGGGTGATCTGCTTGCCGAGCACCGCCGCTATGGCGAACCAGGCCAGCCAGCCCTGGTCCTCGACGCCGAACTGGCGCGGGCCATAGATGCAGGATTGGCGGAAAGCGGTGCCGTTCATGCCGTAAATGCGCGAATAGTCGACAACGTATTGGTCGGCTGCACCTTTGGAGCAGCCATAGGGCGAGTGGAAATCGAGTGACTGGCTTTCGCCGACGCCGCTGTCTTGCGCGGCATAGGCGTAGCGCCCGTCGCGTTCGACGACGTGAAGCTCTTCGAGCTTGCCGTAGACCTTGTTGGTCGAGGCGAAGAGCAGCGAAGCCTGCGGGCAATGCTGCCGCGCGGCTTCAAGGACGTTGAGCGTGCCCATGGCGTTGATCTCGAAATCCTCGCGCGGGTTGACCACGGAGGTTGTGACGGCGACTTGGGCCGCCAGATGCAGAACCACATCGTAGGCGCGCTCGGCGAATACCCGATCCAGCGCCTCCCGGTCGCGGATATCGCCTTTGTTGAAGCCGACATTGTGGCGCTGGCGCAGCCAGTCGAGGTTGCTCTGCGCGCCCTTGCGGCTGAGATTGTCGAACAGGGTCACGCGCCAGCCGCGGCCGGCGAAACTTTGCGCGGCGTTGACGCCGATGAATCCGGCACCGCCGATGATGAGCATTTCCCGGCTCATGACCTTCGAATTTCTCTTGTAATATCAGACGTTTAGGGCGTAATCGGGAGTCGATGCCGAGCGGGATGCCCGGCGGCGCAGTATATCCTCAACCCGTGCAGAGATCATTGCGGTTTACAACGCAAAGCGTTCGGCGGAAAACCCATGCTCCTGCCTCGATCGAGACGTTGCCGACGTGCAAGCCGCATCTTCCGTGCTGATGATCACCCTGCCGCCGGTCGTGGGCGGGGTCGTCACCATGGCGCTGGCGGCCAAACGGGCGCTGGCCAGCGACGGCTTCGCCGTCACCGCCGCTCACCGGGTCGCCTTCAGCGAACGTCCCGATCTGTCAGTACCTTTGTGGCGCCTGCCGTTCGGCCGTCCCCGGCTGGAGCCATGGCCCGATCCGCGACTCGCCGTCGAACGCCTAGGTGTGGGCACTTATCTGCCCGAGTTCGAATGGGCGCACTATCAGGCCTGGCAACCCTGGCGCGCGCTGATCGAGCGCTTCCCCAAGCATATCGTGGTTACGGGCAATGCCTTGACGGCACTGTCGCTGGTGCAAATGGGGTTGCCGACGCTCAATTGGGTCGCGACAGATTATTTGGGCGATCGCGTCGACCGTTTCCGGCAGAAGAAGCTGCCGCGGCGCATCTTCGATCAGGTGTTGAACCGGCCGGTCTGCGCTGCTGTCGAACGTTTCGTCCTGGAGCGCGCCGACGTGTTGGCGCTGAGCGAGTACACCGCAGGGGCGCTGAAAGCGGTGACGCCCAAAGCCAATTTAACCGGCATCCTGCGCGCGCCGGTCGAGCGGACGGCCGAAGCCTCGCGCAGTGGCTTCCGTAGCGAGCATCCCGTCATCGGCTTCGCTGGCCGGCTGAGCGATCCGCGCAAGAACGTGCCTCTGCTATTCGCCGCGTTCCGGCATGCGCTCGCCGACCTGCCCCGTCTGCGTCTGCGCGTGGTCGGCGATCTTACCGCCGAACTTGCGGTGGACATGGGCGCGCGCGATCTCATCGATCGCGTGGAGTTCGTGCCGCCGTTGCAGCCGGATCAGATGGACGGTTTCTATGCCGGCATAGACGGTTTCGTCATTTCCTCGCATCAGGAAGGACTGGCTATCGTCGGTCTTGAAGCCATGGCGCAAGGCGTGCCGGTGGCGTCGACGCGCTGCGGCGGACCGCAGGAATATGTGATTGACGACGAAACGGGATACCTGGCCGACTTCGATGCCGCGGAGCTGGGAGCGCGTATCGTGCAGATGCTGCAGCCAGGCAATTATGCGCGGCTCTCCGCCAATGCTCTGGCACTGGTGCGCGAGCGGTATGGCTGGGAAAACTTCCGCCAAGACCTGCTGAACCGCTTCCACGCGCTCTACACGCGCGTCTAACTCGCCAGCTTATAGCGCGTCGATACCGTTGGCGGGCCGTCGCTCAAGACGCGGCCGGTCTCGATCATGTGGATGATATGGGCCAGCACCGAGCGCGCGGCGGCCGGATGCAGGCGCGGATCGACCGCAGCGTACATCTTCTTGACCATGGCCGGGATGGTGTCGATGCCCTCGCGCAGGCAGCTCAGAATCTGCCGTTCGCGATCTTCGCGGTGGGCCATGTAGGCTTTGACGAAGTTCTGCGGGTCGCGAATTTCCGCGCCATGGGTGGGAATGAAGAGCTGGTCGTCGCGCGGCAGCAGTTTGCGCAGCGAATTCATATACGATTTCATGTCGCCATCCGGCGGTGAAATCACCGATGTCGACCAACCCATAACGTGGTCGCCGGAGAACAGCGTTTTCTCCTCGCGTACGCCAAAGCAGAGATGGTTCGAGATGTGGCCCGGCGTGTGCAGCGCGTCGACCGTCCAGCCCTGGCCGGAAATCACCTCGCCATCCTTGGTCACCACGTCGGGTCGGAATTCGTGATCGCCGCTTTCCTCCGCTCCGCCATCGGGTCGCGTCGGATGCGGACCGAAGCCGTAGGTGGTGGCGCCGGTCGCCTGCTTGACCGCGCCCGTGGCCGGCGAATGGTCGATATGGGTGTGCGTGATCAGGATGTGGGTGACGGTCTCGTTGCGCACCGCGTTGAGCACTGCCTGAACATGAGCTGGATCGTCGGGGCCAGGATCGACGATCGCCACCTTG
>JBFWYO010000149.1:0-4888 GCA_050186335.1 Alphaproteobacteria bacterium | reverse complement strand
TCCAGGCCAGATTGACCGCATCGTCGATGCCGGTGTTCATGCCGAGTCCGCCGGTCGGCGTGATCAGGTGCGCGGCGTCGCCCGCGATGAACACGCGGCCGCTGCCGTAGGCTTGCGCCAACAGGCGAAAGCCAGCGGTCCACGGCACGAACGAGATGATTTCCCGCAGCACGGCGCCGCCGGCGGCCCGTTCGACCATATCGCGCACATAGGCCGCATCAAGCGGACGCGACACCGGCAACTGCACATGCACGACATACTTGTCGCCGCCGTCGATCGCGCAGCACAGCGCGCGCACCTCGGCATTGACCGCCCAATACTGCCAGGAGCGCGGCGGAAACCGGCCGTTCGGATCGGGGCCCATGCGCACGTAGGCAGCCAGCATGGAGCCGCCCATGAAGGCGCGCACGATGCCGGAATCGCCGGCGAGTTCGATGCCGAGTTTCTTGCGCACCGGACTGGAGCCGCCGTCGCAGCCGACCAGATACGAGCCGGTCACCGATTCTTCGTCGCCGGTTTCCGAATCGGCGGTCCGCACGCGCACGCCATCGCCGAGATCGACAAAATCGACGACGCGCCGGCCGAAGCGAACGTCGATCGACGGGAAATCGCGCAACCGGTCGAACAGCGCCGCTTCCAGATAGAGCTGCGAGCCGCGATGTGCGGGTTCCGGCGATGCCCACGGCCCCTCGCCGCGCGCGTTCTCGGCCACGGCATCGCGCCAACACGGCAGCTTCAGCCGCGCAAGTTCGTAGCCGAGAAACCGCGTGAAGTAGGTGATGTCGGTCGGATAATCGGCCGGCAGCGAGCGTTCGCGGAACTTGCGCGCGATCCCAAAGCGGCGCAGATGCTCCATCGAGCGCGGACTGGTGGCGTTCGCCTTCGGCGATTCGGCGATACCTTTCTTGTCGTTGAACAGCACGCAGCGCACGTTGCGCCGGCCAAGCTCGAGCGCCAGCATCATGCCGACGGGCCCGCCGCCGGCGATGATGACCGCCGGGCGATCCGCAGTGGACTTCGATTCGGTTCCTGATGTCACGGTGTTCGAGCCGGTTCGGCGTTAATGCTCGAAGCCGAGCAGGTTTTCCAGCAGGGAGGGCGTATTCTTGAGCGCGTCGCTTGAACCATCGTGCACAATACGGCCGCGTTCCATGATCAGGCAACGGTCGCAAATATCGAGCGCGATATCGACGCGCTGCTCGACCAGAAAAACGGTCAGCGACTTGTCGGCGGAAACCTTGCGGATCGCCTCCGCCAGCAGCTCGACGACGATGGGCGCCAGGCCTTCGGACGGCTCGTCCATCAACAGCAATTGCGGATTGCCGACCAAGGCGCGGGCGATGGAGAGCATTTGCTGCTCGCCGCCCGACAATTGATTGCCGAAATTCGCCATGCGATCGCGCAGCGCCGGAAATATCTCTAGCACGGCCTGTTCGTTCCAGCGGCCGGGGCGCGCGGCGACAGCCAGATTTTCGCGCACGGTGAGACTCGGGAACACTTCGCGGGCTTGCGGCACGTAGCCGATCCCGAGATGCGAGCGTTTGTGGATCGGCAGCGCCGAGACGTCCCTGCCGTCGAGCGCGATGACGCCCTTGTGGCGAGCCGCGCGGCCGACGATCAATTCCAGCAGCGTCGTCTTACCGACGCCGTTGCGGCCGATCAAAGCCACCGTCTCGGACGGCGCCAGCGACAGGTTCAGCTCCTCGACAACCGTCGTCTGCCCCCATCCGCCGCGCAGATCCTTGAGCTCAAGAATGGCCATGCGCGGACCTTTCCTGAGCGCCGGCGGCGCGGCCGAGATAGACCGCACGCACTTCGGGCGACGCCATGACATCCGCCGGCGCGCCCGACATGAACACGGCGCCGTTCACGAGGACCGTCACCTCGCGGGCGAACTGGCGGACGATCTTCATGTCGTGCTCGATGATCAGTATCGCCATCTCGGCGGGCAGCCGCGCGATCACGTCGAGCACACGGGCCATCTCGTCGCCCGGGATGCCGGCGGCCGGCTCGTCGAGCAGGAGCACCTTGGGCTCGAGCGCCAGGGCCAGCGCGATCTCGACGATGCGCTGCTTGCCGTAAGAGATTTTCGCCACCGGCCAATGCCGCTCGTCGCCGAGGCCGAGTTCGGCAACCAACGCCTCGGCACGCGCGATCAGTTCCTTGTGCGCGAAGGCGGAGCGGAACAAATGGCGGCTGGCGCCGTGCGCTTCGCTGACCGCGAGAAGGACATTTTCCAGCACGGTCAGTTGCGGAAACTGGCTGTTGATCTGATAGGTGCGTGCAAGGCCGCGCTTGACGCGCCGGTGGGGCGCCAGCGAGGTGATATCTGTGCCGGCCAAAGACACGCGGCCGGCATCCGGCGCCAGCGTGCCCGACAAGAGGCCGACCAAGGTCGACTTGCCGGCGCCGTTCGGCCCGATCAGCGCGTGGCGCGCGCCGCGCGGCAGGCGCAGGCTGATATTGTCCGTCACCAGCAGCGCGCCGAAGCGTTTGGTCAGGCCGACGGCTTCGAGGAGGATTTCGGTCATGAGCGGCGGCGCGCAATTGCGCCGTGGGCGCGTTCGAGCAGGCCCATCAATCCGCCGCGCGCGACCAGGACCACGGCAACCAGCAGCACGCCGATCGCGAACATCCAGTTGTACGGATCGACGATCGCGGCGAAATGGTGGATCACCATGTAGACCACCGTGCCGACGATGGCGCCGTACAGCCGACCGAACCCGCCGAGCACGAGCATGATCAGCACGGTCGCCGACATATCCAGGCTGTAGACTTCGAGCCCGACGAATTTGGTGGTTTGCGCGGAGAGCGCGCCGGCAACGCCGGCCATGAACCCGCTGAACACATAGATCGTCACCAGTTGAACCGTGACATTGGCGCCGAGCAGCTGCATGCGGTCGCGATTCTGCCGGATGCCGTGCAGCGCCAGGCCGAACGGCGAGGCCACCAGCTTGCGGGCGACGACGAACAGGACGAACAGCCATGCCAGCGCGTACAGGTAGCTGGTCTGGCCGACCACCGACCATGGGAACGTGCCGAATAACGGCTTCAATTTGATGTCCTGCAGCCCATTGTCGCCGCCGGTGATGTCGCCCGCCACATTGGCGACGCTATGCACGATCAGGCCGAACGCCAGCGTGGTCATGATCAGCGGCAAGCCGTGCAGGTGCAGGATCAGAATGCCGACGATCAGCGCCAGCACCGCGCTCAGCCCGCCGGCCATCAGCACGCCGGTGATCGGCTCCTGCCAGCCGCCGAGCGCGATCAACGCCGCGGCGTAGGCGCCGGTGCCGAAGAACACCGCGTGCCCGAGCGTCACGATGCCGGCAAAGCCGAGCGCCAGATCGAGCGACAGCACGAACAGCGCCATGATCGCGATGCTGGCGGCGAGCGTCAGGTAACCGTCGAACACCGCGAGCACGGCGAGCGCCGCCAGCCAGACCAGGCATTCGAGCACGCCGATGCGCGGCTTGCGAAGACGCGGCGAATGAGCGGGCGCTGCGTTCATCCCCGGATCCCCGAGAACGTGCCGCGATAGCGCCACAGCAGGATCGCGATCAGGATCAGATACACGACGAAGGCGCCGGCCGCCGGGTAGAGGAAGCGCACGCCGGTATCGATGATTCCGACCACCATCGCCATCAACGCCGTGGTGCGGATGTTGCCGAGCCCGGCGATCGTGACGATGACCAGGAACAGCGCCAGATACTTGAACGGATATTGCGGCTCGAGCGGCAGGATCTGGTAGCCGACGGCGCCGCCGAAGGCGGCCAGCCCGCTGCCGAGCGCGAAGGTCGCCGAGAACAACCGGTCGACGTTGATGCCGACCGCCTGCGCCATGCTGCGATTGTCGACCGCGGCGCGCAGCCGGGCGCCGAAACCGGTGCGGTCGAACAGCAGCCAGAGGCCCAACATCAGTGCGAGGCCGACGACGATCAGCATGATCCGGTAGTTCTGCACCTGGAGCACGAAAAGATCGGCGTTGCTCGCCAGCCACGACGGCAGCGTCGACGGCATCGGGTTGGGACCGT
Organism: Alphaproteobacteria bacterium; assembly: GCA_050186335.1. Taxonomy (GTDB): domain Bacteria; phylum Pseudomonadota; class Alphaproteobacteria; order Bin65; family Bin65; genus JBFWYO01. Next base: position 854 of record JBFWYO010000149.1, on the reverse strand, counting down.
AAAAATAGTTGAGTCCCGCGATGGTGATGAAGATGAGGCCGATCGTCAGCAGAACCTGATCGAGTTCGCCCGAGCCGTAAAGGCGTGTGTAGATCAGCCGTTCGATCGGCACGCTGAACAGCGCCACCGCCGCGGTGGCGAGCAAGACCGCGAGCGGAAACGGCACGCCCCACGCGGTCATCCAGGCCAGCGCGAGATAGCCGCCGATCGCGGCAAACGCGCCGTGCGCCATGTTGACGACGCGCATCAGGCCGAGAGTCACGGCCAGGCCGACGGAGATGATGAACAGCACCATCCCGTACGACAGGCCGTACACCAAGACGAAGAAGACAGCGCTCATCCGCCCGATCCCTGCGCGACGCCGCGAGAAGATGGAAAGGCGCCGGCAATCGCTTGCCGGCGCCCAATTCGCCTCCCGGCTTTGCTGCCTACTTGTTGAGCTCCGACCAAGGATCCTTGACCGCCGGGAACGTGTCGACGACTTCGTTGACCAGCTTGCCGTTGGCCTTGACGACCTTGCGGATATGGATGTCCTGGATGATGTTGCGGGTCGCCGGATCGATGGTGACCGTCCCGCGCGGGCTTTTCCAAGTAAAGCCCTTGACGGCCTCGAGGGCGGCGGTGCCGTCGAACGGTTTGCCTTTCTGCGATTCGATCATGCGGTACATCACGCGCATGCCGTCGAACGCCGCGACCATGGCGAAGTTCGAGATTTCGCCCGGGAATTTCTCCGCCAGCTTGGCGACGAACTGCTTGTTTTCGTCGTTCTTGAGCGTGGCCGTGTAATACAGCGTGCTGTGATAGCCGAGCGACGATTCGCCGAGCGACGGCAGGTCCGGATCGTCGCTTTCGCC
>JBFWYO010000148.1:0-5311 GCA_050186335.1 Alphaproteobacteria bacterium | reverse complement strand
CGTATTCCCCGCCACTGCGTTCGCCGATTCAATTAAATCATGGCAGACTTGCATAACCGTGTTTTTTGACGCGCTGGTTAATGGTCCGAAGAAATCTTCTCGCACATCTGCAGAAATTGTCCAGCAGACGACGTTGGACGTTGGCTACATTTTCCCTGGCTCTTTAGGAGTTGCCTTTACGATTCCAAACGAGCGAATGTTAGTTGATTCATTTTTGGATGATGCTGTGAAAACAATATTCGCGACACTCAGGGTTATTAGCCCGGCCGAACTCCTCGAATTTTCTCGGAAGCTCGGACCGGCTCCGATTAGAAAACTTCATGACTGGGCCGTCAGCAATTATCAGTTTGGCATGGCTATCGATATTGAATGGATGCGAGATAAGGAAAGACGCTTAGCCACAATGTTTCAGGCAGAGGAAGCTGCGAGATTAATAAAAATAATAGAAGACACGAAGCCGGAGGAGACCGAACCTGTAGATGTCGAGGGTATGCTGGTTGGAGGGGACCTAAAGAAAAGAAATTTTCACCTTGTGGTTCCTGAATCGCCAGATATCGAGGGCTATTTGGCGGATAATTTTATTCCTCCGATGGAAGCTGATTTGGTTCTGAATAAGCGATACCGAGCGAGTCTCATTCGTCACATAATTGTGAATTTGGCGACCGAAAGCGAAAATGAGCGATGGGAACTTCTTAGCCTGGTGCCTGCCTGAATAAAGGTTCAAGTGCGACCCGCTTTTTACCAAAATCGGTGAATTCTTCGGCGGCTTTTCCCCGTGCGCGGCGGTTCGCTTTGGGCTAAGGAATCGCCGCTGGGACGCCTTCAACCTGTGGAGACGGCATGAAAAAAGGTCTCGTTTTCGGGCTGATCGGCGTGCTGATCGTGCTGGTCGTCGGCTATTTCGGGGCCCAGGCCTATGTCGACGGCAATGCCCGTCGCCAGGCCGACGCCCTGGTCAAAAGCCTGCCGGGCGACGTCAAGGTGACCTACGGATCGGTCGCGACGTCGTTGCTGTCGCAAACCGCGGTCGTGCGCGAGGTCAACATCGATGCCGGCGGCCAGGGCAAATACAAGATCGCGCGCATCGACGTCACGCGCGTCGACCTGCGCCACAAGCAGCCGCATTACGTCGACGTGTCGTTCCGCGGCCTGGAAGTGCCGACCGACCGGCTCAGCCGCGAGCTGAAAGACGTGCTGGCCCGCATGGGCTACGCCGAGCGGCTCGTGCTCAATGTCGACTACGGCTACGAGTACGACGAGGCGAAACGCACGCTGACCGTGCGCCAGATCAAGATCGACGGGCCGGACCTCGGCACCTTGACGCTGACGCTGGTGATCGGCGGCGTGGCCAGCCTCGATTTCGGCGACGCGCGCGTGCGCGCGCTGGCGCCGTTGACCCTCGAAGTGCTCGGGGCGTCGCTCGTGTTCAAGGACAATTCCTTGACCCGACGCGCCCTGCGCGCATTCGCGGCGCAACAGAATCTGAACGAGGACTCGGCCAAGCTGCGCCTGTTCCGCGACATCGACCGGGAAGAGGCGAAAACCAAGGATGAGCTGACCCGCGAAGCATTGCGCGAACTGAAGAAGTTCATCGACAAGCCGGGTGAATTCATCGTCACGGCGAAACCGACCCCGCCGTTCAAACTTGGCGAAATCTTTGCCATAACCGACTTCAAGCGCCGACTCGGCATTGTCGTCGCGGCGCGCTAATATCCCATTCCCCCTCCAACGTCCCTCCCTCCCAACCTCCGAGGAATGCAATGAAGAATCGAATGAAGGCATGGCTGGGCGCCGGTCTGGCCGTCTTGCTGTTTGCAGCGGCACCGCTTCCGGCCCCCGCCCAGACCAAGCCGGAAGACAAAATCAAAGCGCTGCAGAAGATGCTGCCGGGCGAAATCGATCTCAAATACGGCTCGGTCGCCGCGGGCGCCACGCCCGGCTCGGTCATCGTCAAGGACGTGGTCATTACGCAGAAGCCGAATCCGGCGCAGCCGAAGGCCGAGCAGCCGATCAAGATCGCCGAAATCGAAATGCGCGAGTACGACGAGAAGAACGCCAAGCCGCAATTCGCCGATATTTCGCTGCGCGGTGTACAGGTGCCGCTCGACGATTCGGATCAGAAGGATCTGAAGGCGATGGGCTACACCCAGGTGGTGCTCGATTTCACCTATAAGTTCCGCTTCGATCAGCCGAATACCACGCTGACGATCAGCGAAATCCGCATCGACGGCATCGAGATGGGTTCGCTGTCGATCCAGCTCACGCTCGGCGGCATTCCGTCGATCGACTGGAGCGACGAGAAGAGCATGCAGATGATGATGGGTGCCACCGTCGTCAGCGCCACGATCAAATACAAGGACATGAGCCTGATCGAACGCGCGCTCAAGAAGGATGCGGCCGACAAGAAGATCACGGTCGATGCGCTGCGCGCGCAGAAGCTGGCCGAGGTCAAGGCCGAAGAAGACAAGGAACCCAGCGCCGCCGGCAAGGCCGCCTACGCCGCGTTCCGCAAGTTCATGGAAAAGCCGGGAACCATCACCATCAGCGCCAAGCCGAAGCAGCCGGTGCCGATCATGGGCGTCATGGCGGTCAAGGATTTCGGCCAGGCCGCGGAACTGTTCGGGCTGACCGTGGCGGCGGAGTAGATCGGGGCCGATTGCCGCCACACCTTGTTCGGGCGCGGCGAAACAGCTCGTCCGACCATCGAAACCAAGAACCCTCACTCCGGAAACGGCGTGAGGGTTTTTTTATGTGCGTGGCGCCGCGCTTGCCGCCCCGTGCATCGAGCCGGCGCGCTTGCGCTCGAATCGAAGTACGGGCCGCAGACGAATTCGCGCCGGATCGCCGGCAAAACGTAACATCGGTAACGCGGCTCTTGATTGCCGCGCCGGCCTGCCTACGTTGCGCCTATCGCGTGGGCGCGCTCGCCCGCGACAAAATCCGAACGCGCTGTTTCACTTCGTAGATCCAAGTCCAACTCAGCCCGGTGTGGCGAGATCATGACCCTAAGGCGCCCTAATGTCAGGGGTGAAATCCGTAACATATGTAACATGTGCAGCTTATCCGCGGCTTTGCCGGCGCGCGGCGTTACAAAAACCGGTCGTTTTCGGATCAAACCGACGCCGATTGGGCGCTAATCCGGCTGCTTCGCCAACGCCTTCAATTTGTACAACGCATCGAGCGCGTCCTTCGGCGACAACTCGTCGGGATTGAGCGCCAGCACCGCTTGTTCCAGCTCCGAGGCGCGGCTCGCGGCCGGGGTATTCCCGCCTTTCGGCCGCGCCGCGCTGAACAGCGGCAGATCGTCGGCCAGGCGCGCCAGCGTGCCGCTCTGCTCGCCCTTCTCCAGCAGCGCCAGCACCTGTTCCGCGCGCGCGATCACCGCTGCCGGCAAACCGGCCAGGCGCGCCACGTGAATGCCGTACGACCGATCCGCGTTGCCGTCGGTCACTTCGTGCAGGAACACCACATCGCCGCGCCATTCCTTGACCCGCATCGTGTGGCACGACAGCTGCGGCAGCTTGGCGGCCAGCGCCGTCAGCTCGTGATAGTGCGTGGCGAACAGCGTGCGGCACCGGTTGGCATCGTGCAGCTGCTCGAGCGTCGCCCAGGCGATCGACAGGCCGTCGAACGTCGCCGTGCCGCGGCCGATCTCGTCGAGGATGACCAGCGCGCGCGGGCCGGCCTGGTTGAGAATCGAGGCCGTTTCGACCATCTCGACCATGAAGGTCGAGCGCCCGCGCGCCAGATCGTCGGCCGCGCCGACGCGCGAAAACAATCGATCGACAATGCCGATATGCGCGGCCTCGGCGGGCACGAACGAGCCGATCTGCGCGAGGATCGCGATCAGCGCGTTCTGGCGCAGGAACGTGCTCTTGCCGGCCATGTTCGGGCCGGTCACCAGCCACACGCGCTGCGCCGGCCCGAGCGTGCAGTCGTTGGTGATGAACGGCTCTTCGAGCAAAGCCTCGACCACCGGGTGGCGACCGGCCTTGATCTCGAATGCGGCGGCGCCGTCGACGACCGGCCGCGTATAGCGCCGGCGCTGCGCCAGGTGCGCCAGCGCCGCTGCGACGTCGAGCGCCGCCAACGCGCGGGCGGTTGCGGCGATCGCATCGGCGCGCGCCTCGATCTCCTTGACCAGGTCGGCGAACAGCGCGAGTTCGATCGCCAGCGCGCGGTCCCCGGCGCGGCTGATCTTGTCGTCGAGTTCCGAGAGTTCGACGCTGGTGTAGCGCGCGGCGCTGGCGATGGTCTGACGGCGAATGAACGGCGCGCCGGCGCCGGTTTTCATTTTATCGGCATGCGTCGTCGTGACCTCGATGAAGAATCCCAGCACGTTGTTGTGGCGGATCTTCAGCGATGCAATGCCGCTTTCCGCGCGGTATCTGGCTTCCAGTTCGGCGATCACGCGCCGGCTCTCGTCGCGCAGCGAGCGCTGCTCGTCCAGGCCCGGCGAATAGCCGGGCGCGATGAATCCGCCGTCGCGCGCCAGCAGCGGCAGGTCGACGGCCAGCGCGCGCCGCAGCCGGTCGATCAGACTTTCGTGATGGCCGAGCGTCTGGGCGCAAGCGCCGACGCCGGCTGCCAATGGCTGCGCGGCCGGTCGGTCGAACAGGCCGCGCACCGCGCCTGCGATGGTCAGCCCGTCGCGAATGCCGGCCACATCGCGCGGCCCGCCGCGCCCCAGGGTGAGGCGCGCCAGCGCGCGTTCCAGATCGGGGCAGGATTTGAGGAAATCGCGCAGATCCGCGCGCATGTTCTCCAATCCGTGAAAATACGCCACCATATCGAGGCGCGCGCCGATCGCGGCGGGATCGGTCAGCGGCGCTGATAAGCGCGACGCCAGCAGCCGCGCGCCCGCGCCGGTCACGGTCTCGTCGACGACCGACAGCAGCGAGCCCTTGCGTTCGCCGCTCATGGTTTGCGTCAGTTCGAGACTGCGCCGGGTCGATGCATCGATCGCCATCGCGTCGCCGCCCGAAGACCGGCGCGGCGGCGACAGATGCGGCAGCTTGCCCTTCTGGGTGAGTTCGACGTAATCGAGCAGGGCGCCGGCTGCGGCCAACTCGGCGCGGCTCAAATTGCCGAACGCGTCGAGCGTCGCCACGCCATAGGTTTGCTGCAGGCGCAGGCGGGCATTCTCGCTGTCGAAGCGGCTGCCGGGCAGCGGCGTCAGCGCGCTTTTCCAATCGCGGAACGTCTCGAACAGGTCGGTCGCCTGCAGCAGCTTTTCCGGCAGCAGCATTTCCTTCGGCTCGAGCCGTGCCAGCAAGGCGGCGATGCCGCTGCGCTCGACCGCAGATCGGAA
>JBFWYO010000147.1:0-5440 GCA_050186335.1 Alphaproteobacteria bacterium | reverse complement strand
CCTCATGTCAAGGACGAGATTGCGCGGGCGCCGCGACAGGATCACGGCCTCGATCTCGGCGAGAAAATCGGCGATGCGCCGGGTTGGGGTGTTCAAGTTCTGCCGAAACTCGACGACCAGTCCATCGATTTCAGGTCCATCTCGCCATCGGAAGGGTTGATCCGGCTCCCGCAGGGACCAAGGCACGGCATCGCTGGGCATTGCGGCGACCCATGTTCCCGATTCCGCCGACCGTAACTCCGGATAGAAATTGCGTCGAACGGCCACTCGGGTCGCACCGCCTTCAACTCCATCACTAGCCGCGAGCTGACGATCGATCACTCGCCCACCTGCCGTCCGAAATCGGTAGCTGGCCGCTGTAGGACTGCGAGCGAGACCCAGTTCGGCCAGTGCGGCGGGACTCTCCAATATCACGCTCACGCCGCGATCCCGAAACGCAGCGGTGCCGCCAAAAAGGCTTCGCGCCACGTCATGAATACGGCTGATCGGTCGGCCATCAATGGCGATGAGACGGGCGCCCAAGAGGTCGGCGTTGGCCGTTTGCGCACGCACGACATGGAATTCTCGCCCGAAGGGCATCATCCGGAGACCGACGCGGCGATGTCGCCCGGACCTGGGCCCGGGCGCAAGAGACGAATGGCCGTTGTCGGCAAGAGCCACCACGCGGGCCAGCGCGATCTCAAATCCGGTCTCGGTCAGACCAGAGGACGCCTCCAGCGCGGCGAGCCGACGCTCCGCCTCTCGCCGCGCCGCGGGCGTGAACGCGCGATCTCGGTCCATGAATCCACTGCGAAATGCGGCAATGTCTCGACTGCGGCCACTTGCGGCCGCTCCCCCATCCTGAGCCGAAGCCGATGGCGTACAGAACGCGAGCAGCATCAGAGCCGCGATGACGCTGTGGTATGAACGGAACATCTCTTCTCCCAACCTAGCATTCTTCAAGAACGTTCGACCTATCATCGCGATCGCTCCGGGCCCGCGGTAACTCAAGCAGGCGCCCCTTCTAGTCCGCATTGCCGACATCGCGCTGCACGCGGGTTGGGCGGCCGGTATATCGCCGCTCATCCGCCTCGGTGAGAATGACCGAGGTCTCGCCCATCGGCCTGTTCAGAAATGTGCCGCCGCCGAAGCGCCAGCCCTCCGCTGACCATGCCATCGCGGCATATTCCGGCTGCGCCGGCGACGCGCGTTCGTATCGGGATTGAATGAGAAAGACGACGTAGCGAACGCCCGGTCGGTAGCAATGGCCCTGTTCGGTGCAGGGGATTTGCGCGGCCTGCGCGGGCACTCCGTCGCGCAGCGAAAATTCCAACAGCGCGCCGTTGCGACGGCTTGCGGCGCGCATCCAGCGGCGCCATCGTCGCCGATCGTGCCAGCGCCGTATCGCGGGGTCCGTGAGCAGCCACTGGCCGTCGAAATCCGCGGCACGGAAGGCGTTGGTCCAGGCAAGCAGCGCTTCACGCGCCGCTGTGACATCTTGGCTGGCGCGCCGTGCCGGCGCGTTCACCGAAGACTGCGCCGAGGCGACGCGACTCCAGGCCGAGGCCATTCCGAAGAGCAAGACGCGTCTGGAAAGGCCGGTCACGGCGTCGCGGGCCGTGGCACGCGAGTCACGGTCGGAGCGGCGTAGTTCGCGAAATCCTCATGCCGAACGACTCGTCCGTTGCGAATTGTAAGCACGGTGACCTGCTGGGCGCGCCAGCGATACGCGAAGTCGCGCCCTGGTGGAGCGCCGAAGGTGTTCACATGGCCCTGAAAAACAACGATGCCGTTGCTCTCGAACACGACGGGAAACTCGAACCCAAGCTCGATGATCCCGCCCTCCGTTCCGAAGCGGCGCAACATCGCCAGCGCCGCTTCGCGCGAGCGGTACTCAGGCGTAAAGTTGGGATCGGGGTTGGTGCGATCGATCAGCACGAACTCGTCGCCCATATATTGCGCCATGCCGTCCCAATTCGCCGCCGAATAGGCGGCCACATAAGCGCGCGCCACGCGCTCAGCTTCGTTCGGCGCGGATGTCTGCGCCAGAGTGGCCGAGGAGGAGAACAGCCACATCGCGGCCAGCAACACCAATATTCGGTTCAAGAGGTCTTCTCCCGCCAAGTTACACGAACGCGCTCATCATCTGCGGATCAGATGGTCATCGCCCCGCGATGCGGCTATCCGCAGTTCCAGTCATTGTCCCGCACGCGGGCCTCGCTCCGGAACCTGCACGGCGCCGGCATAGTCGGTGTAGTCGCGATGCTCGCTAATCCGGCCATCGCTTATCGTGACGATCGTGACGATCGGATACCGATATCGCACCAATCCTCCGGGCGTCCTGACTGCCGACGTCACACCGCCGACGAACACGACGCGGCCCGAGGCTTCATAGATCCTGTCGATGTCGTAGTTCAGCGACTGGATGGATCGCGCCCAGCGTCGCACGCCCGACAGAACGGCCTCACGGCCGCGCCAAACAAAAGGACCGCCTATTCCGGCGACGCGCAACGATGTCGGATCGTTGAATTCCACGTCATCGGCATAGTGACTTTCGAGCCGCTGCACGTCCAGGCGCTGATATGCTTCCAAATATGCGCGTGCGACGCTGATCGTGGCCGCGTCTCCGGAGACGATCTCGGCCTGCGCCGAGCCGGCTCCAAGCACTAGCAGCAACCCGGCGAACCACTTCATCACTTCAGGTCTCCCAAATCATGGTCGCGCACTAACATGACCAAGTGTCCGAGGTAGGAGGCGCGAGACAGGACCGCCCCTGAGCGCGACCAATGCCGCAAAGTCGCGACGAAACTCGGATTTCGCGCCGCAGGGCTTGGTGGAATGTTCAATGCTCGATCGAACAGCACGGCCGACGAAGGGCCTGGCGAACAAGCCAAGAGTCCGCCGCGCTTTCCGGTGTCCGCAGCCGGTAACCGCGTCTGATGAGCAAAAAGGGCGGACCCGAAGGCCCGCCCTCCTTGCGATCCGTGGGCGTGGATCAGAAGCGAATACGCGCGCTCGCAACGAAGCGTCGTCCGATGGCGTCGTAGGTCGATGGAAAGGTGTTGCCGCTGTTGAATGTCGTGGCGCCCGCCTCGCCACCCACCAGTGGCGGCCTCCGGTCGAACAGGTTCTGCACAGACAGCGTAATGGTCAGGTGATCGTCAATCTGGATGCGGCCAGTCAGATCGAAATAATCGAACGCGCCGATGCGGTTGAAGTCCACCTGCTCGCCGGACACTGGCCCCACGTCTGCTCCGAGTGTTCCGCTGAACAGACTGCCGATGCCCGGTTCGTAGACCATATTGTCGAGGTGACGCCACAGCAGCGAGACATCGATATTGTCGAAGGTGGCGGTTGTGCGAAGCGACCACTGCCACTCCGGCTGAGGCGAGCCAGACGGTCCGCAGTTGGTGCTGTAATAGCCGATGCATTCTCGGTTCAAGCTCCCGGGAGCGGACTGGAACAGCGACTCATCCGTCCAGTTAAGCACGAAGTTGAAGGCGATCCCCATGCCGCCGAGGATGTCGAGATTCCGTCGGTAATTCAGCGTGAAATCGACACCCGAGGTCTCAAGCCTACCGAGGTTCGACAGCGACAGGAACAGGCCTCGAGTAGTCGCGGGATCGCCGCTGAGACCGCCCGTCAGAGGATCGCGGCGGATCTGCGTGCAAGCCGCGGTCGCCGATGCTCCTGCTGCGGGCGTCAGGGGGTTTTCGCCGAAGCAGGCCGTGATCGCGTCGTCCGTCGTCGGCGCGGTGACCGCTCCAGTGATAAGGATGTGATAGTAGTCGAGCGACAACGAAAGTCCCGGCACGAAACTCGGCTGGAAGACGGCTCCGAGCGTCCATGAGTCCGAAGTCTCCGGCCGGAGCGCCAGGTTGCCGCCGCCGGTAGAATTAACCTGTCCGGCGATCGGCTGGGCGATCGCATCGACATTGGCTACAGTCGCACCCTGCGCCAGACAGATCGCGCGAAGCTCGCCGGTCGTGTTCGGCCGAATGCGAGCGCCCGTGTCATTGAGTACCGCGCAGGGATCATCCGTCAGGTTGGTGAGACCCGTGGTCTCCGGTGTGAACAACTCGGAAATGTTCGGAGCGCGAACCGCTCGCGAGTAGCTGCCCCGGAATCTTAAGTCCCGGATCGGCGCCCAGGTGCCCTCCACCTTCCAGGTCGTGGTGCTGAAGCCCGGTGAGCCCGGGGCGCGGACAGCATAGTCTGAATAGCGAAGGCCGCCACGGACCTCGAGCAGGTCGAAGAACGGCCGGTCGGAGACGATCGGCACGATCAATTCGCCAAACGCTTCGTAGACGTTGAAGCCGCCGTCGATGTTCGGGGCCGCGCCGCCGGCACCGGCCAGATCGCCCGACTGTGCAAGGCTGTCGGAACTACGCCGCGCCGAATATTCGCGGAATTCGCCGCCGATCGCGAAGCTGACCGGTTGGCTCGCCCAGGGAATGGTCCAACCGATGTCGCCCGAAATTGTGCCACGAGCCTGCGCCAGCGTGACGTTGGTGCGCACGGTGCTGACTTCATTGAGGAAGTCGATCGCGGCGGCAGTCCACGTCGAGTTGCCTGCTGGACCGAACCAGTTTACCGGGGCGCAGCTGTTCGACGTGTTGAAGCAGACGGGCGCGCCGGCGGCGGTCGAACCCGCCAGAACTGACTGACGAATGCGACTGTTCAGAAGAAAGCCTCGTATCTGCTGCAGATTTTCCGACTCGCCGTAACTACCGAAGATGTCCCAGTCGATGGATTCGGTGATGCCGCCGCGAGCACCCAGGCGATAGTCGAAGAATTGGGTTGTGAAGGAACTCGAACGCGGGCCGGCCTCGATCGCGCGACGAAACAGTGCCGTTGTTACCGTGCGGTAGGCCGCATCGCCAGGGCGCAACGTCCCAACAGCGGCAGCATCGCAAGTCGCCTGCGCAATTCCATTGGCTGCGCAAAAAATGTTCCGCAGCGACGGCGCGAGATACGGGTTGTTGAGGGGAAGCGTGACAGCAATACCGAATGAGCCGGACGGCGCGATGATCGTATCGACGATGTTCTTCGAGAAGATACCGCGCGTGTAAATCTCGAGTGCGTCGCTAATCCGATGATTGGCGGAGCCATAGATATTGAACCGCTGAAACGGCGTCTGGTAGATGTTATACGGGTTGAAGTTGAACGCCGTGTAATTCGTTCCGGCGTTGAACCCAGTGCCGTCGGAGTTGAGTTGGCGCGTGCCTTGGCCGGGCAGGGAAAAGCGTGACGGCACCGCCGTACCCGAGCCGCCGGCGGCGCCGGTGGTCGAGCTGATGGTGAACAGCGAGAAGTCGCGCGCGCCCTGATAGACCGGGTCCGCTTCCTGATAGCCGACCGACAATGTGGCGTTGCCGCGGCCGTCGTCGAAATTTGCGCCGATCGTGACGTCGGCGCGGAAGACGTTGCCGTCGCCCCGCTCGGTGATCTGCTCCGAGAC
>JBFWYO010000146.1:0-5815 GCA_050186335.1 Alphaproteobacteria bacterium | reverse complement strand
CAACCTTCACATCGTTCGGCCGGTCATTGGTTGACGATGCGAATGCTGCGGCGGCACGGGCAACGCTCGGCTCGACCACGGTGGGAGACGCGGTGTTTATCGCCGTGGACCAAGCGGCGGCGCAAGCTGCCCTCGGTGTCGGTGCGGGCGGCGGCGACCTGCTTGCTGCGAACAACCTGAGCGACGTTGCGAACGCTTCGACCGCGCGCACGAATCTCGGCCTCGCTATCGGCACGAACGTACAGGCTTACGACGCCTTCCTGCTCTCGATTGCCGCTCTGGGTACGGCGGCGGACAAGATGATTTACACGACCGCTGCGGACACGGCGGCGGAAACCGCGATTACCGCTGCCGGTAGAGCGATCCTCGACGATGCGGATGCGGCGGCGCAACGCACGACGCTTGAACTGGTTGCGGGCGGCACCGGCGATATCTGGGTCGAAAAGGGCGGCGACACGATGACCGGGGCGCTGATAACGCCCGCTGGAACGGTCGGCTCGCCTGCGGTCGGCATCGGTGAGTCGGATTCGGGGTTTTACCGGATTGCAGCATCGCAGGTCGGCCTGAGCCTCAACGGCGTCAATCTGCTCGATGTGCGCGGCGAGGACAGCGTCACGCCGGTGACGTTCAATCTGGGCGCGGGCAACGCGCCTGCGGTTCTGATTACGAACACCAGCGCAGGCACGCAAGGCCCGGTCCTAAACCTGTATCATAACTCGGCCAGCCCTGCGGTTTCGGACTCGCCAGGACAAATTCAGTTTATCGGCAAGGACAGCGGCGGGAACCAGGCAACCTATGCCGCAATTACCACGGCGATCTTAGACGCCACCGATACGTCCGAAGATTCGGCAATGTTCTTTTATACTTTGTCGGGCGGGTCGAGCGCGGCTCGGATTACGATCTCAAACGGCGTGCAGATCGGCTCGCCGACCGGCGGCGCGCAGGGCAATGGCAAGATCAACGCCACCGGGTACTACCTCAACGGCGTGACGATGGTTCGGCCGGTCAACGTGGTGTTGCAGGGCCAAGCATCGGTTACATGGACCAACATGCCCGCCGCCGATACGAATTTCGGCGGTAATTCCTCACGCATCACGAAATTCGATCTTACACCGTTCACGCAGTGCCGGCTGATCGTAAACAAGGCTGGCACTGCTGGAGTCGCCGCGTCTACGCTGCACCTGCGTTATTACACGTCGGTTTCGCTCACGGTTACCGACTATATCCAGATCGGCACCAGCGCCGTTTCGGTTGCTATCGACACCACCAACACGATCCTCGATTCCGGCTGGATCGATCTCGCGTCCGGCGCCAAGGCCGATGTCTACCTCAACGTGGTCGGTAACGGCGGCGACGGCGCGGTCGATCCCATCTTCGGCATGATCCACGCGCAGTTCCGATGACCGGATACCCGACCGCCCCGCTGAGTACGCACGGATAGGTGACACATGACACGCCTGCTGCTCTTAACCGGCTTCATCGCCGGTTTTTTTGTGCCTGCGAACGCAGAACAGTGCAGGAGCCTCCCGGCTTTACTAACGGAACTCGCTAGTAAAGCGGGCGAAACTACCGCTGCGGAGGCCACAGACGAACGGGGACTGAGGATCATATTCACCGCATCCGCAGGTGGAAGCTGGTCGATGGTGGTTGTCCTGCCGAACAAATGCGCGGGCATCGTTGCGAGCGGGAGCGATTGGACGCACCGGAAAATCCCGGCGCCGGAAGTCTCGCGGGATTTTCATCTGGTGCATGGGCATTTCGATTGGATCATGAACGATCCGAACCCGGCGATCGCCAGCTGCTGCGGGCCGGCGGATTGCGAACACGTCAAGACCGGCGACATCGAGGCCACGGGTGCGGGGTGGTTGCTCAAGGAAACCGGCGAGGTGATCCCGTTCGATAAGACGTTCCCGTCGAAGGACGGGCAGGTGGCGCGCTGTCGCTTTCTGGCGACCGGCAAAACCAGGTGCTTGTTCATCCCACCCGGAGGGAGTTGACCATGGCCGATCCGATCACGCAGCGACCGACGATCAAGGAAACCTGGCACCTCGACAAGCGCGTGCCGGTCGCGCTGATCCTGGCGATCTTCATCCAGACGATTGCCGGCGCGTGGTGGCTGGCGACGCTGAACAACCGGGTGGCGAACGCCGAGCTGTGGATCAGCCGCAACGACAAGCTGGAGACACGGCTGACCAAGATGGAGACCATCCTGGAACGCATCGAGCGCAAGATCGAAGGCGGCCGGTAATGGTCCCGCCCGCCACGCCGCGCGCGCTGCTGCGCAAATCCGCCACCGTGCTGAAAGCACACGGCTACAATCTCAGCGCCGCGGCGCGGGCGCTGCGCATCGCGCGCTCGACGCTGCAGCACCGGGTGGCGGAATACGAGCGGCGCATCGGACCGCTGGCGCGGCCGCCCCGGTCGGCTTCGCTGGGCGATCCGCCGACGGCGATCCTGGCCATGCTGCGGCGCGGGCCGCAGCGCGCGAACGACCTGGCCGAGGCGTGCGGCCTGTCGACCCGGCAGGTCGAAGCGCATCTGAACGCGATCCAGGCCAGCGGCGTCAACCTTCACCGGCTCGGCACGAAATGGTCGGTGGAAAAAGAAGTCCACCCGTCGTTCATCGCCGGCGCCGCGCTCGAATACAAAAGCCGCAAGGATAATACATACCTATTCGGCGCGGTCAGCGACAACCATCTCGGCAGCAAGTACGAGCGGCTCGACGTGCTGCATGATCTCTATGACCGCTTCGCCGCGCGCGGCATCACGCGGGTGTTCAACGCCGGCAACTGGATCGACGGCGAGGCGCGGTTCAACAAGTTCGACATCCACACCCACGGCATGGATGCGCAGCTCGCGTATCTCGCCAAGCACTACCCGCAGCGGCCGGGGATCACGACCTACGCGGTGACCGGCGACGACCACGAGGGCTGGTACGCGCAGCGCGAGGGCGTCGATATCGGCCGCTATGCCGAGCGGGTGATGCGCGCGGCCGGGCGGACCGATTGGGTCAACCTCGGCTACATGGAAGCGCATGTGTCGCTGGTCAACGCCAAGACCGGCGCGCGCGCGGTGATGGCGGTGGTGCACCCCGGCGGCGGCTCGGCCTACGCGCTGAGCTATTCGATTCAGAAGACCATCGAGAGCCTGGACGGCGGCGAGAAGCCGGCGGTCGGGCTGTACGGGCATTACCACAAGCAGTGGGCGGGCAACATCCGCAACGTCTGGTGTTTGCAAACCGGCTGCACCGAGGACCAGACGCCGTTCATGCGCAAGAAGAAGCTGGAGGCGCATGTCGGCGGCGCGATCGTCGAACTCGAACAGGATGCGCGCTCGGGCGCGATCGTCGGCTTCACGCCCAAGATGATCCGGTATTTCAACAAGGGCTTCTACAACAACCGCTGGAACCCCGGCGGCGGCGTGGCGCTGCCGGCACGGGCGCCGTGAGGGCCGAAGCCTTGAGAGCGTTCCTCTCCGTCAACGACGAATATCTCATTCTCTGCGACGGCACCACGATTGCGAGAGTAGATCTGACCGATGACATGCTCGTGGCACTCCTGGCCGACGTGTCCGAAGTGGCGGCACGTCGATTCAAGGTACGCGCCAAAGGATCGTTGGCTGATGTACCTGTTGAATGGCTGGCAACTTCCTGACCCCGTCGAGGAAATGCCCGGCTCCCACGGCAATTATTCGATTCTGCTTATCAGGGTGGATTGCGAATGCGCGTCAAGGTCGGGCACAGGGCCTATCGAGTCGTGCGGGAAAAGCGCGACGGACTCGACGGAGAGTGCGATCACGGCCTGGGTGTCGTAGCGATCGACCCCGAACTGATCGGGGAGATGTACCAGGAAATCCTCCTGCACGAACTGATGCATTGCATCTGGCATATGTGGGGCCTGGGTAAAACCGTATCAGAGGAACGCGCGGCGACGGTGTTCAGTCACGCTTTGTTGACGCTGTTCAAGGACAACCCGAACTTGCTGGACGAACTGAAATGAAAAAATGCGTTCTCGTGATCGGCCACAACGCCGAGGCCGGCGACCGCGGCGCGCGCGGCGCCGACGGCACGATGGAGCACGACTGGAATCTCGATATCGCCAATCCGATCGCGGTCAGGGTCAAGCGCGCGAAGGTGATCGTCGAGCATTACCGCAAGGGCGGCGGCAACGTCGCCCGGTTCAACGCGCACGACGCCGACCTCGTGCTGGAACTGCACTGCAACGCCGACGCGACCGGCAAGGCGAGCGGCACGGAAGTGCTGTACGCCAAGGGGAGCGTTCTGGGTGTCGAGTACGCCAAGACGCTGCTCGGCCACCTGCTGCTGTGTCTGAACCTGCCGAACCGCTACGTGCGCCCCATCGGGCAATCGGTGGGGCCGGACGGACGGGACGCAAACGGCTACGGCGGCGCGTATCTGCTTTGGGGCGTGCGTGCGCCTGCGTTGATTGCCGAGCCGTTCTTCATCAGCAACCCGGCGGATCAGTTCCGCGCCAATTCGCGCAAGCGCGAGCTGTTCGAGGCGTACGCCGCCGCAATCGACGAGATCGTGCAATGAGCGAGACCATCCCGCCGACCGTGTGGAAGCGCCGCCGCAAGATCATATTCGGCACGCTGTGGTTCTGCGCCGCCGCGATCGCCTACCTGACCGTGTGGGGCAAGGACACCGCGCTGCATTCCAACATCGCTCTCGGCGCGTTCGGCCTGGCGGGCATGGTGATCGGCGCCTACTGCTTCGGTGCTGTGTGGGACGACAAGAACTACATGGACGCGGTCGTGCGTCTGAAAGGCGACGGGAAATGAGAATCGAGCGCATCGGCGACGCTACCCTTTACCTAGGCGACTGCCTGGAGATATTGCCGACGCTCGGCCGTGTTGACGCGGTGGTGACGGACCCGCCGTACAGCAGCGGCGGCCAGTTTCGCGGCGACAGGGCACAGGACACGCGAACAAAATACGTGCAATCCGACAGTTGGAACAAGTCGCTGCCTGAATTCAGTGGGGACACGCGAGATCAGCGAGCATTTCACTTTTGGTCGTCGCTTTGGGCAGGGGCCGCTCGGCAGCTAACCAACCCTGCAGGCATTGCTTGTTTCTTCTCGGACTGGCGGCAACTTCCGGTATCCACTGACTACCTTCAATCAGGCGGGTGGCTGTGGCGTGGAATCGTGCCGTGGGCAAAGAAAACGTACCGGCCACAAATGGGCCGGTTTGGAGCGCAGTGCGAATACGTGGTTTGGGGTAGCAACGGGCCGTTGCCGACAGAGCGCGAGGTCGGTTGCCTGCCTGGATTCTTCGACTACTCAGCACCGCAAGACCGTGAGCACGTCACACAGAAGCCGGATGGCCTACTCGAAGAGATTGTGAAGATCGTTGCGGCAGGTCGGACAGTCCTCGACCCCTTCATGGGCAGCGGCACGACCGGGGTTGCGTGCGCGAAGCTCGGCCGCAAGTTCATCGGCATCGAGATTGAACCAAAGTATTTCGACATCGCGTGCAAGCGGATCGAGGACGCATACCGTCAGGGCGACATGTTCGTTGAAAAGCCCAGGCCCGCTGAACAGCTTGAAATGGTGAGTTGACATGTTCGGGCTCGACATATCCGGGGTCGCCAAGGCGGCGATCTGGCTGGCGATCATCACGGCCGTCTCGACGCTCGGCTACTGCGTCGTGGACGGCATCAAGGACCATGGCCGCCAGGAAGTTCAAGCGGAGATCACCAAGGAAGAGAACGATGCAGCCAAACGCATGGAAGGCGCTCGCGAGAAGTTTCGCGATCGCGTCGGCTCTGACGGCACTGACGGCGTGCTCAAGCGCG
>JBFWYO010000145.1:0-5896 GCA_050186335.1 Alphaproteobacteria bacterium | reverse complement strand
GGACGAACTCTCGCGCCTGCGCCAGAATCTCGATCAGCAGCTGGCCAGCATGCAGGGCGTGGTGGCGCGGCTCGCCAACCGACTGCAGCGCCGCCTGATGGCCAAGCAGAACCGCTCGTGGGATTTCGATCTCGAGGAAGGGATCCTCGATACCGCGCGGCTCGATCGCGTCGTGGTCAACCCGATGGACCCGCTGTCGTTCAAGCAGGAGAAGGACACCAAATTCCGCGACACCGTCGTGACCATGCTGATCGACAATTCCGGTTCGATGCGCGGGCGGCCGATTTCGGTGGCCGCGATGAGCGCCGATATCCTGGCTCGCACGCTCGAGCGCTGCTCGGTCAAGGTCGAAATCCTCGGCTTCACCACGCGCGCGTGGAAGGGCGGGCTGTCGCGCGAGAAATGGCTGGCCGACGGCAAGCCCGCGAAGCCCGGCCGGCTCAACGATCTGCGCCATATCGTCTACAAGGCGGCCGATGCGCCGTGGCGGCGCGCGCGCAAGAATCTGGGCTTGATGCTGCGCGAAGGCATCCTCAAGGAGAACATCGACGGCGAAGCGCTGCTGTGGGCGCATAGCCGGTTGCTCGCGCGCGCCGAGCAACGCCGCGTGCTGATGGTGATTTCCGACGGCGCGCCGGTCGACGATTCGACGCTGTCCGTCAACCCCGGCAACTATCTCGAGCGGCATTTGCGCGAAGTGATCGAATGGATCGAAACCGCGTCGCCGGTTCAATTGTTGGCGATCGGCATCGGCCACGACGTCACGCGCTATTACAAGCGCGCGGTGACCATCGTCGACGCCGAGCAACTCGGCGGCACGATGATGGAAAAACTCGCCGAACTGTTCGACGAGGACGACAAGGCGCAGCCGCGCGGCAGAGGCGGCCGAAGGGCGGCGTAGTCGCGGTGGCGTGCCGCTGCGGCGCGGACCGGAATCGACTTGGTCGAGCTCGTTAGAATGCGCCTCCGCGCGTTCCTGAAACCGCTCCGATTTCAACAGCGCCGGCCGGCCTGCAAGCGAAGCGCCGGTTGCGCGGCACCGCTTTGCGAATCCGGTCTGATCTTGACGCCGTTCCAGTAGAACCGGGCCGCCCGATTCCGGGATCTGGGTTTTCCGCAGCGACGGGATTGGCCGGCGCGGCCCTCCAAATGTCGGATTTCGCTCTTCGCCGGTGTTTTGCGTTCATTTTAGTATTTTTTCGACACGCACCGACCGACGGCCGCGCGTAATGAGCCGGCGCGATGCGCATCGCACTGCGGCATTCACACACGGAGGTCACCTAATGAAAAAATTGCAGATCGCCATTTTTTGTCTGGCGTCGACCGCGCTGGTCGCGTCGACCGGTCCGAGTTCGGCGCTCTCGATTCCGGCCGCTTCCAACTTCGCGACCGGCTACGGAAACAAGCAGCCGGTCGCGCGGTTTCAGCAATACATCATGTGCGTTGCGGGCACCGCCGGCGCGATGATACGAGCCGGTCATAGTCGTGAAGATGCGCTTGAAATCGCGCGCTGGGATTGCGGTTCGTATTTTTATGGCTGGGACCGCTCCATAATCTAACCCAGTCAAATTTCGGCGGCATTTCCCGAGGGGCGACGCGCACAAGGCCGCCGCGAACGCGCGTCCGTTCACCGCGTGCCCTGTGGCGCGTCAAATTCGTCGGCCGCGACGCCCTGTCGGCCGGTCGCAATCTCGTCCATAATCCGTCCATTGAAGGAATTCCTTGAGGGTTGGACGCGATGGGACTTAATCGTTGGCTGGAGCGCGGCGCGCTCGGCGTTGCCTGCGTGCTGTGCGTGGCCGTGCATGCCTGGGCACAAGCGCCGCAAACGACCGCACCTGTCACCACCCGCCTCACTTTCCTGCACTTCAACGATTCGTACCAGATCGTGCCCGAGCGCGGCTGGGGCGGGTTTGCCGAACTGCAAACCCTGCTCAAGCGCGAGCGCGCCCGCTCGCCACACAGTTTCGTGACCTTCGGCGGCGATCTGATCTCGCCGTCCTTGCTCTCGAGCCTGACCAAGGGCGCGCACATGATCGAGCTGATGAACGGGCTCGGCGTCGCCGCGGCGGCGCTCGGCAACCATGAATTCGATCACGGCTACGAAGTGCTGCGCCTGCGTCTGGCCGAATCGAAATTCCCGTGGATGGCTGCCAACGTGACCGATCCGGACGGCAAGCCGCTGCCGGACCTCAAGCGCTACGTGATCCGCCAGGCCGGGCCGCTCAAAGTCGGCTTCTTCGGCCTGATCACGCCGCAGGCCGGCATGTTCATCAAGGGTTCCTTGCCGGTCAAGTTCGCCTCGCACATCGAGACCGCGCGGACGCTCGTCGCCGAGCTGCAGAAACAGGGCGTCGACGTGATCGTGGCGGTTACCCACCTGGGCATCGAGGAGGACACGCAACTGGCGCGCACGGTGCGCGGCATAAGACTGGTGTTGGGCGGGCACGAACACATACCGATCCAGATCATGGACAACGACGTCCTGGTCCTGAAAGCCGGCTCGGACAACGAATATCTCGGCGTGGTCGATCTCGACGTCGCCAAGTCGATCCGGGACGGCAAGCCGGCGATCGACGTCGTGACGCAGTGGCGGCTGATCGCGAACTACCGCACGCCGCCGGATCCCGCCACCGCCGCGACGGTCCTGAAATTCCAGCGGCGGCTCGATACGGAACTGGGCGGCGTGGTCGGCCGAACGACGACCATTTTGGACAGCCGCTCGGACGCCGTGCGCTCGCGCGAAACCACCATGGGCAATCTGGTCGCCGACGCGATCCGCGCCACGATCGGCGCCGACGTCGCACTGGTCAACGGCGGCGGCCTGCGCGGCAACAAGCTTTACCCGGCCGGCTTCCAGATCACGCGCAAGGACATCCTGGGCGAAATGCCGTTCAACAACGTGATCATGATGGTCGAGGTCAGCGGCGCCGAGTTGAAGCAAATTCTCGAACACGGGGTCGCCGACGTGAGCCAGCCGCAAGGCCGGTTCCCGCAAGTGTCCGGCGTGAAGTTCGTCTACGACGCGGCGAAGCCGGCGGGCGAGCGGATCGAAACCATCAGCGTCGGCGATCAGCCGCTCGATCCGGCCAAGATGTATACGCTCGCGGTCAACGATTTCCTGGCCGCCGGCGGCGACGGCTACACCATGCTGAAGGACAAGAAACGGCTGGTGGATTCGAATATCGGCCCGCACATGGCCGGGTCGGTGATCGACTATCTGGTGCGCCAAGGCACCGTTTCGCCCAAGGTCGAAGGCCGCGTGGTCGCGAAATGAGCTTGCGGATTTTACGACGCGCGCTCGCCGTCCTTGCGCTGCTGGCCGCGGCGCCCGCCGCCGCCGATCCGATCACCATTATCGCGCAGCAGGTGCCGCTCGACCCGCGCAATGCGAACGTCACCACGGTGGGCGCCCTCGCCTTTCGCGGCGGCCTGGCGCTGCGCTCGCCCGACAAGCGGTTCGGCGGCTTCTCCGACCTGTTCGTGGCGCCCAGCGGCAATTTTCTGCTGACCATCTCGGATCGCGGAACCTGGCTGCGCGCGAACCTGGTCTACGACGAACGCGGCAGGCTGATCGGGATGCGCGACGGCGATATCGGCCCGTTGATCGACGCCGAGGGCAAGCCGCTGACCGGCACCGCAGCCGACGCCGAGGCGATGGCGGTGCTGCCCGACGGCTCGATCCTGGTCGCGTTCGAACGCCAGCACCGGCTGTGGCTGTATCCGGCCGCCGAGCCGCCGTTCAGCAAGCCGCCCAAGGAATTTCCTGCGCCGCCCAATCTCGAGGACTCGCCCGGCAACAGCGGCATCGAATCGCTGATGTATGTCGGCGGCGATTACTTCATCGCGATCACCGAAAAGATGCGCGCCTCGGGCAATGCGGTGGTCGGCTGGGTCGGCCGGCTGAGCGGTTGGGAGACGTTCGCCTACGAGCGCACCGGCTCGTTCTTCCCGACCGCGGGCCAAATGCTGTGGACCGGCGATCTGCTGATGCTCGAACGCAGCTACGATCCGGTCAGCGGCGCCGCGATGCGGCTGCAAATACTGAAGCGCCGCGAGATCGCCCCCGGCATGCGCCTGCGCGGGCAGGAATTGGCGCGCCTGGAAAAACCGCTGACCGTCGATAATTTCGAAGGCCTCGGCCTGCGCCACGACAAGGCCAGGCGCGAGACGCTGGTCTACGTCATGTCCGACGACAATTTCAATCCGCTGCAACGGACGCTGCTGTTGATGTTCGCGCTGCCGGATTGACCGCAGGCGGCGCAATTCCGCGCGTGCGCCGCCGCCACCCTAATGAATGTTACAAATGTTACGTTTTCAAACCTTAGGGTTAGGGTACCTTAGGGTCGACAGATCGCGGCGCGATCCCCGCCGCGATTCCGACACTTGATTGACGATGCAAAGAGCGCGTCGCGCGAAGGTGCACCGCGCGACGTTCGGGCAGATAGCATTGGCCGCGGTACAATCAAGAGCGGCGTTACATTTGTTACGCATGTCATGTTTCTTGGCGAACAAGCGCCGCCAAGTTTTATATTTGTCACCCCGGACAAGCGCCGCGCTTGCGGCGCGCCGATCCGGGGTCCAGCGCAAACGCGGAAAGACCCTGGATCCCGGCTCTCCGCTGCGCTACGGCCGGGATGACGATTCGAACACCGTTCGACAGGCAGAGGCCGAGAGGCCTTAATTTTCCCCAACAAAAAACCCGCCGTGCGGCGGGTCTTGTGTCGCAAATCGCTGCGTGGACTGATTACGCGGCCTTGGCCTTCGCGGCCAGGCGGCGCGCGATGCGGCGCTTGATCGTGAGCGCTTCGCCGGTCAGCTTGCCGTCGGGCGTGCCGAGCAGGAACTTGTCGATGCCGCCGGCATGTTCGACCGTGCGCAGGCCAGCCGTGGTCACGCGCAAGCGCACGACCGTGCCGAGCGCGTCCGACAGCAGCGAGGCGCGCTGCAAATTGGGCATGAAGCGCCGACGCGACTTGTTGTTCGCGTGGCTGACATTGTTGCCCATCAGAACGGCCTTGCCGGTGATGGCACAAATACGGGACATGGCGGGCTCTCCTGAACGGCCGGGCCCGAAACGTGGGCGCCGGGGCCTGAAACGCGACGCCGGGCGAAATCCAGCCCGGCGGCGCAGGTTTGTAGGCCATGCGGGGCGCGGGCGTCAAGGGTTTCGGCGCGCCCGCAGGCCCCGGCGCAATCGGCCTAAGCCTTTGATTCGGGACGTAAAAACAATTCCAGCAGCCGTTCCGCCGCGGTCGCCGCGGCCATTTCGCCGCGCGCCACTTTCGCTTCGAGGCGCTTGAGTTCGCTGGCGACGCCTCGGTGGGCGCGGAATCGGCCCATCAATCCGTCGCCGATTTCGCTCCACATCCAGGCCTTGGACTGCTCGGCGCGCCGGACCGTCAACTCGCCGGTCGGCGCCATGGCGTCGCGGAACTTGCGCACCTCCTGCCATACTTCGGCGATGCCTTCGGTCTGCAGCGCCGAGCATTGCAGCACCCGCGGCGTCCAATGGCGCGACGACGGCTTGAGCAGATGGAGCGCGTGCTGATACTCGGTTGCGGCGCGCGCGGCGGCCGGCTTCAGATCGCCGTCCGCCTTGTTGACGACCAGCAGGTCGGCCAACTCCACGATGCCCTTCTTGATGCCTTGCAGTTCGTCGCCGCCGCCGGGCACCAGCAGCAGCATGAACATGTCGACCATGTCGGCCACGGCGGTCTCCGACTGGCCGACGCCGACCGTTTCGATCAGGATGACGTCGAATCCGGCCGCTTCGCACAGCAACATCGCTTCGCGCGTGCGCCGGGCGACGCCGCCCAGTGTGGTCCCGGCCGGCGACGGGCGGATGAACGCGCCGGCATTGCGCGACAATTCCTCCATGCGCGTCTTGTCGCCC
>JBFWYO010000144.1:0-6038 GCA_050186335.1 Alphaproteobacteria bacterium | reverse complement strand
GTTCTGCGGATTGACGAAATTGCGCGGCTGGTTGTTGCCGGGCTGGTTGAACTGCGGCGTGTTGCGCTGGTTCTGATTGTTTTGCGGATTGACGAAATTGCGCGGCTGGTTGGTGCCGGGCTGGTTGAACTGCGGCGTGTTGCGCTGATTCTGGTTGTTCTGCGGGTTGACGAAGTTGCGCGGCTGATTGTTGCCGGGCTGATTGATTTGCGGCCGGTACTGCTGGGTCTGGTTGTTTTGCGGGTTGACGAAATTGCGCTGCTGGTTGACCTGCGGCTTATGCTGCTGGTTCTGGTTCCGCTGGTTCTGGTTGTTCTGCGGATTGACGAAGTTGCGCGGCTGATTGTTTTGCGGCTGCACAACCTTGGGCTGGTTGTTGTGCTGCCGGTTCTGCTGCTGATTCTGCTGTTGGCGCTTCTTCGGGTCGTCCTGTTCGGCGTGCGCGCCCGACGCGGCGACGAGCGCCAGTGTGCTGGCCGCAATGAGAAGCAAATTCCGGGTCGACATTAGGGGCACTCCGTCCGCTGATACCCTCGTAGTTTGGCAAATTATGCGTGCGCCGCTGAACCCAAGCTGAGGGCCGCATTCATGTCCCGTTCAGCTTGTTCGAGCGGTCCGCAACGCCCCGGCGGCCGGGCGTTTCCGGCCGCCGCGCGTTGACGCGAGTTGTTACCAGAGCAGGCTGCGGCCGACCAGCCGGTGCGAGCGCGGATCGATCGCCACGGAGTAGGTGCGGCCGTTGGGAGCAACCGCGGTCGCCACGTAAGCCGGGCCGCGGTAGACGGCGAGCGACGGGTGCCCGTGATAAATGCCGCGCACGACGTGATGCCGCACATAGTGGATGTTCCGGATGTGATGATAGCCGGCGCTGCGCAGCGTCAAGCGAACCTGCGGCACCGTCATGAAGCGGAACGGACGCGCCAGCGGCCGGTAATCGACCGCATGGATCTGCGCATCGAGCTGTGCCGTGGCGGCGTGTTTGAGGGGTGCCGCCGGCAGGGCATGGGCGCTTCCGGCTGCGGCGACCAGGACCAGCGCGCCGGCGCTAAGGGCAATCAGTTTGTTCGACATTTTGGCCTCCATGTTGCTGTGTCGATGCGCGGAGACTGGTACAGCGGCGCTGAACCCATGCTGAGGCCGCTGTTCATGGCGTGTTCAGGCGCGCTAGGCTAAACGCGTCATCATGCAGATGCGCTCTCTCCTCATCGCCGGGCTCGCCGCGGTCATGCTGACCGGGGTGGCCGGGGCGCAGGTAAACCCCAACCGGCCGAACTATCCGCCGGTCGGCGGCTTTCCACATGCCCCGCCGCCGCCGGCCCGCATCTTTGCACCGAATTACGAGCCCTTCGGACCGCGTCGGCTCGAGCAGGAGCGCGCGCGCGATGCGGTACGCCAAGGGCAGATCCTGCCGCTCGGCCAGGTCCTGCCGAACGTGCGCCAACGCGTGCCCGGCCGGGTCATGGACGTCAATTTGCAGGGCGTGATCTACAACATTAGAATGCTCACGCCGCGCGGCACCGTGGTGCTAATCGAAGCCGACGGCCGCACCGGGCGCGTGCTCAACGTGCACGGGCGCTACTAACCGCGCCGGAACGGATTTCCGGCGCCGCCGTTCCGTTTCGGGGGAAGCATGCGCGTCTTGGTGGTCGAAGACGATCCGGATCTCTCGCGCCAGATGAAACAGGCGCTGGGCGATGCCGGCTATGCGGTCGACTATGCGCCCGACGGCGAAGAAGGGCATTTCCTCGGCGATACCGAACCGTACGACGCGGTCATACTCGATCTCGGCCTGCCCGAGTTGGACGGCGTTTCGGTGCTGAAGAAATGGCGTGCCGCCGGGAAAACCATGCCGGTGCTGATTCTCACCGCGCGCGGCCAATGGGGCGAGAAGGTCAAGGGCTTCGACGCCGGCGCCGACGATTATGTGACCAAGCCGTTTCACATGGAGGAAGTGCTGGCGCGGCTGCGCGCCCTGATCCGACGCTCGGCCGGGCACGCTTCGTCGGAACTGGCCTGCGGGCCGGTGCAGGTCGACACGTCGAGCGGGCGGGTTACGGTCAACGGCAATCCGGTCAAACTGACCGCGCAGGAATTCAAGCTGCTCGCCTACATGATGCACCATCAGGGCAAAGTGGTTACCCGCACGGAGTTGACCGAGCATATCTACGACCAGGATTTCGATCTCGATTCGAACACGATCGAGGTTTTCGTCGGGCGCCTGCGCAAGAAGCTCGGTGTGCCGGTGATTCATACCCAACGCGGTCTCGGCTACCGACTGGCGCCGCCGGAGGAAGCCGGCTAATTGGCCGGCGTTCCCCGTGGCCAAGCACGCCGCTTCGCGTTCTCTCGCCGTCCGGCTCGCGCTCGGCGCCGCGGCCCTGCTTGCGGTCGGGTTGCTCGGCGGCGCAATTCTGCTGTCGTCGATCTTTCGCGAATCGGTCGAGCGCTCGTTCGATACGCGGCTGACGTCCGCGCTCGAGGGATTGATCTCCATTTCGCAGGTCGGCGCCGACGCCTCGCTGGAGCTCGAAACCGAGTTGACCGATCCGCGCTTCCGCCAACCCTTGTCCGGCTGGTACTGGCAGATCGCGCCCGCCAACAAGCGCGACATCCGCTCGCAGTCCCTGTGGGACGAGACGTTGAAGGCGCAGATCCCGACCGCCGAGCAGCGCATTCTGTTCTACGAAATCATCGGCCCCAGCCAGCAGAAGTTGCGGGTGATCACGCGGCGCATCGTATTTCCGGAATCCGAACAGCCGTTCTTCTATACGGTGGCCGGCGATCGGTCCGATATCGACGAAGAGGTCGATGCGTTCAACGCGATCATCGCCTGGTCGCTCGGCATTCTGTTTTTCGTCCTGATCGTCGCGGTGTTCCTGCAGGTGCGCTTCGGCCTGGCGCCGTTGCGCCGCATTCAGCCGGCGCTGGCGGCGATCCGCAACGGCCAGGCGGATCGACTGTCGGGTCCGTTCCCGGCCGAAGTGGCGCCGCTCGCAACCGAGCTCAACGCGCTACTCGACGATAATGCGCAGGTCGTCGAGCGCGCGCGCACCCATGTCGGCAATCTCGCGCACGCGTTGAAGACGCCGCTCGCCGTGCTGACCAACGAGGCGGCGGGCCAGCAGGGCGCGTTCGCCGAAACCGTCGCCCGGCAGACCGAAATCATGCGCGCGCAGGTCGAGCATCACCTGCAGCGCGCGCGCCTCGCGGCGCGGGCCGGCGTCGCCGGCGCGCGCACCACGGTCATGCCGGTGCTGGAGGATTTACGCCGCACGCTGGAGCGCATCCATCGGGACCGCGCGCTCGCGATCACCGTCGGCGGCGATCACGCCGCGGCATTCAAGGGCGAGCGGCAGGATCTCGAGGACCTGCTCGGCAATCTGCTCGACAATGCGTGCAAATGGGCCAAGTCGAAAGTCGCAGCCACGGCGCGGTTGGAGGATGGCCGTCTGCGCCTGCGCATCGAGGACGACGGCAAGGGTTTGACGCCGGCCGAACGCCGGCAAGCGCTCAAACGCGGCGTCAGGCTGGACGAGCAATCGCCCGGCAGCGGCCTGGGCCTGTCGATTGTGCACGACATTTGCGAAATCTACGGCGGCAGCATGGCGTTCGAAGACTCGACACTCGGCGGCCTTGCCGTCCTGGTCGATCTGCCGGGGGCCGAAACCGAATAGTTGCGCCGGCGGTTGCGAGATCTACTTGTACAACACCGACGGCAGCCACAAGCCGATGCCGGGGAACACGTACAGCAAGCCCATCGCCAGGATCACGATGTAGAGGAACGGCATCACCCCGGAGAATATCTGATTGAGCGTCACATGCTTGGGTGCGACGCCCTTCAGATAGAACGGGGCCATCGCGACCGGCGGCGACAGAAACGATGTCTGGATGTTGAGCGCGATCAACAGCCCGAAAAACAGCGGATCGATGCCGAAATGCTTGAGCAGCGGCAGGAAGATCGGCACGAAGATGACGATGATCTCGGTCCATTCCAGCGGCCAGCCGAGCACGAAGATGATGAGCTGGGTGATCAGCAGGAAGGTGAACGGCGAGAGATCGAGGCTGAGCACGAAGCTCTCGATCACCTTGTCGCCGCCGTGAAAGGCGAAGGCGGCCGAGAAGATGAACGAGCCGACGAACAGCCAGCACACCATGGCCGCGGTACGCGCGGTCAGATACACCGACTCGCGCAGGCCCTTGAACGAAAGCGAACGGTAGGCGGCGGCGAGGAGCAGCGCGCCCAGCGCACCGATCGCGGCGGCTTCGGACGGCGTCGCCAAGCCGAAAATGATCGAGCCGAGCACCGCCGCGATCAGAATCGCGAGCGGAAAGAACGATGTCATCAGGTTCAAGATGATCGTGCCGACCGGAACGTTGCGCTCTTCCTTCGGCAGCTTCGGCGCCAGCTTCGGGTTCAGCGCCGTGCGGATGATGACGTAAAGGATATACATGCCCGCCAGCATCAGCCCGGGAAAGAACGCGCCGGCATAGAGCTTGACCACCGAGACGCCGGCCGTGGCGCCGTACAGGATCAGCATGACGCTGGGCGGAATCAGGATGCCCAGACAGCCGCCGGCGCAGACCACGCCGGCCGACAGCTTGGGATCGTAGCCCGCACGCAGCATGGCCGGATACGCGAGCAAGCCCATCAGCGTCACCACGGCGCCGACGATGCCGGTGGCGGTGGCGAAGATCGCGCACGTCACCAAAGTCGCGATCGCCAGGGAGCCGGGCACGAAGAACATCGCCATCTGCACGCTGCGAAACAGGCGGTCGAGGATATTGGCGCGTTCGATGATGTAACCCATGAAAACGAACAACGGCACCGAGATCAGCACGTCGTTGGTCATCACCTGGTAGGTCTTCTGCACCACGAACGGCAGCACCTGCTCGCCGCGCGCGATAAACCCGAAGATCACGCCGAGCGCCATCAGCGTGAAGGCGATCGGAAAACCGAACATGATGAAAATGATGAACAGCACAAGCAGTAGGATGCCGAGCGTCGGGCTGTAGTAGCCGGAGATGGACGCAAGAAACTCGCTCATGCGGTTTGCCCGTTCTTGGCCTTTTCGGCCGCGGCCTGCTCGAGAATGACTTTCTCGAGTTCCTCGACGTCAGTCAGGCGCTGCGGCCAGTCGCCGTAACGGATGCAGATGACGCAGCGGATCACTTCCGCCACGCCCTGGATCAGCAGCAACAGGCCGGCAATCGGGATCAGCGTCTTGAAATGGTAGACCGGCGGACCGTTCGGGCTGGCCGAGCTGTGCTCCTGCATGATCCACGACATCTTGGCGAAGTCGTAGCCGGACCAGATCAGCGCCAGGATGCCCGGAAAGAAGAAGATGATGTACAGCACCAGGTCGAACCAGGCCTGCCGCCGCGGGTGCCATTTGCGGTACAGAAAATCGCCGCGCACATGGCCGTTGCGCGACAGCGCGTAGGCGCCGGCCATCATGAACAATGTGCCGTAAAGTATGTAACTGGCGTCGAACGCCCACTCGGTTGGCTGGCCGAGGGCATAGCGCGAAAACACCTCGAAACTGATGGCCAGGGTCAGGAGCAGGATGCTCCATGCGAACGTCTTGCCGACGAAAGCGCTGAAACGATCGACCCAGATCAGCAGTTTGGAATTCATCGATTCCCCCGAAGACCCTGCGACCGACCTTACGCCGCGCCGCCGCTGGTTCAACCGCGATTTTTCCGGCGGTTTGCCCCGACGTGCCGATACTTAATCGCGCACGCGGCGGTGCCGGATGGCACCGCCGCGCATTGCTTCACGATCGTACTGCGCTATTTCTTGAAGTTGTGGTCGAACGCCATCGTGTTTTCGACCTGGAACTCGTCGAAGAACGGCGTGACGCGCTGGACCCAGGCGCGCTGCGAATCGCACACCTTCTTGAAGAACGCGTTCTCGCCGCTCTGCTTGGCGACCACGGTACTCCACGCCTTGAGCTGCGCTTCGAGCACCGATTTCGGCGTCTTGTAGACCTTGACGCCGCGCTTCTTGATTTCCGCCATGTCCTTGGAATAGCGGTCTT
>JBFWYO010000143.1:0-6354 GCA_050186335.1 Alphaproteobacteria bacterium | reverse complement strand
CTACCCAGGAGGATCTGCAGTTCTTCCTCGAGCCGATGGCGCGCGACGGCGACGATCCGATCGGCTCGATGGGCACCGATACGCCGATCGCCGTGCTCTCGCGCAAGCCGAAGCTGCTCTACAATTACTTCAAGCAGAATTTTGCGCAGGTCACCAATCCGCCGATCGATCCGATCCGCGAAGAGTTGGTCATGTCGCTGGTCTCGATGATCGGGCCGCGGCCGAACCTATTGGGCCACCACGCCGGCACCCACTGCCGCCTGGAAGTCTCGCAGCCGATTCTGACCAATGCCGATCTGGAGAAGATCCGCTCGATCGAAACGCTGGTCAGCGGCGCGTTCCGCACCCTGACGCTGGACACGACGTGGCCGGCTTCCGAAGGCGTGGACGGTCTAGCCGCGGCGCTCGATCGCGTGTGCCGCGAAGCCACCGACGCGGTGCTGGCCGGCAACAATATTCTGATCCTGTCCGACCGCGCGGTATCGATGGATCATGTGCCGATCCCGGCGCTGCTCGCGACCGCCGCCGTGCACCATCACCTGATTCGCCAGGGCTTGCGCACGCGCACCGGCCTGGTGGTCGAAACCGGCGAAGCGCGCGAAGTGCATCATTTCTGCGTGCTGGCCGGCTATGGCGCCGAGGCGATCAATCCGTATCTCGCGTTCAAGACCCTGGAGCAAATCGGCAGCCAGAACGGGCTCGGCCTGACGACGTACGAAATTCAGAAGAACTACCTGAAGGCTGTCGGCAAGGGGATTTTGAAGGTCATGTCCAAGATGGGCATTTCGACCTATCAGTCCTACTGCGGCGCGCAGATATTCGACGCAGTCGGCCTTTCGACGCCGTTCGTCGAAAAATATTTCACCGGTACGGCGACGACCATCGAGGGTGCGGACATCAAGGCGGTCGCCGAGGAGGCGCTGCACCGCCATCGCGCCGCCTACGGCGACAATCCGCTCTATACGAACATGCTGGACGTCGGCGGCGATTACGCGTTCCGCTTGCGCGGCGAGGATCATGCCTGGACGCCGTCCTCGGTGGCCAATCTGCAGCATGCCGTGCGCGGCAATTCGCGCGACGATTACCGGGCGTTCGCCAAGTCGCTCAACGACCAGAGCGAGCGCCTGCTGACCATCCGTGGCCTGATGGAGTTCAAGCCGGCCGAGAAGCCGGTCCATATCGACGAGGTCGAGCCGGCCAGCGAAATCGTCAAGCGGTTTGCAACCGGTGCCATGAGCTTCGGCTCGATCAGCCGCGAGGCGCACACCACGCTGGCGATCGCGATGAACCGTATCGGCGGCAAGTCGAACACCGGCGAAGGCGGCGAGGAAGCGGATCGCTATAAGCCGATGCCGAACGGCGATTCGATGCGCTCGGCGATCAAACAGGTTGCCTCCGGCCGTTTCGGCGTGACCACCGAATATCTGGTCAATGCCGACGATCTGCAGATCAAGATGGCGCAGGGCGCCAAGCCGGGCGAAGGCGGGCAGTTGCCGGGCCACAAGGTCGACAAGAATATCGCCCGCGTGCGTCATTCCACGCCGGGCGTCGGCCTCATCTCGCCGCCGCCGCACCACGACATCTATTCGATCGAAGATCTGGCGCAGCTGATCCACGATCTCAAGAACGCCAATCCCAGGGCCCGCATCTCGGTCAAGCTGGTCTCCGAAGTCGGCGTCGGTACGGTCGCCGCAGGCGTCAGCAAGGCGCGCGCGGATCATGTGACCATCGCCGGGTTCGAGGGCGGCACGGGCGCCAGCCCGCTGACCTCGCTGACCCATGCCGGCAGCCCCTGGGAAATCGGCCTGGCCGAAACGCAGCAGACGCTGGTGCTGAACGGGCTGCGCGGCCGCATCGCCGTGCAGGTCGACGGCGGCATGCGCACCGGGCGCGATGTGGTGGTCGGCGCGCTGTTGGGCGCCGACGAATTCGGCTTCGCCACCGCGCCGCTGATCGCGGCCGGCTGCATCATGATGCGCAAGTGCCACCTGAATACCTGCCCGGTCGGCATCGCCACGCAAGACCCCGTTTTGCGCAAGCGCTTCACCGGCACGCCCGAGCACGTCATCAACTATTTCTTCTTCGTCGCGGAAGAAGTGCGCGAGCAGATGGCCAAGCTCGGCTTCCGCACGTTGAACGAAATGATCGGCCGGGTCGACCGGCTGGATATGCGCCGCGCGCTGAATCACTGGAAGGCGAAAGGCGTCGATCTTTCGCGCATCCTGCATCAGATGCCGGCCAAGCCGGGTGTCGCGATCCACAATTGCGAGCATCAGGACCACCAGCTCGATCAGGCGATCGATCGGGAGTTGATCGCCGCCGCGCAACCGGCGCTCGAGAGAGCCGAGCCGGTCGTCGTCGAGCGCGCGGTGCGCAACGTCAACCGCACCGTCGGCGCCATGCTGTCGGGCGAAGTGGCGAGGCGCTACGGCCACGCCGGGTTGCCGGAGGACACGATTTCGATTCGCCTCGAAGGCACCGCCGGGCAGAGCTTTGGCGCGTTCCTGGCGCGCGGCGTGTCGTTGACGCTGACGGGCGACGCCAACGACTATGTCGGCAAGGGCCTGTCGGGCGGCCGCATCGTGGTCAGGCAGCCGGCCCAGGCGAGGCGCGATCCGACGGAAAACATCATCGTCGGCAATACGGTTCTGTACGGCGCCATCGCCGGCGAAGCGTATTTCCAGGGGGTTGCCGGCGAACGCTTCGCGGTGCGCAATTCCGGCGCGGTTACGGTCGTCGAAGGTACCGGCGATCACGGCTGCGAATACATGACCGGCGGCGTCGTCGTCGTGCTCGGCGATACCGGGCGCAACTTCGCGGCCGGCATGTCGGGCGGTGTGGCCTACGTCTACGATCCCAAGGCCCGCTTCAAGCCGTTGTGCAATCTTACGATGGTCGATCTGGAGCCGGTCGCCGCTGCCGCCGAGGCGCCGGCCGAGGAACACAATCGTCCGCGGCAACGCTCGGTCAGCGCCGAAAACAGCGGCATGGGCGATCTGCTGCGCTTCGATGCGGAGCGGCTGCGCATCCTGATCGAACGCCACCTGCTGCACACCGGCAGTCTACGCGCCCAGGAGATTCTCAACGACTGGGACAATGCCCAGCGTTGTTTCGTCAAGGTGATGCCGAAGGATTTCCGCCGCGCCCTGATCGAGATGGAAAAAGAAAGACTCGTCGGGTCCGCCGCGGCCGAATAAATTCAAAAAGACAGTTTGGGAGTTACGCTATGGGAAAGCCGACCGGCTTTCTGGAAATCGCGCGGCAAGATCGCGCCTACGAGAAGCCGGAGCAGCGCCGGACGAACTGGCGCGAGTTCGTCAAGCCGATGCCGTACGGGGAAACCTCGAAGCAGGCGGCGCGCTGCATGGATTGCGGGATTCCATTCTGTCATACCGGCTGTCCCGTCAACAACATGATCCCGGACTGGAACAATCTGGTCTATCGCGATCAGTGGCGCATGGCGCTCGAGACCCTGCACTCGACCAACAATTTCCCGGAATTCACCGGGCGCATCTGCCCGGCGCCGTGCGAAGCCGCGTGCACGCTGAACATCGACGACAACCCGGTGACGATCAAGACCATCGAATGCACCATCGTCGATCGCGGCTGGCAGGAAGGCTGGATCGTCCCGCACAAGGCGCCGCGACGAACCGGCAAGCGCGTGGCGGTCATCGGTTCCGGCCCGGCCGGCATGGCTTGCGCGCAGCAACTGGCGCGCGCCGGTCACTCGGTCACGTTGTTCGAGAAGCACGATCGTATCGGCGGATTGCTGCGGTACGGTATTCCCGATTTCAAGATGGAGAAGCCGCTGATCGACCGCCGCGTCGAGCAGATGTCCGCCGAGGGCGTCGAATTCCGCACCGGCGTTGAGGTCGGCGCGGATTTGCCGTTCAAGACCGTGTTCGACAGCTACGACGCGGTGGTACTCAGCGGCGGCGCCGAAGCGCCGCGCGATCTCGCGGTGCCCGGACGCGAATTGGACGGGATCCACTTCGCGATGGATTTCCTGATCCAGCAGAACAAGCGCGTCGCCGGCGATCCGGAAGCGAAGGCCGCGCCCAACGGCGCCATCAGCGCCAAGGGCAAGCATGTCATCGTCATCGGCGGCGGCGATACCGGCTCGGACTGCGTCGGCACGTCGATCCGCCAGGGCGCCGCATCCGTGCTGCAACTTGAAATCATGCCGCGCCCGCCGGATACCGAAGACAAGGGCCTGACCTGGCCGGATTGGCCGCTCAAGATGCGCACCTCGTCCTCGCAAGAGGAAGGCTGCGAACGCGACTGGGCGGTGCTCACCAAGCGCGCGATCGGCAAGCACGGCAAGGTGACGGCGCTCGAGTGCGTGCGCGCCGAATGGCGCCAGGGCGCCGGCGGCCGGATGCAGATGAGCGAAATGCCGGGCAGCGCGTTCGAGATCAAGGCCGATCTCGTGCTGCTCGCGATGGGTTTCCTCGGCCCGGTCGGCGCCGGCCTGATCGGTCAATCCGCGGTCGAGCTCGATGCGCGCAGCAATGTGTTGGCGAACACCGACGATTACCGAACGTCGGTCGGCAAGGTGTTTGCCGCCGGCGACATGCGCCGCGGCCAATCTCTGGTCGTCTGGGCGATTCGCGAGGGACGGCAATGCGCCCGCGCGGTCGACGAATTCCTGATGGGATCGAGCGACCTGCCGCGCTGACGCGATCGCCCGGCACGGGTTTGGTGTGGCTGTCGATCAGCCGCCGCTCGCGCCATCGGCCAGCGTCTTCCGGAATTTCCGGTCGCGCTTGATATGCCATTCCCGACTCATCGCTTCGCCGCGGGTCGGGTAGCGCTCGGCATACAGCAGCACCCATTGCCGCCCCCGCGTCGATTTGGCGCCGCTGCCCGCATTGTGATGCTGCAGGCGCCGCTCCAGATCGGTCGTCCAGCCGACATAGGTGCGATGCACCTCATCGCTGCCGCTGCCCAAAACGTAAACGAAGCACGGCATTCCGAGGGTCTCCAAGAGTCCATCAAGCGAACTGTACCTATTTTTGGTGATTGAATCCTCCCGTTCGCTTCCCGTAAGGACATACGAGCGGATCAAGCACCAAGGCATGGAGGAAGCGGTGGCAGCAGCGAAGAAGTTCGAATGGGACCGGATCCCGATCATCCTGAAATTCCCCGAAGTGCCGAAATTCACCGAAACCTACGGCTTCGTGGGCACCCAGGGGTTCGTCGTGCTCGAAGGGCAGCGCTTCGTGCCGCGCAATCATTCCTCGGATACCGTGTTCATCTTCATGCACCCGTCGTCGACGCTGCAGTTGCTGCCGATGCCCGAATCCCTGGCCAACCAAGGCCTGCACGTGATCTGCGCCGGCAGCCGCTACCCGAAGAACGACAGCGCGCTGATCATGGAAAAGGTCTGTTTCGATCTTGGCCAGTATGTGCGCTGGGCGCGGGAAGAACTCGGCTACAAGAAGATCATACTGGTCGGCTGGTCCGGCGGCGGTTCGCTGTCGCTGTTCTATCAGAGCCAGGCCGAAAGCCCGACCATCACGCACACCCCGGCCGGCGACGAGTATGATTTGACCAAGGCCAAATTGCAGCCTGCCGATGGGATCATTTTCATCGCCGCGCATCTGAGCCGCGCCGAAACGGTGACCGAATGGATGGATCCGTCGGTGCGCAACGAGCTCAATCCGGACGACCGCGATCTCGAGCTGGACATCTACAACGCCAACTGCCCGAACAAGCCGCCGTTCAAGCCGGAGTTCGTGGCGCGCTTCCGCGCGGCGCAGATCGCGCGCAATCGCAAGATCACGAACTGGGCGCAGGAAACCCTGGCGTATCTCAAGAAGAAGAACGACGGCGAGGTCGAACGCGGTTTCGTGGTTCATCGCACCATGTGCGACGTGCGCTGGATCGACCCCACGGTCGATCCCAACGGCCGCAAGCCGAACCATTGTTTCCTCGGCGAGCCGCGCATGGCGAACGCCGCGCCGGCGGGCCTTGCGCGCTACTCGTCGCTGCGCTCGTGGATGTCGCAATGGTCGTACGACCTGTCCCAGGCCAAGGGCACCGTGTCCGCCGCGCGGATCCACAAGACGCCCGTACTGCAGATCGAGAACGAGGCCGACGATGCCGTGCCGGCCACGCATAACCCGGCGATCTTCAAGGCGCTGGCGACGCCGGAGAAGGAACTGGTCTCGATCAAGGGCGCCACGCACTATTATCTGGGCCAGCCCGAACACCTGGCGCAGTGCATGTCGACGATCTTCGACTGGGGTGCCCGCAAGAAGCTGCTTGCCTAAAACGCCGGGCGCCTGGCGGAAAATCGGGCGGAAACGAAAAGGGCGTGTCGGCCTCGCGGTCGACACGCCCTTTCCTGTT
>JBFWYO010000142.1:0-6660 GCA_050186335.1 Alphaproteobacteria bacterium | reverse complement strand
CGCTGACGTTCCTGGTCGGCTTGAATCTGCTGTACGTCGGCAGCGTAACATATGCGCGGCAGCTCGGCTGGTTGGCCTGATCCTGCGTTCGGCTTGACGCTTTGATGCATGCGGCGTATATGGATTGCAGCCGGGGACCGACGCAGACTCCCCGGTATTCCGAAGATGGTGCGCCATCCAAGCTCTGCTCTGACCTCGTTCAGGAGGATTCCGAGCATGATTGCCGCCATCTCCATTTCCGAACTTCGACACATGATCGGCACGGCGCAGGCGCCGCTGATCCTCGACGTGCGCCGAACGCCTGCGTTCGACGGCGCCGAACGC
Organism: Alphaproteobacteria bacterium; assembly: GCA_050186335.1. Taxonomy (GTDB): domain Bacteria; phylum Pseudomonadota; class Alphaproteobacteria; order Bin65; family Bin65; genus JBFWYO01. The sequence goes on along the minus strand of JBFWYO010000142.1, from coordinate 6,336 downwards.
ATGATCGCCGGTGCCGTCCGGCGCGACCCATCCGCGGTATCGCTGTGGGCGAAAACGCTGACGCGCGGTCGCGATCTCGTCGTCTACTGCGTGCACGGGCACGAAGTGTCCCAGATCGCGGCCATGTTGCTGCGCGACGCCGGTTTCGATGCCCGCTATCTCGAAGGCGGCATCGAAGCGTGGCTCGCCGCGAACGCCGCGAGCATGGCTAAGCCGTCCAAGGCATTAGGCTCGCCCTGGGAAGGCCGCGCCTGGATCACGCGCGAGCGGCCGAAGATCGACCGCATCGCGTGCCCCTGGCTGATCCGCCGCTTCGTCGATCCGTTCGCCGTCTTCCGTTATGCGGCGTCGGAGCACGTGGCGCCGATCGCCAAGGCCGAAGGTGCGGTGCCGTACGATATTCCCGGCGTCACCTTCTCGCATGACGGCGAATTGTGCAGCTTCGATGCGGTGATCAATCAATTCGATCTGCGCGATGCGGCGCTGTCGCGCTTGGCCGACATCGTGCGGGGCGCCGACACGCAACGGCCGGACCTCGCGCCGCAATCCGCCGGCCTGCTTGCCATTTCCCTTGGCTTGTCGGCGGCAATGCCGGACGATCTCGCCATGCTCGAATATGCGATGGGCATTTATGACGCGCTTTATTTGTGGTGCCGCGACGTGAGCGGTGAGCGGCACGCATGGCCGCCGAACATGAACGGAGCGGCGGCATGAACGAGTTGCGCGAATCGGCGCCGCTCCGGTCGATCGGTTTTGGTGACGCGTTCAAAGTCTGGCTGCGCATCGGCTTGACCAGTTTCGGCGGGCCCGCCGGCCAGATCGCGCTCATGCACAAGCTGCTGGTCGAGGAGCGTCGCTGGATCGGCGAGAAGCGGTTCCTGCACGCGCTCAATTATTGCATGTTGCTGCCCGGCCCGGAGGCGCAGCAACTGGCGACCTATATCGGCTGGCTGCTCCATCGCACTTGGGGCGGCATCGTGGCCGGCACGTTGTTCGTGCTGCCCGGCGCTTTGGTCATCTGGCTGCTCAGCGTGCTGTATACCGGCTACAAGGATCTCGCGCTGGTGCAGGCGATCTTTTTCGGCGTCAAGGCCGCCGTGCTCGCCGTGGTCATCGAGGCGGTGCACCGCATCGGCAAACGGGTGCTCAAGAACGGCTACATGATTGCGCTCGCAGCCGCGGCGTTCATCGGCATTTTCGCGTTCGACATTCCGTTCCCGATCATCGTCCTGGCGGCAGGCGCGATCGGATATATGGGCGGCCGCTTCAAGCCGGCGGAATTCGTCGTCATCAAGAACCACGCGGACAAGGCGGGGCAGGCGCCGGCGGTCGTCGACGCGATGCTGGAACGCGACGGCGCGCACATCAAACCGTCCTGGCGTCACGCGTTGACCGTATTCGGCATCGGCGGCGTGCTGTGGTTCGGACCGCTGATCGCGATCACCGCGTGGCTCGGGTGGGATCACGTCTACGCCAAGGAGGGCTGGTTCTTCAGCAAGATGGCGGTGGTCACGTTCGGCGGCGCTTACGCGGTGCTGGCCTACGTCGCGCAGGAGGCGGTGCAGCATTATCACTGGCTTGCGGCGGGCGAGATGCTCGACGGCTTGGGCCTGGCCGAAACCACGCCGGGCCCGCTGATCCTGGTGCTGCAGTTTGTCGGCTTTGTGGCCGCGTTCCGCCAGGCGACCGGCCTGGATCCGGTGCTCGCCGGCACGTTCGGCGCGCTGCTTGTCACCTGGGTCACGTTCGTGCCGTGTTTCATGTGGATTTTCATAGGCGCGCCGTATGTCGAAGCCCTGCGCGGCAAGCAGGGCTTGAGCGCTGCCCTTTCGGGCATCACCGCTGCGGTGGTCGGCGTGATCCTGAATCTCGCCGTTTGGTTCGGGCTGCACGTCCTGTTCGGCTCGGTGCGCGTCATCGAATGGCGCGTCGTGCGTATCACGGTGCCGGATCTGGCGACACTCGATCCCGCGGCTGCGGTGCTCGCGGTCGCGGCGCTGATCGCGTTGCTGCGGTTCAAGATCGGGATGCTGCCGACGCTCGGCGCTGCGGCGCTGCTGGGCGTGGCGTGGCGGTATTTGTTTTGAGATCGTGGCGCGCCGGTCCGGCTCCGCTTTCTCTGTCACCCCGGCTGAAGCGTCGGCGAAGGCCGGGGTCCTGGATGGATCATCTCGCGCGGCGTTGACCGACCTGGATCACCGAAGAATGGGTTGGCGCTGAACCGAACCCTACAGCGTACATTTCGGCTCGTCGCACCAGCACGGAATACCTTGCGGAATGAGATCGCTGATCCGGTAATCCCACGTCAGCTCGGTGCCGGCCGGAATATCCTTGTCCGCGCGGATGACGAGAAACCGCTCGACGCGGCAATTGGGCGTGCAGGAATGATTGAGAAAATCGCCGCCGCCGACCTGGTCGTAGCTGATCGGCGCGATGCCGTAGAATTTCCGCGCCTTGGGGTCGACCGCCAAGTGGACCAGCATGTTCGGGTCCTCGGCGCCGTAGTCCAGCTTGCCGTCCTCCTTGATGTCGAGCACGACCGCACGGCCGTCGAGTACGGCGATCACGGCGTCCTTCGGAATCGCGGTCTTGCTGTAGAGGCTGCGGTGACCGTTGCCCAAATCGCGCACTTCGGTCAGGTCGAAATTAGTCCAAGTCATGCCGGGTCTCTCCACGCCTCGATGTAAGCGCAGCCATTACAACATCTGCCGAAAGAATCAAGCCGCCCGCAACCTGGGTGGCCTATCGCTCGCCATAGAGGGTTTTGGGATCGACCATGATGGCGCCGTCGATCGCAACCCGATCGTCCTTGACCGTGTGGAAGAAGCAGTTGCGTCGCCCGGTATGGCAGGCCGGGCCGGTCTGCTCGACCAGCAACAGAATCGTATCGCCGTCGCAGTCGATGCGGAAATCGATCACCGCCTGGGTTTGCCCGGAGCTTTCTCCCTTGCGCCACAGCTTGCCGCGCGAGCGCGAGAAATAACACGCGCGGTTGGTCGCCAGCGTTTCGAGCACCGCGTCGCGGTTCATCCAGGCCAGCATGAGCACCTCGCCGGTGTCGTGCTGCTGGGCGATCGTCGGCACCAGGCCCTGATCGTTGAACTTGATAAGCTGGAGTACGGACGCAAACCGGCCCGCTGCCGCCTTGATCGCCGCCTTGGACATGAGCTTCGCCTTGTGACTCGCCGTAGTGCCGCGTCAGGCCACCTTGGCTATGCGCGCCAGGCCGGCGGCCAAATCCTCGATCAGATCGGCCGGTTCCTCAAGGCCGATATGGAAGCGGATCAGCGGCCCGGCCGGCGTGAATTTGGTCGCCGTGCGTGTCGGTTCCGGGAAGGTCGGCAGCACCAGGCTTTCATAGCCGCCGAAACTGGCGCCGAGGCCGAAATGCGTGAGCCCGTCGACGAACGCGGCGATCTGCGGCTTGGAAATGGGCTTGAAAACGACCGAGAGCAAGCCGGTGGCGCCGGAAAAATCGCGCTTCCAGAATTCATGGCCGGGGCACGACGGCAGCGCCGGGTAGAGCACCTTGTGCACCTCCGGACGCTGCTCGAACCATCGCGCAATCTGCAGAGCGTTCTTCTGGTGCCGCTCCAGGCGGACGCCGAGCGTGCGCATGCCGCGCAGGCCGAGATACAGCTCTTCCGATCCAGGACAATTGCCGGTCGCGTTGGCGGCGACCTTGACGCGCTCGAACAGTTCCTGGCGCATCGAGACCGATCCGAGCATCGCGTCCGAATGGCCGACAATGTACTTGGTGCAGGCATTGATCGAAAAATCGACGCCGTGTTCGAGCGGCCGGAAGAAGAACGGCGTTGCCCAGGTGTTGTCGAGCGCGGTCAGAATCCCCTTGGCTTTGGCAACCCTGGTGATCGCCGGCACGTCCTGCACTTCGAAGGTTTGCGAACCCGGCGCTTCCAGATAGATCAGCCTGGTCGCGGGCCGGATCAGCCGTTCGATGCCCGCGCCGATCATCGGATCGTAGAACTCGGAGTCGACGCCGAAGCCCTTGAGCATGGTCTGCGCCAGGCTGCGCACCGGGAAATACACCGTGTCGGGCAACAGCAGGTGGTCGCCGGATTTTACGCAGGCCAGGATGGTCGCGGCGCATGCGGCCATGCCGGAGGATACGGCGACGCAACGATCCGCGCCTTCGAGCGCCGCCATGGCCTGTTCGAACGCGAACGTGGTCGGGGTGCCGAGCCGTCCGTACACGACTTGATCATAGCGCCGCGCGCGCGACGCTTCCCATTCCGCCAGCGACGGATAGGTAATCGTGCTGGCGTGATAGACTGGCGTATTGACCGCGCCGAAATGCTGTCGCGGCGACCGGCCGGCGGTCGTGACGATGGTGTCTTTGCTGCGTTTGGTCATGAGGATTCGTCGACAGGGGCGGGAAGGCGATGACGGCCGTTATGCGCCATTTTTCAGCCATTTGGAACGGAAACTTGGCGCAAGACTTGGCATTGTAGGGGTGGCGCCCCGCACGTGCGCTTGCTACCTTTCGTTCAAGTGGCCTGTCCGCGGTACGGTGCGACGACGGTCGAGGCATGACGAAGCACAATAGGGAGTAGCTCACATGATTCATTTGGCGAAGGTCGCGCTCGGCGCGGCGGCGATCACGGTGCTGGCCGGCGGTGCGATGGCCGGGACGCTCGACGACGTGAAAAAGAAAGGCATGGTCGCGTGCGGCGTCAACGCCGGTCTGCCGGGCTTCTCCAATCCGGACGACAAGGGCAATTGGACCGGGCTCGACGTCGATGTCTGCCGCGCGATCGCCGCGGCCGTGTTCGGCGACAGCAAGAAGGTCAAGTTCGTGCCGACCACGACGGCGAACCGGTTCACCGCCCTGCAATCGGGCGAAGTCGACATTCTGTCGCGCAACACCACCTGGACGCTCAGCCGCGACGCCGCGCTCGGCATGGAGTTCACCGGCATCAACTATTACGACGGCCAGGGCTTCATGGTGCCGACCAAGCTCAAGGTCACCACGGCAACCAAACTTTCCGGCGCCACGGTGTGCGTGCAGAAGGGTACGACGACCGAACTCAACCTGGCGGATTATTTCCGCTCGACCAAGATGCAGTACACCATCGTGGCGTTCGAAAAACTCGACGAAACGATCGCGGCCTACGATTCCGGTCGCTGCGACGTGTTCACGACCGACCGGTCCGGCCTCGCCGCGGTGCGGCTTAAACTCAAGAACCCGAACGACCATCTGGTGCTGCCCGAAGTCATCTCCAAGGAGCCGCTCGGCCCGGCGGTGCGCCATGGCGACAACCAGTGGGGCGATATCGCGCGGTGGACGCTGTTCGCGATGGTCAACGCGGAAGAACTGGGCGTCACCTCGCAGAACGTCGACCAGATGAAAACGAGCCCGAATCCCGAGATCAAGCGGCTCCTCGGCACCGAGGGCGATTTGCACAAGGGGCTCGGGCTGGAACCCAACTGGGCCTACAACATCATCAAGCAGGTGGGTAATTACGCCGAATCGTACGATCGCAACGTTGGCCCCAATACGCCGCTCAAGCTGGAACGCGGCGTCAACAGTCTGTGGACCAAGGGCGGCCTGATGTACGCGCCGCCGATTCGCTGAACGCGCGGCAAGCGGGACGGGCAGCAAGCCCGTCCCGCGTCGGCTTCGCGCGCGTCCATTCTGCGGGGGATCAATGGCCGACACCGGTGCCACGATTTCGTCGTCGCGGCCGGAGATTTGGAACGATCCCAAGTTCCGTAATATCGTTTATCAAATTGTCTTCCTGATCGTCGTGCTGGCGGTGGGGTGGTATTTCTATTCGAATACCGCGCAGAACATGGCGAAGCGCGGCATTATTTCCGGCTTCGATTTTCTGAATTCGACCGCCGGATTCAAGATCACCCAGACGCTGGTTCCGTTTACCGAGGAATCGAGTTATGGCCGCGCGTACGCGGCGAGCCTGATCAACACGTTGATCGTCTCGTTCGTCGGCCTCATCCTCGCGACGATCGTGGGTTTCGCCATCGGCGTGGCGCGGCTGTCGTCGAACTGGCTGGTCGCGCGGCTGGCCGGCGCATATGTCGAGACGTTCCGCAATATCCCGCTGCTGCTGCAAATCTTCTTCTGGTGGGGCGCGGTCATCAAGTCGCTGCCGGGCGTCCGCGACGCGATGCGCATCGGCGACGGCGTCTTTCTCAGCAATCGCGGGCTGGTGTTTCCGCGGCCGATCGCCGAGGCCCCGGTCGATGGGGTGTTCGGCGTCTTCGTCGTTGGCCTGATCGCAACCTTCGTGCTGCGGCGCTGGGCGCACCGGCGCCAGGAACGCACAGGCCGGCGATTCCCGACCTTCTACGCCGGAG
>JBFWYO010000141.1:0-6674 GCA_050186335.1 Alphaproteobacteria bacterium | reverse complement strand
ACCAGATAGCTGTCCGGGATATAGCCGATCGATGCACGGATCACATCCAATGGCCCCCCGAACTCAGCTGGCAGGGACGCAAGATCGGCTTCGGGCAAACGTGACATTGTGGTGGATTCCCTGGGTTGTTTAATCGCCCAGGCTACCGGAATGGATCGCGTGACGACACTACGCATCAAATCGAGGCTGGATCGCGCGGATCGTGACCGCGGCGATTGCGATTGACCGCAATCTCCGCCACAGATCAGCCCATCGCTACCATCGATGCAAATGGCTGCAATCCCGACAGATATGCCAAGACATATCGCCGTTGTTTGCGGCATGTCGATTGTTGCGCTGCAGGTTGCGTTACGGGCGAACGTAGAACGTGGCCTCAATCTCGACCGCGACCCCGAATGGCATGACCGACGCACCGACCGCCGTGCGGGCATGCCGGCCGGCTTGGCCGAACACGTCGATGAACAGCTCCGAGGCGCCGTTTACCACCAACGGCACTTCGATGAAGTCCGGCGTGCAGTTGACGTAGCCGGTGACCTTGACGAGCTTGATCACGCGATCGAGGTCGCCGCCCAGCGCCTCATGCGCGCAGGCCAGCACGTTGATCGCGCACAATCGCGCGGCGGCCTGGCCTTGCTTGAGGTCCAGTTCGCGCCCGACTTTGCCGATATACTGCCAGTCGCCGCTCCATTGTGGAATTTGGCCCGATACGTAAACCCACTCGCCGGCCTTGGAATAACCTTCGATTTTGGCCAGCGGCGAAACCGTCGGCTTCGGCAGCTCGATGCCAAGTTCGGCAAGGCGCTTGCCGACCGCGCCGGCATATCTCTGCGAATCTGTCGTCATCCCGATGGCTGCCTTTTTTGTCGATGCATGGTCAATTTGCCCGGCGAACGCGCGCGAATACTGCGCCGCCTTCGCACATTCTGCCGGCAAACTTTCGCCCGGCGCCGGGCGGAGGTCGCGGACAACAGCGTACTGTTGTCCCTGTTCACAGCGAACTCATTGGGAGAGCAGGGATTTTTGCGCTCTTGACGGCATTCCCAGCGGGCACGCATTGAAGCCGGGGGACGTTTGTTGCTAATGTCCATACTTGGATAACGGAGACGACAAGTGCAGCAGGAATGTTCGACGGCCACGGTGGCGCCGACCGAACGACTCGATTACTGGCGCGAGATCATTTGCGGCGCATTCGTCGATCTGCGCCTGCAACCGCAACAGAACAGAATTTTCGACGGCAGCTTTTCCGCGCGTGCGCTGGGCGGCCTCTTGCTGGCGCGCGTGGAGGCGGATTCGCATGGCGTGGTGCGCAGCAAGCGCTCGAATGCGGATTGCTTCCTAGTCGGGTTTCACGTCGCCGGCGATGGTATCTATTCGCAAGGCGGCCGCACCAGCCACGTTCGCCCCGGCGAAATGAGCATTTTGGATGGCACCCGACCGTTCGAGATTTTCTTTCCCGCGCGCTTCACGACCTTGACGCTGAAGATTCCATATAGTGCGTTGCATGCGCGGCTGCGCGATCCGGACGCGGTGACGGCGAGCCCGCTGCTCGATCAGTACGGCATCAACCGTTTGGTCGGCGCTTATTTGCAGAATTTGAGCCGTGAGGTTTTCACTGCGCGGGTCGACGTGCGCGAAGCGGTCGCCGACAATCTATGCGAATTGATCGCCATCGCCGGCAACCAGGCACAAGTCGACGGCAAGCATGGCGCGCCGGGCTCCGTACTGTTTGAGGCCATGTTGCGCCACATCGACTTCAATCTGGCGGACCCAGACCTTTCGCCACGTGCCGCCGCCGAACATTTCGGCATTTCGGTGCGCTACGTTCACAAGCTGTTCGAGCCGAGCGGCACGACCTTCAATCAATTGCTGCTCGACCGGCGCCTGCAGCGGTGCTTCGAGGACCTCGCCCGCGCGACCCCACGTCGCAAGATCATCTCGACCATCGCGTACAATTGGGGCTTCAACGATCTTTCGTATTTCGGCCGCGCGTTCCGTCGCAAGTTCGGGTGCGTACCATCCGACTGTCTCAACCTTCCCGGACGTTCCGGCGTCGCGCATTGACGTTGCCCGGTTGCGGCGCACAGCCGGACCGCTTTCACTGCACTTCCATCCATCGAGCCGGTGCGCTCTGGTCCGCGCCCTGAACCTGGGCGCGCTTTAGTTTTGCGTGTCGGCCACTTGGGGCCAGCGCGCGAATCGGAGGCAAACCGTCATGTCGAGGCCCGGCCGCCAACCCTTGGAAATCAATCTCGTCGGCAGTGTGCCGCTGGCCGACAGTGAAAGCGTCTTCCGCACCTTGGCCGACGGTATGGGGCCGCGCATCAAGCGCTTACCTGACGGCGAGACCGGTCCGCTGAGGTCGAAATGGATTCTATGCCAGATTCCGGTGTTCAAAGAGAACCCCGCCTTCGACGCCGCGCCGCCGACCGGACCGTTGAAATATAGCGTTTCGCACGTCGGGCAGCTCAAGCCGGGCATCAGACCCGAGGAAATTCGATTCGACAATCTGAACTACGCCGACTGGGCGGTCGAATCCTATCAAACGTTCCACAGGCTGAAACGTGCCGGTGTCGTCGCCGCCGATTGCCGGTTTCAGGTCGCATTGCCGACGCCATATGCGGTGGTAAACCGGCTCGTCGATGCATCCGGCAAGGCCGCGGTCGAACCGCACTATCATCGAGCAATGAAGCGCGAAGTAACCAAGATGCTGCGCGCGATTCCGGCCGCCGAGTTGGCCTTGCAGATCGATGTTTGCCAGGAGATCGGCATCTGGGAAGGCATGTGGAAATCGTTTCTGGAAGGCGGCCAGGCGACTTTGATCGAACGCGTTGCCGATCTGGCGGCGGTACTGCCAGCCGACGCTGAGCTTGGCTACCATCTGTGCTACGGCGATTTCAATCACAAGCATTTCCTCGAGCCGAAGAATGCCGAGATTATGGTCGATATCATCAACCAGTTGGCTCTTGCGACGCGCCGGCGCATCGACTGGGTTCACATGCCTGTGCCGCGCGAGCGCGCCGACGACGACTATTTCCGCCCACTGGCGAAATTGCATCTGCCTGAGGAGACAAGTCTGTTTCTTGGCCTCGTGCACATGACCGATGGTGCCGAAGGTTCGTTACGGCGCATCGCCGTGGCGCGCCGACATGTGAAAAATTTCGGCATTGCGACAGAATGCGGATGGGGTCGCCGCGCGTCCGAATCAATCCGCGAGTTGATTCGCCTCCATGTGGCGGTCAGCGACGGCGCCGTGTCGCCATAATGCGCGCCGTGCGTTCTAGGCCGTACCTTCGATGCACTTTGGACCAGGCACGCATCTAGGCGCCCAACTAGCCTCACTGTGCCCGAAGCCGCCGCTGCCGTGCCGTCATTTTCCGTTTTTGGAGCAATCATGTCATGCCGAATCGCATTCCGCCCCGCAACCGCTCGGCGCTCGAGCCGGACCTTGAAGACATGATCGCTGTGGTCGAAAAGGCCAATGGCTATACGCCGAATTCGTACATGACCCTGGCCCACGCGCCGAACGTGCTGCGCGGCTTCGCAGCGCTTTCGAAAGCCATTCTGCGCGACGAAGGCGACGTTCCGAAATCGCTCAAATTCATGGTCGCCGGCGTTTCAAGCCAGACCGCCGGTTGCGCCTATTCGCAGGTGCATAATTTTCAAAGCGCCGCCAAGAATGGCGTCGGTGAAGACAAGCTGCGCGCGTTGCCGAACTTCGAAACCAGCACGCTGTTTTCACCCGCCGAGCGGGCGGCACTTGACTTGTCGCGGGCGGCCGCCAGTGTGCCCAACAAAGTGACGAACGAACATTTCGACGAGCTGCGCAAGCATTACAGCGAGCGCCAGATCGTCGAACTGGTCGCCGTCATTGCTCTGTTCGGCTGGAACAACCGCTGGAACTCGACTATGGCAACTGAGCTCGAACCGATCTGCCTTACCTTCGCCGACAAGATCGGCCTGGCGACCACCGGATGGAACCCGAAGGCACATGTCTGATCGTCGCGGCATCGAAGCGAGGAGCGCCCGCGCCGCCGCCGATCGACGCTGAAAGGCGCGCCGAGAGTCTTGGAGGACGTCCCATGCCCGACGGACACGATCGATCCCTACCGCGCCTGCCACGTATCCCATCGCTCGATAGTCGCCTGAAACTGAGTCAGCTGCGTCTGCTCGCCGCGATCGGCGAAGCAGGCAGCATCAATCAGGCCGCGGCATTGCTCAATCTATCGCAGCCAGCGATCACCAAGAGCCTGCGCGACATGGAGCAGCGTTTCGGCGTGACGCTGTTCGAGCGCGGCCGCTTCGGCGCCATACCCACCGTATACGGCCGCGCGCTGCTGCGCCGGGTCGGCGTGATCATGGCGGAGTTGCGCCGCGCGACCGACGAATTGACCGAGATCGGCGCCGGCCGCGAAGGCCAGATCACCGTCGGCACGCTGATTTCGGCATCCGCCGCCCTGCTGCCGCGCGCTCTCGCCCGCCTGCAAAGCGAACGGCCGCGTGTCACTGTACAGGTGATCGATGCGACGAATGACGTGCTGCTCCCGAGCCTTCGCGTTGGCCAGCTCGATCTGGTCGTCGGTCGCCTGCCGGAAGTCCGCGAACGCAACGGCATCGTGCAGGAAAGACTGTATGTCGAGCGCGGCTGTATCGTTGCGAGACCGCAGCATCCTGTGGCGCAACGGCGCAGCCTGACGTTGGCACAGTTGCGTAACAGTGCCTGGATCCTGCCGCCGCCCTCGACCACGTTGCATCGGCGCATCGAGGCGGTGTTCCGCGCCGCCGGAAGCGACTTGCCGCGGCCAGCCGTTGAGTCGTCGTCGCTGCTGATGAACCAACAGCTGCTGCGCGAGGCCGACTTACTGTGCGTGGTGCCGCAATCCGTGGCACGGCGCTGGGCCGGCGAACACCTCGTGCGCATTCTACCGTTGGAACTGGAAGGCCTTTCAGGTCCGGTCGGCATCTGCACCGCGGCGGAGCGTCCATTGTCGCCGGTCGCCGCGCGGCTGATCCAAGTTCTGCGCGACCTCGCACAGTCCGAATCGGCCGATTGAACGGCCGTTTCGACCGCACGCCGTTCAATACGGCATCTTGCACTTTTCGAAATAGGCGTCCTTTCGCCCCTGGAGTACGACGGACTGCGTGTTGATGACCGGTGCGTTGTCCTTCCACGCGACCGTCTGCTTGTACCAGTTGGTGATCGGAACATGATTGCTGTTGAACGTCACCACGCCGCGTGTCCACTCGACGCGCATGCCGCGGATCGCCAATACCATGTCCTTGGTCTTGCCGAGGTCGCCGCGCACCGCCTTGATGCCGTGATCGATGACGATCGCCGCGTCGTAGGATTGCGCCGCGTAATAGGACGGAGGCCGCTTATGCTTGGCAACGAAACCCGCCACAAACTTGCGCGCGACCGGGTTCTTTGCGTCATGGTCGAACGGCGACGGAAAGAGCGTGCCGACCACGCCCTCCCCCATGCCCTTGACGGTGAGGTAGTCGACGGTGCCAACGGAGAGCAGCTTGACGTCCTTGTTGAGGCCGGCGGCCTGCCACTGCTTGAAGAACGCTATCCCCATGCCGGCAGGCGCAAAGACGAATGCCGCCTCGGGTTTCTTGGCGCGAATCTCGGACAGCTCGGCCTGAAAGTCCATCGTGTTCAGCTTGAACATCAACGTCGAAACGATCGCCCCCTTATAGTGGCGCTGGAACGCGGTCAGCAGATCCTTTCCCGACTGATAGTTCGGCAGCATCACGAACATGTTCTTGATGCCGTCGGCGTTGGCCATTTCGGCGGCCGCCTCGGCCCAGGCCTCGTTGTTCCACGAGGTCGAGAAAAACAGCGGGTTGCATTGGTCTCCCGCGAGTTGATTCGGCCCGGCATTCATGCTGATAAGAATTTTGCCGGCCTTGAAGACGGTATCCTTGATCGAGAGGATGACATTGGACCAGATCGGGCCGACGACAATGTCGACCTTGTCCTGGTTCATCCACTTGTCGACGATGGTCAGCGCGATTTCGCTTTTTAGCTGATCGTCGCCGATTAATATGCGTGGAGTCAGGCCGCCCAGCTTGCCGCCGAAATGCTCGACCCCGAGATCGAAGCCGTTTTTTTGTTCCTGGCCGATGGCGGCAGCCGGCCCCGTGAACGTGCTGAGAAATCCAATTTTCACGTCCTGGGCGGACAGCGGCAGCGTGCCGCCGACCCATGCGGCACAGGCGAGCAGAATGCGACGGTACTTGACCATGGTGCCTCTCTCTTGGCCGCGGCAATCGCAGCCCAAATGTTTCGATGTGCGGCGAGTATCATTCGGCTGCCGGCTTATGTGACGGCGGGCGCCCGTTGCGCCAATGCTCCGGCAGGTGCTCGGCCGGATCCCAGCCGGTCTTCTTGTCCAAGCCGAAATCGAACGCCCAACTCAGTGATGTATCGTCCAGACTGGTCGCAAAACTGTCGTTGAACCGATGGTTCCAGCCGAACAGCGACACCACCGCGCCGATTTCGACGATCTGCGCGGTCGAATAGTGCAGTTTCATTTCTTCGACCAGGGCGTCGTCGACCGCGTTCGGCACCACCGAGGCGCACTGCGCGAAGCGCAATGCAACCCTTTCCGCGGCGCTGAATTCGGCACTGGTTTCGTAATCCCAGATCGCGTCGAGCTTCCGCCGCGGCACGC
>JBFWYO010000140.1:0-6689 GCA_050186335.1 Alphaproteobacteria bacterium | reverse complement strand
GAGCAGCGCCATAAGCAGGCTGGCGAACAGGATTCCGACCGGATGCAGTCGTCCGACGAACGCCACGATGATCGCCGCGAAGCCGTACCCGGGCGTCAGGCTGCCTTGCAACTGGCCGATCGGCCCGGCCACTTCGCAAATGCCGGCAAGGCCCGCCAGCCCGCCGCTCAGCAACAGGCTGACCCAGATCACCCGCTTGTGGCTGTAGCCGGCATAGTCGGCCGCGCGCGGCGCCATGCCGGCGACCTTGATTTGGAAGCCGAGAAACGAGCGCTGCATCAGGTACCAGAGCAGCGGCACGGCCACGAGCGCCAGCACGACGCCCAGATGCACGCGCGTGCCGTCGATCAGGACCGGCAACAGCGCGCTGCCGGCGAATTCGCGCGATTGCGGGAAGTTGAAGCCTTCCGGGTTGCGCCAGGGCCCATGGACCAGATAGCCGAGGATGTGGATCGCGACATAAGTCAGCATCAGGCTGGTCAGGATCTCGTTGGCGTTAAATCGAGTCCGCAGCAGCGCCGGCACGGCGCCCCACAAAGCGCCGCCGACGGTGCCGGCCACCAGCATCGCCGGCAGGATCAGCCAGTGTTCGACGCCGAACAACGCCAACGCCAGGCCGCCGCCGCAAATCGCGCCGAGCGTCAATTGGCCGTCCGCGCCGATGTTCCACACATTGCCGCGGAAGCCGACCGCCAGGCCAAGCGCGCAAAGACACAAAGGTGCCGCTTTGACGCCGAGTTCGCCGACCTCGTAGAGCTCGTCGACCGGGTGGATGAAGAAACTGACCAGCGCCGCCGTCGGATTCTGGCCGATCGCGGCGAACAGAATCACGCCGGCGACCAGCGTCAAGACCGCCGCGATCGCCGGCGACAGATAGACCATGGCGCGCGACGGATTGAGCCGCGCTTCGAGACGGAACAGGCGCGCCTTATGCAGCATGGGAGGTTTTCCCGCCGCTGTGCAGCCCGGCCATCCAGGCGCCGATCTCGTCGCGCGTCCACGCGGCGGTCGGCCGCGCCGGCGATAACGTGCCGCGGCTGATCACCGCCAGACGGTCGCTCAAGGCGAGCAGCTCGTCGAGATCCTCCGAAACGATCAGCACGGCACAGCCGGCATCGGACAGGTCGATCAGCGCCTGGTGAATCACCGCCGCCGCGCCCACGTCGACGCCCCAGGTCGGATGCGCGGCGATCAGCAGCTTCGGGGCGAGCTTGATTTCGCGGCCGATGATGAATTTCTGCATGTTACCGCCGGACAGACTCTGCGCCGCCGCCTGTTGCCCGGCGCACACGACGCCGAAAGTAGCGATCACCTGCTCGGCGAATTTCTGCGCCCGATCGGGCCGCAGCGTGCCGCCCATCGCCAGGCCAGCCGTGTAGCCGGTCAAAATCGCATTGTCGGCCAGATCGAGTTCCGCCACCGCGCCCCGGCCGAGCCGCTCTTCCGGCACGAAGGCCAGGCCGCGCTTGCGCCGCGCCGAGGGACGCAGGCGGCCGATCGGTGCGCCGTTCAGCCGGATCGCTTCGGCGTCGGCAATCATCGTCTCGCCGCTCAGCGCCGCCAGCAATTCCGCCTGCCCGTTGCCGGCAACCCCGGCGATGCCGACGATTTCGCCCGCGCGCACCTGAAGATCGACGTTCCTGAGCGGCGTCCCAAACGGATCGGCGGGACGCAGATTCAGCGCTTCGACCACCAGGCATTCGCCCCCAGGTTTGCGCGCGGCGGCATGGCGCGATTGTTTCGGTTCGCCGCCGATCATCAGCCGCGCCAGCGACGCGCTGTCCTGTTCCGCGACCAGACAGCGCGCGACCACTTTGCCGCCACGCAAAATAGTCGCGGTGCGGCACAGCGCTTTTATCTCTTCCAGCTTGTGGCTGATGAACAGCACCGACTTGCCCTCGGCGGCCAGGCGGCGCAGGGTCGCGAACAGCGCATCCGCCTCGACCGGCGTCAAAACCGAGGTCGGTTCGTCCATGATCAGCAATTTCGGGTTCTGCAACAGACAGCGCACGATCTCCACGCGCTGCCGCTCGCCGACCGAGAGCGCATGGACGTGGCGATGCGGATCGAGATCGAGCCCGTATTTTTTCGACAATTCCGCGATGCGCGCGGGAAGTGCTTTGCGTTCCGCCGCATCGTCCAGCGCCAGCAGAATGTTCTCAGCGACGGTCAGCGTTTCGAACAAGGTGAAATGCTGGAACACCATGCCGATGCCGAGTCGTCGCGCTGCAGCGGGGTTGTCGATGGCGACCGGGCGACCCTGCCAGAGAATTTCGCCTTCGTCCGGGCGCACCACGCCGTAAATGATTTTCACCAGCGTGCTCTTGCCGGCACCGTTCTCGCCCAGCAATGCGTGGATTTCACCTGCCGCAATCGACAGGTCGATGGCATCGTTGGCGCGCACGCCCGGATAGGTCTTGCCGATGTGCCGCAATTCAAGCAGCGGCGCGGATGGCACGGTTGGCGTCACGGAAACCCCTTCATGCAAGGCGGCCTGTCCTCCTCTTACAGCAGGGTTGCCGGCTTGCAAACCGGCTGGCGGCGGCCCCTTACGGCCGAATGCGCGGGCATCGGCGCGCCCCTGGCGATGCCGCGACGAATCGGCCATACTTTGAGCGGCAAAGCCCCCGAACTGCACGGTCCCCCATGCGCGCGATCCTCAGCCTTGCTTTCATCCTGCTCACCGTTTCCGCGTCCCCCGCCTTGGCGGAGAGCGCCGCCCAGAAATTCGTCGGCGTCTGGAGCGGGCAAACCATCTCGACCACCGCCGAGGGCCTGGAGCAGCGCGATCTGGCGGTCACCGTCACCGCCAAGGACAAGTCGTTCGTGGTCAAGTGGACCACGATCATCCGCAAGGACGGCAAGTCCGACCGGCGCGAGTTCCAGGTCGAATTCCAGGCCACGCCGCGCGAAGGCGTTTACAGCGCGGCCATGCGCACAAATATGTTCGGCGCGCGTGAGCCCCTCGACCCGCTTAAGGGCGACCCGTACGTGTGGGCGCGCATCAAAGGCGACACCTTGACCGTCCACGCGCTGCACATTCTGGACGACGGCGGCTACGAAATGCAGGTCTACGACCGCACCGTTGCGGGCGATACCATGAACCTGAAATTCTCCCGCGTGCGCGACGGCCAGCAACTGGTCGGCATTACCGGATCGCTCAAAAAAGCGAAGTAACGGCAGACCGGACCGGTCGATGCGACGGTGTCGAAAAACTGCGCTGGCACCCGGAACAGTAATGTTATAACGTTCATTATTATACCATCCTCTCGCCGAACGGGTCGCACGGCCCAATGACTCGGAAACGTTCACATGCTTACAGGTTTACGTCGCACGCTCACCTCGGCGGCTTTGTCGGCCGGCATTGCGTGGCTCGTCGGCATGCACGTCCCGCCCGCCGCGGCGCAGCTTAAACCGAGCGATGTAGTGACTTCGATCAAGCCGGTGCATTCGCTGGTGGCCAGCGTCATGCAAGGCGTGGCCATGCCGCAGTTGATCGTTCAGGGCACGGGCTCGCCGCACGCTTATAAACTCAAGCCATCCGAAGCGCGCCTGCTGTCCAATGCCAAGCTGGTCTTCTACGTCGACGACAATTACGAGGCGTTCCTCGCACAACCGCTGAAAGGTCTGGCAGCCAAGGCGAAAATCGTCGCGCTGATGGATCAGCCTGGCATGACGATCCTGAAGAACCGCACCGGCGGCGCCTGGGATGCGCATGATCACAAGCACGATCAAGGCCGGAAGCCGGCTGCGACGCCGCCGCACGACCACGGCGATCACGCGGATGCCAACGTGCATGTCTGGCTCGATCCGACCAATGCCGCTGCCATGGTGGATGCGATCGTCAAGAACCTGTCGGCGCTCGACGCCGCGAACGCGGCCGCCTACGCCAGGAACGGCGAGACGGTAAAGGCGGAGCTGCGGGCGCTCGACGCCGAAATTTCGAGGTCGCTGGCGCCGCTCAAGGGCAAGCCGTTCGTCGTGTTTCACGATGCCTATCATTATTTCGAAGCGCGTTATGGCTTGAACGCGGTCGGATCGGTAACCCTCAGTCCGGAGCACGCGCCGGGCGCGCGCCGGTTGACCGAACTGCGCGCCAGGATTCGGGTCGCCAAGGCGGAATGCCTGTTTCGCGAGCCCCAGTTCAAGCCGGCGATCGCCGAAAGCATCGCCAAGGACACCGGCGCCCGGCTCGGTACGCTCGATTCGCTCGGTGCCGACCTGCCGGCCGGTCCGGCAATGTACGCAAGCCTGCTGCGCCAGCTTGCCGCCGGCCTCGAAGCCTGCCTGAACCGATAGGCCGTCTGCGGCGAGACGGGCGCACGACCGGCTGGATTTAGCGGGCCCGGCTGCTTATGGTTCGGTGCTGGGGGGACGATTTCGCCGCTCGCACCCAAGGAGCTTGTCGCGTCCAATGCCGATCCTGAAGTTTTCCCGCCTATTGCGCCGCCGCCTGGCCGCATGGCCCATCGCCGCGCTGGTCGCCTTGGCGCCGGCCGGTGGGGCGCAGGCGCATCCGCACGTCTTTATCGAGGCCGCCGCTGCGATCGTGGTCAAGGATCAGTCGATTACAGCAGTCAAAGTGCAATGGACGTTCGACGAACTGTTCAGCAATACGCTGATCCAGGATTTCGACAAGAACAAGAACAAGCAGTTCGAACCGGACGAGATCGCCGATCTACGGCAGAACGCGTTCCGCTCGCTGAAGGATTTCGGCTTCCTGACCTGGATCAAGGTCGATGGCAAGCCGATCAAGATCGAGCCCGAAATGATCGTCGACTTCAGCGCCGCGCAGAACAAGGCGATGGTGGTGTACCGGTTCACCGTCAACCTCAAGGAACCGGTTCATCCGCGCAAGACGCCGTTCCAGGTCTCGCTGTATGACGAGACGTTCTACATCGAAGTGTCGCTGGCCAAGCGGAACGCGGTGCGCGTCGAGGGCTCGGCCTGCAAGACCGAGGTCGAGGACGATGTCGCCAATCCGATCTTCTACGGCATGGTGATCCCGAAACGCATCGTTCTCGCGTGCCCGGCGAGTTGATCGAACTCATGTCGCCGCGTGCGAGCCAACCAAGCCGCGCCTGCGCGCGCGTCCTGCGGAGCCTGCCGTGCGCGTGATTGCCTGGCTGTTGCTCGCCCTGGCATTGGCATGGACGCCGGCGCCCGCCATCGCACAGCAGGAGCCGTCCAAGGATTATTTCGGCCGCCGGTCGACCGAACAGCCGCCGCCCGCGGCGACACAGCCCGACGCGCGGCAGACCGCGTCGTTCCGGATGCCCGCGTTCGTCCAGAAGACCGTGGCGCAGATCGCCGAATGGCAGCGCGAGCTGACCAAGCGCCTGTCCGAAGAGGTGCGCGCGTATCGCGAATCCAATGCCTGGGCGCCGGCCTTGTCGCTGATCCTAATTTCTTTCCTGTACGGCGTGTTCCATGCCGCCGGGCCCGGCCACGGCAAGATGGTGACGACGACATATTTCCTGGCCAACCGCGCCGCCGCCGTGCAGGGCGTGGTGATGGGCGTGCTGATCGCACTGGTCCAGGCCTGCTCGGCCATCCTCATCGTCTCGGTGCTCTCGCTGGTGTTGAGCGTCGGCGCCAGCCGCATCGTCGGCTCGATGACCATCGTCGAATTGATCAGCTATGCGCTGATCGCCGGCTTCGGTCTCTATATGCTTTACGGGTTCATCTCCGGCAGGGCGTGCGACCACCATCATCATGGACCGGCGACGCACGACCACGAGCACGACCACGACCACAGCCACCATGGGCATGAACATCCTCATCGCGACCATGGCCACGATCGCGCCGCCGCCCGGCTCGAGCACGTCGCCGCCGCCGAGCGGCTGCCGGCGATGATCTGGCGCATGCTGCCGATCGCCGCCATTGCCGGGCTACGACCGTGCACCGGCGCCGTCCTGGTCCTGTTGTTCGCGCTCGCCAACGGGGTCTATTTCCTGGGCGTGATCTCGACCTTCGCGATGGCGGTCGGCGTCGCCCTGACCGTGTCGCTGATGGGCCTGGGCACGATCTGGGTGCGCCGCCTGGTCGCGGTGACCGCCAGGCCCGGCGCCAGAACCGCGGCGATCGCGCATCGGACCGTCGGCATCGTCGGCGGTCTGTTGATCCTCGCGATTGCCATGCTGTTGTTCCTCGGCACCTGGGAACGTAGCGGGTTTCGGCTCTGAAATTGATCGTTGCAATCGACCCCGTCTGTCGCCAAAGTCGGCCCGCGTTCGGCGTTTTCCGCCGTCCCCCACCTTCCGGGCCTTGTCGCAACAGGGAGACACCATGCGCAAAATCCGTCACCTTTTTTGGAGCTTCGTCATCGCCATGGTCGCCGCAACCGGCAGCGCAAACGCGCAATCGACAGACAAAGAAAACCAGCTGTATCTCGATCTCGCCTCCGGGCGCGTGACGATCCAGCTTTTGCCCGACGTCGCACCCAAGCACGTCGCGCGCATCAAGGAACTCGCGCGCAAGGGCTTCTACGACGGCGTGGTGTTCCACCGCGTCATCCCCGGCTTCATGGCGCAGACCGGCGATCCGACCGGCACCGGCATGGGCGGCTCGGGCCAGAAGCTGCAGGCCGAATTCAACAAGACGCCGTTCCAGCGCGGCACCATCGGCGCCGCGCGCACCAACGATCCGAACAGCGCCGACAGCCAGTTCTTCATCTGCTTCGGCGACGT
>JBFWYO010000139.1:0-6819 GCA_050186335.1 Alphaproteobacteria bacterium | reverse complement strand
GGATGCAGTACTGCGTGCGACCGACCAGATGCTCGGCCAGGCCTAGATCGACGACCAATTCGGTGATGCTCGGCACCAAAGACAGAATGCGCGGGGCGCCGTCGGCCGGCCGGTGCAGCGTGCCGACGGCGTCAACCAGCGCATTCATGGTCGAACCGCGCGCGTCTCAGATCTTGACGCAGACGTTGCGCAGCTCGGTATAGAACTCCAGCGAGTGAACGCCGCCTTCGCGGCCGATGCCGGATTGTTTGGAGCCGCCGAACGGCGTGCGCAGATCGCGCAGGAACCAGCAATTGATCCAGGTGATGCCGACATGCACCGAGCGCGCCACGCGGTTGGCGCGCTTGATGTCCTGGGTCCAGATCGAGGTTGCGAGGCCATACGGGCTGTCGTTGGCCATCCTGATCGCGTCCTCGTCCTTGTCGAACGGCTGGATGTGGCAGCACGGCCCGAAGATCTCCTCGCGCACCACGCGGGCGCCTTCGTCCAGGCCGGTCCAGATCGTCGGCTCGATCCAGGCGCCGGCTTCGTATTCGTTGGCCATTTTCGGAACGCCGCCGCCGGTGACCAGCTTGGCGCCTTCCTTCTTGGCCAAGTCATAATACGACAGCACTTTCTGCCGGTGCACCTGGCTGATCAGCGGGCCCTGGTTGGTCGCCTTGTCGAACGGGTCGCCGCGCTTGAAGCCTTCGGCCTTCGCCTTCAGCGCCTCGACGAATTTGCCGAAGATCGGCCGTTCGACGTAGACTCGTTCGGTGTTCAGGCAGACCTGGCCGCAATTGGCGAACACGGCGCGGGTCATGCCTTCGATGGTGGCGTTGAAATCGCAATCGGCGAACACGATGCCCGGATTCTTGCCGCCCAGTTCGAACGACACGTCGCGCACGCCGACCGCGGCGTTTTTCATGATCGCCGTGCCGGTCACGGTCTCGCCGGTGAAGGTGATGGCGTCGACGTTCGGATGCTGGGTCAGGAATTCGCCGGCCGAATCGGGGCCGAAACCGTGCACGACGTTGTACACGCCGTGCGGGATGCCGACTTCGTTCATCACTTCGCCGAGCAAGGTGGCGGTCGCCGGCGTTTCTTCGGACGGCTTGACGATCACGGTGTTGCCGCACGCCAGCGCCGGGCCGACTTTCCAGGTCATCAGCAGGAGCGGAAGGTTCCACGGGCAGATCACGGCGATCACGCCCTTCGGCGTGCGCACGGCGTAGTTGAACGCCTCCTGTCCGTCCGGCGTCATGGTTTCGAAGAATTCGGTGCCGAAGCTGCGGATCACGTCGGCGAAGATCTTGAAGTTCGCGGCGCCGCGCGGAATGTCGATGTGCGAGGCGAGCGAGGTGGGCTTGCCGGTGTCGGCGATCTCGGCGCGCAGGAATTCGTCGAAGCGCTCGTTGATGCGGTCGGCGACTTTGTATAATAGCTCGGCGCGCTTCTGCGGCGACATGCGGCCCCATTCGCCGGTGAGCGCGCGGCGCGCGGCCTGCACCGCGGCATCGACCTCGGCGCGGCCGGCTTCGTGCACCTTGGCGACCAGTGTCTGATTGATCGGATTGATGTCGTCGAAGGTGCGGCCCGACGTGCCGGGCGTGAACTTGCCGTCGATGAAATTCAGGTATTCGCGGACGTTGCCGCCGGATTGGGCCATGATCTGCTCCTCGAAATTTGGCCGCCCATGAAATGGCCTCGGGGGTTGCGACGCAAGCGCTTTGTTGGCATTGCGAATTCGCGGTGCGAAGGCCGGTTTGCGGTGCACAAGAATCGGCCTAATATGCAGGTCGGGAGAACCGAAACGCTGCCGTCCCGGTCAGGGTTCGGTTTCGCATTGTTGAATTGGGAGGACTGAAAAATGAGAAAAACTTGGTTGGCCAGCCTGATGGGCGCGGCCTTGATGACCGGCGCCGCCGGCCATGCGTCGGCGGAAGATATTCGGATCGCTCTGATCGCCGCCAAGACCGGCGCGCTTGAAGCCTACGCCAAGCAGACCGAGGCGGGCTTCATGATGGGCCTGGAATATGCGACGCAGGGCAAGATGGAACTGCTCGGCCGCAAGATCAAAGTCATCGTCAAGGACGAACAGCTGAAGCCGGATCTGGCGAAGTCGCTGCTCGAACAGGCCTATGCGGACGACAAGGTGCACATCGCGGTCGGCCCGACCTTCTCGGCGTCGGCGTTGGCGATGCTGCCGGTCGCCGAGGAATATAAGCGTATCCTGCTGGTCGAGCCCGCGGTGGCCGACAGCATCACCGGCGAACGCTGGAACCGCTATGTGTTCCGCACCGCGCGCAATTCGACGCAGGACGCCATCGCCAACGCGCTGGCGCTGTGCGGCAAGGACGTTTCGATCGCCACGCTGGCGCAGGATTACGCGTTCGGCCGCGACGGCGTCTCGGCGTTCAAGGACGCGCTGAGCAAGGCCAATTGCGGCGCCTCGATCGCGTTCGAGGAATATGCGCCGCAGAATGCCACCGACTTCACGGCGTCGGCGCAGCGCATCTTCGATGCGTTGAAGGACAAGAAAGGCCGCAAGTTCATCTTCATCATCTGGGCCGGCGCCAATCCGCTGACCAAGATCGCCGATCAGAAGCCCGAGCGGTTCGGCATCGAACTGGCGCCCGGCGGCAACATCCTGCCGGCGATGAAGGCGTACAAGGCGTTTCCCGGCATGGAAGGCGGCATCTACTACTATTACGACTTCCCGAAGAACGCGGTGAACACCTGGCTGGTCGCCGAACATAAGAAGCGTTTCAATGCGCCGCCGGATTTCTTCACGGCCGGCGGCATGTCGGCGGCCCTCGCCGTCGTCGCCGCGATCCAGAAAGCCAACGGCACGGACACGGAAAAGCTGATCGCGGCCATGGAAGGCATGGAGTTCGACACGCCGAAGGGCAAGATGATGTTCCGCAAGGAAGACCATCAGGCCATGCAGTCCATGTTTCACTTCAAGGTGAAAAAGGACTGGAAGGACGATCTCGACATGCTCGAACTCGTGCGCGAAATTCCCGCCGCGCAGATGACCGTGCCGATCAAGAACAAGAAGTAGCCATCGTTCGACACCGGAAGCGCCGCAGCCCTGAGGGTTGCGGCGTTTCTATTGGGGAGACGCGGATATGCCGGCCATGACATCGCATTACGTCACGATATTGGACCGCGAACTGCATTACGTGCAGTGGGGGCACGACAAGTCCGACGTCATCGTCATGTGGCATGGGCTGGCGCGCACGGGGCGCGATTTCGACGATCTCGCCGCGCATCTGTCGAGCCGCTACCGGATCTATTGCCCTGATACGATCGGCCGCGGGCTGAGCCAATGGAGCCCGAAGCCGGAGCAGGAGTACGGGCTGAATTTCTATCACGATCTGGCGGTCGGCCTGGTTGACGCGGTCGGCGCCAAGTCCGTGCGCTGGATCGGCACCTCGATGGGCGGCGCGATCGGCATGCGGGTTGCCGCGGGCAGGGCGGCCGGCCGGATCACGCACCTGGTCCTGAACGACATCGGCCCGAAGATTGCCGATTCCGCCGTAGCGCGCATTCGCAGCTATGCCGGCAGCCCGGCCAGCTTCGATACGGTCGGGCAGCTGGAGGCGTATTTTCGCACGATCTACAAACCGTACGGTTTCCTGACCGATGCGCAGTGGCGCCGGCTGACCGAAACGTCGACGCGCCGCTTGCCCGACGGCAAGGTGACGCCGCATTACGATCCCAGGATGGTCTATCAGTTCACCCATCAGCCGAACGATTACGATCTTTGGCCGGATTACGACCGCATTACCGCAAAAACCCTATGCCTGCGCGGCGTCGACAGCGATCTGCTGGAGCCTTCGGTCGCCGCGGAAATGACGCGGCGCGGCCCGAAATGCGAGTTGGCGACGATCCCCGGGTGCGGCCATGCGCCGGCGCTCAACGTGCCGGAGCATTTCGCGATTCTGGAACGCTTCCTGGCGAGCTAGCGGGGCGCCGCCGCCGGCCTTGAGCCGCCGCGGCGGCGATGCTAAGCACGCTGATCGTTGCGCCGACCGCACTCGGGCAATCAAGCCAACACCGGACCATCGACTTCATGAAAAAATCCATCTTTCACCACCAGGTGACGTTCTCCGATTGCGATCCCGCGCACATGGCGTATTACCCGCGCATTCTGGAATGGTTCGACTGGTCGACCGAGCACCTGTTCCGTTCCGTGGGGCTGCACTGGGACCAGATGTTCGGCCGCAACGGCATGAACGGATTGCCGCTGCTCGATATCGCCGTGCAGTTCAAGTATCCGAGCCGGTTCGGCGACAAGCTTGCGATCGAAACCTGGATCGACGCGTTCGAAGGCCGCAAGTTCACGGTCAAGCACATCCTGCGCAACGGTCCGCACATCGGCGCCGAGTGCCGCGAATATCGCGCCTGGGCGATGGAGGATCCGACCGGCCAGAAGAAGATCAAGGCGATCCCGGTGCCCGAGGAAGTGCGCAAACTCTTTCACGGTTGACGCGGCCGGCACCCGGTCGGAGTAACCGACCCTGCCGGCCGGAAACATCAGACGAAGCGAGGCTCGAGCCATGCCGAAACAGATCATCACGTCGCCGCACGCGCCGGTCACCGGCTTCACCGACAAGACCAAGGAATCGCCGCTGGCGCAGGCGATCCGCGTCGGCAACATGCTGTTCGTCTCGGGCCAGGGCCCGCTCGATCCCGTGACCAAGGAAGTCGTCGCCGGCGACATTCAGGCGCAAACGCGCCAGACCATGGCCAACCTGATCGCGATTCTGACTCATGCGGGCGCCGGCTTGCAGCACGTCGTCAACATGCGCGTGTGCCTGCGCGACGTCGCGGATTTTCCGGCCTTCAACGAGACGTTCCGCGAGATCATGGCGGGCGAAAAGACCACCCGCACCTGCATCGGCGGCACGCCGCACCGCAAGGGCGTGAACGTGGAAATCGATTGTATTGCCGTTCTGGATTGATAGGCTGATCGCAACGCGCCGATCCGCGCGACAGGAGGAAACATGAAAAAAGGTGGCATCATTCGCTCGGTCGTGGCGCCGCACACGCCACGCATGGGCATCGAGGAAAAGGCGCCGGACTTCGTCAAGGAAGTGATCCGCGGCTCCCTGCAGATGGGCGAGGATATCCGCGCCGACAAGCCGGACGTGATCATCATCAATTCGACGCATTACGTGTGCACCTTCAACTGGTACGCGACCACGGTGAAGGAGCACAAAGGCTATTGCGTGGCGATGGAAGCGCCGGACCTGATCGACAGCCAGTATTATCATTACAAGGGCGACCCCGAGATGGGGCAGGCGATCGTCGACGAATTGCGGGCTTTCGGCTATCCGGCCAATCCGAACGCGAGCGAGACATACGCGTGGGATTACGGGTCGTGGGTGCCGGCGCGCTATCTCGATCCGAAAGCGGAAATCCCGATCGTGCTGGTCGGCTGCACCCTGGCCGCCGACATCGAGGAATCGTTCAACGCCGGCGTGGCGATCCGCCGGGCCGCCGAGAAGACCGGGCGGCGCGCGGTGTTCGTCTCCAGTTCGAGCTTCACGCACAAGCTGGTGCGCGGCCCGCACATCTGGCCGAGCAAGGAACGCATGGACGCGGATTTCAAGTTCATCGACCTGCTGCTGGCCGGCAAGATCGCCGAAGCCAAGAAATGGTTTCCGGAGTACGCGGAATTCGTCGTCGGCGAAATGGGCGGTCGCACGCTGGCGACGATGCTCGGCTGCCTGGACGAAAAATCCGGCGAGAAATACATCGGCCGTCAATTCGGGCCGTACGGTCAATCGTCGGGCAGCGGCAACGCCAACGTGTCGGTGAAGATCGCCGCCTGATGGCGCTCGCGGCTATTTGATGTCGTTCAGCCGCCAATCGTAGGCGTCGCGGTCGATTTGCGTGCGTCCGGCCAATGCGGCAGCGGTTTGAGCGTCGGCATAGGCGCGCAGGTGCGCCAGCACGCCGGCGTCGGTGCCGCCGAAATCCTCCTTGAACCAGACGTAAATGCTTGAAACCGTCAACCGGCCGGCCTCGATCCGCATGCCGCGCGGGTGGTTGACGTAGTTTCGCGCGGCCGCATTCAACAAGGCATCCGCATTGGCGGCCGTGAAGGCATCGCGCAGCAGGTTCGGACAACCCAGGGACGCACAGTTGACGGCATAGTGGATGCGTGGGTCGCGCCAAATCGGCCGCAGTATCCGATGCTCGATATCGTCGAGCGACACCGGTTCGCGTTCGATCATGACGACCTTCTTGCCCCAGGGTCCGGTGGCAAACAGACCCGGCGAAATGTTTATATCGCGAACCGACGCTGCGGACGGGTGCTCGGCGACGATTTTCACCGTGACTGCATTGTATAGATTGATCCAGTACGCCAACTGTTCGCGCCGGTTGAACCCGCTGATGCCGACCGATTCGAGCGCTGCGATGTAGGCGGCCAATTGTGCGCGATCCGCTCTGTCGATGGCCCGGTAAGCGACCCGCGCGATGCCGTCGGTGTCGAGGCGAACATGCCGTTTCAGAAACGCGTCCCAGGCATTGTGCGGGATTGTCGCCGTGCTGGACGCATTGTTCGCCGTCCATTTCGCCCATAGTTCGGCTTTCGGTGCCGCTTGCGCGGCCGCGGCCGGCAGGGCGATCAGGCAGACCGTTGCAAGGCGAACGCCGAGTTTGAGCCAGCGCATTTGAGCTTCTAACTTTGGCGGGCTGCGAGATGGGCCGCCAGCGCCGACACTTCTGCGCCAGACAATTGTAAGCCCAGCTTGGACCGGCGCCATACGATATCTTCCACCGAGCGTGCCCATTCTTCGCGCACCAGGTAGTCGACCTCGGCTT
>JBFWYO010000138.1:0-6871 GCA_050186335.1 Alphaproteobacteria bacterium | reverse complement strand
AACTGGACGATGCGATCCTGATGCTGCGCACCAACAACAATTCGATCGGCACGCTGGTGCTCAAGACCGAAGGCGATGCGGACAAGGTGCTCGCGGTCGGCCAAGCCGCGCTGCTCGGGGCGAAGAACTGGTTCGTGCGCGAAACGGTGAACTTCTATCGGCGCACGTTGCAGCGGCTCGACGTCTCGTCGCGCAGCCTGTTCGCCATTGTCGGCAAGGGTTCCTGCTTCGCCGGCCTGCTGGCGGAACTGGCGCTGGCGGCCGACCGCACCTTCATGCTGGACGATCAATCCGAACCGGCCAATAACGCCGCCATCGTCATCGACGAAACGAATTTCGGCATGCTCGAGATGCCGAACGGCCTGTCGCGCCTGGTCACGCGCTTTCAGGGCGACGCGGCGGCGATCGACGCGGTCAAAGGCAGGATCGGGCAGAAGCTGGCACCGGCGGAAGCACGCGACCTCGGTCTGGTGACTTTCACGCCGGACGAGCTGGATTGGGACGAGGAAGTCCGTATCGCGCTCGAAGAACGCGCCTCGCTGTCGCCCGACGCGTTGACCGGCATGGAAGCGAGCCTGCGCTTCGGCGGCGCCGAAACCATGGCGACCAAAGTGTTCGGCCGCCTGACCGCCTGGCAGAACTGGATCTTCATCCGGCCGAATGCGGTCGGCGAGCAGGGTGCGTTGAAGCTGTACGGCACCGGCACCAAACCGAATTTCAACTGGGAACGCGTCTAGGCGTTCGGTAGGGAGACTCAATCATGTCGATCGATTATCAAGAAAAGATCCCCAACAACGTTCACCTGAGCGACGATAAGCAGCTTCAGCGCGCGCTCGAGAAATGGCAGCCCGCGTTCCTGAATTGGTGGACCGAAATGGGGCCCGAAGGCTTCCAGCAGAAGGACGTCTACCTGCGCACCGCGACCTCGGTCGACGCCAAGGGCTGGGCAACCTACGGCACGGTCAAGATGCCCGAATATCGCTGGGGCATTTTCCTCGCCGACGCCGTCAAGGACCGCACGATCGGATTCGGCGACGAATTCGGCAAGCCGGTCTGGCAGCAGGTGCCGGGCGAACACCGCGCCACCCTGCGCCGCTTGATCGTCACCCAAGGCGACACCGAGCCCGCCTCGGTCGAACAGCAGCGCCTGCTCGGCCAGACCTGTCCGTCGCTGTACGACCTGCGCAACCTGTTTCAGGTCAACGTCGAGGAAGGCCGGCATCTGTGGGCCATGGTTTACCTGCTGCACGCCCATTTCGGGCGCGACGGCCGCGAGGAAGCGGAAGAGTTGCTGGCCCGCCACTCGGGCGACGTCAACAAGCCGCGCATCCTGACCACGTTCAACGAGCCGATCTCGGACTGGCTGTCGTTCTTCTGCTTCACCTACTTCACCGATCGCGACGGTAAGTTCCAGCTCAAGATGCTGGCCGAATCGGGCTTCGATCCGCTCTCGCGCACCTGCCGCTTCATGCTGACCGAAGAAGCGCATCACATGTTCGTCGGCGAAACCGGCCTCGGCCGTGTCATCAAGCGCGCGGTCGAAGTGATGAACGAACTGAAGACCGACGATCCCGCCAAAGTCCGCGCGGCCGGCGCGATCGATCTGCCGACCGTCCAGAAATACATCAATTTCTGGTTCTCCTCGGCGCTGGATTTGTTCGGCGCGGACATTTCGACCAACGCCGCCAACTATTTCGCCAACGGCCTCAAGGGCCGGCCCGACGAAGAAGGCTACGACGATCACATCTTGTCGTCCGGCACCTATTCGCTGGAAGAGGCGACGGAAGACGGGATGGGCGTGCGCAAGGTCGACGTGCCGATCCGCAACGCGATGAACGCGATCGCGCGCGCCGGCTACGTCAAGGACTGCGAGATCGGCGTCAACCGCTGGAATCGCCTGATCGAAAAGGCCGGCGTCAACTTCAAGATCACGCTGCCGTCGGACCGTTTCCGGCGCACCGTCGGCGTGTGGGCGAATCTCTCGTTTACGCCGGAAGGCCAGCCGATGCCGAAGGCGCAATACGACCAGCGCCTGAGCAGCTGGATTCCCTCGGAAGCGGACCGCGCCTTCGTCAAGTCGGTCATGCAGCCGGTGCGCGAGCCCGGCAAGATGGCCGGCTGGATCGCGCCGCCCGACCGCGGCATCAACAACATGGGCGTCGACTACGAGTACGTGAAACTGTAGGCGGCGTTCGAAACTGAGAGTGAAAAGCGGCCCTGACGAAGATCAGGGCCGCTTTTTTGCGTCTCGCGTGCGGCCCATCCTTCGATACGCGCGTAAGGACGCGCTACTCAGGATGAGGTTTGGTTCTTGTCCGCCCCACACGACCTCATCCTGAGTAGCGCGCAGCGCGTATCGAAGGATGGGCCTCAGGCGCGGTCTATCTCATCACCGCATTGAAACTCTGCGCCGGCCGGTCCGCGCGATTGGCGAAAAATCGCATCGAGTTGTTGAAGGTCGCGACGAAATTGTCGATGAACACCGATTTTCCGAGCGGGTAGTTGCGCAGCTTCCATGGGTTGCCGGGACTCGGGTCGGCATACAGTCCGCCGGCGTTATAGGCCGCGGCCACTTTCGGCGGATCGAAGCCGGTCTCCTTGTATTGGCGCGTGAGGTACACGCCGATCAGGTCGATCGCATTGTTCGGGTTCTGCACCCATTGGCGCGAGACGCCGGGATTGCCGGCCATGATGCGCGCGGTCGACAGCAGCATGCCGCCCAGGCCGATCGCGATGCGGTGCGGCGTCCGGCTGTCGCTGACATAGCCGGGCTCGAGCTTGAACAGCACCGGGTTGCCGCCGGATTCCTCCAGGATGATCGTCACAACGAGTTCGACCGGCACGGCGTGCTTCTGCGCCGCATCCGCGATCTGCGCCGCATAATCGCGCCAGATCTTCTCGATCATGATCGGCCGCGGTCGCTTGAACACGTTCGGCTGGTAGCGGCCGCACACCTCGATGCCCCACGGCTGCATGCGCCAGGGCGTGCCGCCGTAGGCGTTCCGCCATTCGGCCAGGCGCTTCATTTCCGCGGCGCGCGCCGGCCAAGCGGTCGCCAGCGTCGGCGGCATAGATCTGACCGCGCAACCGGTCTGTGCGGCGGCGACGGTCGGCAGCGCACCGCCGGCCGCGATCAAAACCACGCCGGCGCAAAACGCACGGATGCAGTTCGGCATGCTGTCCTCCCTGTCTGTCGTCCCGGCGGCCGAAATTTCGGCCTTCGGCGTTCAGAACCCGGCGCCCGGCTGCCTGAGATAGTCTTCTTCGTCGGGCGTATTGCGCCGGCCGAGAATATCGTTGCGGTGCGGAAAGCGTCCGAAGCGCGCAATCACGTCGCGATGGGCCAGCGCATAGCGCAGATACTCGCCGACATTGCAGCGCTGAACCACCAGTTCGACCGCGCGATGCTGATCGTCCAGGTCCTCGCTGTGCTCGAACGGCAGATAGAAGAAGATCCGCTGCAGCTCCGGATATTTCAGGTCGTAGTCGCGGTCGACCGCCCAATCCGCCACCTTGCGCGCCGCCTCGTCGCTGGCGAAGGCGCGCGGCGTGCCGCGGAACATGTTGCGCGGAAACTGATCGAGCAGGATCAGCAGCGCCAGCGAACCCTCAGGCGTCTTTTGCCAATCCGTGAATTTGCCGTCCATCGCGCGTTCGTAGCTGTCGAGGAACAGGCGTCGAATTTCCGCGTCGAACGCCGGGTCCTTCTTGAACCAATAGGGCTGCGTCTGATCGCTGCACCAGAAATTGAGAATGTCGCGCGCTTCGCGGTTCATGCCGGGCCGTTCCTTTGCGGTGCATCAATGGCTGCCGCGTCCGCGCAGTGTATGTCTTGCCCGGTGCGATCTGACAAGCGAAAGGAATTCCGCCGTGAGCGACCCGATAGAGCCGAAAATCAAGGTATGGGATGCAGCGACGCGCCTGTTTCACTGGGGTCTCGTGATCGGCGTGGTGATCTGCTGGTTCACCGGCGACGATAAGGGCCTGGCGTACCGCGTCCATACGCTCGCCGGTTATGTGGTGCTTTGCCTGGTGCTGTTTCGCGTCTTGTGGGGCTTCGTCGGCAATGAACGCGCCCGCTTCGGCGACTTCGTCGCCGGGTGGCGAACGGTGCGCGGATACGTTGCCGGCCTCGTGCGTCTCAGGCCGCCGCGCTATGTCGGCCACAATCCGCTCGGCGGCTGGATGGTCATCTTGTTGCTGGTCATGCTGCTGGCGATCCTCGCCACCGGCCTGCTCGGCGCGTCCGGGATCAAAGGATCACTGCTCGAAGGACTGCTGACGCGGGCGCAGGCGCATCGCTTCGAGGGCATCCACGAAGCGCTCGCGAACCTATTGTATTTTCTGGTCGCCATTCACGTCGTCGGCGTGCTGGTGGATATGCTGCTGACGCGCGAAAATCTGATCCGAGCCATGTTCGACGGCAGCAAGCCGAAAGGCGACGCCGGCGTCGGCGACGCCAAGGGCGGGCACTATCTGGCGGCGATCCTGGCGGCGCTGCCGTTCGTCGTCCTGCTGGTCTGGCTGGTTGCCCGGACCAGCTTCGCCTAGGGCGGCGGATCGCGCCCCAGCATTGCGCGCCTGGGGCTGGACTTGCCGGGCCGGATATGGTGTAAACCGGCCTGCCATCCAGGCCGCCGCAGGCCCGGATTTCCTCGCATTTTCGGCGGTTTGAGCCGCCCCACGTCAGCCCGGGAGAGCACTATCATGTCCCTCGCCTCCGTTGTCGGCCAGGACACGCTGAAAACCCGCCGTTCGCTCAGCGCGGCCGGCAAGAGCTACGATTATTTCAGCCTGGAAGCCGCCTCCAAGGCCGGGTTGGGGGATATTTCCCGCCTGCCGGTGTCGCTCAAGGTGCTGCTGGAAAACCTGCTGCGCTGCGAGGACGGGCGCACGGTTTCGGTCGCCGACGTCAAGGCCATCGCGGAATGGCTCAAGACCCGCAAGAGCGATACCGAAATTGCGTTCCGCCCGGCGCGCGTGCTGATGCAGGATTTCACCGGCGTGCCCGCGGTCGTCGATCTCGCGGCGATGCGCGATGCCATGGTCGCGATGGGCGGCGACGCGCGCAAGATCAATCCACTCTCCCCGGTCGATCTGGTGATCGACCATTCGGTCATGGTCGATGCGTTCGGCACGCCGAAATCGTTCGAAGAGAACGTCAAGCTCGAGTTCGAGCGCAATCGCGAACGCTACGAATTTCTGCGCTGGGGCGCATCGGCGTTCAACAATTTCCGCGTCGTCCCGCCGGGCACCGGCATCTGCCACCAGGTCAATCTGGAATATCTCGCGCAGGTCGTCTGGACCAAGGACGAGGACGGCAAGACGATCGCCTATCCCGATACGCTGGTCGGCACCGACAGCCACACCACGATGGTCAACGGCCTGGCCGTGCTCGGCTGGGGGGTCGGCGGCATCGAAGCGGAGGCTGCCATGCTCGGCCAGCCGATCTCGATGCTGATCCCGGAAGTGGTCGGTTTCAAGATGAAGGGCCAACTGCCGGAGGGCGCCACGGCGACCGATCTGGTGCTCACGGTCACGCAAATGCTGCGCAAGAAGGGCGTGGTCAACAAGTTCGTCGAGTTTTTCGGCCCCGGCCTCGATCATCTGACGCTGGCCGACAAGGCGACGATCGCCAACATGGCGCCGGAATACGGTGCCACGTGCGGCTTCTGCCCGGTCGACAAATCGACCATCGACTACCTCGCCTTCACCGGCCGCGATCCGGCCCGCGTCGCGCTCGTCGAAGCCTACGCCAAGGCGCAGGGCATGTGGCGCGACGCGTCGACGCCCGATCCGATCTTCACCGATGCGCTGGAACTCGATCTGTCGACCGTCGAGCCGTCGCTGGCCGGCCCGAAGCGCCCACAGGACCGCGTCGGGCTCAAGGATCTGGCGAAGAACTTCAAGGCCGGCTTCGAGCAGCTGGCCGGACGCAAGGACGCGCGCACGGCGCCGGTCGCCGGCGGCGATTTCGCGGTGCGCGACGGCGACGTGGTGATCGCCGCGATCACCAGTTGCACCAATACGTCCAATCCCAGCGTGCTGGTGGCGGCGGGCCTCGTCGCGCGCAAGGCGCGCGCGCTCGGGCTGACGCGCAAGCCGTGGGTGAAGACCTCGTTCGCGCCCGGCTCGCAGGTGGTGACCGACTACATGGTCGCCAGCGGCCTGCAGGCCGATCTCGACGCGATCGGGTTCAACCTGGTCGGCTACGGCTGCACCACCTGCATCGGCAATTCGGGCCCGCTGCCGGATGCGATTCACAATGCGATCGAAGCGCAGGATCTGACGGTGGCCGCCGTGCTCTCCGGCAACCGCAATTTCGAGGGCCGCGTGCACCCGCTGACCAAGGCCAATTATCTGGCCTCGCCGCCGCTGGTCGTGGCCTACGCGCTGGCCGGCAATGTCGGCATCGATCTGGTCAACGAGCCGCTCGGCACGGGCAGCAACGGCAAGCCGGTCTATCTCAAGGACGTCTGGCCGTCGAACAAGGAAATCCAGGACGCCATCGCCAGCGTGCTGACGCCGGAAATGTTCAAGAAGCGCTACGCCAACGTGTTCCTCGGCGACAAGAACTGGCAGGCGATCAAGACCGTCTCCAGCCTGACCTACACTTGGCAGTCCTCCAGCACCTACGTGCAGAATCCGCCGTACTTCGAAAACATGCCGAAGACGCCGCGCGCGGTGAAGGACGTCAAGGCGGCGAAGATTCTCGCTATCCTCGGCGATTCGATCACCACGGACCATATTTCGCCCGCCGGCTCGATCAAGAAATCCGGCCCGGCCGGCGAATATCTGGTCAGCCATCAGGTGCGACCGGTCGATTTCAATTCCTACGGCGCCCGCCGCGGCAATCACGAAGTCATGATGC
>JBFWYO010000137.1:0-6920 GCA_050186335.1 Alphaproteobacteria bacterium | reverse complement strand
TCTCCGCCAGCTTGGCGACGAACTGCTTGTTTTCGTCGTTCTTGAGCGTGGCCGTGTAATACAGCGTGCTGTGATAGCCGAGCGACGATTCGCCGAGCGACGGCAGGTCCGGATCGTCGCTTTCGCCGACGCCGATGAACGTGATGGTTTTGAGCAGTTCGCGCGCCGCCAGCGCCTTGATGAAATTCACGGCCGGCGCGCCGTTCGGGATGAATACATGCACCACGTCCGGCTTGGCGTTCGCGATGCGCTCGACGAACGGCGCATAGTCGACCGTGTTCAACGCCATGCGGTCTTCGCCCAGCACGGTGCCGCCCAAGGCGGTGAAGCGCGTCTTGAACGCCACCTGCGAGTCATGCCCCGGCGCGAAATCCGAGACCACGATGTAGGCGCGTTTCTTGTTCTGCTTGATCGCCCATTCGGCGGCCGGATAGCCGGTCTGCCACGCGGTCGACGTGACGCGGACAAAGTATGCCGATTGCTTGAGGATCGGCGGCGAGGCGGCGACGAAGATGACGCCGGGGGTCTTGGTTTCGTTCAAGACCGACACTGCGGCGAAGGCGTCCGGCGACAGATAGAAGCCGGCCAGAATGGACGCTTTCTCGCGCACGATGAGTTCCTCGGCCTGGCGCTTCGCGTTCGCCGGGTTCGGGCCGCCGACGTCGCGGTATACGAGTTCGATCTCGCGGCCGCCGGCCTTGGTGCCGTTCAACGCCTGGAACACCTCGATGCCCTGCCGGAACTGCTTGCCCGACAGCGCGAACGGGCCGGAAAACTGGCCGACGATTCCGATTTTTATTTTTTCCTGCGCCGCGGCCATGGTGGCCCCGGCGCCGAACGCCACTGCCAGCGCCAGGACGCCGGCGGCATACTGCCGAATATTCCTCATGTTCGCTCCTCCCACGTTGATTTTATTGCCGCGAGTATACAGGTGCGCTCGCGGCATTCGAAAGATTTTGTCGCTGTGCCGGACGGGATTTGGCGGCTTGCGCAGGGCCGGCCGGGTTGATTTCGGACAATTGATAAGTGTACTCATTGTTGGATATCGACCCCGCCGGTGTCAATTTGCATCGCAATTCCACGGGGCTTGAAATCGGCGCCGCAGCCAGCCGCAAACAGGAGTTGCCGCGATGACCCAAGCGAGAGACTCGAACGACCTGACCGGCCGGCGCATCTTGGTGACGGGTGCGGCCTCCGGCATCGGCCGGGCGAGCGCCGAACGCCTGGCGGCCCAAGGCGCGCGCACCGCCCTGCTCGATCGCAGCGACGCGGTTGTTGCAGTTGCGAAAACTTTGCCCGGCGCGGTCGCGTTGCAGGCCGATGTGGCCGACGAAGCCTCGGTGCAGGCGGCTGTCGCGGAAGCCGCGCGGCAATTGGGCGGATTGGACGGCGTGGTCAACGCGGCCGGCACGTACCGGCTGGGAACCATCGCCGACACCAGGCTGGCGGATTGGAACAGCCTGTTGGCGGTCAATCTGACCGGCCCGTTTCTGGTCTGTCGGGCCGCCGCGCCGTTCCTGAAGCAGGCGGCGGATGCAACCGTCGTCAATGTCGCCTCGGGCGGCGGCTTGCGACCGGTGCCGCTGAGCGCCGCGTACTGCGCGGC
This sequence comes from Alphaproteobacteria bacterium, assembly GCA_050186335.1. Taxonomy (GTDB): domain Bacteria; phylum Pseudomonadota; class Alphaproteobacteria; order Bin65; family Bin65; genus JBFWYO01. Next base: position 5,314 of record JBFWYO010000137.1, on the reverse strand, counting down.
GAAAGCCGGCCTGATCATGTTCACCAAGTCGCTGGCGATGGAGCTGGCGCCGACCGTGCGCGCCAATGCCGTGTGTCCGGGCGCCACCGACACGCCGCTGTTCCGCGACACCATGGCATCGACCGGCAATACCGAAGCCGCCACGCAGGCGATCCTGAGCTCCTATCTGATCAAGCGCCTCGGCACGCCCGCCGAGATCGCCGAAGTGATTCTGTTTCTGACCAGCCGCGCCTCATCGTTCCTGAGCGGCTGCGCGATCGCGGCCGATCCCGGCCGGACCATGCATTGAAAGCACACCGCGCGGCGCGCAGGATGCGCCGGGCAAACGGGGAGGAAACCATGCCGGCATATCTCATCTCGCGCATTCGGATTACCGACGAAGAGCGCTTTGCCAAGTACCGCGCCGCGTCGATTCCGGTGGCGCAGAAATTCGGCGCCGAATATCTGGCCCGCAGCGACAAGGTCGAGGCGCTGGATGGCAGCTACGACGGCCGCCGTCTGGTCATCATCAAATTCCCCGACACCAAGACCGCACGGGCCTTCTGGGCCTCGCCGGAATATCGGGCCGCGCGCGAACACCGGTTGGGTGCGGCGGAAATCGACATCTGGCTGGTGCCCGAGGCGTAAGAGGACGGCTTAGATCAGCCCCGCCTCTTTGTAGTACCGCGCCGCGCCCGGATGCAGCGGGATTGCGGCCTGCGCGATTTTTTTCGGGTCCAGCGGATAGGTCAGCGGGCTGATATCCGGCGGGAGGTGGCGGTACTGGCGCTCGATGATGTCGGTCGTGTTGCATGCGGCCCAGGCCATCGTATACGCGACGTCGTCCGGAAATTCCGGCCGCACCATCATCACCCAGTCCGACCAATCGAGCGCCTCGATCGGCTCCTTCTGACCGGTCAGGCGCGGCGGCGCAATGTTGGTCTGCCAGCCGTATTTCTTGTTCAGTTTGCGCAGGACTTCCTTGTCGAACTGCAGGAAGTCGAGCGGCATGTCGCGCGCCAGGTTGCGCCAATAGGGCGTCATGATCGCTTCGTAGAACAGCACATTCGCACGGCCTTCGCGCACGGCGAGCGCCACCTGATCGGGCGGATTGGCTTCGACGAACGAGCCGCCCCATTCGCGGATTTTTTCCGGCGGAATTTCCGCCTCTTCGAGCAGCCTGTGCACCGCGTATCCCATGTACGAAATGCCGTCGTTCGGCTGGGTCGAAATATGCAGCTTCGGTTTCTTCTTGCGGATGTCGTCGAAGCTCTTGATGCCGAGGCGCGCGTCGACCGCGAACAGCAAGCTATCGGTTTGCGGCAGCGTGCCGAGCGACATGATGTTGCGCACCGGCTTGCCTTGGTACACGCCGATGCCGTCGATCGCGTTGCGTATCATATGCGCGGGCGTGGACATCGCCATATCGACCTCGCCGTTGCCGACCGCGTAAACCGTTTCGGAGCTGCAGAACGGCGTGCTCCAGATCGCGTATTTCGAGCCGGCCTGGGCCGCCTCGAGCACCTGCGAGCCGAGCCAGCCGGCCATGCGGTGCAGGTTGGCCCAGCCCCAATCGCCCATGAAATTCAGTTCGACCTTGCGCTCGATGCGCGGCATCGCTTTTGTGCTCACGGCGGTTCCCTTCCCAATGCTGCTGCGCGCAAATCGTTGTGCGGCGCGGCCGGCGACGTTTTGTGCGCTGCGGCAAGCCCGCCGGTCGCGCCTCGACGCCTTGACCCGACATATTAGTAAGCGTACTTATCAATATCGCTTCGCTTACCGCTCGTCAAACCGCGTCCATCTGCGGCCGAAATCATCGAGGTGCGCCATGACCAAATCCGTCCAGACCGGAAAGCCGCCCGCAATGCCGGCCGTTCGCGGCGTTCATCATTTCGCCTATAAGTGCCGCAACGGCGAGGAGACCAGGCGCTTTTACGAGGACGTGCTCGGCCTGCCGCTGGTGCATGTGATCGAAGAGCAGAACGTGAAGACGACGACCGGCGATACGGTTTCGTTCGCGCATTTCTTCTTCAGGATGGCGGACGGCAATTATTTGGCGTTCTTCGACCTGGGCGACGAGACGATCACCGCGAAAGACCCGAACACGCCGCAGTTTGCCAATCACCTGGCGCTCGGCGTTGACGGCGAGGAAGAATTGATGGCGTGCAAGGCCCGGCTGGAAGCCGCCGGCATTCCCGTGGTCGGCCCGATGGATCACGACGCGTTCGTGCGCTCGATCTATTTTTGGGATCCGAACGGCGTTCGCCTGGAGTTCACCTATACGATCGCCGACCGCGCATTCATCGACGCGCACGAGAAATCGGCGCACGCGGCGTTACGCAAATGGGTCAACGAATCGTCGCCGGCGGCGCGCAAGCGGCTGCCGCCGAACGCGGCCGAATAGAACCAACTTCGCGACTCATTACGCCTTGCGCGGGCTGCGCAGGGGCGCGCGGCTGGCTGCGTTATTGACGTCGACCAGGCGCGCCAGCAGGGCGACGAACTGTTTGCGCTCGGCGGCCGACAGCGGCTGCAGCATGCGTTCGTTGGTCGCCGCCAGAATCGGCTGCAGTTTCTGCAGCAGGCGAAACCCGGCGGGGGTCAGCGCCAGGATCATGAACCTGCGGTCGTCGCGGCTGGGCTGGCGCGACACCAGCCCCTTGCGCAGCAATTTGGCAATTACGTTGCCGGCGGTCGAGCGATCGAGCGCGGCCAGGCCGGCGATGCTCGCCTGATCGCAGCCGGGGCTGGCCGCGATGGCGGCCATGGCGGCGTACTGCGTCGGCGTCAAATCGTAGGGGCGGCCGACGTCGAGGAACATCGACACCGATATCTGCTGAAACCGGCGCACCAAATGACCCGTGTGGCTATGCAGCAGCGCCTGCAATTCCTGCGCACGCGGATGCGCTCTATCGCTGTTCTTGGATCGGGTTTGCGATTTTGACACGGGCGATCTTGCTGCCATGGAACGCCGCCCGCAACCGGGCGCGCCGAGGTTCAACCGGGTTTGGCGGCGCGCTGGAACAGCTGCAGAATATTTCCGTCGGGATCGGCGACGGTGGTCGACTTACCGTGCCCGCCCATGTCGCGTTCGGCCAGGACGCGACCGCCGGACGCCAATACCTGCTGCGCCGTCGCCGCGATATCGTCGACCTCGAACACGACGACGCCGCCGCGCGCGCCCTTGGCCGCCTCTTCGGGCGAGCTCAGCGAGAAATTGGTTCCGCCGGCGTCGAACTGCGCCCATTTCGCGCCGTCCTGGAACTTGAGCTTGAGACCGAACGATTGTTCGTAGAACGCGCGCGCGCGGTCGATATCGCCGACAACATAGTATGCGTTCTGCAGCCGTTTAACGCTCATCTTATGCCTCCACCTGTCCGGCCCGCCCGTTACGCGTTTGCGTCCCAGGCCTTGAAGGCCACCGTGTGATCTTTTTCGGCGCCCACGGTATCGCGCGCCAACGCCCAGCGGCGGTCGACCAGTTCGATAAGCGGCGCCGCAACACCGATGGCTTTAGCCAAATCCGCCGCGATATGCACGTCTTTTGCCAGCAACCCGGCCGTGAACCCGCTGGCATACGTGCCGGTCAACACGTGATCCTTGATCGGCACTTCGAGCGCGAAATTGCGGCCGGTCGAGACGCTCATGATGTCGACCATGATCTTCGGATCGAGCCCGAAACGTCTGCCGACGATAAGCGCTTCCGACGACGCGGCAAAGCAGGTCGCGGCGACGAAATTGTTCAGCGCTTTCATCGCATGGCCGGAGCCGAGCGGGCCGGTTCGGAACAGTTTCTTACCCATCGCGAGCAGTATGGGTTCCGCAAGCGCGATTGCCGCGTCATCTTCGCCGCCGATCATGATCGCCAGCGAGCCGTCGATCGCGCGCGGCACACCGCCGGAGACCGGCGCATCGAGCAAGACGATGCCGCGTTGCTTGAGCACGGCGCCCAGTTCCTGCGTGCCGACCGGATCGGACGAGCTCATATCCAGCACCAGACTGCCGGACTTCAGGTTTGCGGCGAGCGCGCCGTTGTCCGCCTGGAGAAAGACGTGCCGGACGTCATGGCCGGTCGGCAACATCGTCACCACGACGTCGACGGCGCGGGCGAGGTCGCCGAGCGTCGACGCCGCCTTGGCGCCGTGCCGGGCGGCAAACGCCTTGGCGCGCCCGGTATCGCTGTCGAACACATGCACGGCGTGCCCGGCCCGGGTCAGATTGGCAGCCATCGGCCCGCCCATATTGCCGATGCCGATGAAGCCGATGGTTCGCCGGTCGCTCATCTCGCCCCCCCTATTCCAGGCCGCGTTCCTTGAGCACTTCGGCCGCATTGCGGATCGCCTCGACCGCCGCCGGAACGCCGCAATAGATCATCGAGTGCATAAGCACATCGCGGATTTCCTCCTTGGTCAGCCCGTTCGACAAGGCACCGCGCACATGGACTTTCAATTCGTGCGGCTTGCCGAGCGCGACCAGGATGGCCAGCGTGATCATGCTGCGGGTCTTGCGCGACAGCGTCGGGTTGGTCCAGGTTTCGCCGAAGCAATAACGCGTCACCAGGTCCTGCATCGGCCGCGTGAAATCCGTCGCGTTCTCGATCTGCTGCTCGGCGCCTTCGGGGCCCCACATGTCGCGGCGCACTTGCAGGCCGCGCGCGAATACATCGTCGGTCATGGCGTCGTCCTCCGTTAAGACGAGCGGCGTCGGTTACTTCGCCACTTCGTAATGCATGATGGTGACCTCGGCGGTGGCGTAGTTCGGCACGTCCGCAACCACGGCCTGTCCTTCGGGCGAGCCGAACGCGGCGCCCATCGCGGCTTCGCTCTCGAATTCGGCTTCGTAGACGCAGAAATACGGCGCCGGACCGCCCATGCCCTGTATCGCGAAACTGTGCCGGCTGGCCTTGACGTTGGGCATCTTGCGCGCGAGCGGCAGATGCGTCGTCTCGTAGTAGTGCTTGAAGTGCACGGGATCCTTGGGCGTCTTATAAAGGACGACGAGCTTATGCATGGTCCCTCCACTGCGTTAGAGCACGGAATTTCGATGATTTGATTGAACAGGTCCCACGTTCGCACCGCAAGCGGGTCGACGCCAAGCGGAATTGCGATCCGACGGCCGGCCGCGAGTGCCGGTTATCGCACGTCATTACATCAATGACGGCAGCCACAAGGAGAGCCAGGGGAAGGCGACGAGCACTCCGAGTCGAACGACGTCGGCAGCGATGAACGGCACGACACCCGAGATCGCCTTGCGTAGCGACAGGTTAGGCACCACCGAAGAGATGACTAACAGATTCATCCCTACCGGCGGCGTTATCAATCCGATCTCGACGACA
>JBFWYO010000136.1:0-7002 GCA_050186335.1 Alphaproteobacteria bacterium | reverse complement strand
GACGGTTGGGGCACCGCGCTGAGTAACGGGCTTCGACGCCCTCGGATGAAACGGGCTCCCAACCGCCACCGCGCCGATGACCTTAACCCGCCGACGTGGAACTGACGACATACAAGGATGAGGTGGAGTTTGTGGGTAGCTCATACACTCCGCCTCATCCTGAGTAGCGCGCAGCGCGTATCGAAGGATGGGCCGCAGGCGCGCCGGTGAAGCCGAACGCATTACTGCGCCGTCCACCCGCCGTCCAACGGCAATGCCGTGCCGGTGATCTGGGCGGCGGCGGGGCTGCACAGGAACACGATGTAACCGGCCAATTGTTCGACCGTGACGAACTGCTTGGACGGCTGTTTTTCCGCCAGCAGCGCGCGTTCGCCGTCGGCGATGGTGCCGCCGGTTTCCTTGGCGCGCGCTTCGATCTGGCGCTGGATCAGTTCGGTCTTCACGAAACCCGGACAAAACGCGTTGCATGTAATACCGGTGCCGGCGGTTTCCAGCGCCACCACCTTGGTCAGGCCGACCAGCCCGTGCTTCGCGGCGACATAGGCCGCTTTCTGCACTGAGGCGACGAGCCCATGCACCGAAGCGGTATTGATGATGCGGCCCCAGCCCTTCCGCTTCATCAGCGGCACGGAAGCGCGCATGGCGTGGAACGCCGACGACAGATTGATCGCGATGATCGCGTCCCATTTCTCGGGCGGGAAATCCTCGATCGACGCGGTGTGCTGGATGCCCGCGTTGTTGACCAGGATATCGACGCCGCCGAGCCGCTCCGCCGTGCCGGCGATCAAGTCCGCGATTTCGCCGGGTTTGGTCATGTCGGCGCCGTGATACAGCGCCTGCACGCCGGCGCGCTGCGCCAGATCGGCACGAATCCGCTCGATCGCGGCCGCGTCGCCGAATCCGTTGAGCACGACGTTCGCGCCCTGCTCGGCCAACGCGCGGGCGATAGCGAGACCAATGCCGCTGGTCGATCCGGTGACGACCGCGGTTTTACCTTTCAACATGGCACTGCTCCGTAGTTTGCGTGGCGCGGCAGGGACGAAGTCGTTCGGCACGCCGCGCGCGCGGCGTTACGTGCCGTAAGACGAAAAGCAAATCGCGGCGCGACGGGAACTCGGCCCCGCGACGGGTCGGTGCGGCGGTCAGGAATTGCGGCGCGGCATCCAGGGCACGCGGGCGAACGGCACGCCCTCGTCGTTGAGCGCCTTGGCTTCGTCGTCGCTGGTTTCGCCGTAGATGCTGCGCTCTTCGGTTTCGCCGTAATGGATCTTGCGCGCCTCTTCGGCGAACTTGTCACCGACGTAATCGGCGTTTTCTTCGACATGCTTGCGGATATCTTCGAGCATGGCGCGCATCTGCCCGGCGACGGCGGTTTTTTTGGATTTGGCAGGCAGCTTGGCGGCGGCGACACCGGACGCGGCGACCGGCTCGGCGTCGACGGCCGGAGCGGCGGCGCCCTTGCCGATGCGCGGCGCCATCGGCGCCTTCTTGACCTTGACGCTGCCGCACACCGCGCATGAAACGTGCCCGGCCTTGGCCTGGCGGTCATAGGCGGCGCTGTCCTTGAACCACGCGTCAAACTCGTGGCCTTTGACGCAGCGGAGGGAATAGTGGATCACGGGCAGGTGCCGATAGGGGGTGAAAATGGGCGCAAGATTGGCGCACCGCGCCATGGTGGTGCGTTGCGGCGGCGGATTACATATAGTCTGCCGTGCGCCGATTTCAAACCGAATTGCCCGTCATGCCGCTCATCGCCGGACACCTGAATATGGCCCCCGCCGCCCCCTGGGTGACGCGGTTTTCGGCCCTCGTCGAGCCGGGCTCGACCGTGCTCGACGTCGCCGCCGGCTCGGGCCGGCATGCGCGCTATTTCCTGGATCACGGTTGCAAGGTCACGGCGGTCGACCGCGACGTCTCGCGCCTGGAAGATCTGCGCACCTCGGCCGAGATCATCCAGGCCGACCTCGAGGACGGCAGCCCGTTCCCGCTGGCCGGCCGGCAGTTCGACTGCATCGTCGTGATCAACTACCTGCACCGGCCGCTACTGCCGGCGCTGGTGAGCGCGGTCGCCCCCGGCGGGCTGTTCGTCTATGAAACCTACGCCAAGGGCCACGAGCGGTTCGCGCGCCCGACCAATCCGGATTTTCTGCTCGACGACGGCGAATTGCTGCGCGCGGTGGCCGGCAGGCTCAACGTACTCGCCTACGGCTCCGGCATCATCGAGCGACCAAAGCCGATGGTCATCCAGCGCATCGCCGCGGTCAACGCGCCGGTCAACGAAACCAGGCTGCCGCCATAGGAAATCAAAACCCTCTCCCTCAGGCGAGGGAGAGGGTTGTGGCTAGGACTCCCGCCGATCGGATATGGCGAACCTACTTCGCCGGCACGCAGTCACCCGGCTCGGTGGCGCCGAACGCTTCCTCGGCCGTGATCTTGCGCACCGGCTTCATGTAATCCCATGCGTATTTGGATTCGGCCGGCGACTTCACCTCGTTCAGCGTCAAGTCGTACATGACGCGGCCGTTCTTGCGAATGCGATATTTCTTGCCGAGATATTCGCCGCTCATTTCCTTCATCTTGGCGGTGACCTTCGGGCCGTCGTCGGTGCCGGCGGCCTGCACCGCTTTCAGATAGTGCGTCGTGGCGATGTAATTGAAGGCCTGCGTCTTGCTCGGCATCTTCTTCATCTTCTCGAAATAGCGCTTCGACCAGGCGCGCGTCGCCTCGTTCTCGTCCCAATAAAATCCATCGGTCACGTACAGGCCCTGTGCGACCTTCAGGCCGAGCCCGTGCACCTCGTTCAGATACATCAGAAACACGACGATCTTGCGGTTGTTCTTGGTCAATCCGAACTCGGACGCCTGCTTGATCGCATTCAGCGTGTCGCCGCCGACGGTCGAGAACGCGAAAATGTTGGCCGTGGACGCGCCCGCCGTGACCAACGCCGAGGAATAATCCGGCGTGCTCAACGGAAACTTCACCGAGCCGACGATCTCGCCCTTGGCCGCGGTGATGGCGTCGGTCGCGGCTTTCTGCATGATCGCGCCGAACACGTAATCCGGCGTCAGGAAGAACCATTTGGTGCCGCCGGCCGCAACCACGGCGCGCGCGGTCCCGGTCGACATGGCGTCGGTGTCATCCATCCAATGGATGCCTGTCGGCGAGCATTCCTTGCCGGTCAGCACTGCGGATGCCGCCGCCGTGGTGATGACGACCTTCTTCTTGTCGCGCGCGACGGCCTGAACCGCGAGCGCGATCGAGGTCACCGGCAAATCGAGAATCACGTCGACGCCTTCGGTGTCGAACCATTTTCGGGCGATGGCGGAGGCGACATCCGGCTTATTCTGCGTATCCGCGCCGAGCACCTCGATGGGCTTGCCAAGCACCTTGCCGCCGAAATCCTGCACCGCCATTTGCGCGGCATGGATCGAACCGGCGCCGACGATATCGGCGTACGGCCCGTTCTGGTCGGTCAGGATGCCGATCCGGATCGCCTTCTCGCCGGCCTCGGCGCCCGGCATCAGCGTCAGACCCGCGACGGCACTTGCCGCCATTAGGCTCAGTATTCGTTTCATGGTTCCCTCCTCGTTGTTGTGAAAGACGTTTCATTCGTTCGCCCCGCCTCGACATGCGGAGCGAAGCGCGGTTGCGGATTTTCCGTCGGGGATTCAGGCCACCTGTTCCTGCGCGGCGCTTTCGCGCGCAATCAGGCGCTCGAGGATTTGCTTGTAGCGCACGGGTCCGGCGTCGATGGTCAGCAGGGTCGGCCGCAACTCGCCGGGTGCCGCGCGGTCGAACGCGGCCTGCTGGGCGCGGATCATCGGCTCGTCCTGTTCGCCGAACGCGATGCGGCGCAGTTCGGTCAACTTGGTGCGCAGGTCGGCCGCGATTTCGGGTGAGACGGGCAGCGGGTTCTGCCGCGCCGCGCAGAAATGATAGATCGTCGAGCGGTCGGTTTCCGGCGTCAGGAAATGCGTGCCGAAAATCCCCGTGCCCTGCGCGCGCGTGCCGCCGGGTTCGGTCACGCCCGCGTCGTTGAGCATGCAGCCGGGCGCGTCCCAGCGCATGTCGGTCCACATGTCGACGGGCCTGCCGTCGCGATGATACAGCAGGTCGAACAGGCCGATCGCATGCACGTTCGGCATGAAGCGCCGCGCGGTGATGCGGTTGCCCGACTGCTCGACCTTGATCGCCGCCGGGATGGTTTCCGCGTTGCCGAGGATATCCTCGTGCAGGAACGAGACGTGGCTGAGATCGAGCAGATTGTCGGTGATCAGCTCGTAATTGGCCTCCATGCGGATCCAATCGCGCGCCGACAATTGATGCCCCGAATTTTCGTCGAGCATCGGGAAATCCGGAATGATCGCCGGATCGGCCTTGGCCGCTTCGCCCATCCAGATCCAGACGATCGAATGGCGCTCGACCACCGGATAGGCGCGCGCCTTGGCCGGCGGCAACTTGCCGTCGCCGTGCGGATTGCGCACGCAAGCGCCGGCCGCATCGAACTGCAGACCGTGATAGCCGCATTGCAGCGCGCCGCCGGGCAGCAGCTTGCCGCGGCTGAGCGGCGCGAAGCGATGCGGACAGCGGTCGAACAGGGCCGCCGGTGCGCCGTTCGGCTGGCGGTACAGCACGATCGGTTCGTTCAGGACGGTACGGGTGGAGAATTCGCCGGGCTTCAACTGCTCGGCCCACATGGCGACATACCACGTGTTGCGCAGATACTTCATGCGCCCCTCCCACGAGGCATATTATGAATATTAAAATTAATTATGACATACATAATCAGACGGTCAAGCCGGGAATTCGGGTAGCGGGGGCCATGCCCGACCGAATTGCGGTTGCGATCGGCCAATTTTCAAATTCAACCGGCGAACAAGCCTCGTTGGTCGGCGGCGCATCGCCTGATGCGCGCGATCAGGAGCATTACCCGACGAAATCCCGCACCATCGACGCACGCGCCGCTCCACCGCGGTTCGATTGCATCCTAGATACCGGTCAGGCGCGATCCGCTGGCGCCCGCGACGCGGCTCGGGCAACATCGGGTGCCATGAACGCCAGCCCCCGCCCCGCGCCGACGCAATGCCTGTTCCGCCGCATCATCGGCGCCGCCTACGACAAGTTGCCCGACCAAATCCGCGCCCTGCACGACGGCGGCAGTTATCTGAGCTCGACCGGTCAGGCCGACGTGGTGCACGGGCCAGGTTTTTGGGCCGGGCTGGCGATCCTGTTCAGCAGCCTGCCGGCCAAGGGTCGTAACGTGCCGGTGACGGTGGAGTTCATCACCGAGCGCAACGGCGAGCGCTGGCGGCGCAATTTCAACAGCAGGATTTTCGCCAGTCGCCTGTCCGCGACCGCCGGCGGCAAACCGCTGCTGGTCGAGCGATACGGCGTCGTCCGTGTGACCTACGAGTTGGTGCCCGATCCGCATGGCATCACGTGGCGTCAGGTCGGCATGCGAATCTTCGGTGTGCCGGCGCCGCGATTCCTGCGCCTGAATATTTCCGCGCGCGAATCGGTCGAACACGGCCGCTATGTGTTCGACAGCAATGTCGCGCTGCCGTCGGGGGCGCGCATCGTGCATTACCGCGGCTGGCTGATGGCCGACGAGCCGATCTCGCAAATCCCGCAACTGCACATCGCCGATCCGCCGAGCACGACGGCGCCGCCCGCCACCTCGTCCTAGCGTTCGGCCCAGGCCGGTCAGTTCTTGTGCGGCTTCGGCGCGGCAATGTCGCCCGCATCGTGTTCGGCGGTGTTCAGCGCGTCGGCCAGGCGATGCGCCGCACTGCCCGGCTGGAGCGGTTTCGGCTGGGTCGGCGACGGCGCCCAGGCGGTCAGATAAACCACCTCGAACGTGGCGCGGATGCGCCCGTCGCCATCGGACGCAGCAGGCGCCGGAAAGCGCGCGGCGTAGATTTCCGCGGCACGCAGGAAGGTCGACCGCCGGCTGAAGCCGCGGTGGCGCTCGGTCGCAACGTTGGTCTCGCCCATCGCGCGCAGATCGCGCATCAGGGCGAACGCGTCGGCATAGGTCACGTCGATGGTGTCGCGGTCGACCATCGGCAACGCGAATCCGGCGCGCTGCAGCAGCGCGCCGAGATCGCGCAGTTCGGCGACCGGCGACACGCGCGGGCTCGCGCCGCCCTCGATTTCGGTCTCGGCCTGCAGCAACGCCTGGCGCAGTTCGCCGAGCGTGCCGCCGCCCAGGAGCGAGGCCAGCAGCAGGCCGTCCGGTTTGAGCGCGCGATTGATCTGAATGAGCGCGCCGGGCAGATCGTTGACCCAATGCAGCGCAAGATTGCTGAACACCAGATCGAGGCTGCGCGGGGCAAGCGGCAGGCGCTCCTCGTCGGCCGCGAACGTCGGCAGACGGAGCGAGGCGGCGCGCGCCGCGAAACCGGGCGCGACATCGCATTGCACGAGCGTATCGACCTGATCGCGCGACGCCGACGCCAGCAGCGCCGCAGCCACGGCGCCGCGGCGGCAGCCGAGATCGAGCGCCAGCCCGAAGCTGCGCTTGACCTCGCCGAGCCGTTCGACCAGCCGAGCGGCGATTTCACGCACGAGGAATTCGGCGCCGTCATCGGCCGCGCGCGCGGCACGAGCGCGGTTCCGACGTTGCGCGACGCGATCGAAGACGTCGATACGATCCGCCATCTTCCGCGCGCCGCCTCCGCCTCAAATCAGCTTAAAGATAATGCGTGCCGCCATCGACCATGATGGTCTGCCCGGTGACGTACTTGCTGAAATCGCCGGCCAGATAGAGCACCGTGCCGACCACGTCGTCGGCCTCCAAGTTCCGCTTGAGCGACTGATCCTGCAGGATCGACGTCTTGGCCTTCTCCAGTTTTTCGCCGAAGAATTCGCTGGTGCCTTCGGTCAGCACGGCGGTCGGCGCCACGGCGTTGACGCGAATCCAGTCGCGCCCCAGCTCGCGCGCCATCGAGCGCGTCATCGCGATGACCGCCCCCTTGGACGTGGCGTAGTGCAGCGAGTACG
>JBFWYO010000135.1:0-7062 GCA_050186335.1 Alphaproteobacteria bacterium | reverse complement strand
CGGCCCTATCCCGGCCATCTGAAACATCAACCATTGCATGACCAAGTGATGCTTGCGCGGCTCGGTCGGCCAGAACTTGCCGGTCTTGTCGGCGAGATACGCGAGAATGGCGCCGGTTTCGAACACGGTATACGGCGCGCCGCCGCCGATCGGGTCGTGATCGACGATGACCGGCAGCTTGTTGTTCGGATTCAGCTTCAGAAATTCGGGCTTGAACTGATCGCCGGCGAAGATGCTGTAGGGAATCGTCTTATACGGCAGCCCGACCTCTTCGAGCATGATGGAGATCTTGTGGCCGTTGGGCGTGGCGACGAAGTGGAGATCGATCATGCGGGTTCCTCGCGGTCGGTCGGCGGCCGGCCCCGGGCATCGACATTTTCCCGGTGCAGCGGCCCCGCGGAATACTAGTATGCTCGCCTGAGGGGGCGCCATGCCGGTCGAACAGGATTCGGCTTCGCTCGGGACGAAAAATTCGACAGGCGTTAGGGAGGACGAAATGCCGGCTGAATCCAATCAGAAGCCGATCCGCTTGGACGGGCGCACGGCCCTGGTGACCGGCGCCGCGCGCGGCCTGGGCCGGGCGCATGCCTTGGAACTGGCGCGCCGGGGGGCGGCCGTCGTGGTCAACGATCCCGGCGTCAACGTCAGCAGCAGCGACCGCGGCGACAAGGCGCCCGCGGACGCGGTGGTGGCGGAGATCGTCAAAGCCGGCGGCAAGGCGGTCGCGGATTACGGCGACGTGACCGTCGAGGCCGACGCGGACGCCATGGTGCGGCGCGCGGTCGACACGTTCGGCCGGCTGGACATCCTGGTCGCCAACGCCGGTAACATCCGGCGCGCCACGATCGAAAACGTCGTCGCGCCGGACTTCGACAGCACGATCGACGTGCATCTGAACGGCACCTTCCTGGTCACCAAGGCGGCGTGGCCGGTCATGGCCAAGCAGCGCTACGGCCGGATCGTCATGACCACGAGCCAGGTCGCGTTTTACGGCAAGATCGACAGCATTGCTTACGGCGCGGCCAAGGGCGGCATCGTCGGCCTGATGCACGCCGTACGGTTGACCGCGGAGAAATTCGGCGTTGCGGTCAATTGCATCTCGCCGCTGGCGACCACGCGCATGGGCGATATTTTTCCGCCGGAGATTTCCCGGCAGCTCGATCCGTCGCAAGTATCCGCCGGCGTCGTCCTGCTGTGCGCCGACGACTGCAAACTGTCCGGCGAGATTCTGATCGCCGGCGGCGGGCATTTTGCGATCGCGCGCACGCTGGAAAGCCGCGGCATCGATTTCGCGGACCCGGCGCAGGTCTCGGCCGAAGCGGTCGCGGCGCGCTGGAACGAGGTCACCGATATGCGCGAAGCCCTGGTCTATTCGGACGCGCTGACGGCGGTCGGCGTCACCTTCGACAAGATCAAGAAACGCGCGGGACTGACCTGAACCCGCTCGGCCGACCCGACTGAATCCCGGTCAGCCGCCGAGATAGGCGGCGCTGACTTCCGGATTGACCGCCAAATCCTCGCTCTCGCCTTCGAGCCGGATTTCGCCGTTCTCGAGAATATAGCCGAAGCTGCTGGCGGCGAGCGCCACGCGCGCATTCTGTTCGACCAGCAGGATGGGCACGCCGTCGGCGTGGACGCGCGCGATGATCTCGAACAATTGTTCGATCAGGATCGGCGACAGGCCGAGGCTCGGCTCGTCCAGCAGCAGCAGTTTCGGGCGCGCCATCAGCGCGCGTCCGATCATCAGCATCTGCTGTTCGCCGCCCGACAACGTGCCGGCCATCTGGTCGGCGCGCTCCAGCAGGCGCGGGAAATAGCCATAGACCTTGTCGAGCAGTTCGGCCGAGTCGCGTTGCCGGCGCCGCAGCCAGGTGCCGAGGATGAGATTCTCGGCGACTGTCATTTCCGGGAAAATCTCGCGACCTTCGGGCACCTGAACGATGCCGGCGGCGACGATGCGATCGATCGACCAGCCGGTGATGTCCTGCCCTTCGAAGCGGATGCGCCCGGCGGTCAGCGGAACCACGCCGGAGATGCAGTTCAGCGTGGTGGTCTTGCCGGCCCCGTTGGCGCCCAGCAGGCAGACGATCTGGCCCGCGCCGACGTTGAGCGACACGTTTTCGAGCGCCTTGATGGCGCCGTAACTGGCCGCGATGCCGGACAGTTCAAGCATGGGCGCCCTTGCCGAGATAGGCTTCGATGACGCGCTGGTTGCTGCGCACTTCCGCGGGCGCGCCTTCAGCGATCTTCTCGCCGAAGCTGAGCACGGTGATGCGATCGGCCACGGCCATGACGAGCTGCATGACGTGTTCGACCAGGATGACGGTGATATTTTGCGTGCGCGCGAGATCGACGAGCAGCGCGTCGAGCGTAGCGATTTCGCGGTTGCGCAGGCCGGCGGCCGGTTCGTCCAGCAACAGCAGCCTCGGCTTGCTGGCCAGCGCGCGGGCCAGATCGAGCTTCTTCTGATTTCCGAAATCGAGCGCTTCGGCGCGCACGTGGCGCAATGCGGTGAGCCCGGTGCGCTCGATCAGGAATTCCGCTTCCTCGACCGCTTCGCGCTCGGCCTTGTTCCGCCGGCCGCTCGGCGCGAACGGGAAGTAGCCGCGAATCCGCGGCGTCATGCCGAGCAGGATGTTCTCCAGCACGGTCAGTCGCTTGCAGAGTTCGATATTCTGGAACGTCCGCGCGATGCCGAGGCCGGCCACTTCGTGCGGCCCCAAACCAAGCAGCGGCTTGTTCTCGAAACTGATGCTGCCTTCGGCAGGCGTGTAGAAGCGCGAGATACAGTTGAACACCGTCGACTTGCCGGCGCCGTTGGGACCGATCAGCGCATGGATGGCGCCGGGTGCGACGTCCATCGAAAACCGATTCAGCGCGACCAGGCCGCCGAACCGCACCGTGACTTCCTTGAGCGAGAACAGCGGTTCGGTCATCGCCGCTTCTCCCGCCAGGACAGGACCAAGCCCCAGATGCCGCGCGGCATGAACATCATCGACAGGATCAGGATCGAGCCGTAGACGAGATCCTGCCAGATCTGCAGGCTGCGCATCGTGGTGCTGAGAATTTGCGGCAGCAGGCCGAGCAGCGCCACGCCGATCAGCACGCCCGGCAGCGTGCCGAGGCCCCCGACCACGATCATCGACAGCAGCAGCACGATCTGACCGAAGCCGAACTGATCCGGATTGGCGTAGGACTGGAACAGCGTGAACATGCTGCCCGCGATGCTGGCGTAGACCGCCGAGATGACGAACGACCAGATCTTGGTGCCGCGTACGTCGACGCCCGAGGCCGATGCGCTGTGTTCGCTCTCGCGGATCGCGGCCATGGCGCGGCCGAACTTCGACGTGATCAGGTACATCGTGGCGGCGATCATGATCGCAAGGATGACGCCGACCACCGGAAACGCCGTCGGATCGCTGCCCATCTTGTAGCCGAACAGTTCGGGCGTCTGGATGCGTATGCCGTCGGCACCGCCGGTCAACTTGTCCCAGGAATTGAACACCCATTGCGCGCCCTCGGCGAAGGCGAAGGTCGCCAGCGCCAAATAGACCGTGCGCAGGCGGGTGGCGGGAATACCGATCAAGTATCCGACGCCGCCGGCGAGCAGCGCGGACAGCGGCATGCCGAGGATGAACGGAATGCCCAGCTTGCTCTGCAGCAATGTGGTGCCGTATACGCCGATGCCGAAAAACGCCACGTGGGCGAACGCAAACTGGCCGGCCCAGCCGAGCAGCAGATCGAGCCCGATCGCGAGCACCGAATACATCATCAGCAGGTTGAGCAGGAACAGGAAATAGTCCGGCAGGATGCGCGGCAGCACGAAGCTGAGCACAATCAGCCCGAGCAGCGGCAGCAGCCGGCGTAGCGACGGGGCCCCGTACATGTCAGACCTTCTTCGCGGTCATTTTGCCGCCGAATAGGCCCTGGGGACGAAACACCAGCACGATCATGATGACGAGGAACGGTGCGACCGCAATGGCCTTGGACGAGATGTAGACGCCGACCAGGTTCTGAATCACGCCGAGCACGATGCCGCCGGCGATACAGCCCGGCAGGCTGGTGAAGCCGCCGATGATGGCGGCGGCGAAGGCAAGAATGACGATAATGCCGATATCCGGTGTCATCGGCAGCTTGGAAGCAAGCAGGATGCCGGCCACCGCGGAAATCATCGAGGCGATGCCCCAGACCGACATGCGCATGACCTTGACCGGCACGCCGACGAGGGCCGCCGCGCGCGGATTCTGGCTGGTCGCGCGCAACGCCTTGCCGGTCATGGTGAAGCGGAAGAAGGCCCACAGCGCGATCATGATCAGAATGGCGATGACCACGATCGCCACGTCCTGCCGCTGCAGGATGACCGGCCCAATGGTCAGCGATTCGCCGGTGAAATAGGGCGGCAGACGCCTGACCTCTTCGGTGTAGGGAAAGACGCGGACGATGCCCTTGAGCGCGTCGGACAGGCCGACGCAGGCGATCACCATGGCGACCAGCACGCTCTGGCCGGGCATCGAGCGGCCGAGGATCTTGTTGAGCACAACGCGGTCGAACAGCGCGCCGATGGCGAACATGGCGACCGCGCCGAAGATGAATATGGTCAGATACGGCAGGCCGAAATAGAGCAATGCCGCCATGCCGAGATAACCGCCGACCATGACCATTTCGCCGCCGGCGAAATTGATCGCATCGGTCGATTTGTAGACCAGAACCAGCGAAAGGGCGATCAGCGCGTAAACGCAGCCCGTGACGATGCCGCTGGCGACGGCTTGAAGGATGATCGTTGACATGAAGGTGCGAACGAAATGGGCGGCGCCGGCCAATCCCGGCGCCGCCCGCAAATCGCCCTAAACTACATGCCGTCCTTGCCGTTCCAGGTGTAGACGCCCGGTATCAGCGTGTGGGTCTTGCCGTCGAACTTGATGAACACCGACGAGCGGTAGCCGTCGCGCCGATCCTTCCCGAACGTCGTCGGCCCGGCGAGAACGCCGGAGTCGAAATTCAGGGTTTCCATCGCGTCGATGAACTTCTCGCGCGTCAGATCCTTGCCGGCCTTCTCCAATGCCATCGCGATGGCCATCGCACCCGGCAGGCCGTAAGCCATGAACGCGCCCGGCGTGCGGTCCGGATAGTACTGCTTGTACAGCTGGAGCCATTTCTGCTGCTTCGGCCCGTCGGTCAGGTCGTTGAGCGGCGAACTGTAATAGAGATTCTTGAGGGCCGAATCGTCGCCGACGTTCTTGGCGAACACCGCCGGAATCGGAATACCCTGCACCGCGACGATCAACGGAATGTTGCTCAGCTTGTATTCGCCGTATTTCTGCGTCAGCAGAACCGCCGGAGCCGGATACATCGTGCTGATGATGACGTCGGGCTTGGCTTCGCGCACTTTCAGCATCGGCGCGGTGACGTCGGTTACGCGCGGCGAAATACGTTCGAGCACCGCAACGTTGACGCCCAGGCGCTTGGCAACGGCCGCCGCCGTGGTCGAGTTCGAATTGCCGAAATCGTCGTCGTGCGCGATGAACGCAACCTTCTTCGCTTTGAAATGCGCGATCGCAAATTCCATGATCGTGGCGCCGACCGAACGCTGCGTGCCGCCGAATGCGCCGAACACATAGCGCGTCGGCGGGAACACGGCGCCGTCACCGGCGGCGTTGATCATCACGTGCGGCACTTTTTCGCGCGTGATGAACTCTTGCGCGGCGACCGTCGCTGCGGTGCACGAACCGCCATTGATCATGAATACCTTGTCGACCGTGATCAGCTTCTTGACGATGGCGACGACTTCGTTGGCGTTGCACTTGTCGTCTTCGACGATGACCTTGATCTTGCGGCCATGAATGCCGCCTTTCTTGTTGATGTCCTCGAACCAGGCTTTGGCCGCCTGGAGCGGGTCGACCCCGAACGCGGCAAGCGTGCCCGACATGGGCGCGAACATGCCGATGGTGATTTCGGTCGGCGTGACGCCCGGATCGGCCGCCTGGGCAGACCCGGCGACCATGCCGAGCAACGCGGCGGCGCCCAAGAGCCCGCGGCGCAATGTGGCGAATTGCTTCATGACAGTTTCTTCCTCCCACGCTTTTTTTGTTTAGCACTGATTGGAACTGAATTGAGTCGATCAAATCGACCGCGGCAAGTCAAGCGAATGAAACTTTATTTTGCCGTGTTTCAGCGCGTGAAACGCCAGGAAACCGGCCGCTTAGCCGACACCCCGGACCCGGTCGACCAATGAAGCCGCATCGCCCGGCGCCGAATTGCCGCGCCAGGCGACGTGCTGGTCCGGGCGGATCAAAACCAGGTCCGCGCCGTACAACTCGCGCAGCTCGGCGCGCGCGATGCTTTGCACGCTCAGCGGCACGCCATGGGCGGCGAAACCGGTCGCGAGCGCCTGCGCGGAACGCCCGTCGCCATGCAGGTGCAAGAGCGTGAACTCCGATCCGAACCGGTCGAACAGCGCTTCGCCCGGCGCCAGCCATGCATGCGGGGCGCGGTGACCCGGCCGCGCGGTCGGATGATATTGGTTCGGCGGATCGGCCGGTTCGGCGCCGGTTTCGCGCCGGATCACCGGCGAGTCTTCGTAACGCATGCCAAGGTGAATGCCGGGAATGAGGAACTCGCGCCGCGCGTGATCGTACAAATGCGCGCCGACGCGCGCGCGCTCTTCCCTGCCTTCGGCGGTATCGGTTTCGATCGCCGGCGTGGCCGGCGTGAGGCCGACCGAATCGGCGAAGGCTTTCGAAAAGGAAAGATTGCGCGCGCCGATCGGACGGCGTTCGGACTCATAGGAAGCAAGCAGGCGTTCGTCGGCCCAGCCATTGGCGACGGCGGCGAGTTTCCAGGCCAGATTGACCGCATCGTCGATGCCGGTGTTCATGCCGAGTCCGCCGGTCGGCGTGAACAGGTGCGCGGCGTCGCCCGCGATGAACACGCGGCCGCTGCCGTAGGCTTGCGCCAACAGGCGAAAGCCAGCGGTCCACGGCACGAACGAGATGATTTCCCGCAGCACGGCGCCGCCGGCGGCCCGGTCGACCATATCGCGCACATAGGCCGCATCAAGCGGAC
>JBFWYO010000134.1:0-7208 GCA_050186335.1 Alphaproteobacteria bacterium | reverse complement strand
GGTCGGCAATCCCGATCCTTACATCTGGCTGGATCCGCGCAATGCGGTGGCCCTGGTCCGCGCGATCGCCGGCACGCTCAGCCAGATCGATCCCGCGAATGCGCGCCTGTATCAGCGCAATGCTGCAGAGCTGATCGCCAATATCGAATCCGTGGTAGCCGAGATCACCGGTCTGGTCGGCGAGGTCGACACGCGGCCCTTCGCGTCGGTCAATCAGAGCTTCCAGTATTTCGAGGCCAATTTCGTCATGCGTCCGCGCTCGCGGATCAATTTCGGCAGCATGTCGCCGCCCGCCGAACGCATCAACGACGCGCGCGACCGGCTGCGCCGCGAAGAAGTGGCCTGCGTGTTCTACCCGGCTGCGTTCGATCCGCGCGCGGTGACCGGGCTGGTCAACGGCATTTCGACGCGCGCGGCGCCGATCGATCCGTTCGGCGCCGGCGTCGAGCCGGGTCCGGACGCCTATTACGCGATCATGCGCAAGATCGCTGAAACCTACGTTGAATGTCTGGCCGCGCGCCGGCGATGAGGCAGCGTCGGGTGAGGGGAACCGGTCGATGACCCGCTGGCTGCTGAGCGCCGTGCCGTATCTCGTGCTGCTGCTGGCCTTGGCCTTGAAGGCCGCCGATCCGCCGTTCATCGAGCAGGCGCGCAATCTCATTTTCGATTCGTACCAGCGTATGAAGCCGCGCGATTTCGACGCGGCCCAGTCGCCGGTTGCCATCGTCGACGTCGACGACGAATCGCTGTCCAAGCTCGGTCAGTGGCCGTGGCCGCGCCCGCTGCTGGCGAAGCTGGTCGCCAAGCTGCACGCGGCCGGCGCCGCCACGGTCGCCTTCGACGTGGTGTTCGCCGAGCCGGACCGCAGCTCGCCCGAAAATGTGCTGCCGCTGTGGCCGAAATCGCCGGAGATCGATGCGGTGCGCGCGCATCTCGCCGATTTGCCGCGCCACGACGCCGAGTTCGCCAAGGTGCTGGCGGAAAGTCGGGCGGTCACCGCCTTCGTATTGTCGACCGACGAGGTCGGGCGCAAACCCGCGGTCAAGACCGGCTTCGCGGTGGCCGGCGACGATCCGTCGCCGTTCCTCTATGGCTTCAAGAACGCGATCGTCAATCTGCCGGAGCTCGAGGCGGCGGCGCTCGGCAACGGCGCGGTCAACTGGCTGCCGAGCCGCGATCAGGTGATCCGCCGCGTGCCGACGATCTTTCGCATCGGCACCGAGAAGTACCCGACCCTGTTTGTCGAGGCATTGCGCGTGGCGCAGGACGCCAAGACGATCATCATCAAGTCGTCGGGCGCCAGCGGCGAGGCCAGTTTCGGCGAATCGACCGGCATCGTCTCGATCAAGGTCGGCGCGTTCGTCATTCCGACCGACGCGAACGGCCAAGTCGTCGCCTACTTCAACAAATCCAGCCCGGCGCGCTACGTGTCTGCGTGGCGCGTGCTGGAGCCCGATTTCAAGCCCGAGCGTATCGACGGCAAGATCGTGCTGTTCGGGACCAGCGCCAAAGGCCTGTTCGATCTGCGGACGACACCACTGGATCCGGCGATCCCCGGGGTCGAAGTTCATGCGCAGATCATCGAGCAGGTGGTCACCAAGGCGTTCCTGAGCCGGCCCGATTTCGCGCCGGCGGTCGAGCTGCTCTATGTGCTTCTGCTCGGCCTGATCCTGATTCTCATCGTGCCGCGCGTTGGTGCCGTATGGGCCGGTTTCGTCGGCATGGCCGGCATCGCGGCCGCCGTTTATGGCGGCTGGTATGCGTTCGCCTCGAACCTGAAGTTCCTGCTCGATGGCGTCTACGCGGGTGCCGCGCTGCTCGTCGTGTTCATGTCGGCGACCTTGGTCGTCTACCTGCGCACCGCGCGCGAGCGCGAGCAGGTGCGCGGCGCATTCAGCCGGTACATGTCGCCGGTGCTGGTCGAGCAGCTCGCCGACCACCCCGAGAAACTGACGCTCGGCGGCGAAATGCGCGACATGACGATCATGTTCTCCGACATTCGCGGCTTCACCGCAATCTCCGAGAAGTTCGACGCCCACGGACTGACCAATTTCATCAATCGGTATCTGACGCCGATGACCGACATCATCCTGACCGAGCGCGGCACGATCGACAAATATATGGGCGACGCCATCATGGCGTTCTGGAACGCGCCGCTCGAAGACAAGCAGCATGCGGCCAACGCGTGCAACGCGGCGCTCGCCATGATGCGCACCTTGAAGCAGCTAAACGTCACATGGGAGGCCGAAGCGCGCGCGGCGAACCGCGAATATGTGCCGGTCAAGGCCGGCGTCGGCCTGAATACGGGTGTCTGCTGCGTCGGCAACATGGGTTCGGCGCAGCGCTTCGACTACTCGGTGCTCGGCGACGACGTCAACCTGGCCTCGCGTCTGGAGGGACAGTCGAAAACCTACGGCGTCGCCATCGTCGTCGGCGAAGAAACCATGCGCCAGGCATCGCACTACGCCTACCTCGAGCTCGATCTGATCCGCGTGAAAGGCAAGACCAAGCCGGTGCGCATCTTCGCCCTGGTCGGCGACGAGACGGTCGCGGCCGCGCCGCCGTTCCTGGAGCACAAGGCTCGGCACGATGCCATGCTGGCCGCGTATCGCGCCCAGGACTGGAAGACCGCGCGGGCCGGCTTGCACGCGCTCATCGCGCAGCCGGCCGGCTGGTTCAAGGAAATGGTCGAAGCCAACGCCTTGTACGGCCTGTACCGCGCCCGCATCGAGCGCTTCGAAGCGGCGCCGCCGCCCGCGCCCTGGGACGGTGTTTACGAAGCGGAAACGAAATAGCTGTCAATCTCGGCGTCGGGCACGGCGATTCCACGACCGGCGGAGTTGGGCTATTCTGCTCGTTCCAGGTGGCATCACGGAGTGGGGACCGACGGAACATGAAAATCACGCTCGTTCGCCGCAAGGCTTCCGGCCTCGCCTGCCTGGTTTCCGGCCTGATCCTGGGTATCGCGGCCGCGCCGATTGCGGCGCAAGACATCAAGCGCGATACCGACGTGCAGCGCACGCAGCCCGGGCAAGTGCAACGCGGCGTCGAAGCGTCGCGCGAGCAGTCGCCGCTGTTTCAGGGGCGCGACGTGACGTATGAGGAAGTGCTCGCCAAGCCGGACGATATCGAACTGAATTTTCAGTACGCGCTGACCTTGATCCGCAAGGGCGACCTGCTGGCCGCTTCCTCGACGCTCGAGCGCATCCTGTTGATCAACCCGAATCAGCCGCGGGTGCGCGTGGTTTACGCGGTCGTGCTCTTCCGGCTCGACAATCTCGACGAAGCCGAGCGTGAGCTCAATTCCGTGCTGGCCTACAAGATGGGCGACGATCTGCGCGCCGAACTCGACCGCTACCTGACCGAGGTCAAGCGCCGCAAGAAGCAGACGCGGTTCTCGGTCCTGCTCAGCCTCGGCTACCAGTTCGACAGCAACCGCAACGCGGCACCCGGTTCCGGGCGCATCGAGACGGCGATCGGGCCGATTCTGCTCGACGGCGTCAACGCACGCCAATCCGATCACTCGTTGCAGAACGTCATTCAATTTTCCGTCGAACACGATCTCGGCCATCAGGCGCGGCATCGCGTGTTCGCCTGGGCCGGCTGGTATCTCGGCGAGCAGCTCGATCTGCGCCAATCCTCGGTGCAGCAGTGGGATGCGGCGGTCGGCGGCGTGATCGACCTGGCGCCGTTCGAGATCAAGACTACGGGCTATTGGCGCCGGCTCCGGCTGTCGCACGAGCATTACCTTTCGGCCTACGGCGTCAACGTGCGCGCCGACTGGCGCGTGCGGCACGAACTCAATCTGTTCGGTTACGGGCAGGCCGAGGCGCAACAGTTCCAATCGATCGACGAGTCGGAAGCGGCGCGCCTGCGCACCGGTCCGGAGTATCGCGGCGGCCTGGGCTTCGATTTGCTTCCGCATCCGGAACTGCGCGTCACCGGCATGGGCAGCTACATTCGCAAGACTGCGATCGGCGAGTTCAATCGCTACGACGGCGCACAGGTATCGCTCGACGGGGTGTGGCTGGTCGGCTGGGGCATGTTCCTGCTCGGGCATGCATCGTACGAATACAACAAGTACGCCCATGCCGACGTGTTGGTCAGCGACACGAAGCGGCGCGACCATATCGTACGCACCCGCGTTACCTACGGCGTGCCGCTCCAATTGCTGCTGGGCAGCCAGCCGCTGCCGTCCACGTTGGATCGCACCACGCTGACCGCGGGCTACGAATATTATCGCTCGCTGTCCAACATCACGAACTATCAGTCGACCAATCATCGCGTAACGGCCGGCGTGCTGACGCGGTTCGATTTCTAATTATTCGCCGACCGTCAGCGGCGTCGGCGCCTGAAACCACAGAGGTTGGACATGCATTCACGGCAGCGCTCGGTGCTTGGCTATGGATTTTCGACGGCCGTGATTCTCGCGCTAGGAGCGTCCGGCGTGTTCGCAGCAGACGGAAGCAAGGCCGGGATCGCGGCCGCCGTGCGCGGCAATGTCCAGCAGATTCTCTTCTCGGCGCCGTCCCAGGTTGGTCGCAATGTCGCGACCGGCGACCCGATCCATCTCGGCGACCGTATCGCCACGGACAATATGTCCGGCCTGCAGATCATGTTGCAGGATCAGACGACGTTCACCATCGGGCCGAATTCGAGCCTGACGATCGACGAGTTCGTCTATGACCCGGCGACCCAGAACGGCAAGCTGACCGCCACGATCCGCCGCGGCACGTTTCGATTTATTTCCGGCAAGATCGCCGAAAAGAACCCGGACGGCATGACCGTCAAGCTGCCGGTCGCCACCATCGGCGTACGGGGTACCACGGCGATGGGCGAAACCGATGGCACCGACGCGCGCATCGCGCTGGCCGGCCAAGGCGAGAACAACAATATCGGACGCCCGGCCAGCCGCCTGATGGTCCGCGCCGGCGACGTCGAGCAGATCATCTATCGGACCGGGTTTTTTGTCGAAGTCGGTCGCAACGGCGTGCCGACGTCGCCCGCCCGGGTGCCGCCCGCGCTGCAGCAGAAATGGGGCGAAACGCTGGCCGGCCTGCGGACCGGCGACGGCAAGACGATCGACCGCAACCGCGAGGAGTCCGGCCGCGGCGATGTGGACCGGAGTCGCGTGCGTGCGGCGACCGGCCAGGGGCTCGCGGAAGCGCTCGGTCCGGCACGCCTCGAACGGAACCTGCAACGTGTCGCCGACGAGAAGGATCGCCGTGCGCGCGGCGACCATAATCTGCAGCAGCCGTTCGGCGTCTATTCGTTCAACTCGCCCGTCGTTCCGATGATCGGAACGGCCACCGCCACCTACCAATTCAAGTATGTGGTCGATTTCGACACGCGCAAGACGTACGGCGAAGTCAAGATCACGACCGCGGACGACTTCACCCCCGGGACCGGCACTTTTGCCCTGGTCAAGAATCCGCTGGTCGAACGCAACATTGCGCTGCGCGAATTCGGCAGCGTCCCGGGTCTGCCGGGCGACGTGCTGGTCGACTACCGGCTGACCAAGGCCGGCATCAACAATCGCGTGGTCTATCGCGAAGGCACGCTGATCGCGGCCGGCCAGGATCTGACGCCGGGCGTGCGCGTCAAATAGCGCTCACCCGATCGACAACGTGCCGCCGTTGAGTTGGAGAATGACGCCGGTCGTGTACGATGCCTTCGGGTCGGCCAAATATCGGATCGCGTGGACAATTTCGTCCATTTCGGCCAATCGGCGCAGCGGAATCGTCGCCAGCAGCTTTTCACGCTGTTTGCCGCTGAAGCCTTGTCCCATCGAGCCCTCGATCACCGACGGTGCAATGGCGTTGCAGTAGATGCCGTACCGTGCGCCGGCGATGGCATAGCTTTTGGTCAGGGCATGGACGCCGGCCTTGGACGCGCCGTAGGCCGGGTGCGGACCGACACCGCCGAGTTGCCCGGAGATGGATCCTGCGTTGACGATGCGTCCGCCCGGCGCGCGCCCAGCTGGCGGCTTGCTCATCGATTCGAACGCGGCGGCGCAGCCGTGGAACGTTCCGGACAAGTTGATGTCGATGATGCGCTGCCACATCGCTTCGTCGGCCGCCTCGATGCTGGCGGTGCCGACGATTCCGGCGCAATTGACCCAGACGCGCAAAGCCGTCTCTTCGGCGGCGCGCCGGGCGAGGGCGAATACGGCCGCGCGGTCGGTCACGTCGAGATCGACGGGTACGATGTTCTTGCCGCCGGCCACGGGTTTGACGTCGCCGGCATACACGGTGAATCCGTCGGCGGCGAAACTGGCCGCGGTCAGGCGCCCCATGTCGCCGGCGCCGCCGGTCACCACGACGCCTGGTTTCGCTTGCTCTGCCATGTCGCGCTCCTCCCGGTTCTGGTTACCGGGTTGTAGCGCGTCGGCCGCCGCCGCACCACTCAGCGGCGATAGACCTGCTGCACGGTGACCCAGGTGGCCGCGCCGCACAGATTGCCGGGATGCACGGTGCCGACCACGACGAGCGGCTGGCCGACGCCGAAGCCTTCCAGCGTGCCCGGCTGCACGGCGTACAGCAGCTTGTCGTTGCCACGAATCACGTGACATGGCGGCAGCTTCGACACCACGCGCGCGGCCATGTTGAAGTTGGGCGGCGGCGCCTGCTGGATCGGTTGCTGGTAATTGGCCGGCGGCGGCGCCGGCGGCGGATAGGGGGATTGGCATGCCGCCAGGCCCAGGGCCAGCAGCGGCAGGAACGCGAAAGTTGCTTTCATGTGCATAACTCCAGGGCTGGCCGAGGCGATGAATTAGGTACGCAGCACGCCTCGGCGCCGTGCCTAAAGTCGCCGCCGCGCGGCTTTGCAGCCGCGCGGCGCTCGATCTTCGACGCAGGCGGTCCGCTTAGAGCGGGCGCACCGAAGTGATATTGATATGCGTCGTGTTCGGGCACGGCTGGCGGCCGGTCACGAAGGCGCGGAACTGAATCCGCGCATTGACCGGGTATCCGGCCAACTCGCCGGAATCGACCGAGTAGCGCGTGCCGTTGGTGGCGCGGATCGTATGGCAGGCGCCGATCTTCTCGACGATACGGCCGCTGGCGGTGAACTGCGCCGGTTGCATCGGCGGGCGCTGCGGCGGCGGCTGCATCATGGGCGGCGGCTGATGCGGCGGCGGTGGCGGCGGCGGCGCATCGTAAACGCAGCCCGCCAGCGCCAAGGACGCCACGGCGATTAAAAGGATAGGT
>JBFWYO010000133.1:0-7832 GCA_050186335.1 Alphaproteobacteria bacterium | reverse complement strand
GCGGCTCGGGCCAGAAGCTGCAGGCCGAATTCAACAAGACGCCGTTCCAGCGCGGCACCATCGGCGCCGCGCGCACCAACGATCCGAACAGCGCCGACAGCCAGTTCTTCATCTGCTTCGGCGACGTGCCGCACTTGAACGGCCAATACACGGTTTGGGGCAAAGTCGTTTCGGGCATGGAACTGGTTGACAAGATCGCGCCGGGCGAGCCGCCGCGCACGCCGGACAAGATCGTCAAGCTGCGCGTCGCCGCCGACGTCAAGGAATAAGCACAGGCGCGCGCCATGGCGTCGTCCGCACGCCTGCCGCGCGTCTTTCCAACCGCAGTCCACATGCTGGCCGAAGCCGCATCGCTTCGGCCGGACGACGAGGCCGTGGTGTGCGGCGCCGAACGCCTGACCTATCGCCAATACATACGCTGCGCCGCCGGCTTCGCGGCCGAGCTCGCCGGCCTGGGCGCTTCCGGCCAGCGTGTCGCAATGGTACTCGGCAATTCGCTGGATATCTGCGTGGCGTATTTCGCGGTACATGCGATTGGCGCGCAGATCGTGCCGCTCAATCCGCTCTACACCGCGCGCGAGCTGACGCAGATCCTGCACGACGCCGATCCGGTGGCGGTGCTGTATGACGACGGCGTCGCTCCGGTCGTCGAACCGGTCGCCGTCGCGCTAAACATCAAGCACCGGATCAAGATCGGCCCCTCGAGCCGGCGCCTGATCGCCTGGGCGAACCAAGCCGGACTGGAAAGCCGACTGCCGCTGCCCGACGCCGATGCGCTCGGCACGCTGCAATACACCGGCGGCACCACCGGTCGCGCCAAGGGCGTCAACCTGACCAATCGGTCGATCGCCTACAACATCGCGCAGCGCGAAGCGCTGGTGCCGGCGCGCATCGACGCCGAACGCATGCTGTGCGTGATGCCGTTGTTCCACGTCTACGCATCGCACGTCTGCCTGCACACGATGGCGTACGCGCGCGGCACGCTGATCATTCTGCCGCGCTATCATCCGGAAGATACGCTGCGCGCGATTGCCGTCGAGCGCATCACCATCTTCGCCGGCAGCCCGACCATCTTCACCAGCCTGCTTGCGCACGAAAAATTCGCGACGTCCGACCTGTCCAGCATCGTGTACTCGTATTCCGGCTCCGCCGCCCTGCCCGACGACGTGCTGCGGCGCTGGGAGAAATCGGTCGGCACGCCGATCATCGAAGGCTACGGCCAGTCGGAAGCCGGGCCGGTCCTGACCTACAATCCGCTCAACGGCGTGCGCAAAGTCGGTTCGGTCGGCCTGACGCTGCCCGATACCGCGGTCGAGATCGTCGATCTCGAGGCCGGCGACAAGATCTTGCCGGTCGGCGAGAAAGGCGAGATTCGGGCGCGCGGGCCGCAGATCATGCAGGGCTACCGCAACCTGCCCGAGGAAACCGCCAAGACGCTGCGCGACGGCTGGTTGTACACCGGCGATATCGGCGAGTACGACGCGGACGGATATCTGTACATCCGCGACCGCAAGAAGGAGATGGTAATCGTCTCCGGCTACAACGTGTTCCCGCGCGAGGTCGAGGAAGTGCTCTACGCGCATCCCGCGGTACGCGAAGCGGCGGTGATCGGCGTGGCCGATTCGTACCGAGGCGAAATCGTCAAAGCCTATGTGGCGCTGCGCCCGGGTGCCGCGGCTTCGATCGACGATCTGCTCGCGCATTGCCGCAAGAACCTGGCCAAATACAAGGTGCCGGCCAGGATCGAAATCATCGCCGACCTGCCGAAAACGGCGGTCGGCAAGATCGACAAGAAACCCCTGAAGGTGCAGCCATGAGTTTCGCGCTCGACGCCAAGATGGCGGCGGATACCAAGCTCCTCGCGCAGTGGAAACTGTGCCAGGTCCTGTTGATGAACGACCGCACCTATCCGTGGCTGATCCTGGTCCCGGCGATCCCCGATCTGCGCGATTTCAACGACGTGCCGCGCGCGCACTGGGCAACTTTGATGGCGGAGATCGAGCGCGCGGCCAATGCGCTCAAACGTCTGCATAACCCCTACAAGATGAATGTGGCCGCGCTCGGTAACGTGGTCGAGCAGTTGCACATCCACGTCATCGCGCGCCAGAAGACCGATGCCGCCTGGCCGAAGCCGGTGTGGGGCGTGGTGCCGACGCAACCTTACGCGCCGGACGAACTGCAGCGCACGGCCGATCGGCTTCTGGGGGTGCTGTGATGTCGGCCAAAATCACCAAAGCCACCGTCGAATACCTGAAGTTTCCGCTTGCCCAGGCGGTCGGCGGCTCGGGCGTCACCGGCGTCGACGTCGTCGTGGTCGATCTGGAGGATGCTAATGGCGTCATCGCGACCGGCTTCACCTACGGACTGCGCGGCGGCGGGACGGTCATCAAGGCCGCAGCCGAAGATTTGTGCGCGCGGCTGGTGATCGGCCAGGCGGCCGATGCGCCGCTGGTGCTGTTCCGGCAACTGGCCGGCTCGCTGAACCGGCTCGGCCGGGGCGTCTATTTCATGGCGATAGCGGCCATCGACATGGCGGTCTGGGATTTGCACGCGAAACAGCGCGGCATCCCGCTCTATCAAGCGATGGGCGGACGGGCGCGCGCCGTGCCGGTCTACGGCAGCGGCGGCTATACCGCGAACCAGGCGCCCGAGGCGGCGGTCGCGCAGGCGCTCAAGCACGTCCAGCAGGGTTTCCCCGCAGTGAAGCTGCGCCTGGCCGGCGAGCGTGCCGATATCGCGCGCATGCAGGCGGTGCGCGCCGCGTTGCCGGCCGAGATCGACCTCATGGTCGACACCAACGAGAAGTGCGACCTCAACCGCGCGCTGTGGCTGGCGCGCGAGTGCGCCGAACTGGGCGTGCTGTGGCTGGAAGAGCCGCTGCCGGCGCTGGATTACGCCGCGCACGCGCAATTGGCGCGCAGCTCGCCGGTGTCGATCGCGACCGGTGAACATCTGCAAGGCTGCGTCGAGGTGATGCCGCTGTTGCAGGCGAACGCGTGCAGCGTGATTCAGCCGGATCTGGCCGCGATCGGCGGCCTGAGCGAAACCCTGCGGGTGTGCCAGCAGGCGGAATTTTTCGGCGTGACGGTTTCGCCGCATTTCCTGCCGGCGTTGTTCATTCATGTGGCGTGCGCGGCGCCGAACGTCACCTGGCTGGAAGATTTTCCGCTGCTCGAACCTTTATTTAAAATCTCGGTCAAGATCGACGCCAAGCAGCGCATGTCGCCGGGCGATGCGCCGGGCCACGGCATGGCCTGGGCAGACGGCGCGCGCGCCGCGTATCGCGTCAAGGTGTGATCTCGGGCTAAGCGTTCGGCCGGCGCGACGCGGCAGCTTCGGGCCGACGCCGCTTTGCCGCGGTCACCGCGGTTTCCGACGGCAGGGCGACGCCGGCCGGGGCGGTGCGCTCGTCGGCGAGCCAGATCCGATCGATCGCGGTTTCCAGCTTGAACATCGCCCGCTTCAGGGCCGCCTGTTCGGATGCGGTCAATTTGGCGAGCAGGTCGGCTTCAAGCGCCAGCGCCATGGGCGCAACTTTCTCGACCACGCGCAGTCCCGCTCGGGTCAATGTCAGCACGGCGCGCCGGCGATCGCGCCGGTCGGACTCGCGGCGCACGAGCTTCTGTTTCAGCAACGATGCTATTGCGCGGGTGGTTTGCACCGCATCCATCCCGCTGCGGCGCGCCAACGCCCCCGCCGAACTGGGCTGGTTCGCATTGAGCACCGCGAGCATGCGCCAATCGGTAACCGATATGCCGAATTCGCGATTGTAGTAATCGAACATGCGCCGGCTGACGAAGCTGGTGACCAGGGAGCACTGATAAGGCAGCCACCGATTGAAGCTTTGCTGGAAGGCGATCGATGCTTTGCTCATGCTGCCCTTGATCCCCCGAGACGGCCGGAAACCGCGCTAAACGGCGGGTGTGCCGGAGACTGGCACGGCGAATTTCCGTTTGCAAAAGTTTCACTATGAAACTAATTTTATCAGATCGGATTTCAATGCCTTCCGCAAGCCGGGTGCCGCACATGTTCCTGCGCAATTACTGGTATGCCGCCGCCTGGGGTCATGAATTGGGCGGCAAGCCCGTGGCCAAGCGCGTACTCGACCAGCCCGTTGCCCTGATCCGGACCGGCAACGGAGTCGCCGCATTCGACGATTGCTGCCCGCACCGCATGGCGCCGCTGTCCCTGGGCACGATCCAAGGCGACACGATCGCGTGCGGCTATCACGGTTTGCGTTTTGACTGCGCCGGCACGTGCGTGGAGATTCCGGGCCAGAGCAACATCCCGCCGCGACTGCGCGTGAAGACCTATCCCGCGGTCGAACGCTGGAAGCTGGTTTGGCTGTGGATGGGCGAGCCGGCCCAGGCCGACGAAGCCGCGATTCCGGAACTGCCCTGGCTGGCCTCGGAACAATGGGGCTATTCCCACGGGACGATTCCCTACGAATGCGGCGTCGAACTGCTGGTCGACAATCTGATGGACCTGTCGCACACGACGTACGTGCACCGGAACACGATCGGCACCGATGCGGTGGCGCAGACGCCGGTGAAATCGACCCTCGACGGCGATGTCGTGCGCGTCGAGCGGCAGATGTACGATACCGAGCCCTCGATCATGTATCGCAAGGCCGGCGGCTTCACCGGCAAAGTCGACCGTTGGCAGAAGATCGCGTTTCACCCGCCTTACAACATCATCATCGACGCCGGCGCGGTGCCGGTCGGCACCAACGACAAGAGCAAAGGCATCGACACGCGCATCATCAATATCCTGACGCCGGAAACCGACCGGCGCACGCTGCATTTCTGGGCTTTCGCGCGCGATTTCGCGGTGCGGGATCCGGGCATGACCAAGATGATCGGGGATTTCCTGGTCACCACGTTCAACGAAGACGCCGGCATCATCGCGGGGCAGCAGGACAATCTGGCGGCGCGGTCCGAACGGGATCTGCTGAGCGTCAATGCGGACGCCGGCGTGGTATCGGCGCGCCGCGTGATAAACCGCTTATTGAGTGCGGAGGCCGCAGGGCGGGCCTAAGAGTGCCGAACGCCGCGCCGGCGGCCCGTCCTTCGATACGTGCGTCAGAACGCGCTACTCCGAATGATGTCGTAAGAAATATTCGCGGCAGACTTCCAACCGTATCCTGAGTAGCGCGCAGCGCGTATCGAAGGATGAGCCACGTGCACACCCTTCCCGATCGATTTCGTCCCAACGGAAATCTTAGGCCCGCCATGCTTCGACACATCGACCGCCGGGGCCACGCAGTATGCAGGTGATCGTCGCCGGCGGCGGGATCGGCGGCTTGACGGCTGCCGCGGTCATGCACCGCATGGGCATCGACGTGCGGCTGATCGAGCAGGCGGCGGAACTGTCCGAAGTCGGCGCCGGCGTGCAGCTCAGCCCGAACGGCATCCGGGTCCTGCGCTTTCTCGGCCTCGAAGCCGCGCTGACCGAGCGCGCCTGCCAGCCCAGCCATTACCGCGCCCGCGATTGGCGCACAGGCGGGACGCTTTATACCAACCCGCTCAACCCCGCCTTTGCCGAGAAGTACGGCACGCCATATTTTCATGTGCATCGGGCCGACCTGCTCGAGGTCTTGAAGTCCGCGGTGCCGCAACATGTCTTGTCGCTCGGCCGCCGCGTCGTCGCGATCGACGAAGCTGGCCCGCGCGCTGCGGTGCTCACCGGCAACGGCGAGCGGTTCGAGGCCGACGCCGCGATCGGCGCCGACGGAATTCATTCGGTCGCGCGCGAAGCCTTGTGGGGCAAGGACGCGCCGCGCTTCACCGGCAACATCGCGTGGCGTTTCACCGTGGATGCCGCGAAGATCGACCGCTCGGTCATCCCGTTCGACGCCTGCAACTGGCACGGCCCGCATGGACACATAACGATGTATTACGTCTCGGGCGGACGGAAGGTGAATGTCGTCGCCGTGCGCGAGACCGATCAGTGGGTCGAGGAGAACTGGTTTCTGCGCGCGAACGCCGACGAAGTGCACGCCGCCTATCCGAACTGGCACCCGATCATTCACCAGTTGATCGACAAGGCGGATTTCATCAACAAATGGGCGCTGTTCGACCGCGATCCGATGCCCCATTGGTCGCGCGGGCGTTTCACGCTGATCGGCGACGCCGCGCACCCGATGCTGCCGTTCATGGCACAGGGCGCCAACATGGCGATCGAAGACGGCTACATGGTCGCCGCCTTGCTCGCGCAGAATCCGAAGGATATTCCGGCCGCGCTGAAGACGTACGAAACGATGCGCCAGCCGCGTACGGCGCGCGTGCAATTGGCGGCGCGCGAACGGGTGCGCTCGATGCACGAAGCGTCGGGAATCAAGCGCCTGATCCGCAATCTCCGATATCGCTTCGGCAGCGCCAAGAACAACCGGCTGCTGCGTTTCAACCCGACCTGGGTCTACGAATACGACGCGATCAACGAGGCTGCCAAGGCCAGGTAATAGGATCAATTCAACGACCAACTGGAGTATGACGATGCGGAAAATGAAGATGACGATTGCGGCGCTGGGCCTTACCGCGCTGGGCGTCGGTTACGCTCAGGCCGAAGCGGTCTTGAAGATCGGCGTATTGGGCAGCTACGGCGGGTTCGCCGGCTCCGAGGTAAGCGGCGAAGGGGCCGCGCTCGCGGCGCGCCAGGCGGTCGAGGATTTCGGCGGCAAGGTCGCCGGCATGAAGATCGAGGTCGTCGCCGCCGACATGCAGAACAAGCCGGACGTGGCCGCGACGATCGCGCGCAAATGGTTCGATCAGGACGGCGTCGACATGATCACCGACCTGCCGGTCACGCCGGTGGCGCTGGCGGTACAGGCGATCGCCAAGGAACGGAAGAAAGTCACCGTCGTGGCCGCCGCCGTGATCGCCGATCTGACCGGTAAGGCCTGCTCGCCCTATAGCATTCACTGGGCGGAAGATTCAATCGCCCTGTCGAAATCGGCCAAGCTCATCGTCGAGACCGGCGGCAAGACATGGTTCTTCGTGGTCGCCGATTTCGGCTTCGGCCACGCCATGCTGAAGGACGCCACGGCCGCCATCGAAGCGGCGGGCGGCAAGGTGCTCGGCAGCATCAAACACCCGCTGGGCGCGGGCGATTTCGCTTCCTATCTGCTGGCCGCGCAAAATTCGAAGGCGCAGGTCATCGGCTTCGCCAACGTCGCGACCGACCTTACCAATGGCATCAAGCAGGCCAGCGAGTTCGGTCTGGTCGCGGCCGGCCAGCGCCTGGCGGGCACCGTCGTGTTCATCAGCGACATCAACGGGCTTGGCCTGCAGAAGGCGCAAGGGTTGCTGGTGACCTCGAGTTTCTACTGGGACAAGAACGAGGCCACGCGCGCGTTCGGCCGCAAATACTTCGCCAAGCTGAATCGCATGCCGACCAAGGTCCAGGGCTCGGTGTATTCGGGCGTGCTGCATTACCTGAAAGCGGTCCAGGCGGCCGGTACCAAGGACGCCGCCGCGGTCACCACGAAGATGAAATCCATGCCGGTCGACTGGTACGGCGAACAGGTCAAGATTCGCGAAGACGGCCGCTTGATGCAGGATGTGCACTTGTACCAGGTGAAGTCGCCGGCGGAATCGAAATACGCCTGGGACTATTACAAGCTGGTCAAGACCATGAAGGCCGACGAAGCCTTCAAGCCGCTCAGCCAGAGCGAGTGCGATTTCATCAAAAAGTGATCGAGCGGAAGCGATGGTCGGCACCTCGCGTGCCGCCCATCCTTCGATACGCGCCCCGTTCGCTTCGCTCCGGGCCGCTACTCAGCGACTGTGTTGTTGGTCAAGCGTTTTGCCAAGGGATTTTATCTCTGAGGATGG
>JBFWYO010000132.1:0-7912 GCA_050186335.1 Alphaproteobacteria bacterium | reverse complement strand
GCCCGGGGTGGAGCAATTCCTACCCTCGTTCCTGAGATAAGTGTTCGATATGAAACCGTCCCCCAAACGCGGCGATCGCGGCGACGCGACGCGGAACCGGATTCTCGATACGGCCGAAAAGCTGTTCGCCGAGCACGGGTTCGCGTCGGTCTCGCTGCGCACGATCACATCGGCAGCGCGGGTCAACATCGCCGCCGTGAACTATTATTTCAAATCCAAGGATGCGCTGTTCGAGGCGATCTTCATCCGCCGCGTCGTGCCGATCAATTCCGAGCGGCTGCGCATGCTGGAATCCGTCATGGCGAAGAAACTTCCGCCGGCCGCGGCAGTCGAAGGCCTGGTGCGCGCCTTCGTCGAACCGCATTTGCGGCTGACCAGCGAATTCGGACCCGGCGGCGCGGCGATCATGCAGTTCATGGGGCGGATCAATACCGAGCCCAACCATGCGATCGAACGGGTCGTGCTCAAGCAGTACGATCCGGTCTGGTGGCGCTTCGCCGAAGCCATGCAGCAGGTTCTGCCGCACCTGGATAAGGCGTCGATCTACTGGCGCTTCTACTACATGCTGGGGACCCTGTACTACGTGACGTCCGCACGTACATGGCTGCCGAGCCGATCGGAAGACCTCTGCCACCCGGACGATCCGGACAGCGTGCTCGAACAGATCGTCCCGTTCCTGGTCGGCGCGTTCAAGGCCGAAGCGCCGAGAAACGCGCGGTCTCGTCCCGCCAGGCCGAAAGCCAAGTTCAAGCCTGCCGCGTAACCTTGTTGCGCAGCGTGCCCAGCCCGTCGACGCTCAACTCGACCACGTCGCCGTCCTTAAGCTCGCGGCCGAGTTCCAGGCCGCAGCCGTTGCCGACCGTGCCGGAGCCGATGAATTCGCCGGGATACAGGGTTTCGTCGGCGGAAATGTGCTCGAGGATGCGCTCGAACTTGTGGTGCATCTCCCCGCTGCTGCCGCGCGACCATTCTTCGCCGTTGATCCGCGCGGTCATGGTCAGGGCGTAGGGATCGGGGATTTCGTCGGCGGTCACCAGCCACGGACCCATCGCATTGCCGGTGTCGAAATCCTTGCCCTTGGCCGGCCCCAGCATGCCCTGCATTTCGCGGCCCTGAATGTCGCGGGCGCTGAAATCGTTGAAGATGGTGTAGCCGAAAATATGCGCGCGGGCGTCGGCTTGCCGGATGTTCTTGCCTTTGCGGCCGATGAACAGGCCGAACTCCAGCTCGTAATCCATGTATTTGGATGCGCGCGGCCACACCACCGTTGCGTCGGTGCCGATGACGGTGAAGCGGTTGCCTTTGTAATAGATCGGCTGCTCGTACCAGACCTGCGGAATGCCGGCTTGCCCGTCCAGCATGAATTTTTCCATTGCGGCTTTGGGATCGGCGCTTGCCGCCGCCTGTTTGCGCAAACGCCGCTCGCGCGCCTGCACCAGATGTTTCTCGAAGCTGAGGCAATCGCGCATTTGGCGCGGCACCGGCACCGGCGCCAACAGCTTCGTGCTCGCCGCGTTCAACAGGGCGGGCGCGAGCTTACGCTGCAGAGCCGTTTCGATCGACCGTTCGGCCAGCGCAAGCGCTGCTTCGCCGCCGTCGATGAACGCCAGCATGTCGGCGAAGAACGGCGAGCCGCGTCCTTCGGTCCGCTCCTGCACCGCCTGAAAATCGACGATGGTCTTGCCACCCTCGACGACGGCGCCGATCCGGTTGCTTGCATCGGCAGCTACGAACGTGACCAGCTTCATGACCGTGTTTCCTCTCCTGGATGGCGGCGCAGGTATCGTGCCGCGGCGTCGTCGCGTTCGACGACGCGACACCGAATATGCGCGGCGCGTTTTGTCAATTCAATCGTCTGTTTTAATTCGGTGCGTCCGCCCGGGCGGCCCGTCAGCGCGGCCCGCGGCCCGGACGGCGAATCGGTCGGCCGGTCGGAACCAGCGAGAGCGCTTCGCCGAGCCGCGCCGCTTCCCGGCGCAGGATCGGTACGGCGCGTTCGACCATGGCCTCGACGCTGTAGCGGTGCGCCGCGACGGTCACGTTGATCGCGGCCACGGTCGCCCCGGTGGCGTCGCGCACCGGCACGGCGACGGCACGCTGGCCGATCTCGACTTCCTCGTCCTGCGTGGCGTAGCCGCGCTCGCGCGCCTCGAGCACGATGCGTTTCAAGGCCTTGCGGTCGGTGATCGTTGCCGGCGTGCGCGGCGTCAGCTTGGCGCGCGCCAGAAAATCGTCCACGGCCTTATCCGGCAGCCCCGCCAGCAGGACGCGACCCATCGAGGCGCAGAACGCCGGCAGCCGGCCGCCGACGCCGACGAAATCGTACACCACGCGGGTCGCGGCAACCCACGTCACATAGACGATTTCCTCGTCGTCGAGGATCGACAGGGAGCAGGCCTCGCCGACGTCGCGCGCGACCGTCTCCAGCATCGGATGCGCCAAGCGCCACAGCGGCTGCGACGACAAATAGGCATAGCCGAGCTTGAGCGCGCGCGGCTGCAACTGAAACAGCCGGTCGTCGCCGCGCACGTAGCCCAGCAGTTCCAAAGTGTGCAGGATGCGGCCGACGGCGCCGCGACTCAGGTTCGTGCGGCGCGCGACGTCGCTCAGGCTCATCGCCGGGTGCGCTTCGTCGAAACTCTCGATCACGGCAAGTCCGCGGGCCAGCGCCTGGATGTAATCGCGATCGTCATCGGGCCTTGACATGCTCATGCGCTCCCGCAACACTTTGTCCGCATCGCGGATGATTGTCCGCTTTGCGGACAAAATCAAGAGCGAATCAACGCCCCGTTTCCTTGGAGGAGCGCACCATGATGATCGGCAAGCCGGGCCCGGCCCGGACCGCGATCTGTACCGCCGATGCCAATTCGATCACGATTCGCGGCCACAATCTGGCCGACGATCTGATCGGCGTGGTCAGCTTTACCGAATTCTTCTTCCTGCACGTGACCGGCAAGCGGCCGACCGCGAACCAATTGTTCTTTCTCGACGCGCTGCTGGTCGCGATCGCCGAGCACGGGCTGACGCCGACCGTACAGACCGCGCGCATGACGCTCGCGGCAGCGCCCGAGGCCGTGCAAGGCGCCGTCGCCGCCGGCATTCTGGGCAGCGGCAGCGTTGTTCTTGGCACCGCCGAGTTGTGCGCGATCCTGTTGAAGCGCGCGGCCGCCGCCGCAGCGGGCAAACCCGAGACCGAGCGCGACCGGATCGTGCTCGACATCGCGCGCGACGTTCACGCCAAGGGCGGCAGGCTGCCGGGTTTCGGCCATCCGCTGCATCGTCCGGTCGATCCGCGCACCGAGCGCGTCCTGGCGCTCGCCGAGCAGCGCGGGATCGTGGGCATTCACATCGATCTGCTGCGCCGCTTCCGCGCGGCGGCGGCCCAGGTCTGGGGCAAGCCCCTGGTGCTCAATGTGTCCGGGCCGATCGCCGCCGTCCTGCTGGATCTCGATTTCCCCGAGGAGGCGATCAAGGGGATTCCGATTTTGGCGCGCACCGCCGGCATCATCGGCCATCTGGCCGAGGAGCGCGAAGCGCCGATCGGCTTCTACCTCGCGGCCAAGGCGGAAGAAGCGATCCAGTACACCGGCCCCGAACCGAAGTGACGGCAATGCACGCGGTCAATCATCCGTTCGACGATACGACGCCGGATCCGGCCACCCAGGTCAAGGCGGACGACGTTTCGTACCGAGCGCAGATCAAGTATCTGTTTCAGCGGTCCGAATTTTATCGCGCCAAGCTGACGTCGGCGGGTTTCGCCACGGCCGACGCGGTCGGCGGACTGGATGCGATCGGCAAGCTGCCGTTCACCACCAAGGACGAACTGCGCGACAGTCAGCAGACGCACGCGCCGCTGGGCGCGCAGCTGGCCGCCGATCGCCGCTCGGTGGCACGCATTTTCTCGACCAGCGGCACCACCGGCGTGCCGAGCTACATTCCGCTGACCCAGCGCGACGTGGTCGATTGGGTCACCATCGGCTCGCGTTCCTACACGCGTTCGGGCCTGGGCGCGGGCGACGGGCTGATCACGACCTACAATGCCGGGCCGTTCGTCGCCGGGCTGGCGCTCGAATCGTTCCAGAACATCGGTGTGACGCACATTCCGGTCGGCACCGGCAATACCGAACGGCTGGTCACGGCGCTGCGCCTGATCAAGCCGCAGGCCCTGGCCTGCACGCCGTCGTATGCCGCCTATATCGCCGAATGGGCGCGCGACCGCGGCTTCGACGTGCGTACCGCCGGTCTGAAACGCATTCTCGTCGCCGGCGAGCCGGGCGGCGGCGAACCCGACATGCGCCGCAAGCTCGAGCAGGCGTACGACGCCAAGATCTACGAAGCGATGGGCCTCGGCGACGTCGCCGCCTCGCTGTGGGGCGAATGCGAAGCCCAGGCCGGCATGCATTTCAGCGGCACCGGCTTCGTGCATGTCGAATTGATCGAGCCCGAGAGCGGCGCCACATTGCCGTTCGCGGACGGTGCCGAGGGCGAGCTGGTCTACTCGCATATCCGGCGCGAGGCGGCGCCGCTGCTGCGCTTCCGCAGCCGCGACCATGTCCGCGTCTGGACCTCGAAATGCAGCTGCGGCCGCACCACGCTCCGCGTGCGCTGCATCGGCCGCACCGACGACATGCTGATCGTGCGCGGCGTCAACGTGTTTCCGTCCGCCGTGCGCGAAGTGGTCAACCGCTTCGTGCCCAAGGTCAACGGCTTCATTGCCGTGCGGCCGGCCAAGCGCGGCGTCAAGCAGGAGCCGCCGCTCAAGGTCGCAGTCGAACTCGCGGAAGGCGTCGCCGCCGACCCCAAGCTCGCGGTCGCCATTGCCGAAGCGATTCGCTCGGCGCTGATCTTCTCGCCGGACATCGTTCTGTTGCCGAACGGCTCGCTGCCGCGCAGCGAGTACAAGACCAAACTGCTCGACTATTCGGAGGCCAAAGCCGCATAACGGCCAAAGCGGCGCCTCGGCTCGACCATACCAAAGGCCACAAGGAGGATATGTTTATGCTTCGAACCACCGCGAAAGGCGCGCTTGCAGTGCTCGCCGTTTCGATCGCCGCCGCCGGGGCGGCGCGCGCCGAAACGATCGAGCTCAAGATCTCGCATATTTACCCGTCGTCGCAATTTAACCAGGTGCGCGTGCTGCAGCCCTGGGCCGACGAGATCACCAAGAAGACCAACGGCAAGGTGAAGTTCGCCATTTACGCCGCGGGCAGCGCGCTCGGCGATATCGGCAAGCAGTTCGACCAGGTGCGCGCCGGCGCCACCGACATCGCACTGGCCCTGCCGGGCGTGCCGCGCGACCGGCATCCGCGCACCGTCCTGATCGAACTGCCGTTCGTCGTGCGCTCGTCGCTGACCTCGACCAAGGTGCTGCACGAGATGTACGACAAGTTCCTGGCCGCCGATTTCCCCGGCGTGCGCATGTTGTCGCTGACCTCGACCAACGCCGGCTCGATCCATTCCCGGGTCAAGCCGATCAAGGATATCGCCGACCTGAAGGGCATGCGCGTGCGTTCGCCGACGCCGCCGATCACCGCGATGCTGGAATTCATCGGCGCCACGCCGGTCGGCCTGCCGCCGACGCAGATCTACGAGAACGCGGAAAAAGGCACGATCGATGCGGTGGTCATGCCGTGGGGTCCGATCGGTGCGTTCAAGCTGCACGAAGTGCTGAACCATCACATGGAAGCCGACACTTATGTGGTTTCCCAGTACACGGTGATGAACCAGCGCAAATACGATTCGCTGCCGGCCGACGTCAAAAAAGTCTTCGACGAAGTCACCGCGGCGCATTTTTCGGCCGAACGCTGGTCGAAGGTCTGGAACGAGACCGACGAAGACGCGCGTCAAACCGCGCTCAAGCGCGGTCACACGATCGCGCCGGTGGCCAAGGAAACGCGCGAGCAGTGGGCCAAGCAGCTGGCGCCGGTGATCGAGAAGTATCTGGCCGATCAGGAAAAAGCCGGCCAGAAGGAAGTCCGCGCGGTATTCGCGGAAATGCGGCGTTTGATCGGTAAGTACGAAAAATAGACGCGGGCTCGTCCAGCGCCACGGTTTGGATATGGACAGTTTCATTGCCCGCTTTCGCGATTGGGCGCAGCGCCTGGCCAATGCGGCCCAGGCGCTGCTCCTGGTCGGCGTGCTGATCACGATTGCCGATATCGCGCTGCGGCCGATCGCCAACACCGCGATTCCCGGTACCGTCGACATGATGCAGTTGTTCGTCATGTGGTCGGCGCTGCTCGCCATACCGGCGGCGTTCCTGACCGACGAACACGTCGCCATCGATCTGTTCACTAAGAGCCTGCCACTGGCGGTTCAGCGCGCGCTCCGCCTGATGGCCACGCTGATGGGCGTTGCCGTGCTCGTGCTGCTCGCGTGGTACGGCGCGCAGCAAGGCTGGCACGAACATGCGGCGGGCGATTCCACGCAGACGCTCGGCCTGCCGATCGGCCTGTACTGGATACCTTTGCTGTTCGGACTCGCGTTGTCCGCTTTGGCGTGCCTTGCCCTGGCGCTCGAGGCCGCGTGGCAACTTTTTTCCGGCCGCGGCGCTGCGCCGATGCCGCCCGCTCGGTCGGAGCTGTAGCGGCATGACACCAGCCCTGATCGGCGCCCTCGGCATGGCCGTGCTGCTGTTGCTTATTGCGCTGCGCGTGCCGATCGCCATCGGCATGGGCATCGTCGGCATCGTCGGCGGCGCCCTGATCAACGGCTGGGACGCGACCGCCTTTGTGCTCGGCTCGCAGCCCTATTCGACCGTGTTCCCATATGGGCTTTCGGTCATCCCCCTGTTCATCATGATGGGCGTATTCGCCGCCCATGCCGGCCTGTCGCGCTCCCTGTATCAAGCTATCTATGCGCTGATCGGCCATTGGCGGGGCGGCCTAGCGCTGGCCACGATCGGCGCCTGCGCGCTGTTCGGCGCCATTTGCGGCTCCAGCCTGGCGACCGCCGCCACCATGGCGCGCGTGGCGGTGCCCGAGATG
Organism: Alphaproteobacteria bacterium; assembly: GCA_050186335.1. Taxonomy (GTDB): domain Bacteria; phylum Pseudomonadota; class Alphaproteobacteria; order Bin65; family Bin65; genus JBFWYO01. The sequence continues at coordinate 926 of JBFWYO010000132.1, read as the reverse complement.
CGCCGGCATGGCTACGACGATCGGCTGTCGGCGGGCGCGCTCGCCGCCGGCGGCACGCTGGGCATTTTGATTCCGCCCAGCATCATCATGGTGATCTATGCGCTGCTGACCGAGCAATCGATCGGCAAGATGTTCCTTGCGGGGTTCATCCCGGGCGCCGTCGCCACGCTTTGCTACATGGTCGCCGCCTATCTCGTGGCGCGCTATCGGCCCGGCTCGGGCCCGGCCGGCGAGCGCGTCGGCTGGGCGCAACGACTCGTCACGCTCAAACGGGTCGGTCCGGTCCTGGCGTTGTTCATCGTCGTCATGGGCGGCATGTATATCGGCCTGTTCTCGCCGACCGAGGGCGCGGCGGTCGGCTCGTTCGGCGCCTTCGTGCTGACCATTCTCGCGCGGCAGATGACCTGGCGCGTGCTGATCGACAGCCTGCGCGAAACCGCCGGCACGACGGCGATGATCTTTATGATTTTCATCGGCACGTCGATCCTCCAATACTTCCTGGAAACCTCGACTTTGCCCAAGATGCTGAACGATCTGATCGTCGGCGCGGAACTGCACCGCTACACGGTGCTGATCATCATCCTCGCGGTGTATCTGATCCTGGGCTGTTTCCTCGACAGTCTCTCTATGTTGTTGATCACGCTGCCGCTGTTTTTCCCGATCATCAAGAATCTCGGCTTCGATCCGATCTGGTTCGGCATTCTGGTGGTCTGTGTCGTCGAGATCGGATTGATAACGCCGCCGGTCGGGATGAATCTGTTCGTCATCTCTTCGGTGGTGCCGAACCTGTCGCTACGCACGGCGATCTCGGGTGTCGTGCCGTTCATCGCTGCCGACGTCGTTCGACTCGGAGTGCTCGTCGCCTTCCCCTGGCTCTCCTTGTGGCTGCCGTCATTGATGTAATGACGTGCGATAACCGGCACTCG
>JBFWYO010000131.1:0-8065 GCA_050186335.1 Alphaproteobacteria bacterium | reverse complement strand
CCCATTACCGCGAACACACCCGGCAGGACAGCCTTGGGTCAATTCACGCAATGCCAGAAGGCTCCGCTTCTGGTCTTCCGGTTCACCCGCCAGGACCAGCACGGGTTCCTCGATTCCTGCGGCAACGAATTCCTTGATGCGCGCAACGCAGCGGTCCAACGTTCCGCCCACCGCGCAGGCGTCAACGACCGAATCCGGGACCAGGCTTTGCGCTCGCGCGAAATCCCGCTGACCGATCGCTTCGATAATCGCCGGCTGATCGATGGGCAGCTTCGAAAAGGCGATCGAATCCGCGAGGAATTTATTGCGGAAAATAAAAGCAAGCTTGGGCCGGAGGATGTCGCGTGCTTCACGGTCGGTACGGGTCGTAACGAAGTAAATATAGGCGGCCCTGCGAACCTCGTCGAAATTACGCTTTGCGGCCTCTGCGCCGGCGCGGGCCAATCGCACCGATTCGCGTACATAAGCAATATCCAGCACCGCCGAAAGCACCAAACCGTCCGCGATACGACCGGCGAGTCCGAGCATCAATGGCCGCATCGGCGCGAGATAAATGGGAATCGGTTGAGGCGGCGCAAACGCCATCTTTGCGCCTGCAAGATTGTAGAGCATGCCTTGGAATTGCACCGGTTGGGTGCTCCACAGCGCACGCAGCACTTCAACATATTCGCGCAACGCAACCACTGGCTTCTCGGCTTCGATGCCGGATTCCTGCAGGAACAGAGGATTGCCCACACCGAGCGCCACGGCGATGCGTCCCGGCGCCGCTTCGGCCAGAGTTGCCAGCGCTGCTGCCGTCGGAGTCGGATGTCGCAGATACGGGCTAAGGGCCGTCGGAACAATGCGCGCTCGTTGCGTGCGCAAAGCAAAAGCCGCACACATGGCGATCGGATCGCGATAGCCGAGATGCTCGGCCATCCAGATCGAGGACGCGCCAAGCCGCTCCGCTTCCACTGCAATTTCCAGCGCCGCGCCGAACGGCGCGAAACCATCGAAGCTGATTCCGATCTGCATTGTTTCCCCTCCCTGCGTTCTGTAGTGAATTTAGATACTGAATCGGTTTGCGAATCTCAAATCACAACTTTAATTTTGAGGAAGAAACCTTCCAAAGCAACGCAATGTGAAAGGAAATCGCATGTCGAATGACGATTTCGTTCCAAACCGCGAACGCGCGGCTTCGGCCACCGCGGAAATTCCTATCATCGATCTCGCATTATTTTCCAACGGAGATGCGGCACAGCGGCGAAGTGTCGTTCGTGCCGTTGCTCGCGCGTGTGAAGAAGTCGGATTCTTCGGTATCGTCGGTCACGGCGTGGATGATGCGACGATCTCGACCATCTACGGCGAGGGCCGCGCCTTTTTCGCGCTGCCGCGCGAAGAGAAGATGCGAGTCGTCCGTCCGGGTCCGGGCGTTAGCCGAGGTTACAATAGTCTTGCCGATCAAAGTCTTGGCAATACGATGGGAGTGAGTGTTCCTGCCGATCTGCAAGAGAGTTTTGCCATTGGCCCGGTGACGACTGGCGATGGCGCCTACTGGCGCGACGGGTTCGGACCGCTTCATTTCCACACCAATCTATGGCCCGTACGGCCCCTGGGATTTCGTGCCGCTGTCACGAATTATTATGTGGCAATGGAAAAACTGTCTCAGCAGCTTGCGCGCATATTCGCTCTGGCGCTGGACTTGCCGGAGGATTTCTTTGCCCGCAAAATCGACCGACATGTAAGCACGATGCGCCTTGTATATTATCCGGCGCAAGCGACCAAACCGGCGGCCGGGCAAATCCGAGCTGGGGCGCATTCCGACTATGGCGCCTTCACCATCCTGCGCACTGAGGCAGCCCCGGGCGGCCTCCAAGTGGTTCGCCGTGGCGGCGAATGGATCGACGCGCCACAGGTGGACAAGGGATTTCTGATCAATATCGGCGACCTCTTGATGCGTTGGACGAATGACCGTTGGGTTTCGACCATTCACCGCGTTGTCAATCCGCCCGAAGACGTGCGGACGACCGCAACGCGGCTTTCGGTTGCGTATTTCCAAATTCCCAATCACGATGTTGAAGTACGCTGTTTTGAGGGTTGCGCGAGCGCGACGAACCCACCGCGTTATGCGACAACAACGGCCGGTGCACATTGGCGGGCCAAGATTCTCGCCGCGCGTAAGATCGACGGCGGTATTGCGCCGACTTACTAGCCTGGATGGGTCAAGGGTTTACGGGATATGGGCACAAAAACAGGAGTACTGAAATGAAACGCATGGCAATTTTCGCGAGCGTGTTTGGACTCGCCTGCGCCGCTTCGCTGGCGCAGGCGGAGGACAAGGTTTCGTTACGACTTGACTGGGTGTTTGGGACGGAGCACTCGGGCATTTTCGTGGCGCAACAAAAGGGCTTCTTTAAGGAAGCGAATATTGATGTGCGCATCATGCCCGGCGAGGGGTCGAGCGTGACCGTCAAGCTGGTCGGCACCGGCGACGCCGATTTTGGTTACGCGACCGCTGACCAAGCGATGTTAGCCTATTCGCGCGATCTACCCGTGGTCACAACTGCGGTGATTTTGCAGAGCAGCCCCTCAGCCATCGTGTTCCCGAAGAAATCGGGGATAAAGAACCTCAAGGACCTCTACGGCAAGCGCCTCGGTCTGCAGCTGAAAAGCGCTGTCGAGCGGCAGTGGCGCGCGGTTTCGAAGATTCAAAAGATCGATAACAGCAAGATCAACGAAGTACCGGCGGATCTGGCAATTGCACAACTGATCATTGCCGGACGCATCGATGCCGGTGTCGCGTTCTTCTTCAACGACGGCATCCGTCCGATCGCCGAAGGGATCGAAATGGATTGGATTCTGTTTCGCGATGTCGGGCTCCCCATGTACAGCTCCGGGCTGATCGTCAACGCCGAGACGATCAAGAAAAATCCGGATCTTGTTGCCCGTTTCACCCGCGCGTTTGTGCGCGGATGGACATATGCCAAAGCCAACCCGGAAGAGGCCTATCAGCTCGTCATCAAGGCCCAGCCGTCGCTCGACAACAAGTTCAACAAGCTCAAGCTGCCGGCGGTATTGACGCTGCTCGACAGCGAGGACACCAAGAAGAACGGTGTGGGTTATTCCACCAAGGCGGGCTGGGATTCCCTAATGAAAACCCTAATTGATCTTGAACTGATCAAGACACCAATCGATACAGATAAAGTTTACACGACCAAATTCCTGGCTGAGAAAAAGTAAGCCTTTCAGCCTGTTCTCGATAACAAGGGGGAGATCGATCCAATGCTCCCCCTTGTTTGCTTCCTGCTTCCACAATTCGTCATCGTTTCAGTCGCATAGTTCCCGCGTCACTTCCCAGACGATCGAAGCTCAGAGTATTTGCCGTCGATTCGTCGAACGTGCGACAAGGCGTTTCAACGTTCTGCTTAATGACCTGAATTCCAAAAACTCCTCCAGAATTGGATGGAGTCCGCTCCAACGAGGGAGACGCACCGCCCATCAATGGACGGCTAGTGAAGAGCAGATTGTTGCGGCCCTGGCTCTAGGGCCTTCTAGCGGACTACATTGAGCACTGCCGGAGAAAGTTTGACTGGAAACACGGGAAAATTGCCTAACGATAAATTCTCCAGTCCGCACCGCCTCGCCGAGATATGCAAAAGCCACGCAAAACGTGGCTTTCTTACGCGCCACGAAAGCGCACGGAGGTGTTCGACAGACTGCGTGGCGGATGGGGTGGGATTCGAACCCACGATACGCTTTCACGTATACACACTTTCCAGGCGTGCGCCTTCGACCGCTCGGCCACCCATCCCTTGCCCTTGCAAAGGGCGCGCACCATACCAAGCGAGTTGGGCTGCGCCAAGCGCCTGATCGCGGCGGCGGTCGGCCCGAAATCAGCGGAATTCCTGGGATTTCGCGCCGGCGTCTGAGGTTCCGCGGGGATTCCGCATCGACGCCCGACCTGATATGGTTCCGGCGCGGCCAATCGGCGCATCGGCGTCCATGTAAAGGTACATGTTGCAATCGAGGGCGGAATGATTATCGGACGCTTCATCGGAATGATCCTGTTGTTCTGCGCCGTCGCCGCGCTGGCGTGGGATGTGGTGACGATCATCGATACGGGAACATTCCAGCTCATTTCGTTCGGCACACTGTGGTCCAAGCTGCACGAAAATAGCGCCATTGGCTTTCGCGAGTTGGTCGAGAAAGTGCCGTTCATCAAAGAGTATATTTATACTCCGATGATGGCTGCACCCGCTTGCATCGTACTGTTCTTTTTCGGGCTGGTGTTCGCGATCGTTTTCCGCCGGCGGCGGCGGCGCGACGACTGACGGAACCGCAAATCGCGTAATCAGGCTGCCGCGTCGGCTTGCAGCGCGCGATCCGCCGGCGGCGTCCGCGAAACGTCTTGTGCGGCGTCCTGCGCGGATGCCTGCCAGCGCGCAAGAACCGCACGAACGCTGGTCCCCTTGCCCACCTCGCTGGAAATCTCGAGCCTGCCGCCTTGCAGCGCCATCAGGCCCAGGCTGATCGTCAGCCCGAGGCCGGTCCCCTCCGCATTGCCTTCGCCTTCCCCGTCGACGCGGTGGAACGGCTCGAATATCCGCTGAAGTTCGCGCTCGGGTATGCCGATGCCGGTATCGGTAACCGTAAACGCCACCTCGCCGGACGGTTCGGCTTCGGCCGCCAGCACCACCTTGCCGCCCTTCGGCGTGAACTTGATGGCGTTCGACAGAAGGTTGAGCAGGACCTGCTTGAACGCGCGCTCGTCCGCCGCCACGCGCGGCAAGGCATCGGACAGCTCGAGCGCCAGCTCGACGCCCTTCTGCAGCGCCTTGATCGACAGGATTCGAAGCGCGTCGGCGATCGGCTGCCGGGGATCGACCGGCTGCAACGAAACCTCATAGCCGCGCAGTTCCAGGCGCGAGAGCGCCAGCACGTCGTTGATCAGCGACAGCAGATGCTGCCCGCTGGCGTGAATGTGTTCGACATAATCCGCCTGGCGCGCGTTCATTCCGCCGCTGAACCCCTTGGTCATCATCTCGGAGAAGCCGATGATGGCGTTCAGCGGCGTTCGCAGTTCGTGGCTGACATTGGCGAGGAAGCGCGATTTGGCGTCGAGCGCGGAAGTGGCGCGGGTGTTCGCCTCGGCCAGCTTCCGATTGTTGAGCTGCAGATCGTCGCGCGCGCGGCCGATCGCGCGCATCTGCATTGCGATTGCCGCGAGCACGATGACAACCACCACGCTGATGAACGCGGCGCCGAACAGCACGCCATCGCGCCAACGGGCGTTATGCGCCCACGCGTCGGCAATCACGGCTTCGGCGACCACGCGCAACTTGTAGCCAGGCACCGAAGCGACGACGCGGACGACTTCGCCGTCGCCGAACAGGCTGCGTACCGGGCCGTTCGGTGCGAACTCCGCATGGGTCAGAGTCTGCATCGTTCGCGACACGAGCGATGGCGCCCCGTTCGGCGCCGCATGGGCGCGCACGAGGTCGTCCGGCCCGAGCAGAACGACATGGCCAAACTTGCCGATACGCATGGTTTGAAAGAAATCGGCGAGCACGTTCGGATCGATGGAGAACACCAGCACGCCGTCGAATTGCCCTTTCACGTCGTTGATCCGGCGGCTCAGCTGCATCGACAGTTTGCCGGTCGTCCGGCCGATCAGCGGCGCGCTGATGAACATCTCGCCGGTATCCGCCGCCAGATGAACCTTGAAATGCTCCCGGTCGGCGACCGAGACGCCAAGCGCCATCGGACCCATGGAGCTGGCGCGTACGAGACCACGCGCGTCGATCCAGCTGAATTGCGGGCTGATCTTCTGGATCGCCGGAACGTGATCGAGCCAGAACCCAAAATTGAAGTTCGCTGGATCGCGCTCATAATCAAGTCGGGCATAGCGAAGCGTCTGATCGACGGTCGCCATAAGATGCGCGATGTGATCCGCCGAAGCGTGCGCCGCATGCTGGGTATCGCGGCGCAGATCATCGACCAGCGAGGCGCGCTCGTCGGCATGCAACCGCCACACCGCGATCCAAACGCCGCAGACGATGACGGCGGCCAGCGCCGACAGCAGCCACACCGCGCGCCGCGCATGTGCCGTACCGGACATCTCGAGGGCGGCGGGTTTTAGTCCGGCGTTGCGGTTGCGGGGCATGGGGCTGGCCTCGGCGGCGGATCAAGGCGCGCGCGATCATGTCTACCCCAGGGCCGGTGAAGAATGGCTTAAGCGCATCCCGCTCGGGTCGATCGGCACGCAGGCCTCCCGCACGTCCGAAGCGCGATTAATATTCGGTTTACGGCGGCGATAAATTGCCCGAAGAATGCGCAGTTGCGCGCTAGCTATCCTTCATTTTCAGCGCGGCGATGAAGGCGGTCTGCGGAATATCGACCTTGCCGAACTGGCGCATCCGCTTCTTGCCCTCTTTCTGCTTTTCGAGCAGCTTGCGCTTGCGCGTGACGTCGCCGCCGTAACATTTGGCGGTCACGTCCTTGCGCATGGCGGAAATCGTTTCGCGCGCGATGACCTTGCCGCCGATCGCCGCCTGGATCGGGATCTGGAACATGTGGCGCGGGATGAGTTCCTTGAGCCGCTCGCAGAGCGCGCGGCCGCGCTGCTCGGCCGACGTGCGCGGCACGATCATCGACAGCGCGTCGACCGGCTCGGCGTTGACCAGGATCGACAGCTTCACCAGATCGCCCGTGCGATACCCGTCCATCTGGTAATCGAAGCTGGCATAGCCGCGCGAAATCGACTTCAGCCGGTCGTAGAAATCGTACACCACTTCGTTGAGCGGCAGTTTGTAGACCGCCATCGCGCGCACGCCGACATACGTCAGATCGACCTGCTCGCCGCGCCGCTCGGTGCATAGGCTGAGGATCGAGCCCAGATATTCGTCCGGCACGATAATGGTCGCCTTGATCCACGGCTCTTCGATGTGATCGATGCGCGTGACATCCGGCATGTCGGCCGGATTGTGCAGTTCGACCGTATCGCCGTTGGTGAGGTGAATCCGATAGACGACGGACGGCGCCGTGGTGATCAGCTCGAGGTTGAACTCGCGGGTCAGCCGCTCGAGGATGATTTCCAGATGCAGCAGCCCGAGGAAGCCGCAGCGGAAACCGAAGCCGAGGGCGGCGGAGGTCTCCGGCTCGAAATGGAAGCTCGAATCGTTGAGCTTGAGCTTCTGCAAGCTGTCGCGCAGCCGTTCGTAGTCCGCCGCGTCGATCGGAAAGATGCCGCAGAACACGACCGGCAGGCTGGGCTGGAAGCCGGGCAAAGGCTCGGCGGTCGGCCGGCGGTCTTCGGTCACCGTATCGCCGATCTTGGTATCGGAAACGGTCTTGATATTGGCGATCAGGTAGCCGACCTCGCCCGGACCGAGCACGTCGAGTACCTGCTTCTTCGGCGTAAACACGCCGACCTGTTCGACTTCGTACGCGGCGGCCGCGGCCATCAGGCGGATTTTCATGCCCTTGCGGATCTCGCCGTCCTTCACGCGCACCAGCGTGACGACGCCTAAATATGAGTCATACCAGGAATCGATCAGCAGCGCCTTCAGCGGCGCTGCGGCGTCGCCCTTGGGCGGCGGCACCTTGGTGACGATGGCTTCCAGCACATCGGTAATGCCGATGCCGGTCTTGGCCGAGATCAGCACCGCTTCGGACGCGTCGATGCCGATCACGTCTTCGATCTGCTGGCGGATTTTTTCCGGCTCGGCGGCCGGCAGGTCGATCTTGTTCAGCACCGGCACGATTTCGAGCCCGGCGTTGATCGCCAAATAGCAATTCGCCAGGGTTTGCGCCTCGACGCCCTGCGATGCGTCGACCACCAGCAGCGCGCCTTCGCAGGCCGCCAGGCAGCGCGAAACCTCGTACGAGAAATCGACGTGGCCCGGCGTATCCATGAGATTGAGTTCGTAGGTCTTGCCGTCCTTGGCCTTATAGCTGAGCCGGACGGTCTGCGCCTTGATGGTGATGCCGCGCTCGCGCTCCAGCTCCATCGAATCGAGCACCTGGTCGCGCATTTCGCGATCGGTCAGCCCGCCGCACGCCTGGATCAACCGATCGGCCAAGGTGG
>JBFWYO010000130.1:0-8216 GCA_050186335.1 Alphaproteobacteria bacterium | reverse complement strand
ACGACGTGTCCTGGCTGCCCTTCTAGGTGCCGAGCACGCGCTTCTTTTCGAGATCGAATTGGCGCTGCCGTTCCTGTTCGGCTGCGGCGGCTCGCCGGTCTTGTTCCGCCTGGGCGCGCGCCGCATCGTCGCGTTCGCGCTGTAATTGGTCCTCGAGCTCGCGATGCCGGCGAATCGAGTCCTGTTCGAGTTGTTCCGGCGTCTGAGATGGCGGCTGATAATTAGGTTGTTGCTGGTAGTTGCCCGGATTCGGAGCGGTGCACGAGCAATTCGCCGTGACGCCCATCCTGCCGGCCATCGCCTGGCACTGGCCTAGATCGTTGTATGGGCCGGCTTGAGTCGTTCCGGCGAGTCTTGCCGCGCTACCGCTCAAGCTTAAGAAGCATTGGGCCAGCGCAGGTGTCGGAAAAGTGTTTGATAAAAATAGCGTCGCCGTGCCGGCAAGGCACAATTGGAAATACTTCCGGTGCGAAATGTGCACGGCTGTCCTGGTCTCGGGGCGACGACCCGGGTTTTCGCAATTATGTGAAAATTATCATATATTATAATATATACGATGCGACTCGGTCAAATTGCCCCAAAGGACGCCGGCGCTTCGCCGGCGCGCGGCGTTAACGTTTGGAACGAGTCATTTTCGGAGAAAGTTTGGAGGCCCGAGCCGGAGTTGAACCGACCTACAAGGATTTGCAGTCCTCTGCATAACCGCTCTGCCATCGGGCCCCGGCGCCGCGGCGGCGAGGGCATGAGATATAGGCGGGCAGCGGGCGCGGGGTCAAGCGGGCTGGCGCCACGCCCGTCGCAAGGGCGCCACTGCCGCGCGGATAAGCCACAATTGTCAGTCCGGCAGCGGATCGGTATAAGTCCGGCAGCCTCATTCGGGCGCCGCGATCGTCTCGGCCCCGATCCCCAAAACGTACGGATTGCCTCGCCATGACCGATTTCGCCCGCGCGCGTCATAATATGGTCGAAAGCCAGATTCGCACCAACAAGGTGACCGACGAGCGTCTGCTGTCGGCGTTCAACCGCGTGCCGCGCGAACTGTTCGTGCCGGCGGCGCTGCGCGGCATCGCCTATGTCGACGAAGACCTGAAACTGGCTCCCGGCCGGTACATGTTGGAGCCGATGGTGCTGGCGCGGCTGCTGCAGACCGCCGAGGTCAGGGACACCGATACGCTGCTCGAGGTCTGCACCGGTACCGGATACGGCGCCGCTATTGCCGCCGGCCTGGCCAAGCAGGTCTACGCGATTGACGACGATCTGGCGCTGGTCAATACCGCGCGCCGGAACCTGATGGAAGTCGGCGTGCGCAATGCCGAGGTCGTGCTCGGCGACCCGACCGCCGGCCTGCCGGTGGCCGCGCCGTACGATGTTATCCTGCTGGCGGGCGCAGTACCGGAATTGCCGAAGGCGATCGCCGATCAACTGGCCGAAGGCGGGCGTCTGGTATTGGTTGAGCGGGCGTCCGGCGCGGTCACAGGCCGTGCCATGTTGTACGTCCGCCGGCACGGCGCGGTATCCGGCCGGCCGGTGTTCGACGCGGCCTCGAAGCCGTTACCGGGCTTCGCCAAGGCGCCGGCGTTCGCGTTCTAGACGCAGCAAAAGCCGGCAGCGCCGGTTGCGGAGCAATATTAACGGTGTTAACGTTGGTTCGCGGGCAGCCGGTCGGCTGGGTTGCGCCGGCCTGTTGTGCTTGGCTAGGCGGTACTCGGCCTACGCGGTACGACGATTGAGCGATACCTCGATTAAGCGATACCTCGATTAAGCGACACAGGGGCGCGTGAATGTTTACTTTTCGCCGGATTCTCCTCAGCACGGTGCGCGGCGCCGTCGTGTCCGCTGCCGCTATCGGGTTGAGCGGCCAAGCGGCCTGGGCGCAGAACCAGCCCCCCAAGCCGACGCCCGCCAAGACCCAGGTCAACAATACCAACAAGCCCCGACCTCCGGTGCAGACCGAAATGCTCGAGGACGCGCTGGCCAAGGCGTACGCGACCAATCCGCAGATCGAAAGCGCGCGGGCCAAGCTGCGCGCGACCGACGAGCAGTTCCCGCAGGCCCTGTCCAACTTCCGCCCGACCGTCGAGCTTCAGGCCAACCTGGGCTATGAGTGGCAGCGTTCGCGCACCGAAATCGACAACACGCCGGTGTACAACCGCGGCGAGAACATGCCGCGCGGGTACAGCGTACAAGTCAATCAACCGATTTTTCGCGGCGGCCGGACCATCGCGCAGATCCGGCAGGCCAATAACAATATCTCCGCCGAGCGCGCGCGGCTGGTGACGACCGAACAGTCGGTGCTGCTGGCCGGCGTCGTCGCTTACATGAACGTCGTGCGCGACATGGCGCTGGTGCGCCTGAACGTCAGCAACCAGCAAGTGCTGCGCGCCAATCTGCAGGCGACGCGCGACCGGTTCAATGTCGGCGAAGTGACGCGCACGGACGTGGCGCAGTCGGAAGCGCAGCTCGCGCGCGCCACGGCGGCGCGCGTGCAGGCCGAAGGCAATCTCGAAGTTTCGCGCGCAAATTATCAGAACATCGTCGGCGAACTGCCACCGGGCAATCTCACGTCGCCGCGGCGCGTCCTCGAATTGCCGAAGACACGCGCGGAACTGGTCGAGATCGCGCGGACCAACAATCCCAACGTCATCGCGGCGTTGTTCGGCGAGCTGTCGACGCGCAATCAGGTCGATCTGATCGCGGGCGAATTGCTGCCGTCGATCACGGTGACCGGCTCGGTCGGGCGGAGTTACGATAGTTCGTTTCGCGGCCAACGGTCGGACGCAGCGAGCATCGTTGCGACGCTGACCATGCCGCTGTACGAAGCCGGCAGCATCACCTCGCGCCTGCGCGCGGCGAAGCAGCAGGTCGGGCAGGCGCGTTACGATCTGGCGCAGTCGCGCCGGGCAGTGATCGAAAACGCCATTCGGGCCTGGGAAGTGCTGGTCTCGGCGCGCGCGCAGGTGGTTGCGTTCACCCAAGAAGTCCGCGCCAATCGGATCGCCCTGGAAGGCGTCCGGCAGGAGAATCGGGCCGGCTTGCGCACGGTGCTGGATGTCTTGAACGCCGAGCAGACGCTGCTCAATTCCAACGTCAACTTGGTTAACGCGCAGCGCGACCGCGAGGTCGCGCAATACGATCTATGGTCGGCGCTCGGCTGGCTAACCGCCCAGCAACTGGGTTTGAAGGTCGCCCTATACGACCCGAAAAAGCATTATAACGATGTGAAATGGAAGCCGTGGGGGCTCGGCGATCCATTGCCGCCGGCACCGGAAAAGCCGAAACGTTAACGACCGCGGCACTTGTGGATAAAACGTTACCGGCATATTCTGTCGTTAGTAATCTGTTAGGATGGTTGGGCGCACCCGCAGCCTGATCGCGAAAGTCTTGCGACGGACGAATGAACGAGCACCGCATTAAGCCCGAACCGTCGATGGAGGAAATTCTCGCCTCGATCCGCGAAATCATCGCGGCGGGCGAGAAGGCTGCCAATCAACCGGCCCATCATACCGCCACGCAGCCTGCGCCGAACGCGCTGCCGCAGCCGGGCCGTATCGCCGCGGCCAATCAAACCCCGGAGCCGGAAGTTTTCGAGCTGACCGAAATGGTCAACGAGGACGGCTCGGTGGTCACGCTGCAGCCGCTGCCGGTACACAATTCCGCGCGCCCGTACACGCCGCAGCCGAGCTACGACCAGGTCGGCGTCGACGATATCGCCGAGACGCCGTATCTCGGTTCGCCGATCGATCCACCGCCGTCGCAACTCATGGACGCCGGAAATACCAATACGGTGCTGCACCGGCGCCCGCCGCCATCGGCCGATCCGCAGCAGCCGCGCGCGCGTCCGACCGGTCGCCCGCCGACTCCCAGCTACGCACCGCAGCCGGACGGATTTCGTCCGTCGACGTCCCCAGGAGATTCCGTCATGGACCGCCGTAACGCTCGCGATCATACCGATCCGCGCCGGGCCCGGCCGCCCGCACCCGATGCCGACAATCCGTTCGCCGATCTCGCGCGCTCCGCCGACGAACCGGCCGGCGTCTACGACGAGCAGTTCGAATCGGCGCCGCCGCGCAAGGAAAAATCCTACCGGCCGCACAGCGGCGAGCCCGAAGATCCGCGCGGCATCAGCGCGCTTTCGGATTCCTTCGACGACCGCGAATTCGGCGATTTTCGCATCGAGGATCTGGTGCGGGAGCAGGTCGAACCGGTGGTCCGCGAGTGGCTCGACAATCACCTGCAGCCGATGGTCGAACGCATCGTGCGCGACGAAATCCGCCATTTGTTCTCGCGCCGCCGCAGCTAGCCCGGTCGGCCGCGCGGGCGCTGCGCCGATACGGCGCTGGACATAAGCCCCTGCCTTTGCTTTTGATGGCGCCCCGCGCCGCGGCCCGATCGGCTACGGCCAAGCAATTGCGTCCGATGGACAGTTTCGATGCTGGAAAAGACCTTTAAGCCCGACGAGATCGAGCAGCGACTTTATCGGCGCTGGGAGGAATCGGGCGCGTTCACGGCGAAGCCCGAATCGAGCGCCGAACCGTTCACCATCATGATTCCGCCGCCGAACGTGACCGGCAGCCTGCATATGGGCCATGCGCTCAACAACACGTTGCAGGACATCCTGATCCGCTACTGGCGCATGAACGGCCGCGACGCCCTGTGGCAGCCGGGCATGGACCATGCCGGCATCGCGACGCAGGCGGTGGTCGAGCAGCAGCTGGCGAAGGAAGGCGTCGTGCTCGCGCGCGGCGGGATCGCGGCGTTCAAGCCGAACCTGAAAACCATCGACCGCGATGCGTTCATCGAACGCGTGTGGAAGTGGAAAGCCGAATCCGGCGGCACCATCACGCGGCAATTGCGCCGCTTGGGCGCGTCGTGCGACTGGTCGCGCGAGCGCTTCACCATGGATGAAGGTCTGTCGCTCGCCGTGCGCAAGGTTTTCGTCGACCTGCACAAGACCAAGGGGCCGGACGGCAAGCCGCTGATCTATCGCGACAAGCGCCTGGTCAACTGGGATCCGAAGCTGCATACGGCGATCTCCGATCTCGAGGTCGATTCGCGCGAGACCAAGGGCCAGCTCTGGCATTTCAAGTATCCGATCGACGGCGCGCCGGATCAGTTCATCGTCGTGGCGACGACGCGGCCGGAAACCATGCTCGGCGACACCGGCGTCGCCGTGCATCCGACCGACGAGCGCTACAAGCATCTGGTCGGCAAATACGCCGTGCTGCCGATCGTCGGTCGGAAAATAAAAATCGTCGCCGACGAGTACGCCGACCCGGAGCAGGGCAGCGGCGCGGTCAAGATCACGCCCGCGCACGACTTCAACGATTTCGAGGTCGGCCGCCGGCACGATCTGGCGATGATCAACATCTTTGACAAGGATGCGAGGATTGTGTCCAGCCCGTTTGATGATTTTACTCATCGATCTCGGGCGCGTTCTAGGCATGGCGTTACATATGCGGATCAGGATGGATTAGTCGGAAAATCGGTTTCGGAGCAGATTCCGGCCGAGTTTCATGGCTTGGATCGTTTCGAAGCGCGAAAACTCGTTGTTCAGCGCATGGAAGAGCTTGGTCTGGTCGAGAAGATCGATGCGCACACGCACATGGTGCCGTTCGGCGACCGGTCCGGCGTGCCGATCGAGCCGTGGCTGACCGATCAATGGTTTGTCGACGCCAAGACGCTGGCCCAGCCTTGCGTCGAGGCGGTCAAGCGCGGCGATACCGCGTTCGTGCCGAAGACCTGGGAAAAGACCTACTTCGACTGGATGGAGCGCATCCAGCCGTGGTGCGTCTCGCGGCAGATCTGGTGGGGCCACCAGATTCCGGCCTGGTATGACCCGGACGGCAATATCTTCGTCGAAATGACCGAGGAAGCGGCGCAGGCCGCCGCGACCAAGCATCACGGCAGGCCGGTTGCGCTCAAGCGCGACGAGGACGTGCTCGACACCTGGTTCTCGTCGGCGCTGTGGCCGTTCTCGACCATCGGCTGGCCCGCGCAGACCAAGGAGCTCGCGAAATACTATCCCGGCGACGTCCTGGTCACCGGCTTCGACATCATCTTCTTCTGGGTCGCCCGCATGATGATGATGGGCGTGCACTTCATGAAGGATGTGCCGTTCAAGACGGTCTACATCCACGCCCTGGTGCGCGACGAGAAGGGTCAGAAGATGTCGAAATCCAAGGGCAATGTGCTCGACCCCTTGGTGCTGATCGACAAGTACGGCGCCGACGCCGTGCGCTTCACGCTGACCGCGCTGGCCGCGCAGGGCCGCGATATCAAGCTCTCCGAAAGCCGCATCGAGGGCTATCGCAATTTCTGCACGAAACTGTGGAACGCCGCGCGTTATACGGAAATGAACGGCTGCGCGGTGCCGGCCGGCTTCGATCCGCGCGCCAACAAGCTCACGGTCAATCGCTGGATCGTCTCCGAACTGGCGCACACCGCGAAACGACTCTCGGCCGCGATCGAAGGCTTCCGCTTCAACGAGGCGGCGCAGGAAATGTACCAGTTCGTGTGGAACAATTTCTGCGACTGGTACCTGGAATTCACCAAGCCGATCATTCAGGGCAACGACGCCGCGACGATCGCCGAAACCAAGGCGACGACGCTATGGACGCTGCATCAGGTGCTGCACCTGCTGCACCCGATCATGCCGTTCATCACCGAGGAATTGTGGGGCACGCTGGGCGAGGGTGCGCGCAATCCGCTGGTTACCGCAAAATGGCCGGCGCTCGGCGGCGAACTCGTCGATGACACGGCCGACGCCGAATTCGGCTGGGTCACGCGCGTGATCTCGGACATCCGCGCCGTGCGCGCGGAGATGAACGTGCCGCCGGCGGCCAAGCTGCCGCTGATCGTCCGCGGCGCCAACGAAACGAGCCGTCAGCGACTGGTTTCCTATGGACCGCTGGTGATGACCTTGGCGCGCCTGAGCGGGGTCGAACACGGCGCCGAAACGCCGAAGGGCTCGGTGCAGGTGGTGATCGATGACGCGACCTATGCGCTGCCGCTGGCCGGCGTGATCGATCTCGACCAGGAGCGCGCGCGCCTAAACAAGGAACTCGCGCGCCTGGCTGGCGACATCGCCCGGGTCGACCAGAAGCTCGCCAACGAGAATTTCGTCGCCAAGGCGCCGCCGGAAGTGATCGAGGAGCAGCGCGAACGCAAGCAGGAGGCCGAACGCGCGCGTGCCAAGGTGGCGGAGGCATTGCAAAGGTTGAATGCGGCGTAAAGCCGGAGCGGTCGAACGCGCATGATCGCGTCGTCATGCCGGGCGCTTTCCGAACGCACGCGGGGCGAGCGACGAACGCCTGAAATTCGATACCGATTATTAAATACGACCTAATTACAAATAGATACGAGTCTATTTTGATAAAAATGTTTATTGTCTAATGCGACCGACGCCGGTCGCCGGATCGGTCGTCGGCCGAAGCGGCGGAGCTTCGGGAAAGAAACTCGGCGCGGCGCCCGACAGTCCGAACACCACGACATCGCATCGATCGCAAGGCCGATCGGCGGAGCAGAACGTTTCGGCCGTGGCGATGACCATGGCGCCGCCGACCGAGCCGCCGCCGATGGCCCCCATCGCCGATTGGCACGTGACACCGATTTGGGCATTCGATAAGCACCGAATCCACCGCAAAATCGGGGCTCCGGTTCGTGCAATTCCTGATCGTGATGTGCCTGGTCGGCTTCGCCAATTCGATCGCTTGGCGCGCCGTCGACCCGATGTTGCCGGTGATGGCGACCGAGTTCAGCGTAACGCTGCCCGAAGCCGCGCTGCTGGCCACTTCATACAGTTTTGCCTTTGCCATCATGCAGCTTGTGTTCGGGCCGATGGGCGACGCGTTCGGCAAAGTTCGGTTGATCCGGATATCGCTGTTCATGGTCGCCGCCAGCCAGGTTTGGATGGCGGTGTCTCCCAGCTTCGCCTCGCTGATCCTGGCGCGCGGGTGGGGCGGCGCCTTCGCCGGCGGCGTGATGCCGATCGCGCTCGCGCTGGTCGGCGACCGGATCGCCATGGCGGAACGGCAGGTCGCGCTCGGCCGATTCATGGTCGCGGCGATCAGCGGCCAATTGATCGGCGCAGCTGCAGCGGGCCTGCTGGTCGATCTGATCGGCTGGCGCATGGTGTTCGTCTCGGCCGCCGCCGTGATCTTCATGTCATGCGTCGCGACGCGGGTGTTCCTGCACGAAACCCAGATCGTCCGCAAGGC
>JBFWYO010000129.1:0-8299 GCA_050186335.1 Alphaproteobacteria bacterium | reverse complement strand
CAATAAGTACCTCGTGAACGTCCGCAAGCACACCAAGTCGCAGATGCTGATCTACGTCATCATCGCGATCGAACTGGTGCAGATTATCCTCGGCATCGTTGGGCTCGGCGGCGTGGCCAGCTTCTCGGCCATCGGCGTCGGCGCCATCATCTCGCTGGTCCTGACCATCGCCAAAGGCGTCCTGATGATCATCGTCGGCGTGCAAGTCATGGGCGCGATCAAGGACTCGGGAGCCATGAAGGGCTTCGCGATCCTCTACATCATCGCCGGTGCCTGCACCGCGGTCATTCTGTTGATCTTCCTGGCGCCGTTCCTGGCGATCGCTTACTCGATCTGTCTCGGCGTCGCGCTCAGCGCCGAAGCCAAGAAAGTCACGGCCTAAGTCGCAGGCCGGTCTGCGAGTCGAAAGCGAGGGCCCCGGCGACGGGGCCCTCGTCGTTTGCGGTCGGCGTGAGATAGGTTCGCGCGCGCGTGCGTTGCCGAACTATCGGCGCGCGGTCGACTTTGCTAGCATGCCGATCGGACCAAGGGGCCGGGTAGGGCGCTACGGCGATCCGGCGATTTTATGGAGGGGTACATGTCAAGCGGCGCCATTCGTGTTGCCGGAATCTTGGTGTTCGTTTCGTTGGCGCTGTCGGTCGTCGCCAACATCGTGGCGTTTGCGACGATGGGCGCGATGATGACCGGCGATAACGCCAATCCGATGGCGGCGCTGACCGGCATGATGACCGGCGCGGGCATCATTTCGATCATCGTCGGCATTTTCGCGCTGGTGGTGTTCTTTCTCGCCATGTCGGCGCTGAAATCGTATCTCACCAAGTACGCCAACTATACGGGCGCCAACGGCATCATCAGCGCGATCATCTGGACCTTCGCGGCGCTGCTGGTGATCTACGTCATCTTCGCCTTCGCCACGATGGGCGGCAACCCGCAGCAGGCCGGCGTGCTGGGCGGCATCATGGGCATCCTGATGCTGATCATCATGCTGGTCCTGTATATTCTCTATTTCATCAAGGCGTTCAAGCTGTCGGCCTACGCCAAGGCGAACCAGGACGGCGCGGTGCGCGGCTATGCAATTCTGTTGCTGATCGTCTGCTGGAGCCTGATCGGCATGATCGTGGTCTCCATCCTGGGCGCGGTTGCGCCGGCCTTGTTCATCCTGGTGGCGATCGTCGGCATCATCGTGGTGCTGATCATGATCGCGGTCTGGGTCATGCTCGGCGTGGCGCTGGTTTCGGGCGCCGGCAAGATGAAGGCCAAAGGAATGTAATGCCGCGCCATGCGGTTTGAAACTGCGTCGAACGGGGGCCCGGCAACGCGGCCCTCGATTCGTTTTGCAGCACCTTGCGTCGGCGCGAAGCGATAAGCGGGAGGAGCGCCAATGAAAAGCGCCGTCGTGCGCGCGGCCGGGCTTGCCGTATTCCTGTCCACTTCGCTTGGCCTTGCCGGTTTCATTGTTCTGTTCTTTGCCGCGGTCGACACAGCCAATGGCTCGGTTCTCGGCAATAAGAGCGTCCGCACCGCGCTCGATCAGGTACTCGGGGCGACCGGCTGGTTCCTCGCTGCCGTCGTCGTTCTGGTCTTCCTGTTTGCGTATTTCTTTTCGCTGGTGGCCTTGCGCGGCTATCTCAACCGCTACGCCGGGTATACGCGCGCCAACGCGCCGATCGACGGAATCGTCGGCTGCTCCGCTTCCATCATCGTGGTCGCAGCCGGAGGCTGGGCGATCGGTGCCGGGCCGCTCGCCCTGATTGTCCTCGGCATACTCGCGGTCATTACGTTCATCTTGTATTTCGTGCAGGGCTTTCGCCTCAAAAACTATGCCAAGGCGGCGGGCGACAGGCCGGTGCGCGTCTATGCCATTCTGGTGTTGGTTTACTGCTGCTCCATGCTGGCGACTCTGTTTCTGGCGATGGTTGCCGCCGCGCATCCGCCGCTGATGGCCGTCGTTGCCATCGTCGGATGGGTCAATTCACTGGTTCAGCTGGCGGCTTGGGTGACGCTGGGCGTGGTTTTGATCGCAGGCGCGAAGAAACTGCGGCGGAAAGAACTTGGTTTAAACGCGGCGACGCACTAGACACGCCTGCCCGGGCAGGGGGCCTGGCCGCTAGACCAAATCCTTGGGTCCAAGGAACGTCACCAGTTGTCCGGTTGCCGCGCCGACATCCGCCCAATGTTCGGCGTCGAACTCGATCACGGCCAGCGCGCCGGTCGGGAACTTCAAATTCAGACGACGAAGCGCATCGAGATTGTCGTCGTTCGGCGGTGCGACGAGCTGCAGCGCGAGTTCGTCGATACCGCCTTCGTGGCCGATCATCATGACCGTGCGTGCCTCGTCCGGCGCACGGTGCAGACGCGGCAGCAGGACCGACGGCGGCGCGAGGTACAGCTTGGCGTCCTTGACCAGCTTTATCGGGGCGGGGAGGTAGATCGCGATCGCCTCCCAGGTCTGCACCGCCCGCTTGGCCGCGGAACATAGGACGTAGTCGGGCGCCAATCCTTCGTCGCGCAGATACACGCCCATGGCGGCCGCGGCTCGCCGGCCGCGCGGCGCCAAAGCGCGGTTCTTGTCGTGCGCCGGCGCCTCGTTCCAGGCGGACTTGGCATGGCGTAGGAGCAGCAGACGACGCTGTGGCCCACCCTTGCGGCCGAAAAAATCGTCCTTGTCGCGTCCCATGGCGTTCCCAGGCGAACTTCGCCTAATTGCTTTGTTTTACACGCTAGTATTTTGAAAAATATGACATTTTTGTGACATGTCGTTTTCCCCCCTTGGGCTTCGTCCGCCGCTGCCGTAAGTTAGCTACAGGCTGCGGCCCCTCCGCGACAAGAGCATCGAACCGTGAACGAAGCCGTCATCCAGAAGCCGCCCGTTCCGACCGGCGGGGCGCGCTATTTCAACCGCGAGCTCTCTTGGCTCGCGTTCAATGAGCGCGTCCTCGAAGAAGCCGGCAACAAGCAGCACCCGCTGCTCGAGCGGCTTCGCTTCCTGTCGATTTCCGGCTCGAACCTCGACGAATTTTACATGGTGCGCGTGGCCGGCCTGAAGGGCCAGGTCAGCGACGGCGTGCAGACGCCTTCTGCGGACGGGATGACGCCGGCGGAGCAGCTGGCCGAGATCAACATCCGTGCCAACGAACTGATCCGCCACCAGCAGGCCGCCTGGGCGACGCTGATGAGCGAATTGCGCGAGGCGTCGATCTTCGTCGTCGAGCCGCAGCAGTTGACCGACGAGGAGAAAGCCTGGCTCGAGCAATACTTTCTCGACAATATTTTCCCGGTGCTGACGCCGCTGGCGATCGACCCGGCGCATCCGTTCCCGTTCATGCCGAATCTCGGCATCGCCATGGTGCTTGAGCTCGAACGCCCGAAAAGCACAGAACCGATGCGTGCGCTGTTGCGCGTGCCCAGCCAATTGCGCCGCTTCGTGCGCCTGCCGGGCAAAACGATCCGCTATCTTTCGCTCGAGCATTGCATCGGCTTGTGCCTCTCGCATCTGTTCCCCGGCTTCAAGGTTCTACGCACCGGGTTGTTCCGCGTCCTGCGCGACAGCGAAGTCGAGCTCGAGGAAGAGGCGGAAGATCTGGTGCAGCTGTTCGAAACCGCGCTCAAGCGCCGCCGGCTCGGAGTCGTGATCCGCATGACGGTCGATCCCGGCATGCCGCCGGCACTGCGCGACTTCGTCGTCGATCAGTTGGAAGTCGAGCCGCAGGACGTTTTTTCGGTCGATGGCTTCGTCGGCATGGCCGATCTCAAGCAGCTGATTACCGACGAGCGGCAGGATCTGCTGTTCTCGTCTTTCGTGCCGCGCTTCCCGGAACGCATCCGAGATTTCAACGGCGATTGCTTCGCCGCAATCCAAGCCAAGGACATTCTGGTTCATCATCCATACGAAAGCTTCGACGTGGTGGTGCAGTTCCTGCGCCAGGCGGCAAGCGATCCCGCGGTGGTCGCGATCAAGCAAACCCTGTATCGCACCAGCGACAACTCGCCGATCGTGCGCGAGCTTATTGCCGCGGCCGAAGCCGGTAAGTCGGTGACCGCACTGGTCGAATTGAAAGCCCGCTTCGACGAAGAGGCCAACATCAAGTGGGCCAAGGACCTCGAACGCGCCGGCGCCCAGGTCGTTTACGGGTTCCTCAATCTGAAAACCCACGCCAAGGTATCGTTGGTCGTCCGCCGCGAAGCGCATGGGCTGCGTTCCTACGCCCATTTCGGCACCGGCAATTATCACCCGATCACGGCGCGCATTTACACCGACCTGTCGTTCTTCACCTGCGAGCGGACGCTATGCCGCGACGCCGCGCATTTGTTCAATTATATGACCGGCTACGCGCGACCCGAGCCGATGCGCAAGCTGGCGGCGGCGCCGATCGATTTGCGCGCCTCGCTGTTGCGCCATATCGACGAGGAAATCGCCAATGCCAAGGAAGGCAAGCCGTCCGGCATCTGGGCCAAGATGAACTCCCTGGTCGACCCCGACATCATCGATGCGCTGTATCGCGCCTCGCAGGCCGGCGTGCAGGTCGATCTGGTGGTGCGCGGCATTTGCTGCCTGCGCCCCGGCGTGCCGGGCCTGTCGGAGCATATCCGCGTCAAAAGCATCATCGGCCGGTTCTTGGAGCATGGCCGCATCGTCTGTTTCGGCAACGGCGCCGAGTTGCCGTCGCGCAAGGCCAAGGTGTTCATCTCCTCGGCGGATTGGATGCCGCGCAACTTCGATCGCCGGGTCGAGGCGCTGGTGCCGATCGAGAACCCCACCGTGCACGCGCAAATCCTCGACCAGATCATGGTTGCCAACTTCAAGGACGAGGCGCAAAGCTGGACCTTGAAGGCGGATGGGACCTATCGCCGCATTGGGGCTGACGGCAAGGGATTTTCGTGCCATCAATACTTCATGACCAACCCGTCCCTGTCAGGACGCGGCAGCGGGCTCAAGCGCTCGCGGCCGGCGCCCAAACTGGTGCTCAGCGACGACTGATGGCGATCAAACTCGTCAAATCCGACGGCGACCTCGGCCCACAGACGGCCGAACGCAAGCCGCGTCGGGTCGGCGTCATCGACATCGGCTCCAATTCGATCCGGCTGGTCGTCTTCGAAGGCGCGCCGCGCGCGCCATTCGCCATCTTCAATGAGAAAGTGTTGTGCGGCGTCGGCCAGCGACTGCAGTCGACCGGCAAGCTCGACCCCGACGGGGTCGCGGCGGCGCTCGACAATCTGCCGCGTTTCGTCGCCGCGGCCACGGCGATGGAAGTGGAACAGTTGCACACGGTCGCGACCGCCGCGGTGCGCGACGCGCTCGACGGCCAGAGCTTCGTCGATGCGATCGAGAAACGCTGCGGCGTAACTGTCAAGACCATCCCGGGCGACGAAGAGGCACGCCTCTCGGCGCTCGGCGTCATCGCCGGGTGTCCGGAAGCCGACGGCATCGTCGGCGATCTCGGCGGCGGTAGTCTGGAACTCATCGTCGTCGCCAAGGGCGCGGTCAGCCAGCACGCGACGTTGCCGCTGGGCGCCCTGCGCCTGCACGAACTTGCCGCCGGGGGCGCCGATATCCGCGACGTCATCAACGGCCATTTGGCGATGCTGCCTTGGCTCGAATCCGCCAAGGCGAAGAACTTTTACGCCGTCGGCGGCGCGTGGCGCAGCTTGGCGCGCATCCATATGGCGCAAAGCGAATACCGCCTGCGCGTGATCGACAACTACGCCGTCGATGCCGACGAATTTCGCGAATTCGCCAAGGTGATTTCGCAGCAACGCGCGACTACCCTGTCCAAGTTCCCGGATCTGCCGGCGCGCCGCGCCAGCACGCTGCCGATCGCCTCGCTGATCCTGCGCCGCGTGCTTGCGCGCATCGCACCCAGGCGACTGGTGTTCAGCGCGCACGGTTTGCGCGAAGGCATCGTGTTCGACGCGTTGAGCGCGGCCGAGCAGAAGCGCGATCCGCTGCTCGACGCGACGATCGAGTTCTCCCGCCAGTTCGCCCGCTTTTCCGGTTTCAGCGATGCGCTGGTGCGCTGGACCGCTGGCCTTTACGGCGACGAGCCGGTCGAAGATGCGCGCCTGCGCCGCGCCATGTGCTACCTGAGCGATATCGGCTGGAGCGAGCACCCGGACTATCGCGCGCGCCACGCCTTCGAGCGCGTGCTGACGTTGCCGGTCATGGGGCTCGATCATCCGGCGCGCGCCTTTCTAGCGCACGCCATCCATGCCCGATACGGCGGCGACGACGACGAAATCGGCCGCAAGTTCGGCCGGCGGATCGGCCTCGACGAAGCGCGCGAGGATCGTGCGCGCGCCTTGGGCTTGGCGCTGCGGCTCGGCTACACGGTGAGTGCCGGGCAGGAAAGCCTGCTCAATGCCACTTCGCTTGCCCGCCAGGGACAGTCGGTGGTCTTGACCGTGCCGGCACGCGGCGCTGCCGCCTTCGTCGGCGAAGCGGTCGAACGGCGATTGAAGGATCTGGCGGAGCAACTGAATTTGAAGCCGCGCATCGACGGCGGCGGTCGGTAGAGATGGCGGATATGGCGAGAAGCCCGCTGACGGTCCGTTCGGTGGTCGCCCGCGCCGTGAACGTGCCGATGGCGCGCCCGCTGCAAACCGGCGGCGGTACGATCGCCTCCATGCCGCTAGTATTAATCGACCTGATGACCGACCAAGGCATTGTCGGCCGCAGCTATGTTTTTTGTTATACGCCGGCCGCGGCCGGCCCGACCGCGCAGCTGGTGCAGAATATCGGCGCCTGGCTCCAAAGCGATGCGGTCGCGCCCGCCGACATCGAGCGCAAATTGCAGAAGCGGTTTCGTCTGTTGGGCGCACAGGGCCTGACCGGCATCGCCATGGCCGGCATCGACAGCGCGGCGTGGGACGCGTTGGCCAAGGCACAGAAACTGCCGCTCGTCCGGTTGCTGGGCGGCACCGCACGGCCGATCCCGGCCTACAACAGTTGCGGTCTCGGCCTGATGGGCGAGGCGCGCGCGGCGGTCGAGGCGGCCGAGTTGGCGCGCGGGTTCCGCGCCGTCAAGCTACGCCTCGGGTACGGCGACTGGAAAACGGACATCGGCGTTGTGCGCGCGGTGCGTCGCGCGGTCGGCGACGTGGATGTCATGGTCGACTACAACCAGGCGCTGGATGTGCCGGAGGCGATCAAGCGCGCGCACACGCTGGACGACGAAAATCTGCTGTGGATCGAAGAACCGACGCTCGCCGAGGATTACATCGGGCACGCCGCGATCGCCGCCGCCGCGCGCACGCCGATCCAGATCGGCGAGAATTGGTGGGGTTCGCACGAAATGCAGAAGTCGCTCGCCGCGCGCGCCTCGGATTTCATCATGCCGGATGCGGTCAAGATCGGCGGCGTTACCGGCTGGCTGCGCGCCATCGGTCTCGCCGAAGCCGCCGGACTGCCGATCTCGAGCCATCTGTTTCCCGAAATCAGTGCGCACCTGCTTGCCATCTCGCCGGGCGCCCACTGGCTCGAATATGTCGATTGGGCCGCGCCGATCCTGATTTCGCCCGCGCGCGTAGTCAACGGCGCCGTGCTGGCCAACGATACCCCTGGCGCGGGCATCGAATGGGATGAAGCGGCGGTCGGGCGCTTCGCGATGTAATCGCCGGTCGTAGCCTGGCGATTCGGCAGGCTGGCGGCACAGATCCAAAGCAATTCGGGCGTTGCTTGAAGCCCGGCACTTTAGCCTATGCGCCGCATCGCCCCTGGCGCCGTGGCGCTGTCAAAATTGTCCTTTAGTTGCTATTTTCACCGCCTGGCCGCGCGGCCGGCTGGACCATTTATTTATGCCGGATGGTCGAACTTGAAGCACGGACCTCGTCGGGATCGAGAGGTACAAGTGGCGCGCCCAACGAAGCAAGAACAGCTGCGCAATAGGCAACGCGCCGGGGTGGCGGCGCAACTGAATCTTGCGCTCGATAACATGCCAGGCGCGCTCGTCTACACCGACGACGAGCTGAACATCGTCTTCTGCAACGATCGGTTCCGCGATATGTACCCGGCACCCGCCGCTTTGCTGCGGCCGGGCCGCCCGTACGCCGAATTCCTCCGGTTTTTGGCGGAGCATGGATATTACGGCCCGGGCGATGCCGATGCGCAGGTTGCCAAGCGGGTCGATAGCCTGCGCAATCCATCGAACAAGACGTTCGAAGACCGCACGCCGGATGGGCGCGGCTACCAGGTCCGCCGACGGCGGGTGGATGCAGGCGGCGTCGGGACGGTGATGACGGAGATCACCGAGCAGAAGGCGGCGACGCAGGCGCTGGCGCACACGGAAACCCAGATTCACCTGGC
>JBFWYO010000128.1:0-8335 GCA_050186335.1 Alphaproteobacteria bacterium | reverse complement strand
CGAATCCGGGCAACTACCAGCAACAACCTAATTATCAGCCGCCATCTCAGACGCCGGAACAACTCGAACAGGACTCGATTCGCCGGCATCGCGAGCTCGAGGACCAAGTACAGCGCGAACGCGACGATGCGGCGCGCGCCCAGGCGGAACAAGACCGGCGAGCCGCCGCAGCCGAACAGGAACGGCAGCGCCAATTCGATCTCGAAAAGAAGCGCGTGCTCGGCACCTTGAAGGGCAGCCAGGACACGTCGTCCCTCAAGGGAACTTCAGATACGTTCGGCATCAAGGGTAATCCGCGCGATCCCGGCTTGAAAACTGGCCTGCCCGAAACGCACAAGGCGGTCGGCGCGTTCGCGGAGTTGCATTGCGCCGGCGCGATCGTCGACGCGGCGATCGACTTTGCCGGCCGGCCGGAGGTCGACGCCGCCCAAATCCGCGACTTGAAAAATCAAGCCGCGTCCGTGCTGACCGGCGGCAAGACGACGTTCAAGTGCGGCCCCGCCCCCGCGATTCGGAAATTCGGCGAGCAGCATGTCGGCCCCCTGCGCGCGTTCGAGTTGAAGCTAGTCGGCCGCATCGAGCAGGTGGCGCTGCGCCGCAAGCAGGCGCAGGACCGGCTGAAGGAACTCGCCGAGCGGCAAGCCAAAGCCGACGCGGAGGCCCGCCGCCTGGACGCCGAAGTCGAACGTCTGCGCCCGCTAGCGCAACCGCCCGCACAACAGCCGCCGGCCGATCCGGGTGCCGATGTCCCGCCGCCTTCGACACAACCTCCGCCCGGCAACAAGCCGGCTCAACAGAAGCCCGACGCGGCCAAGACCGACGACCTACTGGCTAAGGCGCTCGCTGCGTTGGCGAAGGCGAAGCAGAATAAGTCGGAAACCGATGCCGAGATCAGTCAGGCGAAATTCGATGAAGCCGATTCGAAAGGTGCCATCGACCGGCTGAAAACCATGCACGACGCAGTGAAGAACAACCCTGATCTGGCGGATACGATGAGCAAAGGTCTGTAATTCGAGCAATCGACCGGTGCGGACGAAACGCGCCCAACATTTTTGATATTTGTAGGGGAATACAAATGATCATATTGCGCTTAACGATCGTTCTCGCGACCATCCTCGGCATGGTTGTCGGCAGCGGCACCGGCACATTTGCCCAACGCACGCGCGCTGATCTCGACGCAGTGACGGCCGAATTGCAAAAGAAGCCCGGCGACGCCGCGCTACGCGAGCGAGCGATTAAAATTGCGGCTGCGTTGAACCCGCCGCCGGCCGTGCCGGAAGACGCCACGCGCTGGTTCGTGCGCGGCAATACGGCGCTCGAGGATGCCAAAGGTGCAGCCGACTACGACCGCGCCATCGGCAATTATGCAACGGCGCTCCGCATCGCACCCTGGTTCGCCGATGCGTATTTCAACCAAGCGAAAGCGTACGAATTGCGGCAACGCTATGCCGATGCCATCGCCTCCTTGCGCTGGTATCTGCTCGCGGCGCCCAATGCCGCCGATGCGCGCACGGCGCAAAACAAAATCTATGCGCTTGAGGAAAAGGCCGAGGCCGCAAAACGCGCGCCGCCGCCGGCAGCCAAACCCGTCCAACCGGCGAAGACGACCACGGTCGCGCCGCCGCGATCATTAGTGACAATCGAGGGGACTTGGCGCGCAAACGTAAACACACCGTCCGAGCCAGTATATCAAATCGTCACTATTGCCCGATCTGGCACACAATATACGTTGATAGTTGAATCGCCGGGCCGATATCGAAACGGCCCTTTCTTACCAATTTCGGCGAACGATACCGAGTTGAAGATTCGATCCGACCATCCCAATGATCCGTATACCGGAAAACTTCACGATATCTGCATCTATCGTCTCACTACGGCCGGACAGATGTTGGAAATGTCGTGCGACCAGTACAAAAATGAAATGAACTTCAACCTCAAGTGGAATCGAACTTATTCCCGAGCACAATAATGGCGCCTCAAACCGAGGGCGAGTAATGACCAAATTAGGCATTGTAGTTGCGATCGCGGTTTGTCTATTTGCCGCGCCAATCAGTGCCCAAGGCACGCGCGCCGATCTCGATGTGGCGACGGCCGAACTGCAAAAGAAACCCGGCGACGCCGCATTGCGCGAGCGCGCGATCAAGATCGCCCTAGCGCTCGTGCCCACGCCCGATCCACCTGAAGAGGCACGGCGCGCGTTCGTGCGCGGCAATACCGCGCTGGAAGCGGCTAAGACGCCCGCCGACTACGATCGCGCCATCGCGCTGTACGAGCAGGCGCTGCGCCTCGCCCCATGGTTTGCCGATGCCTATTTCAACCAGTCGAAGGCCTACGAATTGCGCCAGCGCTTCCCCGACGCGATCGCGGCGCTCCGCTGGTACAAATTAGCGGCACCCAATGCCGGCGACACGCGGGCTGCACAGGACAAGATTTACGTCCTGGAAGAAAAAGCCGAAGCCATCAAACGCGCGCGTCCGCCCGCCGCCAAGCCGGCGACGCCGGCGCAGACGAGGCCGGCTGTGCCAGTGCGCCCAGCCGTGACCATCGAAGGTGTGTGGCGGATCGAGTGGATTCAAAACAATGCCATGTGGTGGGAAACCATCACGATACGTAAGAGCGGCAGTCAATATTCTTTGGCAATCGTTCAAATCAGCGGCGCTAGGCCATTCTCGATCGTTTCAGCAAGTGACACGAGCATGAAAATTCGCGCAGACTGGCTTACGCCGCCTAACTACAATTATACCAACATTTGCGATCTCCAGCTTTCGAACGGCGGCGAATCGTTGGAGCGGACCTGCCAAATGTTCCTCAATGGCGCTGTCTGTACCAACCCCTCGTGTCAATCCCGGGACACTCTGCGGCGCACGCAATAATAAGTTCAATCAAGAAATTAGGGGGACATCGTGTTTCGACTATTTCGTGTCTTCGTCATTGGGCTTTGTGCTGGGCTGATCGGACCGTTCGGCGGCAACGATATCAATGCGTTTGCCCAGGGCACGCGCGCCGAGCTCGATCAAGTCACCGCCGAATTGCAGAAAAAACCAGCCGACGCGGCGCTGCGCGAGCGGGTAATCAAGATCGCCCTCGCGCTGAATCCGCCGCCTTCGGTGTCCGAAGAGGCGCGGCGCTTCTGGGTGCGCGGCAACACCTTCGTGCAGAACGCCAAGGGTGCCCAGGATTACGATCTGGCTGTGCAGCAGTATGCGCAGGCGCTGCGATTGGCGCCGTGGCTCGGCGACGCGTATTTCAATCAATCGAAGGCGTATGAACTGCGCGGTCAATTTACAGAGGCGATCGCAGCATTGCGCTGGTATCTGCTGGCGGCACCGGGTGCCGCGGATACGCGAGCGGCACAGGACAAGATATACGAACTCGAAGCCAAGGCCGAAGCCGCCAAGCGCGTGCCGCCGCCCGCGTCTAGACCTGCAACCCAGGCCCAGACCAAGCCGGCCGTCCCCAGCCGCCCGAACGTGACCATCGAAGGGGAATGGCGTTCGACGAAGCCTTTCGGCTCGCTAGACGAACCGGCGACCGAGTGGCTCACCATTCGCTGGAACGGCACGGGTTATTCGATCACCAGCCGAATGGAACCGAGAGGTTACGGTAGTCGGATCTTTAGCGTTGCTTCTGCAAATCACACCATGGTCGTGGCAAGACATAACATGGGCTTTATCCCAGCACCGTTTAACGAGAGTCGGCATCAAGTCTGTACCTTCCGATTGACCAATGGCGGACAGAACTTAGAAGAAAGTTGCCTACAGTATGGTAACGAAACGATTTTTCGACTGACCAACGCGGGTCAGGTCTACGCACGCACTCGATAACTTGAGTTAATTCAGGCGGGACATGGATGATGAAGCCCATTTTAATGAGCCGTCGATGCGCAATTTTTTTGATTGTCGGAACTCTTTTCTATTCTGACACATTGTCTTCCGCCCTCGCACAAGATAACGCTTCCCGCTACCAACCGATCCACGATTACGAAGCCGCCCGCTACTCTACCCGCCGCGATCGCACGGCGCTCGATCGCAAGCTCGAAACGGCCAAGCACGGTCTCGCAGACGCGCGCCAGATCGAGGCCGCCGCGAGCCAGGCGAACAATGCCGCCGCCTTGCAGGTGGCGCGCCAGGCGATTGCCGTCAACCAGGCGACGCTCGACAGCACGAACCGGGAATTGGCGCGCCAGGCGCAACTTGAACGTTCGAGGGCCGAGCAGCCGCGTGCCATTTGCGCCGGAATCCCCGCCCAGCTTGCATCGGATCGGCGCGCGGTCGAAACCCAGGGCCAGGCAAACAAAACTTCCGTCGCCGAATTGGAGGCGTGGACTCGGCGCAACGAGAAAGCCGCGGTGGATATGGCAAAGGACATAACCAAAGCGATCGCCGGCCAGCTCATCGCGAATAAAATGGCGGCTGTTACCGAAAAAATAAAAGAATTACAGAAGCAATCCGATTCGCTTCGCGGCGCCGGAAAAAACGCCGCGACTAAGCATGCGGCAAGCCGTCTCTACGGTAAGATGGGGCCGCTCGCCAAGAAGATCAACGCATCTCAAGACAAGCTCAATGAGCTAAAGAACATCGAGACGTTGAACAAGGATTCGGAGAAAATTTGGACGTTGTCTAGAAACACGATCAGCGTAGTCCTAAGGGAATTAGTCCAACATAACGAGGAAGTGCGTATGGCCGTCGAAGACCCTGAACT
The DNA here is from genome assembly GCA_050186335.1 of Alphaproteobacteria bacterium. GTDB lineage: Bacteria > Pseudomonadota > Alphaproteobacteria > Bin65 > Bin65 > JBFWYO01. The sequence goes on along the minus strand of JBFWYO010000128.1, from coordinate 3,634 downwards.
GCAAAAAATCATGGGCGACGATTTAGACACGCCCGGACTTGATGTGATGCAGGCGCTGCTTCGTGCAGCGACGAACGATGTTCTCAATTTTGCCTTTAGTGCGACGCAATATGCACCGTTGGTCGGCACGACCATGCGCCTTGGTCAGGCCGCCATCGATCTGACCTTCCATTCCACCGTTTGGTACCAGAGCTTCCAGCGCATCCAGCAGCAGGCCGCCCTCGGCGAGTCGAACGCCGCCGCGGCGCTGGCGCTGCAGGAGCAGTACGAAAAGACCTTCAAGGCGCAGGCGGCGTGCCGTCGATTGAAATTCCTCAATTCGTAGCGGCGACCGCTGCGGCAATCCGGCTCAGCCAAACCGTGTTAGGATGATTGGGTTACGTCCACGGATCTAGCCGCCCATGGCCCTGCACGGCCCACGTCTGCTCTATCAAATCCTCGAAGGCCCGATGCATCGGCATCCGTGGGCGCGCGCGGTGCAGACTTTTCTGATGCTGACCATCCTGGTCAGCGTGATCGCCGTCTGCCTCGAGACCGTGCCCGCGCTCGGCCGGAATCATCCCGACGTTTTCGCCGCGATCGAGTTCGTCGCGATCCTGGTCTTTGCCGTCGAATACGCGGCGCGCCTTTGGCTTTGCGTTTACAGCCCGCGCATCAGATATCAGCACCCGGTGCGCGGACGGCTGCGCTATGCGCTCTCGACCTATGCATTGGTCGACCTGGCCGGCATCCTGCCCTCCTGCATTGCGTTGGTCACGTCGCACGATTCGGGTTCCTGATCGCGGTCCGCCTGCTGCGCATATTCAAGCTGGCGCGCTTCTCGCCGGCGATGAGCATGTTGGGGCGAGTCATCTATGGCGAACGCCGGGCGCTCGGCGGCTGCGTGATCATCATCCTGATCCTGCTCGTGCTGTCGTCGTCGGTCATTTACTACGTCGAACGCGCGGCGCAGCCGCAGGTGTTCTCGAGCATCCCGGCGACCATGTGGTGGGCGCTGGCGGCGCTGACCACGGTCGGCTACGGCGATATGACGCCGATCACGCCGCTCGGCCGCATGATCGGCGGCTTCGTGACCCTCCTAGGCGTCGGTATGTTCGCGCTGCCCGCCGGCATCCTGGCCAGCGGGTTTGCGGAGGAAATCAGGAAGCGCGATTTCGTCGTGACCTGGACGCTGGTGTCGCAGGTGCCGTTCTTCTCGCGCCTCGTGGCGCCGCGGATCGCCGAAATCACACAGCATTTGCGACCGCGCATCGTCGAGCCGGGCGAGACCATCGTGCGCCGGGGCGAACCCGCCGAATCGATGTATTTCATCGCCTCGGGCGAAGTCGAAGTGGCGCTGCATCCGCACCCGATCCGGCTCAAGGGCGGGCAATTCTTCGGCGAAATGGCGCTGCTCGGCAAAGCGCGCCGCTCGGCCACCGTGGTCGCGGTGACCGAATGCCGCCTGCTGGAGCTGGAATCCGAGGATTTCGAGGAACTGATGGAAAGTGATGCGGAACTGCGCGAAACCATCGCGCGCACCGCGCACGAGCGGGCCGAGGAGCTCGAGCATCACCGGCGCGAGCACGCCAAGAGCCACGGTCACGCGACGTCGGCGGAAGACCCCGAGCCTGCCCAAGCCGCCGAGCATCGACGGCACCGGCACAAGGACAAGCCGCGCACCTGAACCGGCCGCGCGACCGTTTGCCGGGATAAGCGCCGCCGCCCCGCGATAAAATGGGCTGGCGCGGATTTGGCCGGGTTGCTATAAGCGCCGCCCGAAGCGCCTTCCGGGGCGTCCTCCCATAATTCCGGCGTAGCTCAGTGGTAGAGCAGGCGGCTGTTAACCGCCGGGTCGGGGGTTCGAATCCCTCCGCCGGAGCCAATTCACGACCATCCGAGGCCGGGCGCCCATGCACCCGGCCTTTTTTGTCGGCTTCGTTACTGGCCCGCTTTGGCGGCGATGCTGCCGCTCTGCATCAGGCATGCGGTTGCCGCGCGCGCATCGGCAATGGTTCGGCGCGCCCGTTCGTACGCCTCGGCGTGCGTCATCGCGTGGCCCGCGACGCCCTCCGCCTGGGCCTGCATCGCAGTCGCCGCGGCGACTTTTGCGGCGGTCTGCCAATCGTCCATGCCCGGCAGGATGCACTGCTCCCCCAGCGCCGACGCATCGAGCGCGCCGGCAAGCGCCTCGGCGGCCGCGATCGCCATGCCGTCGGTGATCGTGCGCGCGCGCACGTCGAGCACCCCGCGAAAAATGCCGGGAAACGCCAGCGAATTATTGACCTGGTTGGGGAAATCGCTGCGCCCGGTGCCGACGATGCGGGCGCCGGCCTCGCGCGCCAGCCAAGGCCAGATTTCCGGCTCCGGGTTGGCGCAGGCAAACACGATCGCATCGCGCGCCATGCCGCGCACCCATTCCGGCTTGATCAAGGTCGGATCCGGATGGGAAAACGCGATGCAGATGTCGGCGCCGCGCAGCGCCGGCTCGATGCCGCCGCGCAGATTGTCGGCATTGCTTTCCCGGCACACCTGCCATTTCTCGGCGAACGTCGCCTGCTGCGCTTCGATATCCGCGCGGCCTCCATGCAGTGTGCCGGCTTTGTCGCAGGCAATAATGTGAGCCGGATCGACGCCGTAGGATTTCAGCAGCCGATAGGTCGCGAAGTTCGCGGCGCCGATCCCGACCAGAGTCAGACGCGCGGTCCGGATATCCTTGCCGACGACGCGCAGCGCATTGATCAGCCCGGCCAGCAGCACGGTCGCCGAGCCCTGCTGATCGTCGTGCCAGACCGGAATCGTGCAGCTTTGCCGCAACGCATCGAGCACGCGAAAGCATTTCGGCTGGGCGATGTCCTCCAGGTTGATGCCGCCGAACGACGGCTGCAGCCATTCGACCGCGCGAACGATCTCATCCGGTTCCTGCGTCTTCAGGCAGATCGGCACGGCGTCCACGCCGCCGAGATATTTGAACAGCAGCGCCTTGCCTTCCATCACCGGCAAACCCGCCTCGGGCCCGATATTGCCGAGGCCGAGCACGCGCGAGCCGTCGCTGACGACCGCAATGCTGTTGCCCTTGTTGGTGTACTCGTAAACCAGCTTGCGATCGGCCTCGATCGCGCGGCACGGCGCCGCGACGCCGGGTGTGTACCAGATCGCGAAATCCGACGGCGCGCTGACCGGGCATTTCGGCAGCACCTGCACCTTGCCGCGATATTGCTTGTGCAGCCGCATCGCGTCCGCCATCGGCTTGGCGGCCTGCGCCAAACGATCCTGTTCGCTCGCCATCGCAATCCCCTCTTGCCGGATGCCTGCCAAGATTGCACGCGGCGGCCGGCAAGACTATCGTCTTCCCGCACCAGGCAAGGGACCGGCGCATGAACGAAATGGACGTCGCGAAACCGGAATCGGATCGGCATTCCGACGCGGAAGACATCGCCGCGATCCGCGATTCCGTGCGCGCTCTGTGCGCGCGGTTTCCCGGCAGCTATTGGCGCGCGCTGGATCGCGAACGCGCGTATCCGACCGAATTCGTCAAGGCGCTGACCGAGGCCGGGTATCTCGCGGTACTGATCCCTGAAGCATATGGCGGTAGCGGCCTGGGCCTGTCGGCGGCGGCCGCGATTCTCGAAGAGGTCCACAAGAGCGGCGGCAA
>JBFWYO010000127.1:0-8407 GCA_050186335.1 Alphaproteobacteria bacterium | reverse complement strand
CGACGGCCAACTCGGCGCCGCGTTTCATCTGTTCGCCGAACGACGCGTACTGGCCGGTCATCGGACCGGCGACGGCAATCTTGATGTCCGCGTAAGCCGCGTTCATCGACAACGCTGTCACCGCCGCTGCGGCGAGCAACGCAACCGTGAATTTTCTCATCGTAAATGCGCTCCCAAAAAGACGTCTGTCAGGACGTAGACGTGAAGGCTGAACCGGGCTTTTCTACTGCCGCCGCCCTGATCGGACGGCAGGCCGTGTAGCCGGTCCCGCCCTCCCCTCGACCTTGAGCGAGACCCGGCCTCGGAACCGGCCCGGAAGCGGTTCCCTTTGGACTATTTGATTAGACCGGAAAGGCCCGCCGGACAAGGGGGCGGACAAGCTCGACCCCGGCAGTACGGCGGAAAACCGGCGCATCCGGCCGGCCGGCGCCGAACTAGAACTCCGGCGCGCCGGCTTTGCGGCGCCACGCCACCAGGCCGACACGTTCGTAGAGCCACGGATATTGCTGCACCATGCGGCGGGCAAGCGTCACGCGGTACGCGAACAAGGCGATCGCCCCGAGCACGAGCGTATCCAGCACCAGGCCGGGCAGCGTCACCAATTCGGCCTGAAACAAGGCCCAGACGACGAACCGATCGCCCAATCCCAGCAGGATCGACGCCGGCGCCAGGTGCCAGACGGATTTCCAGCCGACCGCCAAGGCGCGGCCGCTCATGAAGGCGGCGAAGCCCATGAACAGAACCGTGGCGCCGATGAAGATCGGCCATGTGGTGCCGAAAAATTCCATCAACTCCCGCGCATCAATGCGCGCCTTCCAGATAAGCGGCACGAATCTCCGGATCGGTCAGCAGCGCCTGCCCGCTTCCGGTCTTGACGATCTTGCCGTTCGCCATGACGTAGGCGCGACCGGCCAGACGCAACGCGTGAAACGCGTTCTGCTCGACCAGAAACACTGTGGTCCCGCTCTTGCTGATCTCGCGGATGACCTGAAAGATCTGACGCACGACCAACGGCGCCAACCCGAGCGAGGGCTCATCGAGCAGAAGCATGCGCGGCCGGCTCATCAGCGCGCGGCCGATCGCCAGCATCTGCTGTTCGCCGCCGGACAATGTACCCGCCCGCTGGCCCTGCCGCTTGTCGAGAATCGGAAACAGATGAAAGACCCGCGCAATGTCGTCGGCGAAATGCGCGGGATTGCCGAGAGTTGCGCCGAGCTGGAGGTTCTCCATCACCGTCATGCGCGGAAAAATACGGCGACCCTCCGGGCACTGGGCCAGACCCATGCGGACGATCTCGTGCGTCGGCCGGCGCGTGATGTCGGTGCCTTCGAAGGTAATGGTCCCCGCCGCAGCCCGTGGATTGCCGCAGATCGTCATCAGCAGCGTCGACTTGCCGGCGCCGTTGGCGCCGATCAATGTGACGATCTCACCCTGATTGACTTCTACGTCGACGCCGCGCAACGCCTCGATGTTGCCGTAACGCGTGTGCAGATCGACGACTTTCAGCATCACGCGCGCCCCGCCGTCGTCGCATCGTCCGCGTCGTCCTCGCCGAGATAGGCGCGAATGACGGCCGGATCGTTGCGCACTTTCTCCGGCGCGCCCTCGGAAATCTTGCGGCCGTAATCGAGCACCACGATGTGATCGGAAATCTGCATGACCACGCTCATGTCGTGTTCGATCAGCAGGACGCCGATGCCGTGTTCGTCGCGGATGAATCGAAGCAGCGTATTCAGGTCCGCCGATTCGCGCGGATTGAGACCGGCGGCCGGCTCGTCCAGGCACAGCATCGAAGGCTCGATGCACATGGCGCGCGCGATTTCGAGGCGGCGCTGATCGCCGTACGGCAGGCTTTCGGCCGCCATGTCGGCGCGTTCGGTCAGATGCATGCGATCCAGCCAGTAGCGGGCCAGGTCCAGCGCCTTGGCTTCCGATGTCTTGTATCCACCGATGCCAAACAGGCCGCCGACCGTCCAATGCGACGCGCGCATCAGCTTGTTGTGCTGCGCGACGATCAGGTTTTCCAAGACGGTCATCTTGGCGAACAATCGGATATTCTGGAACGTGCGCGCCACTTTCGCCCGCTGCGCAATGCGAAACCCCTCCATGCGCTCGAGCAGAAAGTTCCCGTGCGGCGCCTTGAGCGCCAGGCGGCCGACAGTGGGCTTATAAAATCCCGTGAGGCAGTTGAAGACCGTGGTCTTGCCGGCGCCGTTCGGGCCGATGATCGCGGTGATTCGCTTATGGCCGGCCGAGAAGCTGACATCGTCGACCGCGACCAGGCCGCCAAAGCGCATGGTCAAATGCTCGACCGTGAGCAACGCTTCGCCCATGTCAGCCGCGTCCCTTGGCGTGCAGCCGGATGGTCGGTTCGCGACGGCCGACCAGGCCGCCCGGTTTCCACAGCATGATCAGCACCATCGCCGCGCCGAACGCCAGCATGCGGAACAGCGCGAGATCGCGGAACAGTTCCGGCAGGCCGATCAGCAACGCGGCGGCAAGCACGACGCCCATCTGGCTGCCGAAGCCGCCGAGCACGACGATCGCCAGGATCACCGCGGACTCGATAAACGTGAAGCTTTCCGGGCTGATGAAGGTCTGCTTGGTGGCGAAGAACGCGCCCGCGAAACCGCCGAACATGGCGCCGATGGCGAATGCGGTCATCTTGGTATTGGTCGGATTGATGCCGAGCGAGCGGCAGGCGATCTCGTCCTCGCGCAAGGCCTCCCACGCGCGGCCGATCGGCAGCTTGCGGATGCGCAGCGTGAACCAGTTGGTCACCAGCGCCATCGCGGCGATCAGATAGAACAGAAACATCAGCGCGTAGTTCTGCGACTCCTCGAGCCCGAAATACTCATGAAAGGCGGTCTCGCCTTCGGGCGGGATGGTCGAGAAATTGAGGCCGAACAGAGTCGGCCAGGGAATGCTCGAAATGCCGTTCGGCCCGTTGGTCAGCTCGGTCCAGTTCAGCAGCGTCACCCGGATCATTTCGCCAAAACCGAGCGTGACGATGGCGAGATAATCGCCGCGCAGACGCAGCACCGGAAAGCCGAGCAGCACGCCGGCCATCGCCGCGAACAAGCCGGCGAGCGGCAGGCAGACCCAGAAGCCGAGGCCGAGCGAGGTGGCGAGCAGCGCGTAACTGTAGGCGCCGACGGCATAGAACGCGACGTAGCCGAGATCCAGCAATCCGGCCAGACCGACCACGATGTTCAGGCCCCAGCCGAGCATGATGTAGGTGACGACGAGGATCGCCACGTCCAAGTCGCGCGTCGAGGTCCACGGCCAGAACGGGAACGTGACGGCGACCAGCACCAGCACCAGCCCGGCATATTTGTCGACCGCGGCGGCCCAGCGCCCGTTGGTGGCCGGCTTCGCCGCCGGAGCGACCGGGCCGCGCCGCCACACCACCGCCCCCCGCCCGGCCAGGATCAAGGCGACCAGCGCGAGCGCCCAATGCATGACCGGACTGTTGAACGGCAGCAGCTTCTTGACCCACGCCGGTTCGCCCGCGATCAGCCCGCTCGCCAGCAGGATCGCGACCATGACCAAACTGACCAGCCCGGCGACGATCAGAACCGGCAGCCCGTACCCGTGGCGGACCAGGATCAGGCCGATGCGCCCGACGAACGCGATGCCGACCGCGGCCGCCACGTCGGCGAAGTGCGTATGCAACGCCAGCGCGCCGGGCACATCGCGCAGCTCGAAGCCGACCAGCCCGATCGCCAGCGCAAACACGACCAGGGCGGTCATCCCGGCTTCCTTGAACATCGCGCCCGGGTGAAGGAGCAGACGCGTTGCCGAAGCGGAATCCTTCATGCTCAGACCTTCTCGATGTCCGGGCGGCCGAGCAAGCCGGTCGGCATGAAGATAAGCACGAGGACGAGCACCGCGAACACCGCGACGTCCTTGTATTCGATGCTGATATACGCCGAGAAGAAAACGTCGATGACGCCGATCAGGATGCCGCCGAGGATGGCGCCCGGGATCGAGCCGATGCCGCCCAGCACGGCGGCGGTGAATGCCTTGATGCCGGCCTGAAAGCCGATGAAGAAATCGATCGAGCCATAGCGCAACAGGAACATCAATCCGGCGACCGCGGCGAGCACCGCGCCGATGACGAACGTCAGCGAGATCGTGCGATCGACGTTGATGCCGAGCAGCGCCGCCATGCCGCGATCCTGTTCGCACGCGCGTTGCGCGCGGCCGAGCGACGTTCTGGTGATGATGTAGGTGAACGCCAGCATAAGAACGAGCGTGACGACGATAATGAATATCTGCATGAAGCTCATCTGCACGGCGTAATCGGTGCCGCCCGGCGTCTTCACCGTATAAAAATTAATGCCGCCCGAGATCAGCGGCTGCAGAGGCTTCGGCCGCGCGCCCTGCAGCAGCTGCACGTAGTTCTGCAGGAAGATCGACATGCCGATCGCGGTGATCAGCGCGGCCAGCCGCGGCGCGCCGCGCAGCGGCCGATACGCGACCCGCTCGAGCGCCCAGCCGTATATCGACGTCAGCACCATCGCGAAGATCAGCATCAACAGGATCGCCAGCGGAATCCATGTGATGCCGAGCGCGCCGAGGACGAAAAAGACCAGCAGGGAAATGAACGAGCCGATCATGAACACTTCGCCGTGCGCGAAGTTGATCATGCCGATGATGCCGTACACCATCGTGTATCCGATGGCGATCAATCCATAAACCGCGCCTAACGAGACGCCGTTGACCAGCTGATTGATGAAATACGCCAGCGAGCCTTCCATGACTCCATCCGTGCGTCGCCCCGAAGACGCAAACCTCGGCGCAGCCCTTCGGCGGCGCAGCCGACGTCGCTCGATTCGGAATTATCCCATCGTACGGGAGAAGGCAAAGGTTATCGGCTAACCGCGCGGGGTTCGGTCGGAGCTGCGGCATTGGTCGGATCGGCTTTGCTCTGTATAATCCGTTCCTGTCCGCAAAGGGCCGGAACGCGCCGATAGTTTAGACTTAAAACATTTTGACATCGGCGCTCGGATCGGCGATAAGCGGCCCGCCATTTCGCGTGACCAAAGGAGTTCGCCATGGCCCAGCCCGCGCTTAAGCCCGCCACCGCCAAGAATCCGCACAATGCCTACGGCGCGTTCCAGTGGGACGACGCATTCCTGCTCGACGATCAGCTCAACGAAGACGAGAAGATGGTGCGCGACGCCGCGCGCGCTTACTGCCAGGAAAAACTGATGACGCGCGTCCTCATGGCCAACCGCCATGAAAAATTCGATCGCGAAATCATGAACGAAATGGGCGCGCTCGGACTGCTCGGCAGCACGATACCGGAGAAATACGGCTGCGCCGGTGCAAGTTATGTCACCTACGGCTTGGTCGCGCGCGAAGTCGAGCGCGTGGACAGCGGCTATCGCTCGGCGATGAGCGTGCAGTCGAGCCTGGTCATGCACCCGATCTACGCCTACGGCACCGAAGAACAGCGGATGAAATACCTGCCCAAGCTGGCGACCGGCGAGTGGGTCGGTTGCTTCGGCCTGACCGAGCCGGACCACGGTTCGGATCCCGGCAGCATGAAGAGCCGCGCCAAGAAGGTCGACGGCGGCTATTCGCTGACCGGCAACAAGATGTGGATCACCAATTCGCCGATCGCCGACGTGTTCGTCGTCTGGGCGAAGACCGAGGACGGCGTCATCCGCGGCTTCGTGCTGGAAAAGGGCATGAAGGGCCTGTCGGCGCCCAAGATCGAGGGCAAATTCTCGCTGCGCGCCTCGACGACCGGCGAAATCGTCATGGACAATGTGGTCGTGCCGGACGGCCATCTGCTGCCCAACGTCCAAGGCCTAGCCGGCCCGTTCGGTTGTCTCAACCGCGCGCGCTACGGCATCGCCTGGGGCGCCCTGGGTGCCGCGGAATTCTGCTGGCATGCGGCGCGCCAGTACACGATCGACCGCAAGCAGTTCGGCCGGCCGCTCGCGGCCAATCAGCTAATCCAGAAAAAGCTCGCCGACATGCAGACGGAAATCTCGATCGGCCTGCAATCCTGCCTGCGCGTCGGCCGCCTGTTCGACGAGGGCAAGGCGGCACCGGAGATGATCTCGCTGATCAAGCGCAATTCGTGCGGCAAGGCGCTCGACATCGCCCGCACCGCGCGCGACATGCACGGCGGCAACGGCATTTCAGACGAGTTCCACGTCATCCGCCACGTCATGAACCTGGAAGCAGTCAACACCTACGAGGGCACGCATGACGTGCACGCGCTGATTCTCGGCCGAGCAATCACGGGAATTCAATCGTTTAGCGCCTAACTCTCACGCGACGCACGAGCGCTGCGAAGTTTTTGTAAACCTGTGCGGCCTGTGCGTTGAGTGACGCCAGCGTGCGTGCGGTCTGTGTTTCGAACATCTGCAACCCGCCGGCGCCGAGCGATTTATTGAGCGCGGCTTCGTATTCCGGCACGCAGCCCCATTCACGCACGGTCGTGTCCGTCGCCTCGACATGAAACTGCATGCCGTAGGCCCGCTCGCCCACCCGCATGGCTTGATTTGCGCACGCCGGCGACGATGCCAGAATTTCCGCGCCCGGCGGCGCGGTCGCGACTTCGACCGCGTGCCACTGCAGACACGGTGAGGTCGTGGCAATGCCGGAAAAAATCGCATCCGCCTGGCCTTGCGCGTTCAATTCATAGTCGAAGATGCCGATTTCCGGCTGCCGCATCATGGCGCAGGCGCCGCCCAGCGCATCGGCCAGCAATTGATGACCGAGGCATATGCCCAAATAGGGTTTCCGTGCCTGCACCCAACCGCGGATCGCGGCCTTCTCGGGCACCAGCCACTTGTATTGGTCGGTCTGCCATACGTCCTGCGGCCCGCCCATGGCGATCATGGCATCGTACCGGTCGAGCGACGGAATCGTCTGCCCTTGATCGAGTTCGACCGTGTCCCACGCGACGCCATCGGCGCGCATCAGGTCGCGATAGACGCCGGGATGTTCGGCCGGGTGATGCTGAAAAACGACGAAGCGCATGACGTGCGTCACTTCCGGTAAAGTCGGACCAGCGATTCCAGTTCATCGGCGCGGCGCGCGGTGACGCGGGCCAGGCAAAGCGTTTCCGCCATTTCGATATCGGGCCCGCGCGCGTGGCGCTCGCCCTGCCATGCGCACTCCTTGTCGCGAAACGCAACCCACGCCTGCTGCGCCGCACGCAGCGACTTACGCGTACCCGCTACGTCGGGATTGGCGTTGATCCCGGCATTCTGACCGGCCAGCGGCACGAGCGCGCGGAAGGCGTCGTTCAGACGCTTATCCTGGCGCGCATACTCGGCTTTGTGACACGCCAACAGCGCCTCCTCGCCGGGCGCCGCGAGCACGCACTGGCGCACGGGCGACGCTTGCTGTTCCGCGTGGGCAGCGGCTGCGCCCAAGACCAACGCTACGCTCGTAAATATTACCAAACGCATGCAACCTACCCCGCAGGCACACCGGGCAGCGTAAACGATGACAGCTTTCATCGCTACCGCAGGACGCGACGCCAGGGCATTGTCGGGCGAAGTTTTACGAACGGAAGTTGGCGCAGATCTGGTGGCTGTCCTTATCCGACAGCGGATCCTTGTTGAGACCGCATTGATGCGGGCCGTTCGCCGCGTCGGCCGGCGCGGCGGCGGCGGGCTTGGCGCCTTCGGTCGCGTTCTTGCAGAAATGCGTGCACTCGTTGCACAGGCCGAACTCGCGCAGACCGAACGTCGCCTGCAGCTGGTTGACCAACGTCTGCAGCGTCTGGTTGGCCGCCGGCAGATCGCCGGCCAATGTCGCCGCCACCTGATCCATGCGCTGCAGCGGATCGCGCGCCAGAATATCCAGTCCGGCTTGCGTCAACGTCAGCCGCACGGCGCGGCCGTCTTCGACAACGCGCTCGCGCGCGACCATGCCCTTGGCTTCCAGCGCTTTGATCGTCTGCGATGCGGTGCCTTTGGTGGTGCCGAGATAATCCGCCAAAGCGCTGGGCGTGCGCGAATAACGGTTCGCACGCGTCAAATAACGCAACGCTTCCCATTGTGCGGGGTTAAGTCCTTCAGCGAACTGCAGGCAATGCACCGCTCGGCCCAACCGATTGACCAAGGTCGACATGCGCTGGGCCGGAGAGCCGATCACCCGAGCTTGGTGGACCATGAATCCTGCGTTCCGTTGGAAAGTCGCCTGGCAGCAAGCTAGTGCGCGGAATCGTGGAAATCCAGACCGGAGGGAAAAATAGCCGAATCCTGGGGTTTTCGCTATGTCCTTGTCGAATCGCTAGTTTTTCGACTCGAAATTATTATTGCCCGAATTAGCCCAAGTGGATAATATCGACCCGATATCAATTACCCAGTCCCGGAGGCAGTAATGGCCAGTTTTGGCGGATCGGAGACCGAACGGAGCAACCGGCGCTACA
>JBFWYO010000126.1:0-9034 GCA_050186335.1 Alphaproteobacteria bacterium | reverse complement strand
CGCCTCGATGTACGTCACCTTCGTTTCGCTGGTGCTGTGCTACTACGCGTGGTTTCGCATTGTGGTGATTTTCCCGATCGCGATCTCCTCGATCGGCACATTGCTGACCCCGGCCGTCGGCTTGGTCAGCGCGGCGCTCATTCTCCATGAGCCGCTCGGCTGGCGCGAGCTGTCGGCGCTCGTGCTGGTCGTGGCGGCGGTGGCCCTGGTGATGATCAAGCCGCAAACATCGAACCCGCCGGAGCCGCTGAACTCATGACCGCAAGTAAAGGCACACGCGCGCATTTGCCCGCACTCGGCGTTGCGGCGCTCATCAGTCTTTGGTTCGTCTGGGGCACCAGCTGGCCGGCCATGCGCACGGTATTCCTGGAACTGCCGATCTGGCAATTCCGCGCCGCCTTGTGCGGCGTCGGCGGGCTGGCGCTGATCGGCATTGCGCTCGCGATGAAGCAGCGCGTGGCACTGCCATGGCGCGAGGTGCCGTCGCTCGGCTTCGTCTCGCTGCTCAACATCACCGGCTGGCACGTATTTTCCGGCTATGGCCTGAAGTTCATGGGCGCCGGCCACGCGGCGATTATCTGCTACACGATGCCGATCTGGACCGCGATATTCAGCGTGTTGCTGCTCAAGGAGCGGATGGATTGGCGCCGGATTGCCGCGCTGCTCCTCGGCATGTGCGGCATGGCGGTGCTGATGTCGGTCGATTTCAACCGCATCGGCGAACATCCGATCGGCGCCCTGTTCATGCTCGGCGCCGCGGTCACCTGGGGCCTCGGCATGGTGCTGATGAAACGCTGGACCTGGTCGCCGTCGATGATCGCCTGCGCCGGCTGGCAGCTGCTGCTGGGCGTGATCCCGATCCTCATCATCGCCGTGCTGACGGAAAAATTCGTGCTCGATCGGATGAGCCTGCGGGCAAGCCTGGCCAGCTTGTACCTGTTACTGGTCGGCGTCGTACTCGGCTATATTTTATGGTTCAGGGTCGTGGCGATGCTGCCGGCCACGGTCGGCTCGATCGGCTCGCTGATGACGCCGGTGATCGGCGTCGGCGCCAGCGCGCTCATTCTCGGCGAGGTTGTGACATGGCGCGAATTGGTTGCCCTGTTCTTCGTGCTCGCGGCCGTGGCATTGGTGCTTCTGGTGCGGCCACGCCGCGCGGCGGCGATTTCGCCGGCCGGCTGAGGCGCCGGCGATGATCGGCGCGCTGGTCCTGATTCTGCTCTGTCAGCTGGCCGGCGAAACCGCGGCGCGTCTGGCGGACCTGCCGATTCCCGGCCCGGTTCTCGGCGCCGTCCTGCTTTTCCTGATTTTGGCGCTTCGCCGCCGCGTCGACGAACCGCTGAACGTTACCGCCACGACGCTGCTGTCGCATCTCTCGTTGTTGTTCGTGCCGGCCGGCGTCGGCGTGATCGTGCATCTGGAGCGGCTGCGCTCGGAATGGCTGGCGCTCGGCGCTGCGCTGCTGCTGAGCACGATGCTGACCATCGTCGTCGCGGCGCTGGTGTTTCGACTGGTCGCGCGCCGCCTTGAAAAGCGAGCGGCACCATGAACCGGCTCGACGATTTCTGGGTTTATCTGAGCGCCACGCCGCTGTTGTGGCTGACCGCGACGTGCCTGGCCTATTACCTGTCGTTCCGCCTGTACCGGAAGGCCGGACAGAACCCGCTGCTTAATCCCGTTGCGCTGTCGGTGATCCTGCTGATCGCCGTGCTGCTGGCGACGGGTACCACGTACGACGCGTATTTCGACGGCGCGCAGTTCGTGCATTTCCTGTTGGGCCCGGCGACCGTCGCATTGGCGGTGCCGGTGCTGCAGAATTTCGCGCGCGTCAAAGCTGCGCTGCTGCCGATGGCCGCAGCGCTACTCGCGGGATCCGTAACCGCCATTGTTTCGGCGGTCGGCATCGCCTATCTGCTGGGCGCGACGCCGGAGACGCTGCGTTCCCTGGCGCCCAAATCGGTCACCACGCCGATCGCCATGGGCATCGCGGGGCAGATCGGCGGCATCCCGGCGCTGACCGCCGTCATGGTGATCGCAACCGGCATCGTCGGCGCGATCGTCGCAACGCCGATATTAAATCTGCTGGGCATCAAGGATTGGCCAGCGCGCGGCTTCGCCGTCGGCGTCGCCGCGCACGGCATCGGCACGGCGCGGGCGTTCCAGGTCAACGAGTTGGCCGGGACGTTTGCCGGATTGGCGATGGCATTGAATGGCTTGGCGACCGCGATCCTGGTGCCGCTGCTGCTGCGCCTGACGCAATAACCAGGGCGCAATAACCAGGGCGCAATAGCCGGCGCGCGGCGGATCAGGCCTTGGTGTCGGCGGCGGCAACCGGCTTCGGCTTGGCGGCCTTGCGCTTGGCGCTGCGGACGGCGACGGCGATTTCCGCGGCCTTCAATTCGGCGGCTTCCTTGTCCGCGGCTTCTTTGGCCAACCGGAGAGCGCGCAATTTCTGGGTCTTGGCGTGAGCGGCCTGGGTATGCTTTTCGCGTTCCTGCAATGCGTTTTCGTCGCGCTGCTTGATGCGGTCGAATTGGTCCGTAGCCTTACGGCGCGCTTCTTCAGCGCGTGAACCGCCGAATTTCGACATGACAGACTCCCATCGCCCTCAGCAACGAGGCACGAAAACGAGTGAGGCGGTCCCGATCAAAATCGGGGCCGCCCCACAAATTTTTCAATCGAGCGTCCGGAGATTGGCCGCCGACGATTTTCCGCGCTCTTGCTGGATATCGTAGCTGACCTTCTGGCCTTCACGCAGCGTTGAGAGTCCCGCGCGTTCGACCGCCGAGATATGAACGAATACGTCCTTGGACGCATCTTCGGGTTGGATGAAGCCGTAACCCTTTTGGGTATTGAACCATTTGACAGTGCCGATAGACATAGTTTTCCTTTAACACGTTTAGATGCCACCGGGCCGAAGGCACGATGGGCCAATTCTCTGATGAGGGAGGGACCGGGTCGGCTCTCGAAAGAGTACGAAGGGGTCAACCCCTTGCGAGCCGACGGTTGCAATGTGAGGCTTTACGCGGCGTAATTCAATCGAATCATGCAAAAAAGTGCAAAAGCGGCGGATATGCTGGCTTTCTTCTACGCTTTTAACCCTGATATCGCGACCGCGACGTTGTCGATCAGGCGCGTTTTTCCCAAATATGCGGCGACCAGCACGCGCGCCGGACGTTCGATTTCGGTCAACGGCTGCAAGTCCTCGGCGTCGCAGATTTCGAGATAATCGATCGGCGCGAAGCCGTGCCGGCCGAGCTCCTCCATGCCCCACGCGCGCTGCGCTGCGATATCGGCGCCGCGCGCGAGCGCGTTCGCGATGGCGCACAGGACGCGATAAAGCTGCGGCGCGGCCGCGCGCTGATCTTGGGTCAGGTACTCGTTGCGCGACGACATCGCCAGGCCGCTCGCCTCGCGCACCGTGGCGACACCTTCGATCGCGAACGGCATGTCCAGATCGCGCACCATGCGCTTGATGACCTGCAGCTGCTGATAATCCTTCTCGCCGAAGAACGCGCGATCCGGCTGCGTCTGCTGGAGCAGTTTCGTGACAATTGTGGCCACGCCGGCGAAATGCCCGGGCCGAAACGCGCCACACAGATGGTCGGTCAATTTCGCCACGCGCACCTCGCTGACGAAGCCGGGCGGATAGATTTCGCCGAGCGTCGGCGCATACAGCAGGGCGGTGCCGCGCGCCGCGAGCTTCGCCGCGTCCTCCGCCTCGCGGCGCGGATAGCGGGCGAAATCCTCGCTCGGCGCGAACTGCGTGGGATTGACGAAGATGGTTGCGATCACGCGCGTGCAGCGCAGCCGGGCCGCATCGATGAGCCGCAGGTGGCCCTCGTGCAGGGCGCCCATGGTCGGCACCACGCCGATCGTTTCGCCGGCATGCCGCCAGGCCCGCACGCGGGCGCGCAGGTCGGCAACGGTACGGACGATTTCGAAGGTCATCGGGGCGACGGCGGGCTGCGAAAGGGGCGGCATCCTAGCAAAGCCGCCGCGGCGGCAAAACCGCCATCGATCGGCCTATGCGCGCGGCAATTCGACGCGAAAATGCGTGCCGGCGGGCCCGGTTGCGATCAGTCGGATGTCGCCGCCGTGCTGGCGCAGAATATCGTGCGCGATCGCGAGACCCAGGCCGGTGCCGCCCTTTTTCGAGGTGCCGACGAACGGATGAAACAGCTCGCCGCGCACCTGTTCGGGCAGGCCGGGCCCGTCGTCTTCGACGTCGATCGCAACCGTCTCGTCGCTCGCCTGCGCGCGGAGCGCGACCGACTTGGCGCCCGCCTGCATCGCGTTGCGCACCACGTTGTTGAACACGCGGAAGAGTTGCTCGCGATCAGCCCTGACCGCGGCCGCGCCGTCGATCGCATGCGAAAGCCCGGCCGCTTGCGGATCGGACGCCAGCGCCGCGAACACGTCTTCGATCAGCGGCGCCAGCGCCACGCGCTCGAGCGCGAGTTGCGTCGTGCCGTCGCGGGCGAACTCCAGCGTCTGCATGCACAGGTTGACCGCGCGATCGATCGAACGCACCAAAGTCGGCGCCAGCTTGCGCGTGGCCGGATCGTCGCTGGCGACCAGGCGGTCGGAAATCAGCTGCGCCGAGGCCAGCATGTTGCGCAGATCGTGATTGATCTTGGTGACCGCCTCGCCGAGCGCCGCGAGGTGGCGGCGCTGGTGCAGGGCGGCGCGCAGACCTTCCTGCATGGCGTGCAGCTCGCGTTCCGCGATGCCGATTTCGTCGCGCCGGTCGCTCGGCACGATCAGGTTGCGCACGTTCTCGGGATCGGCGCGGAACGAGATCATGTTTTCCGTCATCTGCCGCATCGGCCGCACCATGAGCCAACGCAGCGTGAAGAACACCAGCGCGGCGGTGAACAGCGAAATCATCACGGACAGCAGCAGGATGCGGTTGGAGTAGGCGACCATCGCATTGCGCATCGGCTGCTCGTCGACGAAAACCTCGATCATCGTATCGTCGCGCTTCGGCGACTGCGCGATCACGCGCAGGACGCGGTTTCTGTCCTGCGACAGCGCGATGAACGCGTCGTAGATCAACGACAGGAAGCTGGCGTCGCGCAGATCGTACGCGGCGTCCGCCGGCGGCGGCATGTCGCCGGTCAACGTGCGCTTTTGATTTTTCTGCAGGGTTACGATCGCGTGCGTGCCGGAAAATTCCAGCAGGTCCTTGCGCAACTCTTCGCTGACCATCTGGTCGGGCGTCGCCTCGAGCGCGAGCGTCGCGAGATGCGCGTCGCCGACGACGGTGAGCATATAGGATTCGCGGAAGCGCGCGATCGACGGCGCGTAGATGAAGACTTCCGACAGCATGACGAACAAGATCGTCAGCACCAGCAGGCGCGCCGACAGGCTTCGCGCGGACGGCAACAGGGGGATTTTCAAGCCGGCCATCGGTGCTTGCAAATGAGAGGCCGACTATAGCGGCGCGCGCGCGCGGCGGAAAGCGACGCCCCGCAAGGCGACGGCGCACCGGGGGGACGGTGCGCCGCGCCGAGATCGGTTTTGCGAACCGGAATTACTTCTTGTTCGGCTTGACGTAGGCGTTGCTGACTGGCAGCGGCGCCGCGGCGGTCTGCGCGGCCGGCTTGACCGGCTCGGTCACCAGCGCGGCCTGACGTTCGGCTTTGTTGAACGGATCCGGCGCGTCGGCAAACGACGGCGCCGCGAAAGCCACGGCGAACGATGCGATCGACGCGGCGAGGATGAATTTCGATTTGATCATGGCGGTCTCCTGTTTGCGGGGCGGCGACCGAGGCGTTTGCTTGCCTCGATGCGCCGGCCGAACTTGTACGCCCGGGTTCGTTCGGGGATCGCTCAAGCCTCGTCACGTTGCCGTGAGGCGAAGTCGAGCGTTGCGCGCGCACGGGCGCACCGTTCGGTCGAGTTGGCGGTTTATATGTCGACCCGGCGCGTGCGTCTGTGATCATGGTCACGCGCCCCGCTTGCGCCGGAATCGGCGGTAAAGCACCGGCAGCAGCGACAGCAGCGCGAGCAGGACGATCGGGCCGATGACGAACGGCTTGAACACGATGTCGTAGTCGGGCACGCCGCCCTGATCGAGCACGGCGCCCAATCCGTTGCCGACGGTGACGAACACGAATGCGCCGGGAATGATGCCGAGGAATGTCGCCAGCGCGAACGTGCGCAACTTCACGCCGAAGAACGCCGGCACCAGGTTGATCAGCCAGAATGGGAACAGCGGGACCAGCCGGAGTACCAGCAGATAGTTGAACGCGTCCCGCTTGAAGCCGGCCTCGAGGCGCTGCACGAACGGCCCGGCGCGGGCGCGCAGGAAATCGCCCAGCGCGGTGCGCGCGGCCACGAACACGACGATGGCGCCGAGCGTGGCGCCGATCACGACGGTGACGGTGCCGACCGCGATACCGAACAAAAAGCCGGCGGTAATCGTGGCGAGGATGCCGCCGGGGATCGAAAACGCGACCATCAACGCATACATGGCCCCGAACAGCAGCGCCGCCCCGGCGCCGTTGCGCGCGACCCACTCGACCAAGGCGTGGCGATGCGCCTGCAGCTGCTCGAAGGTCAGATAGCGGTGCCCGCCGAACGCGAAGAACGCGCCCAGCCCGGCCAGCAGCGCCAGCAGCGGCAGCAGGCGGAGCAGCCCGGGCCGCCGGCTGGGGGCTGCGGGCGGCGGCGCTGGTGCCTGCGACATCATGGAATTCGGCATCGCATCGGAGCTAAACCCTTGCCGCTTGGTGGAAGCCCTTGAAATCGCTCATTGTTGGCCGAGCGGCCGGCGTTGACTCGGCCCCGCCTGTCGCTTATACAGCGCCCCTGAATTCGAGCAACCGTCGGCCTGGCGGCCCGAGGGGTCAAACCCGAGCGGCGCGGCGACGGTTTTTCCGCCGACATTTTGCCTGTGGAGTGAACCGTGCAACGTACCTATCAGCCGAGCAAGCGCGTTCGCGCGCGCCGTCATGGCTTTCGCGCCCGCATGAAGACCGTGGGCGGCGTCAAAATCCTCTCGCGGCGCCGTTCCAGAGGCCGCAAGCGCCTGTCGGCGTCCGTCTAGGTCCGATGACCCCGGCGCTGCGGCGCTTGAAACAGCGGGCGGAGTTTCTCCGCGTCGCAGCGGCGCGCCGGAAATGGAGCGCGCCCGGATTCGTCCTGCAGGCGGGCCCTAACGAGCGCGGCGATATCGGCTTCGGCCTGACCGCGAGCCGCAAGGTCGGCCCGGCCGTCACCCGCAATCGCGCGCGTCGGCGGCTGCGCGAAGCGGCCCGCATCGTGCTTCCCAAGCTGGGCCTGCCCGGTTTCGATTATGTGCTGATCGCGCGCAGCGAAACCCCGCGCCGCGATTTCGCCGAACTGCTCGCGGACCTGCAACGCGCGGTGCCGCGCGTCAGCCAGGTGCGCGCGGCCGAGCGCAAGGAAGCGACCCCATGAAACTGTTGCGCAATGCGGCGATCCACTTCCTGCGCGGCCTGGTGCGCGCCTATCAGCTGATCGGCGCGTATTTCCTCGGCGGTCATTGCCGTTACGAGCCGCACTGCTCGGCCTACGCGATGGAAGCGCTCGAGACCCACGGACCGCTCGGCGGCTCGTGGCTCGCGCTGCGCCGCGTGTGCCGCTGCGGCCCGGGCGGCGGCCACGGCTACGACCCGGTGCCGCCGGCCAAGACCGCGCGCCGGACGACCGACTCGGCTCCTTCTGCTTAGGAATTTGGCGCCGCTGTCGCCGCGCTCGAAAGGTACTCGATGGATAACCAGAAAAACCTGATCCTGGCGATCGTGATGTCGATCGGCATCGTGTTCCTGTTCCAGGAATATTTCTTCCCCAAGCCGGCGCCGGTCGCGCCCGCCACGACGCAGACCGCACCGGGCCAGACGGTGCCGGGCCAGACCGCGCCGGGCCAGACCATCGTGCCGGGCACGCCCGGGCAGACTACGGCGCCCGTGCAGCGCAAGCGCGAGGACATTCTCAAGGACAGCGCGCGCGTCAGGATCGCGACGCCGAAGCTGACCGGCTCGATCGCGCTGACCGGCGCGGTGATCGACGACATCACGCTGCTCAACTATCGCCAGACCATCGAGAAGGACAGCCCGAACGTCGTGCTGCTCGCGCCGAAAGGCGCCAAGGACGCGTATTTCGCCCAGTTCGGCTGGGTTTCGACCCAAGCCGGCGTGAAACTGCCGGACGCCGACACCAAGTGGACCGCCGACAGCGAACAGCTCGGCCCCGGCAAGCCGGTGACCCTGAGCTGGGACAACGGCCAGGGCCTGAAATTCACCCGGCTTTATGCGATCGACGAAAACTATCTGGTCAGCGTGACCGACCGCGTCGAGAACGCCGGCACCGCCGCCGTGCCGCTCAGCGCCTACGGCTTGATGCGCCGCTACGGCACGCCGGTCACGCAAGGCTTCTTCATCCTGCACGAAGGCCCGACCGGCGTGTTCCGCAAGGACACCGAATCGTCGGGTTCGCTCGAGGAAATCGACTACAGCGACGTCAAGAAGGGCAAGGACAAGAAGCTGCTGGAGAAGCCCAGCATCGGCGGCTGGCTCGGCCTGTCCGATCACTACTGGCTGGTCGCGCTGATCCCCGACCAGGCCAAGAAGATCGACACCGCCTTTCGCTACGTGGCCGAAAGCGATTTCTACCAAGCCGATTTCCGCGGCGAGACCGCGGAGGTGAAGCCGGGCGAAAAGCTGGAATCGAAGACGCAATTCTACGTCGGCGCCAAGGAACTGAAGGTCATTCAGGACTACAAGGACCGTTTCGCGATCGCGAAGTTCGACCTGGCGATCGATTTCGGCTGGTTCTACTTCCTGACCAAGCCGCTGTTCCTGCTGATCGAGATCTTCTTCCAGTGGGCCGGGAATTTCGGCGCCGCGATCCTGATGCTGACCATCCTGGTCAAGGCGTTGCTGTTCCCGCTGGCCAACAAATCCTACAAGTCGATGAGCAACATGAAGAAGCTCCAGCCGGAGCTGATGAAGTTGCGCGACCGCTACAAGGACGACCGCCAGAAGCTGAACCAGGAAATGATGGC
>JBFWYO010000125.1:0-9484 GCA_050186335.1 Alphaproteobacteria bacterium | reverse complement strand
GCGTCGTCGACCGCGTTCGGCACCACCGAGGCGCACTGCGCGAAGCGCAATGCAACCCTTTCCGCGGCGCTGAATTCGGCACTGGTTTCGTAATCCCAGATCGCGTCGAGCTTCCGCCGCGGCACGCCCCAGCGATCCGCGCTGTGCATGTTGTGGGCCTGGCAGTAATTGCAGCCTACCGTGCGGCTGGAGATGTAGGCGATCAGGAAGCGAAAACCTCTGTCAATTGTGCCCGTGTCGCGGATCACGACTTTTGCCAGCTCCATGAACGCCTTGAGGATTTCCGGACGGTGCGCAAGCACCAGATAGCTGTGCGGGATATAGCCGTTTGACTGGCGGATAACTTCCAGCGGCTCGGAAAACTGGGCGGGTAAGGCGGAAATCTCGGCTTCGGGCAGACGCGACATCAGGTTGGCATCCAAGCAAGACGTTGAGGTTTGCTCAGCTTAACCAAGCCGGTCCGGCGGCATTTATAATGAGTTCGCCCGAGGTCTGGCGGTCTGGTTATAGGCCCGCGCTAATTCAGCGGCGCCCGCGCCACTCGGGCCATTTGCCGGCCTCGATCAGAATGCGCTCGAATACGCCCGGCCAATTGCGCGGCGAGGGCGCCAGCGGGTTCGTGTATCGCTCAGCGCGCACCGCAGCCAGGTACGCACCGATGATCTCCGCCGCTTCCAAGTCGCCGAGCCAACGATCAAGCGTCTGAAACGTGTTGTTGCCGTGCATCCGATACGAATAGAGCGGTTCATGAATAAACACCGGTTCGGAGAACAGGAGCGCCCGCAGCACGAAATCCCAATCGTGGCACCAAAGATAACGCCGGAAGCCGCCGAGCGCGTCGAGCATTCGGCGCCGAAATGCCAAATTGCCGGTCGAAATGCTGACATTGTCCCGCATCAGGGCGAAGCCGACCGTCGGCATGCTATCGATACGCTCGATCTGTCCGCGCAAGTAACGCGCAAAAGGATGAGCGGAATCGTACTCCGAGCCGACGGCATCGATGATGCGAACGCCGGTGAACGCGAGTTCGACAGCACTGTCCCTGAATACGTCGACGAGCCTGGCGATGCGAGCGGGGTCATACAGATCGTCGGAGTTGAGCAGCGTGAGAATGTCGCCGCTGGCGAGGGCCAAGCCACGATTGATGGTTTCGATCGCGCCCCGATTCCCGGACTGTGCGTGAAACGTCGCGCGCGGGCCGAACCGGCGACGCATATCGTTGCTGTCAAGCAGCGCTCGGACAATGGCGGCGGAATCATCCGGGGATGAATCGTCGACGACGATCAATTCGATGTCCGCATAGCTCTGTTCGGCCACCGATCGGACGGCATCGGCAACGAAGGACGCATGATTGTATGACGGAATGACGACGCTGACCAACATCGCGCCTGCTTTCCTAATTGCCGCCGCGGAGGCGGCGCACGACGCGAAGCACGGCGCGCAGCGGTTCGGTAAGGCGCCAGGATCGGCTGCGATTTATCGATTCCAATTGTGCCATAAGGTCATTGATCTGCTTCGCATGCTCGCGTTCCACCTGGGCGCGAGCGCGGTCGATCTCCTCGCGGCGCCCGCGCTCGGAAAAATTCTCCGCCGGGCGATGCAGAAATGTCTGCACGTCGCCGCTCATCGAATCGTTGAAATAGCTGAGCGCGCGGCTCTGGCTTCGCAAATGCGTCTCAAGCGCCTGCAGCGCCCCCGCGACCGCAGGATCATTAGCGCCGTCCGTGGTGCGCAGGCCCGCCAGCACGGTCTGCCAGGAACTTCGATTGGTCAGCGCGCGATGCGTTGCTTCGAGATAGTCGCGCCCATCGACCGTGTCGGGCTCCAGGTGCGCGCCTTCGGCCCACTCGTTCCATGCGTTGACAAACAGCAGGCGATGCGCGGGGTCGGCGCGCGCGCGCGCCTGCATGGTCATGGCAAAAAGCCACGCTTCGTACTCTGCCGGCGACGAATTGACGAACACATAACCATTCTTGCCGCGACGGGGCGTGTTGTCCCAACCGGGGAAAACCGTGCGAAAGGTCAAATACTCGTCGAAACGTCGATTCATCAGCAGGTGGGCGGCCTGCCGATAGTCGTAAATTTTGCCTTCGAACGTCGGATCCAGATTGCGCACCTGGCGGGAGCTTTCGGGCAATCCAAGATGGTGCGGCGGAAATTCGACGGCCGCGTCGAAGCCGGACGGCCGTGGATCGGTGAATTCGAACGACTGCACGGCGCAGACAAACAGGCTCGGAATGCCCGCATCGCGCGCGATGTGGCGCCATGCCGCGACGGTCGCGCCCGCGTCGGGCAGCAATCCGGGTCGATAGATGAGGATCAGCGGCGCGCCGTTAACCCGTATATAGCGCGGATCGCGAATGATCGGCAGCAAATGGCGGATATAGGCAGCGTCGGAGTCGGGCGTGTGCTTCTGTTCAATCAGCGTTTCGCCGCTGCGTCCGTCCCATCGTCGCGTCCAATTCTCGTTAGCCCAGCAGACGCAGAACGGAAAGTCCGGTTTGCCGGATGCCAGTACTTCGTCGAACGGCCGTTCCAGAAGCCGGCGGCCGGCGAACCAGTAATCGTAGTAGCAAAACCCGTGGATCCCATGGGCCCGCGCCAAGATGGCTTGTTGTTCGCGCACGTCCGGCAAGCGAAGATCGTAGAAACCGAGTTCGCCCGGAATACGCGGATGCTCGTGCCCGGCAAAATACGATCGCGCGCGCGCAACGTTGGTCCACTCAGTGAATCCTTTGCCCCACCATTCATCATTCTCGGGAATCGGATGAAATTGCGGCAGATAGAACGCAATCAAACGGACGTCGGTCTGGCCCGTAATGCCCATCATCGGGTATAGCTTCCATGTGTCTGGAACATGCGCGCCGGCCACGGCAGCGCGCGTTTGATCAGAATATCAGGTGACTTCATTGCCAAACAATGAAAAGCGCCGCCAAGGCGCTCATTTATCCATGCAGCCCCTTGATTTGCGCGTCCAGATCGTCGGCAATGAACGCGCGCACGATGTCGTCGAATCCGGCATCCACGGCGAAACCGAGCCGCCGGGCCTTATCCGAACGTAGCGCGCGCGGCCAGCCGTCGACGATGGCCTGCGTGGCCGGATCCAACTGCCAAATAATCTGGCCGACTTTGCGGTTGCCCTTGTTCCGTTCGACCGCCTCGGCGATTTGACCCGCGGTGACTGTGACGCCGTTCAACATCATGGCGCGATAGACCCCGAAAGCCTCGCCCGGCAGTTCGTGGGCGCGCAAGATCGCATCGACGGTGCGCCGGGGCGACAGACAAGGCATTGGACTGTCCGGCCGCACCGGACAGACGAAGTCGATGCCGGACAAGGGCTCGCGAACCATCGAGCTGACCCATGTCGAGGCTGCCCGATTGGGGCGCCCCGGTCGGACCGTAATGGTCGGCAGCCGCAGCGCGCGGCCGTCGATAAAGGCCTTGCGGGTATAGTCGGTGATCAGGTTTTCGCCGATCAGTTTTTGAACGCCGTACGATGTTTGCGGCGTTGGTACGGTTTCGTCGACAATCGTCTCCGGCATCCCGCCGCCGTAAACCGCAATGGACGAAGTGAACACCACGCGTGGGCACCGCCTCGCGGCGCGACAGGCTTCCAGCACCCAGCGCGTGCCGTCCAGATTGACGCGATAGCCGAGATCGAAGTCGGCCTCGGCCCCCGCGCTGACGACGGCGGCCAGATGAAACACGGACGAGACATCGCCACCGATCAGCCGATCCACCGTGGCGCGGTCGCTGATATCGCCTTGCACGGACCGTACGCGAGAATCGTCGTAGCCGGATGGCGCGACCGTATCGAACAATATCAGTTCATCGATGGTTTCCGACTTGCCGGAGGAACCGGTCAACTGGCCGTCCGAAAGCAGGCGCACGCTCAATTTCCTGCCGATAAAGCCGGCCGCACCGGTCACCACCACTTTCATAAGGCATCCTCGTTCCTGCCGCGGCGCGGCTACCGAAACCATGATGGCCGCAGGCGCCGCTTCAAGCAAGACGCGCGCAAGCTACGGTCGGCTATTAGCATTCCCGCCGCAGTGCCGTATATGAAGGACGGCCCACGAAACGTCGAGGAAGCCCACATGACCAATACCACCAGCCGATTTGCCGGCCAGAGCGCCATCGTGACCGGCGGCGGCGCCGGCATCGGATTTGCCATCGCCCAGCGGCTGGCCGCCGAGGGCGCCAAGTTGAGCCTATGGGATCGCGACGAAACCGCGCTCAGTCAGGCGGCGGCGCAGCTCGGCGGCGCGCATACCGTTGCATTCGATGTCGCCGACGCGGTTGCCGTGGCGCGCGCGGCCGACGCGAGCATCAAGGCGTTGGGCAAGCTCGATGTCTTGGTCGCCAGCGCCGGCATCACCGGTCCGAACAAGACGACATGGGATTATCCGATCGAGGAATGGCGCCGCGTCATCGACGTCAACCTGAATGGCGTTTTCTACTGCTGTCGCGCGCTGGTGCCGCACATGATCGCGCACGATTACGGCCGGATCGTCGTGATCGCCTCGATCGCCGGCAAGGAAGGCAACCCTAATGCGCCGGCATACAGCGCATCCAAGGCCGGCGTAATCGGCCTGACCAAATCGCTCGGCAAGGAACTGGCCAAGACCAAGATCACGGTCAATTGCGTCACGCCCGCGGCCGTGCGCACCGCCATGTTCGCGCAAATGACCCAGCAGCATATCGATTACATGCTGTCGAAAATCCCGATGGGCCGATTCGGCGTGGTCGACGAAGTGGCCTCGTTGGTCGCCTGGCTGGCCAGTCCGGAATGCTCATTCAGCACCGGCGGCGTATTCGACGTCTCGGGCGGCCGCGCAACTTATTGAGAGCTGCGCGCCGCGCGGCTATTTCCATTCGCGATCGGCGACTTCGACGATTAAGCCGAGCTTGCGCTTCTCGTCCTCGATCGAGAACTCGGTGCCGAAAATATTGGTCGAAAAGCCGCATTGCGGGCAAAGGCCGAGTTGCGCGTGGTCCAGATGCTTCGATGCATCCTCGATGCGTCGGCGCACCTCGTCCTTCGATTCGAGGGTCTTGTCTTTGGTCGACACGATGCCGAGCAGGATCTTCTTGCCCTTAGGCACATGGCGCAACGGCTTGAAATCGCCGGCACGCGCAGTGTCGTATTCGAGCAGATAGATGTCCGCGTCGATCTTATTGAAGATCGCATCGGCGACCGGCTCGTAGCCGCCCTCGCCGCCCCAGAACGCATTCAGGTTACCGCGACACAAATGCAGCCCGACGACCATGTCCTTCGGCCGCTCGGCGATCGCCTGATTGATCACCCAGGCATACTTTTCGACCAGCTTGACCGGATCGTCGCCGCGCGTGCGCGACAGCGCCTGGTGACGCGGATCGCACAGCCAGGCGAGAATGACTTCGTCGAGTTGAATGTGCCGGCAGCCGGCATCGGCCAGCGCCTTGATCTCCAACCGGTACGCCTTGACGACGTCATCCCAGAATTTATCGATATCGGCATAGGCGCCGGGCACGAAATTCTCGTCGCGAAAATAGTGAATGATCGGCGGCGCCGGAATCGTCACTTTCGGCGTCCGCCTGGCAACTTGCTTCAAGTACTTGAACGGCTCGGCCAGAATGCTTTTCTGCCATTGCACCTTGCCGCCGACATGGATGCCCGGCGACGGGCGCTCGTCGCCCTTGGCATTCACCCAGGTAATCGGCAGTTTGCTGTTGTAGGTGACACTGGTGTTGGTCAGGCTCAGGACGTAATCGGTCCACCAGCTGCGGCGGCGGAATTCGCCGTCGGTCACGACCGGCATGCCAACGTCTTCCTGCAACTTAACGACTTCATCGACGTAGCGGTCTTCGATCTTGCGCAACTCCGCATTGTCGTGCGCGCCCAGATTATGGTCCGCATCGTGCACACCGAGAATGCGCTGGCGATCCTCGCGCAAGGGAATCGGCCGCAAAAGGCTGCCGACGTGATCGATGTGTATGTGACTTGCTTTTCCAGCCATGAGTTCCTCCGCGTCTTCTCTGTTGAATCCGGTCGCCGATTGCTCGACGTCACCGCAGGCCAGGCATTCGCTCCATTTCATTCAGCGCGTAGCACCCTAATCGATCTACTTGAATATTCATGTTGTTACCTGAGTGCAGCAGGCTTCGCCACCCCTGTCAATAGGGCTGGCGTATGATCTGGCATTGAACTAGCGGCGCCTCGCAGCTGCCGGTGAAATAATATCGCGCTCGAGACGCTCGACGTTGCAGTAGATATCGCGCAGCTGCTGCTTGAGCAGCGCCGTGGCGCGCGGCGACAGACCGGCGAGCGCAATCTTTTCATACTGGCGCGCCATCGGCAGCAACAGGTCGGCGATCTTTCGGCCGCGCGGCGTCAGATCGACGACGAACGATCTGGCGTCGCGCGCGATTCGCTTGCGCACGATGAACCGGTCGCGCTCCATGCGCTTCAGCAGATGCGACACGGTCGACAGTTCGATGCTCGTTTGCTTCGAAATTTCGGTGATGGTCAACGGCCCGCAGCCGGTCAGCACCGCCATCACTCGCCATTTTTCGATGGTGACGCCCAAACGCTTCGCCTTGCCGTGAAAATCGGCCGCGATGCGCATGGTGACTTTGTTGATGAGATGCGGAAAAAAATCGTCGATCGCGAATGGCTTGCTCTTGCCTTGCGGCTTGCTGCCCTGGTTGGACGTTCGTCGGAGAGCCATGTTTCGAAATCCGAACCGGGTGCGCTTGGTGCTGAAGCCGACCGGAACCATAGGTGAAAACCGACGTCGGCGACAAGCCGCGCGCCGGATCGAGGTTCTGATTGTTTCGTCGGTCGAATGGACTAGTCCGGAACGCCGGAAAAACCCGGAATCGCGGCGCGATTGCGCGAAGGCGGCGCACACGCCGCGATGAACGCGCGAATGCGATCGTGATCTTTTATGCCTGGGGCGGTTTCCACGCCGCTCGCCACGTCGACTGCGGCCGGATTGAACCGACGGATCGCGATCGCGACCGATTCGGCCACGAGCCCGCCGGACAGAATGAATTTCGAGTCGCCGGCCAGTAGCTGTGCCGACATTTCGTCGGCCGCGGTGCCGGTGCCGCCGGGCGCTACCTCCGAATAGCCCTCCAGCAGCAACCCGGCGAGCGTGCGATATGCGGCCAATCGCGCCTGCTCGATCCTGCCGCGAAATGCCTTGATGACCGGACCGGGCAACGCGTGTGCCATGTCGGGACTTTCGTCGCCGTGCAGCTGGACATGCGTGAGACCGACGCCGTCGCGCACTGCGCGGATCGTCGCCGGGTCCTCGTTCAAGAATACGCCGACGCGGGCGATTTCTGCAGGCAACGCACGCACGATCTCGGCGGCTTTGCTGGGCGCGATATAACGTTTGCCGGGCGGCCAGAAGATAAAACCGATCGCCGCAACACCGGCTTCCGCCGCAACCAACGCGTCTTCAAGGCGCGTGATCCCGCAAATCTTGACCGGCGTGCCGTGCGAACGGATCGCCATGATCAGGCGGCTTTGGCGCGGATCAACTCTGCCAACGCTTCCCTAGGATCGTTTGCCGACATCAAGCTGCTGCCTATGAGAAAGGCGCCGGCCCCGGCACGGCGCAAGCGTTCGATGTCGGTGCGCGCGGAAATGCCGCTTTCGGCCACACAGAGCACATGCGGCGGAATTGAGGGGGCCAGTCTCTCGGTGGTCGCCAGATCGACGTGCATGGTTTTCAGGTTGCGATTGTTGATGCCGACAATTCTAGCACGGGCATCGAGCGCAATCGCCAGTTCCGATTCGTCATGAACTTCGACCAGTGCATCGAGGCCCAGGTCGTCGGCGCGGGCCAGCATCTCTGCGGTTCTCGGGCCGAGCACCGAAACCATCAGCAGGACCGCGTCGGCGCCCAGTGCGCGACTTTCCATGATCTGATACGAATCGACGACGAAATCCTTGCGCAGCACCGGCAGACCGGACGCCTCGCGTGCGATCACGAGATCTTCGTCTTTACCGCTGAAAAAGCGCGGCTCGGTGACGATCGACAACGCGCGCGCCCCCGCCGCGGCATACCCGGCCGCGATCGTCGACGCGTCCGCACCCGGCCGGATATCGCCGGCCGAGGGCGACCGGCGCTTCAGTTCGGCGATCACCGGCGTGCCGGGTTGTCGGAGCGCAGCCAGAAAATCGCGTCGCTTCGGCGCAGCGGCCAATCGTTCCTTGAGCTCGGTCAACGGCGCGCGCCGTTTCAGCGCCGCCACATCCGCGATGCGGGCGGCGACGATGTCGTCCAGCTTGCTCATGCGGCGAGAACCCGCACGGAACGCGCCGCATCCAATGCCGCCATGGCGCGTCCGCTATCGATGATGTGGGCCGCTTGGCGTGCGGCGTCGCGCAAGTCGCGCGCCGCGCCGGCGGCGAACAGCCCAGCGGCGGCATTCAACAACACACCGGTACGCGCCGGCACGTCGCGGCCGGTCAGCACTTCGGTCAACAGGCGCGCGTTCAATTCCGGTGCGCCGCCCTTGATCGACTCCAAAGGCTGCGGCTGAAGGTCGAAATCCTCCGGAGATACCGTATAGCGTCGCTGTTCCCCGCCGCTGACCTCGATCACGTGGGTCACGCCGCACGGCGCGATCTCGTCGAGGCCGATCGGCGACGAAACGACAAGCGCGCGTTCGATACCGGCTTCGGCCAGCGCCGAAGCCAGCAGCTCGAGTCGCGACGGATGATAGACGCCGACCAATTTGGCGCGCACGTTGGCGACGTTGGTCAGCGGCCCGAGTAAATTGAACATCGTGCGCACACCCAATTCGCGGCGCACCGGCGCCACCTGCTTCATGGCCGGATGATAAAGCGGGCCAAAAAGAAATCCGAAACCGGTGGTGGCGATCGCTTCGGACGCCTGATCCGGAGTCAGATCGATCGGCACGCCCAGCGCCGCAAGCACGTCCGCGGCGCCGCATTGGGATGAGATCGACCGACTGCCGCATTTCGCCACCTTTAGCCCGGCGCCGGCCGCGACCAAAGCCGCAGCCGTCGACAGGTTCAGCGAGCCCGAGCCGTCGCCGCCGGTGCCGACCGTGTCGAGATCGGGACGTGTGTCGGGGCTGAGCTTGATCGCGCGTTCGTGGAGTGCCGCCGCCGCACCGAGCAGTTCATTGACCGCTTCGCCCTTCACCCGCAGGCCGATCAACAAGCCCGCCATTTGCGTTTGCGGACAAGCGCCGTCGACGATGGCGCCGATCGCCGCGGACATTTCGTCGCGACTTAGGTCCTCGCGACGAGACACTTTCTCCAGCGTCTGATTCAGCATGGCATGGTCCCCCGCGGCCGATGAAACAGTCGTTCGGCGGGTCTGCTTGAAAACGGGATCAGGCGCTGAGCTCCCCAAAGCACGTCAAATCCGATGTTCAAGTAGAACCGACAGACAAGTCAGAATGTTATCAAATACGTTGAGAAACAGGTAAATAAAAGTAAGTTAAATTGAATAAAGTT
>JBFWYO010000124.1:0-9768 GCA_050186335.1 Alphaproteobacteria bacterium | reverse complement strand
GTCACCCTTGTGGTGATGCTGGTTCTGGCGCTTGTCGTCGCGGTCCCATGGCTCGCGCCGTCGCTTCCGCAGCTGATCAATTGAGATTTACTTGGACTGTGAGCGGCATGCCAGGGAATCAAATTTCCGACTGGACGAACGCGGCCGCGCGCATCCTGCACGAGGAGCGCTGCAGTTGTAATGCGATGGAATCGTTCGGCGCCGGGGCCTCGCCGGTTGCGCTCGCTGAATCGCCTAATCTGTTTTCTTCTCGAACGATTGCCGTTCTTCTAGAAAGCGAAGCACCATCGCGAGTTCGAGTTGGATCAGTTCCTGGATGCGCGCTGGGTCGTGTTTAAGCATTGTTCGGATCCCGAAGCCGCGAACGATGGAAAGCAGCATCCATACCGCGGTTTCGGCGTCGCGCCGCGCAACGCCTTGCGCGACGAGATGGTCGCGCCACATTTCTTCGTTGCCGATTCGATAGCGGTTGCCGAGCTCGCGGACAGCCATCCGTGAACGGGCGTCTTTCGTGGCGGAAAGCAGCACATCCAGGCCAGCGAAAAAGCCCTGGCTGAAATAAAACCTTTGCGCATCGGCTGCCAATGCCGACAATATTTCGCTGACCTTTGTAAGATGCGTGATCGTGCGCTCGCTGATCCGCTGGGTTTCGGCGAAAAAATGCTCGAGCGCGGCGAGCAGAAAGCCATCCGAGTTCCGAAAATGATGGTGTACCGCACCGCGCGTGACACCCGCTACCTTGGCCGCCTCGAGCGTCGTAAAGCCAAGATATCCGCGGCTCATGATGACTTTTACGGCGGCATCGAGCAGTCGCTTACGCATTGCCGTGCTGCGCTCGCCCTGGGTGCGCCGTCGTGTCGGTCGTTTGGCGCGCGATACGCCTCGCGTCGTGGACCGCCAGTTTTACGTCTGTCCATGGTGAATTCACTCTAATTGTCAACGGCGCGCCGATGCAGGACATCATCAAACGCCAATTTGCGGTCGACAGCGACGGCATGCCGCTGATCGACAGCCGCAAGGTTGTATTTGAGGCCCAAAAAGATCCATATTGGGATGAGTGTCCCGCTGCCAATCGGCTGCCTTAACGTCTCGGATGACTGCGGGATCTTTCCCGCGGCCAACCACTCGAACCAAGCAATGCAATGAAAGGTGCGGTTTTGCAATGAAGTGGGTTACTCGCGATCATGTCCACCTGGACCGTGTGGCGGCGCCCTGGTTGATCAAGCGCTTCATCGACCCGGCCGCCGTGTTCGAGTTCATTCCGGCCGGGGCAAAGGTTCCGGCTGGCGAGGGGGTGGTTCCGTTCGGGCTGCCCGGTGTCGAGATAAGCGCGCACGATTCGGCGGGATCCACATTCCGGAAACTGTTGCGCAAGTATGCCATCAAGGACTCCGCGCTTGAGGTCATGGCGGAAATGATCGAATCCGGCATCGCCGACTTTCTGTCCAAGCTGCCGGAGTACAAGAGCGAGGTCGGCCGCGTGACCAGGCCGGAAGGTATCGGACTGGAAGCGATCTCGCGCGGCATGATGTATATGGCTAAGAGCGATACCGACAACATCGAGAAAAGCGCCATCATTTACGACGCGCTCTACCAGTTCTGTCATGCGAAGGTGATCGAGACCGAGAATCCCTCGATCGTGCAATTGCCCTTCTTCGAACGGCTGGCGGCGGTCCGAGAAAAAATGCGCGGCGGTAAACGCTAGCGATCATCCGTTCGATGTGGGGTCGATCATACCGGCGCTCGGGTTGGCAAGGACCGTCTCACGGACGTCGAATCGTCCAAGCTATTCGAAGCTTGTCTGCGACAGAAACAACGTCGTACTGCAACGAATTAGGAAGTCGTGGAAGCCGACGTCGCTGGCGAATACACGAAGACCGGAACTGTGCTCCCTTGTGGCGTGAATCATCGCGAACTCAGCACTGACGGCAAGGTCATGATCTGGGAATACCCGCGCGCGAGGCCGGACGGCGAACAGACGGATATGGCAGAAGTGATGGCGCTCGAAGACGGCCTCATCAAATCGCATCGAATCTATTGGGGCTGGAAGGGGACAAATCTTCTGCGCAAAGATCAATATCGTATAGCGAAATAATAGTGACCTTCGTAGCCTTGTGCCCGGTCGCGCTCAGAACGTATCGAGTTCAAGTTGTCGACGGCTTCGTGTCTCTTGAGTTAGAGCTTGCCGAATGAGGATCAGATGAAGATCTGCCGTTTCAATGATGACCGACTCGGACTTTACGATGCCGAGACCGATACGGTCGCCGACGTCACCGGCGCGCTGAAGGTGCTGCCCGCTTGTCGCTATCCGCTGCCGCGCCACGACTTGTTGGTGGCCCATCTGCCCAAGATTCGCGCAGCGGCGTCGCGTCTGCTGGCGCGCGCGAAGAGATTGCCCCTGTCTCGCGTAAAGCTCCTCGCCCCGGTCGCAAATCCGGGCAAGATCATTATTGCCCCGCTTAACTACTCCGACCACGTGTCGGAGGCGCAGAACGATCCCGCACTGGGGCACGGACGATTCAAGGATCCGGAGATCGCAAAACTTGGCATGGCAATGAAGGCGACGTCGTCCTTGTCGGGCCCATCCGAAGGTGTGAAGCTGCGCCGTCCTTTCGTGGATATGGAAAACCGAAACGATCACGAAATCGAGCTTGTCGCGGTGATCGGACGCCGTGGCACGAAGATCAAGCGTGAAAACGCGCTGAAGCATGTGTGCGGCTATTGCATGGGCCTCGATATGACATTGCGCGGCCCGCAATTCCCCGGATTCCGGAAATCGATCGACACCTACGGCGTTCTCGGACCTTGGTTGGTGACCGCAGACGAGTTCGGCAGTCCGGCGGCCGTGAACTTGAGCCTTTCGGTGAACGAAGAGGCGCGCCAGAATTCCAATACAAAGTATTTGATCTACGATGTCCCCAGGCTGATCGAGTATGCTTCCTCGTTCTATACGCTGCATCCCGGCGATCTCATTTATACCGGGACACCGGGCGGGGTTGGCCCCGTCAAGGCGGGCGATCGTATCGTTTCCGAGATCCAAGGAATCGGCCGCATGATCGTGCACGTGCGCGATGCGTGAAATCGCATTTCTATCTTTATCGCGAGAACCTGGGGCGGGCCGCGCAGCTTGAAGGCGTCTGAAAAGTCAACCGGCGTCCGATTGGGCGGAGAGCGCTGAGTAACTTCAACGCGGCAGTCATCGATGGCGAAATTGAATGCGCGGCCTTTTCGATTGGGGATAAAACCCGGTTGGCGATCAGGGTATCTGGGCAACCCGTAATGTGCCGTCCGGCTCCGGAATCCAGGCTGTTTCGAACGTACGCGAATGTTGGCTGATGCGGCGCGCCAACCATTCGGCATCAGCGAACGGAACCTGCTCGAGCCGGAATCGCCGTATTCGGAAAGGCAGGATAGTGACCGAGCAGACCTGGGTGTTCTCGATCTTGAGCCGATAAATCGCTACCAAATCGGGGCGGAACTCTTCGTTCCCGCGGATACCTTCGTAATCGTTCAGCAGATCGCCGCATCCGAACATGATCGGCCGGCCGCGATGCAACGCAATTTGCTTTGGATGGTGCGAAGAATGGCCATGCACGGCGTCGATGCCGGCTTGGTCGATCAATTTTTGCGCGAATTCGAACTGTGCCGAGGTTACGCCGTAGCCCCAATTGTTGCCCCAATGAATGGATGCGATCGCGAGATCGTCGCCAGTCTTGATCGACCGTATCGCATCCGCCGCTCGGCTGACGTTTTCGTCGATCGATCCTTCGAGCAGGGCGACGCCCGGGTCGGTGGCACGTGCCGCCCAGGACGCCGGCACGCCGCTGGTGCGGTCGGCCATGGCAAGGACAATGACACGTCCACCTTCGGGGCCGGGAAGAACGGCGGGCCGCCAAGCGCCTTGGTCCGTGCGCCCGGCGCCGGCGTACGCGATGCCGAGGCTGTCGAGAGTGTCGAGAGTTTCGACCAAGCCAGGCCGTCCCCAATCGAGAACGTGGTTGTTTGCAAGTACGCAGCAATCGACGCGGAAGGCGCGCAGAACGTCGGCGTTCCTCGGGTTCATTCGATAGGTAATTTCCCCGTGCGCCGGCTGGGCTGCCGTGGTTACAGCCGTCTCCAGGTTGATGATCCGAACGGCCGGTCCAATCTTATCGGTAACGGCGATTGCATCGCCCCAAACGTAATCTGCCACGGCGGCGCGCGGGATCGCGCCGTTCTTCCGTTCGGCGGCGTGGACGAATTCCAAAGCGGAAGAAGCCCTGCGATCGGGAATTGACGGATCGCAGGGGTGAGGCAAGATCTGATCGACCCCTCGGCCGAGCATCACGTCGCCGGTCAGCAGCAGCGAATACATCTGCAGTATACCTCCGGATTGGAAATCGAAAGGAACACGGCCATTATCAAGAATGGAGGCCAACGGCGCGGTGCTGCAAGGCCGCGATTGATGATAAATACCCTGCGGAGAAGAGCGATAGAAGCTTTGTCGCCTCTATTGCGGACCATTTGTCGGAACACACTTTATCGGGGCAAAGACCCAGACTTCGCCTTGGGCAATTGAAATTGGAGCCGCCTTTTCCATGATCGCGATCAAGGCTTTTCAAGTTCTTCCTTGGCGAAACCGGTTCGCCGTTCATCCGATCGTTTTGGTTACGATCGAACGCAATACGGCTCGTGCCGAAGATGACGACCAAGTCAGTCCCGATGTCTTGAATTTGCTCTACGAGCATTTCCCGGCCCTGCGATCGACGCCCGAGATTGCCTCAATCGGCAGATGGCTTGCCGCGTTTTGTTTGTCGATGCAGCGGGACAAGTTCGACGTGCCGGTCACCTTCGGGGCAAACGATGGCCAATTCTGGTTCGCTGCCGTCGATCCATATTTTGGCTTTGCTTCGGCAACGCACGCTGTTGGGTTCATCGGCGCCGCTTTGCGCCGTCGGAAATCGATGTCGGCTGAATCGGCAGATGCGTTTCATCAATGCGTCGAACAATGCGAGGCGGCGGCGCTCGACCAGTCGACCCGGGCACTAGTGGCGGAAGCTGCCGCTCGCGGCATTCCATGGTTCCGATTGGACCAGATGTTCCTGGACATACAACTGGGGCAAGGTCGCCACCAGAAACGGATTAGGGAGACACTGCGCAGCAACGAATCGCTGCTCGCCGCCTCATACGCCGGCAATAAGGCGTTGACCGGCAGTCTTCTCGGGGCTGTCGGCCTGCCGGTAGGGCGTATTGCCGTTGCAAACAACCCCGATCACGCCGCGCAACTGGCAACGACCATCGGCTTTCCCGTGGTGCTTAAGCCGACGTACGGCCACAAAGGTGTAGGCGTCGTCGTCGGTTTGGCCGGCCCGGAAGAGGTTCGCCAAGCCGCAAGAAGAATTCAATCGACGCTGCCGGCCGCGCAGCAACTCGTCGTTCAGAGTTTCATACCTGGCGACGATCACCGGCTTCTCGTCGTATCTGGGCGTCTTATCGCGGCTGCGCGTCGCGAGCCGGCCGCAGTCGTAGGCGACGGCGTTCGGAATATCGGCCAGTTGATCGACGCGGCGAACAAGGATCCAAGGCGCGGCGTCGGCTTTCGTAAGCTTATGAACTACATCCAGGTCGACGACGAATTGCTTCGCGTCCTGACACGGCAATCTCTCGCATTGTCGAGCATCCCTGCCGCCGGGAACCACATACGGTTGCGCGCGACTGCAAACCTTTCGACCGGAGGCATGTCAGCCGACGTGACCGATTCGGTTCATCCCGACAACGTGTGGCTTGCCGAACGCGCCGCGCAGGCGATCGGATTGACCGTCGCGGGGGTGGATTTCATCACGCCCGACATTACGCGGTCGTGGCGCGAGGTCGGCGGCGGCATATGCGAAGTCAACGATTGCGTCGGTCTCAGGCCACACTGGCTGGCCGATCCGGCGCGCGACGTCGTCGGGCCGATCCTCGATACCGTTTTTCCGCGCGGTACCGATGGGCGTATTCCCACGGCGCTCGTCACCGGTTCGAACGGGAAGACGACGACAACGCGAATGCTCGATCAAATACTGCGCGCGGCCGGCCACGTCGTCGGAGCCGCGACGACCGACGGCGTTACAATCAACGGACGGATCGTTGCCGAAGGCGATCTTGCGGGCGCGACCGGCGCGTCGCTGGTGCTGCGCGATCCGACCGTTTCTGCCGCCGTCCTCGAGACTGCGCGGGGCGGCATCGTCGCAGATGGAATTCACCTCGATCGATGCGACGTCGCAGCCTTGCTCAACGTCGAACGAGAGCAGGTCGAGATCGACGGCATTCAGACGGTCGAGGACATGGCGCAGCTCAAACGAAAAGTCGTCGATACGGCGACCGGCGCCGTAGTGTTCAACGCAGAGAACCGCCATAGCCTTGCCATTGCACGTGCGTTTCCCATCTTTCGAGCGGTCCTTTTTGCACTCGATCCGTTCGGGCCGGACGTGCTCGCACATCTCGCCGCGGGCGGAAAAATCGTCACGTTGAAGGACGCAGGAGGGCGGCATCGGATTGTGGTTCGCGAACAGGCCCGCGAAACCGAAGTGATGGATGTCGATGCGATACCCGCCGTCTACGATGGAAAGGTCCGCCACAACATTGCGAATGCGCTCGCCGCGGTGGCATTGGCCGATGGCCTGGATGTCCCGGCGGCACGGATCGCGGCCGGGCTGATGCGGTTCGATGCGTCGATCGAGCATTCCCAGGGTCGGTTCAATTTCGTCGAGGAATTCCCGGCTACCGTATTGTTCGACTTTGCGCACAATCCGCCCGCGATCGCTGCCACGGTGAACTCGGTCGGCAAGTTCGGCCACTCCGGCAGGCGGATTTGCTTGGTGAGCAGTCCGGGCAATCGTCCGGACGACCAGATCGACGACTGCGCACGGGCCGTCGCCGGCCATTTCGATTATTACATTTGCTTCGAACGGGTCGAATGGCGGCGCGGACGTCGCGCAGGCGAGATCGCCGGGAGGCTTGCCGATGCCCTCGGCAAGGCCGGAACGGCCGCGATGTCGATCGCGTCCGCGGCGACTGAGCGCGAGGCGTTGGCCTTGGCGGCGCCGCTCATGTCGGACGGCGGCTTAGTGGTTGTTCTGGGGACGGACGTCCGAAGTTCGTTGCCCGGGCTCCGTGCCGCCTGCGCCGACATCCGATCCAGGCACGCGCCGGTCGGATAGCGCCAAGTTGGCTCCGCTCGGCCGCGATAGACTGTCGTATCGAAGAATGGGACATCATAGCTTCGAGCGACGTTAGCCGGCGGCTTTTGCTTCGGCTTCGGTACAGAACCAGCGCTCGCCTTTTGCGGCGTTCACTATCGTTTGCGCGTAATAGCGTCCGCCGGGCACATGGTAGATGCGTTCGCGGCGGCTGCTGATATTGCCTTTGATATTGCAGGCTGCGCGCTTCGTGGAATCCTGTTGCGCCAATTGCGACAGGCTGAACGCCGTCACGTGCTTGTCGGCGCGTAAA
This sequence comes from Alphaproteobacteria bacterium, assembly GCA_050186335.1. Taxonomy (GTDB): domain Bacteria; phylum Pseudomonadota; class Alphaproteobacteria; order Bin65; family Bin65; genus JBFWYO01. Next base: position 2,295 of record JBFWYO010000124.1, on the reverse strand, counting down.
CCCGCGAATTCGTCGAGAACGCCCGGAACGCGCCCGATCTCGGATCCGGCTGCCGGCAGGACAAGAAAGAGCGTGCCCGCCAAACCAAGCATAAGCTGTCGCGCTCCCAACTTCATCTGCTCCCGCGTTTTGCGCTTAGCCGGAAAATTTCACAGAAATCGTATCTTCGGTTTCGTTGCGGAAGTGTGAAATCAGGCATCACGCCCCGGCGGGTTTGTTCGGACAAATAGCAAACGATAACAATTCCGGGAATCCGGCAGGAAATGCGTTTGCCCGCGGCTAAAGGCGGGGTGACAGTGAAGATTGCCGGATTCCCATATATGAGTACGAATAGTTGCAATTATCGGGAGGCAAAAATCAGCCTCCGATACGGTTGCAGAGCGTCGATATTGTCGGTCAATATCGTGCTAGCAATTATTGGAAATTTGCTCGTCGTGCGATGTCGGTTCTTATGCCCAACGCTTCGAAAGCGGTTACCCAGCTGCCGGATCAATTCTGGTGCGACGTTGCCGCCTTCCTCAATAGGCAGAATGTCGGTCGTGGCGTAATTTTGGCGCCCAATGATTTTTTGCCATTATTCGCGGGCACGCTACCTATCACGATCCGGCGCGCTATGGTGCCGACGATCGAGATCGAGTATTACGTCATTCATAAGGGCATGTTCGAACGGAGCGATCCGATAATGCTCCGCGAAGCGGTTGCCCATACGCCGGTTTTCGCCAACGAAGTGTTCGCCGTGTATTCGCCGCGTGGCAAGCGGTTGGCCCCCGACGACGAACGTCATTTAAAACCAGTCAACAATTATGTTAACCGGCTTCCTACCGATCGCGATCGATACTCGGATTCAGCCGCCGTGGTCACGACCTTCAACCGCCCATGGGCGTTACGACGCACATTGAGATCGCTCTCCCGGGAGTTTCGGCATGTTCTTGTCGTCGACGATGGCTCGCAACCCTTAAATGCCTTCCGCAACAAGTGGATCGCCCGAAAAGCGCGAGCCACTTATTTGCGAGTGCCCTATAACCTCGGAAATGCGAACGGCATAACCGTTGGTGTCAGCCATTGGCTGGCGCATCCGGAAGTGGCTTGGATTTCCGCATTCAACGACGACGTGGACGTGGTGCCGGGGACCGGTGACGTGCTGGCAAGAGTCGCCCGCGCCAGTCCGTTCGCCATGGAGGCCACGCTGATCTCCGGATTCTTCAACCCTTATCATCCGCCGCTCGGCGAGACGGAATTGGCCGGGCGTCGCGTGCTGTTCGCGCGTTCGACTTCGGGGCACCATTTGCATGCGCACCGTAATTATTGGGCAGGCGTGCTGCCGATTCCGACGCAATATTTCCGCGCGCCGAAACCGGTCGGCGGTTTGTACCCGGGCCAAGGGTGCGATACGGATTGGTGGATCGGCAGTTGGGCGCCGCGCAGTTGCGTCAAGCAGGGCGGCGAGATTATCGTCGTGCCGGGCTTGATCGAGAATTTCGGTGCCGGCGCCTCGACATGGGGCGGCACGGGATATTAATCGGCATGATTAAACATTCGAGAGTCGAAGGCCCGCAATGAAGAAGTCGTGCGCAAGGGCCGGCATTGTCATGGCCGCACGGGAGCGCTACAGCGCGATGTGCGATGCATGTGAGGCACTGTTGCGTCACACGCCGCCGAATGTGCCGATCATAGCTGTCATGCCGAACCCCCCAACGCATGTCGAACGCTCGATACGTGAGTTCGATCGGGATGGGCGCATCAAATTGCTGGTTAGACCCGATGTGGGTTCGCAGAACGAGCAGCGGAATATGGCCTTGGCCGAACTCGGCAACGTCGATTACGTCGCGTTTCTAGATAATGACGTTCAGGTGCCAGCGGGATGGCTCGACGGGCTGATCGCGGCGTCGGTCGCGCGCGACGCCGCCTTGGTCGGGCCGATATATTTGGAAGATCGATGGGGTCGCCGCCTGGTGCATATGTCAGGCGGCGACTTGCCCCGCGAGATGCGCGAAGACGGGGCGATCGATTTAGGCGAACATCACCGCGACATTCACGCGGAAATCCGGCAGGCGAAAATCGGACCCACCGCATCCCGTTTGCGGGGTCCGCCGACCTCGCCTTACGAGGTCGAATTTCTGGAATTCCATTGCTTGCTCGCGCGCGCGTACGCCTTGCGCGCGATCGGCCGTTTTGACGCTGAGATCTCGACCGGCGCAGGCGTGGATTTCTGCTTGTCGGTCGCCAAGGCCGGCGGGCGCATTGTGGTTCAGCCGGCCGTGCACGTGACGCATCCCGATTTTACCGGCTACGAAC
>JBFWYO010000123.1:0-10249 GCA_050186335.1 Alphaproteobacteria bacterium | reverse complement strand
ACGACGCTCTTCCGATCTGATCGAAATTCCCGAACTGCGGATGGTCCAGCTCGGCGATGAACATGGTCGGCACGCCGTGCAGGCCGGTGCAGCGTTCGTCTTGCACGGTTTGCAGCACGGCGAGCGGATCGAATGCCTCGGCCGGGTAGACGATGGCGGCGCCGTGCGTGACGCACGCCAAATTGCCGAGCACCATGCCGAAACAGTGATACAGCGGCACCGGGATGCACAGCCGGTCGTCGGGAGTGAGCCGCATCGCCTCGCCGATGAAGAAGCCGTTGTTGACGATGTTGCGGTGGGTCAGCGTGGCGCCCTTCGGGAAGCCCGTGGTGCCCGAGGTGAACTGGATGTTGATCGGATCGTCGAACTGCAGCTTCGGCGCGATCTCGGCCAGGCGCCGGCCGCCGTCGCGCTGGCCCCAGCCCGGCACGGCGAAGAAATTGAGCATGCCGGGATGCACGCGCTCGCCGAGCACGATCACCGCGCGCAGATGCGGCAGGCGCTTGCAGTGCAGGTCCAGGGGAGCCGCGCGCAGCAGTTCCGGGGCGAGCTCGTAGAGCATTTCGACGTAATCGCTGCTCTTCAACGCGGGCGCCATGACCAGCGCCTTGCACTGGACTTTGTTCAATGCATATTCCAGCTCGGCGGTGCGGTAGGCCGGGTTGATGTTGACCAGAATCAGCCCCGCTTTCGCGGTGGCGAACTGCATGAGCACCCATTCGGCGCAGTTGGGCGCCCAGATGCCGACGCGGTCGCCCGGCTCGAGGCCGACGCCGAGCAGCCCGGCCGCGGTCTCGTTCACCTTGGCGGCCAGCTCGGCATAGCTCCAGCGAATGTTCTGGTGGCGCACGATCAGCGCCGGGCGCTCGGCATGCGCGGCCGCGATGCGATCGAAGAACGCGCCGACGGTCTCGCCGATCAGCTTCACCGGCGACGCGCCGTGGTCGTAGGATTTGAGCGTGGTCACCAACGCCTCCCGAAACGCGGTTCTGGTTTGCCGCCAGTGTAGCGGAAGGCGGGCACTGGCGTCCCGCGGCAACGCGTGCCGGTTCGCGTCTCGCCGCACTCGTCTTCTTGTCACCCCGCTTTTACTCTTGTCACCCCGGGCGGAGCCCTTGCGGAGACCCGGGGTCCAGGCTGGTTGCCACCGCGCGAACCCGACCACCCTGGACCCCGGATCGGCGCCCGCAAGGGCGGGCTTGTCCGGGGTGACAAATTAAGTGTGCGGCAACCCTCTCCCACTTGTCACCCCGGGCGAGCGGAGCGAGACCCGGGGTCCAGGATGTTTCCCACTATGCATGTTTGCCGAGCCTGGACCCCGGATCGGCGCGCCGCTATGCGGCGCTTGTCCGGGCTGACATGAGAGCCGGGGTGACATGAGAGCCGGGGCGACACGAGAGTCCGCGGCGGCGCGAGCACATCGGGCCAAACTTCGCTTGCCCTGCCCGGCCGGCTCGACAATGATACGGCAGCGCGACGCCGGGCCAACCGGCGCGCGACCCGTGGGAAGGGGTTCATGCCGACCAATCTGGCGCAAATATCGAGCCACGCGGCAGCCAAGTTCGGCGATCGTACGGCGCTGGTGTTCGAGGGGCGCAGTTTCAGCTTTACCGAGCTCGACGCGCTGGCCTGCCGGCTGGCCAACGCACTGACCGCGCGCGGCATCGGGCCGGGCGACAAGGTGACGCTTTATTCGACCAATTGCTGGGAATGGATTGTCTCGTATTACGGCATTGCCAAGACCGGCGCCGTGGTGAACCCCATTAACGTGATGCTGACCCCGGCCGAAGTCGGCTACGTGGCGCGCGACTGCGGCGCGAAAGCCATTCTCGCCGCCGGCGACAAGGGCGACGCGCTGCTGGATATCAAGAAGGACACGCCGCTCGAACACGTGATCCTGTTCGGCGACAAAATTTCCAAGGGCGCGCTGCGCTTCGACGATCTGCTGAGCGGCGGGAAGAATTCGTTTTCGCACGCCGACCCGAAACCCGACGAGCTTTCCACCATCTGCTACACCTCCGGCACCACCGGGCACCCGAAAGGCGCCATGCACTCGCACCGCAACGTGGTCACCAACACCGCGCTGACCGCGGTGATGCACCGGCGCATGGCGGGCGACACGGTGGTGACCGCCCTGCCGTGCCCGCACGTGTACGGCAACGTGGTGATGAACGGCGCGATGTTCTACGGCATGAAGCTGGTGCTGCTGCGCCGGTTCGAGGAGCGGCCGGTGCTCGAGGCGATCCAGACGCACAAAGCCACGATGTTCGAGGGCGTGCCGACCGCCTACATGATGCTGTTGGCGCATCCGGAACTGGGCCATTACGACCTGTCGTCGCTGACCCGCTGCACGGTCGGCGGCCAGACCATGCCGGTGGCGAAAGAGGAAGAAGTGCAGGCGCGCTTCGGCTGTCCGTTATTGGACCTTTGGGGCATGACCGAGCTCGCCGGGCTCGGCACCACGCACGCCTGGTACGCGGAAAACCGCCTGGGCTCGATCGGCGTGGCGCTGCCCTACGTGCAGTGCCGCATCGCCGATTCGGAGGACGCCGCGATCACCCTGAAGCCGGGCGACGTCGGCGAGCTGATGGTCAAAGGCCCGATCGTCATGATGGGCTATTTCAACAACGACAAAGCGACCCAGGAAACCATCGAGCCGGACGGTTTCCTGCACACCGGCGATCTGGCGAAGATGGACGCCGAAGGCTACGTCTACATCGTCGACCGCAAGAAGGACATGATCAACACCGCCGGATTTAAAGTTTTTCCGGCCGAGATCGAGCGCGTGCTGGCGGCGCATCCGGCGGTCGCGATGTCGGCGGTGGGCCGCGTCGCCGACCCGCTCAAGGGCGAGCTGGCGAAAGCCTATATCGTGCTCAAGCCGGGAACTTCGGCGACGCCCGAAGAGCTGGATTCGTTCTGCCGCAAGGAACTTGCCGCCTACAAGATTCCGCGCGCGTTCGCCTTCGTCAAAACCCTGCCGACCACCTCGACCGGCAAGATCATGCGCCGCGAGCTGCACACGCTGGATCGGAACTAGCGGCCTACGGAAAGGCCGGCTTACTTGAGCCCGGTCGCGGGCGACTTATTCAGGACCTGCTGAGCCAATTTTCCCTTGATGATCTTTCGCGTCGGCGTCATCGGCATCGCTTGAACCGTCTCGATGCGTTCCGGCCAACGAATCTTCGCGACGCCGCGCGACGTCAGATAATCCTGCATCTGCCCGATCGACATCGATTGGCCCGGCCGCGGTACGATGACCAGACATGCGCGTTCGCCGAGAATGTCGTGCGGATACGGGATGATCGCCGCCTGCATCACCGACGGGTGTTCTTCGAGCATAAGTTCGATATCGACCGGATTGATCTTGATGCCGCCGCGATTGATGATGTCCTTGGTCCGCCCGGTCATATACACGTTGCCGTCGGAATCGATGCGCGCGATATCGCCGGTTCGAAACCAGCCGTCGTCGGTGAAGGCGAGTCGACTGGCTTCCTCATTGTTGTAGTAGCCGCGGAACAGAAACGGGCCGCGTATCTGGAGTTCGCCTTCCCGATCCACGCCGAGCACCGTGTCATCGTCTCCGACGACGCGCAGATCGTGCCCCGCGGGCGGCGTGCCGATCGACCGCAACCGGAGGTCAAGCGGCGCATCGAGCGGGTTGATCACCCCCATCAGGACTTCGGTCATGCCCCAAATCTGGTAGATCGTGCCGTTCGGGCACGCGTCTTGCAGCGTCTGTATCGCCTGCGGCGGACAATGCGCGCCGCCGACGAACGCGGAACGGATCGTATCGGTAATCCCCTGTCCAAGCAGCCCGGCCCTGGCATTTGCGAAGACGTGCGCAGGCCCGCAGCATAGCGAGGTTGCCTTGGTCGATTTTATCGTCTCGGCAAGCGCGGGCGGCGTATACGCGGCCATCAGTGCCGCGGCCGCGCCGGCATTCAACACGGCAAGCATGACGGTAAGGCCGAAGGCGTGGGTAAAAGCCGGTGCGCACAATACCACGTCGCGGCTGGTCCAGCCGGTGTCCCCGACCGATATGCGAGCGCTCGCCGCCAACGTATAGTGCGGATGTACCACGGCTTTCGGCGATGCCGTGGTACCCGACGTAAAGGCGATGACGGCGGGATCCGCCGCCTGAGGCGGATCGGCGATCTCGACCGGCTCGCCGGCGACAAGATCCGCGAACGCGACGGTGCCCGGAGGCGCTTCGCCCACCGCGACGATCACGGTTTCGAGCGACGGCACCGACTTCGCCAAGCTCAACATACATGCGGCGGCATCGTAGCTTTCGAGCGCGTTGTGGCAGAACACGGCGCGCGCTCCGGCGTGCTTCAGCATCGGCGCCAGTTCCATTTCGCGATACGGCATGTGCAGCATGCAAACGACGCCGCCCATCAGCTGGATTCCATGGAACGCGATCATAAGTTCCGGTGAATTAGGAAGCTGGATGCCAATCGCATCGCCCTTGCGGAAACCCAGCTTCAGCAAGCCGGCCGCGACGCGGCGCGCCTGATCGTATAGCGAACCGTAGGTCAGCGGCGGACCCGCGCCAATGCCGGCCAATGCCGCCGGCTGTTTGGCTGCCCAGTGCGCGAGCCATTGTTGCGGCGTCTCGTCGGTCCAGTAACCGGCCGCTCGATATTGCGCCGCCATTTCGGCCGGATAGGCCACCGCCGTTGTTAGATCGGACATCGTTCTTCCCCGTCGAGCGGCGACCGCGTTTCGCCAAGCGCTTTGCACGGAACATCGCCGGCATTCGCGCACGACCACGGTTAGGCGATGTCTTTACGACTGTCAAGAAAGCCGGGGGCCGCGCTTGGTCCATATTTCGCCGGATTCGTGCCGGCGTTATCAATTTTTCTGCATTTTTACCAACTCGACAATCGCGAATCGCGTGTATTTAGTTGACGTCCGTTAAGTGGCGACCTAGCTTGCATCGAAGACTCCTCCGGGCAATCCAAAACGAATGGCCAGATCTACGACCGCAACCCGAGAAGATATTCTCCGTACCGCCGCGCGCATCTTCTTCCGCCGCGGATACGCCCGAACATCGCTCGAAGATATTGCCGCAGAGGTTGGTCTCGGCAAAGGCAGCGTGGCGTTCCAGTTCAAGACCAAGGAGAACCTGCTGCTTGAAGTCATCGCGCACAATCTTAACGACGCGGACGACAAGCTTCTGCGACCGGCATTCACCAACAACAAGCGTCCTCTCGACCAATTAAAGGCGTTCTTGCGTCTGACCTGCGAATACCAGAAACGCCACGTCAACGATCTGGGATGCTTTTTCGGGCGCATGTCGTTGGAACTTGCCGATATCAGCGAATTGGTTCGGCTGCAGCTGAAGCACGCGTTCGATCATTACATCAGCCGGATTTCGATCGCGGTCGCTCAAGCCCAACGTGAAGGCGAGCTGCGCCACGACGTGGAGCCGCGCGAGCTTTCGTACTTCATCCTGGCGCAAATGGAAGGCGCCATGGTGCTGATGAAAACGTACCGCGATGTCAAACAGATGGAACGCTCGTTCGAACGATTGATCACCCTGCTGGAGTTCTTGAGCCCCAAAGGGGTCAGCGCACCTCGACAGAATGTGAGGATGACTCGATGAAGGATTTCGCGAAATGAGGCCGGAGCTAAAAGGCAAAGTGCTGAAGTCGATGCGCACCAAGGCTCATGCGGCAAAAATCGCCGAATTGGAGCAAACGCTGGGAACGGCGAGCGCGGCGGAAACCGCTCGAGTTGCACTGTTTTTCGGGGCAACCATCGGTCGCGACCTGGAAATACCCGACAAGATCGGCATCGTCATGGATCGCTCGCTGATGGCGGGACACGAGATCATGTGGAATCGGCCGTTCGTGCCTGACGAAGATGTGGTCGTAACCGTCACTTTGCTGGACGTTTTCGACAAAGGTACCAACCGCTTCGCCGTCGTGGAATCGCGCTTCGATACACCGAGCGGCGAAGAAATTCAGCGTCAGCACTCGACTTTCGTGATGCGCGTCGACAATCCTGCAGCGGAATCGAACACATGAAATCCTTCAAACGCAACCTGCCCGTCATGTCTAAGGAGCATTACGTGCGCTTCGCCGGCGTGGTCGGGGATTTCAATCCGATTCACTACGACCTCGAATTTGCCAAACGCTTCAACTTGCCGGCGGTGATCTCGCAGGGGCCGCTCACTTATGCCCTCGCGCTCGATGCCCTCGCCGCGGAAATCGGGCTCGACAAGATAAAGTCGTTCAAGGCCCGCATTACGTCGCCGGTTTTTCCGGACACGGCGTTGACGGTCGTATGCGACGACGGCGGCGCGGTAACGGTGGTGGACGGCAAGACGAACTATCTCACCGGTAGTTTCAAGGTCAAATGACATGAGCAATCGCAAGTACCTTAAGGTCGAGAGTCGCAGCGACGGTATTCGCATCATACAGTTCAATCGTCCAGACGCGATGAACGCCTGGAACCTGGAAATGCGCGAGGAAGTGATCGCGGAAATCGAGGCGTTGCCGCTGTCCGAGGTTCGCGCGGTGATTTTCGCGGGTACCGAGCGCGCCTTCGGCGCCGGCGAGGATGTCCGCGGGATGGAAGATCTCTCGAAAGGCGGCACCAAGAAATTTCGCGCCTGGGCCCGATCCATGCACCTGCATTTCGACATGATCGAAGCGCTCGAAGTCCCGGTTATCGCGGCGATCGAGGGTACGGCCGCCGGAGGCGGGCTTGAACTCGCACTCTCATGCGACTTTCGGGTTGTAAGCCGGCAGGCGCGTCTGGGATTGCCGGAGAAGAACGTGGGCCTTATTCCCGGATCCGGCGGCTGCTCGCGGCTTGTCCGGCTTATCGGCCTGGCGCGCGCCAAGGAGCTGGTCATGCTCGAAAACATGATCTCAGCCGAGCGCGCTAACGAGTTGGGCTTGGTGACGCGACTCGTCGACAACGGCAAGGCGCTCGATGAAGCGATTGCAGTGGCAGAACAGCTGGTACAGCGCTCGCCGCTCGCCCTGGGACTGGCCAAACTGGTCCTGAACACGTGCGGCGATGTCGATTTGGAAACCGGCCGACGCATCGAGCGCCTTGGCCAAAGCGTGCTCAAGATGACCGACGATCACATCGAAGCGGTCAACGCGTTCATCGGTAAGCGCAAGCCTCACTGGAAGGCGATGTAGGTCCGGGTTTGGATTTCGGTCGAGGCGCCAGCGGACCTCGATCGTCGAAATGAACGATTGGGAGATCGCCATGATCGCGCACAAATCGGAACCCGTGATTTACTTGGAGGGCGATCCCGGTTTGCCAAAGGGGCTGCGGGATCTGCTGGTCAACATTCTCACCAAGCATTTGGAAAACACCACAAATCCGCATTACATCGACCTGCTCAACCGGTTATGGGACCGGTCGCTGAGACTTGCGCCGAACGAAAACATCAAGGTGCAACATGCCAAGCTTTGCCAGCAGGAAGTCGAGCACGGCGTGTACAACGCCAACATTCTAAGCGGGCTCGGCGTCGGCCCTATCAATACGCCGATCCAGCAGTATCTCCTCGGCATGTCGATCGATACCTGGGTCGACCTTAACTTCATGCATGCCCTGGGAGACCGCTACGGCATGTATCTGGGGGAAGTCTGGGAGAACGTTCCCTACGAGCCTTTGCGCCGTATTGCCGGCAGGCTTCACAAGGAGGAGGTTTTTCACTGCAACCTCGGAATGTCCAATCTTAAGAACGTCTGCGCCACTTCGGACGGCAAGGCGGAAGTGCAGGAGCGCCTCGCCGTCTGGTGGCCGGCGGCGCTCGACATGTTTGGAAAATCGACATCGAAACTCAGCGCCGAGTACGTCAAATGGGGCATTCGATCGAAGGGTAACGAGGAGCTGCGGCAGGAATACATCCGGGATACCCGGCCAATCCTAGAAGAAATGGGACTCACGGTGCCCGACGATCGGGCGAACCGTCGGTTCCTGTGATTCGTATGCGGTTTGCGCGGCCGGCCGAAATCGGATTCAGCACCGCGAACTAAGTCGCCGCAGGGCATTGCATCGCCGGATTCGCGGGTGAGGCGCCTCATAAACGCACGCGTCCGCTCTTCACCCCGAGCCTGTCGAAGAATTGATCGCGCTCGCGCGCCCCCGTCTTGTCACCCCGGCCGAAGCATAGCGGAGAGCCGGGGTCCAGGGCTTGCGGCAACCACCCACTGGATCCCGGGTCGCGCGCTGCGCGCTTGCCCGGGATGACAAAAAAGAATCGGAACTTCGCGCCGCGCGGGAAGCCGCTCGGCGGCAACCGGCCGGCCTGGGCGCGTTTGCCGACCCAGTCTTTCAACTCGCCCTCAGGATGAGAACCCGGACAAGCGCTTCATAAACGCGCGCGTCCGCACTTCACCCTGAGCTTGTCGAAGAATTGATCGCGCTCGCGCGCCGCCTTCTTGTCACCCCGGCCGAAGCGTAGCGGAGAGCCGGGGTCCAGGGCTTGCGGCAACCGGCCGGCCTGGGCGCGTTTGCCGACCCAGTCTTTCAACTCGCCCTCAGGATGGGGACCCGGCCAAGCGCCTCATCCTGAGCCTGTCGAAGGATGAGCCTGTCGAAGCATGAGCCGGCGGGATCGACGCCCGCAAGCCGCAGCGAGCGACCCATATCCGCCGCCGTCCCCGTGCAAACGAAAAGGCCGGCTGCGAGGCCGGCCTTTCCGAACGCGCAGGCGGACCAACTCAGTTGAGCGGGAACGTCGCCATGATGTAGCCGCCGTAAGTGAAGCGGTCTTCCCAGCCGATCTTGACGCCCTTCTGCGGCTGCTCCGGATAGCGCGGATTCTCGATGCTCGGCACATTAATGTTGTAGGCGCCGGTGCCCATGAACGTGATGTTCATCCAGCCGGTCGAAACTGTGGCACCCAGCGAGGCGCCCGCGCGCACGCCGAAGTTATCGTCGGAGCGCGACGCATTTGTCACGAGCACACTCGGACCTGGCGTCGGCAAACTGCAGGCGGGGACATCCGTGGGGGCGGCTTGCACGCAATCGCGCGCTTTCACGCGCGCGTGTTGAAAGAACCCCGCCCCCGTCATGCCGCCGTGGAGCTTGAAGTTCTGGCCCAGAGACAATGTGGCGTCGAGTCCGACCTCGCCGCCGCCGCGCCACTGCGTCAAGACCTCCTTCAGATTGCTGGTATAATCCACGACCCCGAGGACATTCGACCGGCTGGTCATATCGTATCGGGTCTGGGTATATCCAAAGATCGGACCGATCGAGGGCGACAATACGAACGTCGCGCCAATGGGAATGTCGGTCTTGAAACGCACCACGCCGTCGGCATTCTCATACGTGGCGCTTAGGTCGATCCGCTGGGAACTAACAGGTGTTCCCACGATAATTGCGCCGTCATCGATCTGCGTCAGAAACGTCCCTGTGGTCGCGAGCGGAAACGACGCAGTAGTCTGGTCGCGCATATGGCCGAAATTGGCCATGGCGGCGAATTCCACGCGCGGCCGCGTGCCTATGTTCCACGGCAGGTTATAGCCGATCGTGATCGCCGGGCCGCCGGTGATGATGCGGTTATGTTCGGCATACGCGTCGGTAATAATAGCCGTAGGGATATTCACGTTGCGCCCATAGTTGAATTTGGGCAACTCGATCACCTGCGCGGTGCCGCCGATCGACATGTAGAAGAAGTCGCTCAGCGCGACGACCCCGGTCTGCGGGACCATGGGCAGCGTTTCCGCGGCGGCCGACCCGATCAATGCGGCGCTCGCCGCGCCTGCCAACAAGACATGCCGAAATTTCATCATGCTCTCCCGCTTTGCTTCCCAAGCCGTCGGCGGCCGAATGCCGATTTACCCCTCCGGCCGCAGACCGTTAAAGAGCATTGTGCCGTGTTTTGTGCAGCGCGTAAACCCGTTGAAACGTACCGGGATTAGTAAAGCCGGCTCATCGAATATTAACGATACTTCGCGCCTGCGCGGCGTCCCATTCGGCCTGGCAGTTACACCGCGCACGACCCACGTGCGCCCGCCTGCGCCGGACAGCGCCCGGACCAGCAAAAAGGCCGGGATCGCCCCGGCCTTTCCGCAATTCTCGCACCCGCCCGCGTCAGTTCAGCGGGAACGTCGCCATGATGTAGCCGCCGTAGGAGAACCGGTCTTCCCAACCGACTTTCACGCCCTTCTGCGGCTGTTCGAGGAAGCGCGGGTTCTCGATCTGCGGCTTGTTGATATTATACGAGCCGGTACCCATGATCGTGATGTTGATCCAGCCGGTCGAGACAGTG
>JBFWYO010000122.1:0-10278 GCA_050186335.1 Alphaproteobacteria bacterium | reverse complement strand
ATCAAGCGCATCGCCACGATTAATGCGACCGATGCGTACGGCCAGGCCGAAGCCAAGCATCTGAAGGACAATGCCGCCAAATACGGCGTCACGGTGGTCGCCGCGGAAACCTTCCAGGTGACCGACACCAGCTTCACCCCGCAACTGATCAAGGTGCGCGCGGCCAATCCGGAGCTGATCTACAACGGCTCGATCGGCGGCCCGGCCATCCTGCTGTACAAGGGCTACAAGCAGCTCAACATGACGACGCCGATCGTCCTGTCCCAGGCGGCGCTGACCAAGCCGTTGTTCGACGCGGTGGGTGGCCCGGCCGCGGTCAAGGGCGCCATGACGCCGACCCAGGCCGGAACGATCGGCGAGGAATTCGGCGGACCGACGGCGGTCTTGTATGTCGAATTGCAGAAGCAATTGGGCCGGCGCCCGCTGTTCTTCAACTCGTTCGGCTACGACTACGGCATCATTACCAAGCATGCGGTCGACAAGTCGGACGGGACGCGCGACAGCATTCGCGCGGAACTCGACAAGATCAAGGATCTGCCGACGATCAACGGCATCATCACGTTCAAGCCGGAAGACCATACCGGCACCGACTATCGCTCGATTCGGATGGCCGTGTTCAACGGCACGAAGTTCGAAATCGCGAAATAAAAAGCATTCGGCGGGGCGGGCTGCGCAGGCGGCCCGTCCCGAGCTTTTTCGGGACTGAATCCGCGTCATGGAACTTTTCTTCCAGTTCGCCCTGCCGGGGCTGACGACCGGCTGTATCTACGCGCTGGTTGCGCTGGGCTTCGTGTTGTGCGCCAACGTCTCCGGCTTGGTCAATTTCGCCCAGGGCGAGTACGTCATGATCGGCGGCCTGATCGGCGCCAGCATGGCGACTTTGGGCCTGCCGCTGGCGGCGACGCTGGCGATCGCAACCATCGCCGGCGCCGTGCTCGGCGTCTTGCAGGAACGTCTGACGCTCGCACCGGTGCGCCGCGCGCCGGCGTTCATCCAAATCACCATTACCCTCGGCGTCTCGGTCATCGTGCGCGGCATATCGCTGATCGTCTGGGGCAAGGACCCGCTGCCGATGCCCGGTTTTACCGGCGACGGCGTCTTCACGATGCTGGGCGCGGTTCTGCCGATCCAGAATTTGTGGGTCTGGGGCGCAACCATCCTGATGCTGGGCGGCCTGTTCTGGTTCCTCAAGTTCACGCCGGCCGGGCGCGCGGTGCGCGCCTGTTCGATCAACATGTCGGCCGCGCGACTGATGGGGATCGATGCCGAACGCATGACCGTCATGGTGTTTGCCGTGGCCGGTGCGGCGGCGGCTCTGGGCGGCGCCATTATCGCGCCGATCGCGCTCGGCCGCTACGACGCGGGCCTGGATTACGGCCTCAAGGGTTTCATCGGCGCCATCATCGGCGGCTTCCGAAGCCCGAGCATGGCGGTGGCCGGCGGCATCGGCATCGGCCTGATCGAGGCGCTCGCGGTCGGCTACATCTCCTCCGGCGCCAAGGATGCCATCGCCTACGGCGCCTTGCTGCTGTTCCTGCTCGTGCAAGGCGGCGTGTTCGCCTTCGGCCGCGCGCATCTGACGGCGGGGTCGCGTTAGATGGTTGCTTCATCCCGCTTCGGGCCCAACGCGCTGGCGTTCGCGTTTTTCGCCGTGGTCGTGATCCTGTTTCCGCTGATCTTCACCGGGCGCTACGAGATCGGCACCGGCATTACCGTCGGCGCCATGGCGATCGCCACCGTGGGATTCGTCCTGCTGATCGGCTACGCGCATCAACTGGCGCTCGGCCAGGCCGCATTCTGCATGATCGGCGGCTACGGTAACTCGATTCTGGTCACCAAATACGGCGTCGATCCCATGGTCGCCATGGTCGCCTCGATGGTCGTCGCCATGCTGCTGGCCTACGTCATCGGCAAGCCGATACTGAAACTGCGCGGCTTCATTCTGGCGATGGCGTCGCTCGCGCTCCAGCTGGTGATGATCTTCATCGCGCTGGAATGGGAATCGCAGACCGGCGGCGCGCTCGGCATCACCAACGTGCCGACCATGTCGGTGTTCGGGCTCAAGCTGACCAACGACCTGCACTTCTATTATCTGGTCTGGGCCCTGGTGGCGCTCGCCATCTTCATCGGTCTGAACATCGACCGCTCGCGCATCGGCCGGGCCTTGCGATCGATCGGCTCGAGCGAAACCGCCGCGCTCTCCGTCGGCGTCGACATCACGCGCTACAAGCTCGAAATGTTCGTCGTCAGCGCGGCGATGGCCAGCGTCTCCGGCAGTGTGATGGTGCATTACCTGCGTTTGATGGAGCCGCATCTGTTCGGCTTCCAGTACAGCTTGAACATCATCACCGCCGTCATCGCCGGCGGGCTGATGAGCATCTGGGGCGGCGCCGTCGGCGCGTTCCTGATCGTGTTCGTGCGCGAAGGCTTGCGCGAAATGGGTGGCGTGCTCGAAGCCCTGGGTTTCGGCAAGCTGAACACCCAGCTTTGGGAAGTCGTCACCATGGGCGCGTTGACCGTGCTCGTGCTGATCTTCTTCCCCCGCGGCTTGGTCGGCTTCATTCAGGACGCGTTCACGCGCAAGAAGCGGCGCGCCGCGGAAGCGACCTATTCGGGGCTCAGCAGCGCCGCCGACATCGCGTCGGCGCCGCCGCCGTTTCAGGCCGCTTCGCCGAGCGACGGATCGGCGCTCCTGGTTGCGCGCAAGGTGGAGAAATCCTTCGGTTCGTTGCGCGCCGTCGCCGACGTGGGCTTTGAGGTCAAAGCCGGCTCGATCACCGCCCTGATCGGACCGAACGGCGCCGGCAAGACGACTATGTTCAACCTGGTCTCGGGCTATTTGCCGCTCGACTCCGGGACCATCGAATTTGCCGGCAAGCGCATCGAGAAACTGCTGCCCGACCAGATCGCCAAGCTCGGCATCGGCCGCACGTTTCAGAACTTGCAGCTGTTCGACAACATGACGGTGCTGGAAAACGTCATGACCGGCCGCCACCGGCTGACCAAGTCGGGGCTGGTCGCGGTGTCCGCGCGCGTGCCCTCGGTCGGGCGCGAAGAGGCTGAAATCCGCGCCAAATCCATGGCCGCGCTCGCGTTCGTGGGCCTCGCCGACGTCGCGGACAAGCAGCCCTCGGCGTTGCCGTTCGGCCATCAGCGGCTGCTGGAGATCGCCCGCGCGCTGGCGCTCGAGCCACGCCTCCTGCTGATGGACGAGCCGGCCTCCGGCCTGAACGACACCGAAACCGAACAGGTCGCCGAACTCATCCTGCGCATCCGCGAACTGGGCACGACCATCCTGCTGGTCGAGCACGATATCCGCCTGGTCATGGGACTAGCCGAGCAGATCGTGGTCATGAATTACGGCGAGAAGATCGCCGAAGGCGACGCCGAGATCGTCCGCAACGACAAGAACGTGATCGCCGCCTATCTGGGAGACGCAGCCACATGACCCCGCTGCTGTCGATCAAGAATCTCTCCAGCGGCTACGGCCGCACCCAGGTCCTGCGCGAAGTCTCGCTGGACGTCAATCCAGGCGAGATCGTCGCTTTGATCGGCGCCAACGGGGCCGGCAAGAGCACGCTGCTCGGCACCGTCTCGGGGCTGGTCACGGCGACCGGCGGGCAGGTGATGCACGGCGACGACGACATCACGCGCGCGCCGACGCCGCAGATCGTCCGTCGCGGCATCGCGCAGGTGCCCGAGCGACGCCAATTATTCTCGACCATGACGGTCGAGGAAAACCTGAAGCTCGGCGCTTACACGCGCGACGACGGCGATGGCGTACGCGCGGATATCGACGCGCAATGCGAACAGTTTCCGATCCTCAAGGCGCGGCTCCAGCAACTCGCCGGTTCGATGAGCGGTGGCGAGCAGCAGATGCTGGCGATCGCCCGCGCGCGCATGTCGCGCCCCAAGCTCATGCTGCTCGATGAGCCTTCGCTCGGCCTGGCGCCGCTGATCGTGCAGCAGATCTTCAAGCAGATCGCCGATCTGCGCGCGGCCGGCGGCACCATTCTCCTGGTCGAGCAGAATGCCCGCGTGGCACTCGAGATCGCCAATCGCGGCTATGTACTCGAGAACGGACGCATCACGATGTCCGGCACGGCGCTGGAACTGCTCGCCAACCCGCAAATTCAAGACGCCTATCTGGGCGGGCAGGGCGCGTCGTCGCGCGCGATGGAATTGCGGCTGCGCGCCAAGGCGGCCGAATTGCGCGCCAGACGCAAGCACGCCTAGGACTGTCCGAACGCATGGCTGGGACGCCGTCCGGGGCACTTGCCGCCGGCCGGGCGCGTGCTAGCGTCGGAAAAAATCGGAGGCAGCGGTGCCCTATCCCAGCGAGCGCAACTACGACGGCATCATCATCGGCGCCGGTCACCACGGCCTCATTCTGGGCAGCTACCTGGCGCGCGCGGGTTTGAAAATCCTGCTGCTCGATCGCCGCATGATGTACGGCGGCGGGCTGAACACAGTCGAAGCCACGGTGCCGGGCTTCTATCACAATCTGCACTCGATCAATCATTTCCACATCAGCGAGACGCCGTGGTTCAAGGATCTCGGCCTGGATGCGCGGGTGGAATATTTGACCCCTGAGCACGAGTTCGCGCAGCCGTACCTGGACGGCAAGTGCATGGTGCTCGGCCGCAATCTCGACGCGACTTGCGCCAGCATCGCGCGCTTCTCGAAGAAGGACGCGCAGACGTTCCGCGACTGGAACGCCAAGGCCGAAGCGATCACCCAGGAAATTTTCCTGCCCGAACGCTTCGCCGAACCGCTGCCGGCGGCCGAACGCAATGCGCTGCTGCAACGCACGCAAGCCGGCCGCGACTTTCTCGCCGTCACGCAACGCCAGCCGTTCGACCTGGTCGACGAACTATTCGAGAGCGACCGGGTGAAGCTGATTTTCCTGTTCAAGGTCTCGCTGTTCGGCACCTGGCTGGTCGATACGCTTAACAAGACCAGCCCGATGGGCTCGGTGATCCGCGCCTTCGATCTGCAGACCGGGTATCAGCTCTGCAAAGGCGGCAGCTACAATCTGGCGCGCGGCCTGATGGAAAGCTTCATCGCGGCCGGCGGCACTTTCTTGAATCAGGTCCATGTCGAACGCATCTTGATCGAAGGCGGCAAGGCGACGGGCGTTACCACGTCCGACGGGCGCACGTTCAGGGCCCGCCAGTTCGTGGCGTCGACCGTCGACGTGCAGCAGACCTTCGAGCATTTCGTCGGCCGCGAACAGTTTCCCGAAGCGTTCCGCGCCAAGGTCAGCAACTACAAGCACACCGAATGGACTTTGTTCGGCGTGCATCTGGCGCTCAGCGAGATGCCGCAATTCACCGCGGCCGCGTTCGATCCGAACATCCAGCATACGCTCAAGCTGTGCATCGGCTCCGAGACGATGAACGATCTTTTGACCGCATTCGAGGAAGTGAAGCAGGGCAAGGCGCCGACCACCGTTCAGTTCGGCGGGGGCGTGCTCAGCGCGGTCGATCCGACCCAGGCGCCGCCCGGCAAGCACACGGCCTATGCCTGGCACGTCATGCCGTTCAAGCCCGATGTCGGGGCGCAAAGCCAGGCCGATTTCGAGGCGGCGTTCGCCGAGCGCATCGTCGAGCGCTGGGCGCAGTACGCGCCCAACGTCAATCGCAAGACGATCCTGGGCAAATACGTCTACACCGCGCGCCACTATGCCGAAGAAATCTACAACATGCGCAGCGGCGACATCTTCATGGGCACGTTCAGCGCCGATCAGGTGATGGACAGGCATTTCGGCTACCGCTCGCCGATTCCGAACCTTTACATGGCCGGTTCGGCCGGGCATCCGGGCGGCGCCATCTCGGGCGGCGCGGGCTATATCAGCGCCGGCCTCATTGCGAAGGACCTCGGCGTCAAACTATGGTGGCAGCCGGTCGACGCGCGCCGCGCCCTCGAACGGGTCGCCTAGGCACTGGAGCAGACAACATGTATGCAGGCTTGAAAGATCGCGTCGTCGTCATCACCGGCGCCGGCCAAGGCATCGGCCGCCACTTCGCCCAGCGCTTCGCCGGCCTGGGCGCCATCCCGGTGATCGCCGAGCTGGACATGGCGCGCGCCGAACGCGTGCGCAACGAAATCGTCCAACACGGCGGCCGCGCGCTGGCCGTGCAGACCGACGTCGCCGACGCCAAATCCGTCGATGCAATGGCGGCGCGCGTGATGTCCGAGTTCGGTCGTTTCGACGTGCTGGTCAACAACGCGGCGATCTTCTCGACGCTGAAGATGCGGCCGTTCGACCAGATCCCGCTCGAAGAATGGGAGCAGGTCATGCGCGTCAACGTGACCGGCGTGTTCCTGTGCTGCAAGACGGCGGCGCCGATCATGCGCCGACAACGGTTCGGGCGGATCATCAACATGGCGTCGGCCGCCGTCACCATGGGTCGGCCGAATTATCTGCACTACATCGCGTCGAAATCCGCGCTGATCGGCATGAGCCGGTCGCTCGCGCGCGAACTCGGGGCCGATGGGGTCACGGTGAACTCGATCCTGCCGGGCGCCACGTTTACCGAGGTGCCGCGCGAAACCGTGACCGACGAGCAGAAGGCGCGCATCGTGTCCGGCCAATGTATTCCGCGGCCGGAGGCGCCGTCGGACCTTGCCGGGGCCGCCCTGTTCCTGGCCTCCGACGACAGCGCGTTCATGACCGGCCAGTCGCTGACCGTCGACGGCGGCAACACGCACATCTAGGCAACGCCCGCACAAGCCGTCCGTGCCGCCTATTCGGCGGCCGCAGCGACAGCCGGTTTGCGCATTCGCGTGACGGCAATGCCGGCGGTCATCGACAGCATCATGAATCCGGCGGCCGCAATGAAGATGCCGATCGGCATGCCGTAGTCGATCAACATGCCGAACAGCAGCGGCGCCAGCGCGCCGCCGACGTCCAGCCCGGTCGAGACGAAGCCGAACACCGCGCCGGTCTTGCCCGGCGGGGTCACGCCGCGCACCAGCAGATCGCGCGACGGCGTGATGATGCCGACCATGAAGCCGGTCAGGCAGAACACCGCCACCATGCCGGGCACCGGCAGCGGGACGAGCGCGATCACGCACAGACTCAGCGCGGAGCACGTGTAGCCGACGCCGGCGATCAGGTCGAACCGGCGGAAGCGGTCGGCAACGAAACCGCCGACCAGCACGCCGGTGGCACTCGACGCCAGCAGGCCGGTGACCATGGCGCTCGATCCGATCAGGTCGATGCCGTGCAGATGGCTGACTGCGGTCGGCAGGAAGCCCGACAGGCCGGTCGTGATGCCGCCGGTCATCGTGTAGAACAAGAACAGCAGCAGGACCGGCGCGGACAGCAGCAGGCCCCAGTTGCTCACCGGTTTCGGCTGCGCCGCGGTCGGCACGTGCGCCGCGCGCCGCGGCACCGTCAGATGCTGCCGCTTAAAAATGAAGATCGCCGCAGCCGCCAGCCCGAACAGCCCGACGATGCCGAGCGCCGTGCGCCAATCGGTCAACGTGGTCAGAAAGATGATGCTGATCGGGGCGGCCGCGAAGCCGAAATGCCCCGCGAACGTGTGCAGGCTGAAGGCGCGGCCCATGCGTTGTGCGCTGACGTTGGCGCCCAGGATCGCGTAGTCGGCCGGATGGAACACGGAATTGCCCAGGCCGGCCAGGAACGCCAGCACCAGCACGGCGGTGTAGCTGGTGGTAATGCTCATCAGCGCGATGGAGCCCGCCAGCAGCATCAGGCCGCCGGTCAGGATGTGGCGCGCGCCGACGCGGTCGACCAGCAGGCCCATCGGAAATTGGCCCGCGCCCGAGGCCACCGAGAATACGGTAATGATGGCGCCCAGCGCCGTGTAGTTGACGCCGAACTCCGGCTGCATGAGCGGGAACAGCGGCGCTAGGCTCAACATAAAAAAATGGCTGCAAAAATGCCCCAGGCTGACGAGCCCAAGCGACATTCTGGCGTTCGGCGCGGCGGCCATGGTGGCACTCAAGGCGGCACTCCCTCTATAACCCAACCGGCTGGGAACATTGGCTATTCTTCGGCCTTGCGCGCCGCGCGCAGCCGGTCAATAAAACGGGCCCATATTGCCCCCGGCGGATGGCGGAACAAAGCCTTCGAGCGCGGAATTGAGGCATAGACCCTATGTGCCGCGGTCGTGCCCCAATTCCGCCCTAAGCGTGTCCCCACCGTCGCCGTTGACCAGGGAAAACGAGGAATCCATGAACCGTCTGCTGAATCGCCTGTCGATCCTTGCGCTGCCCGGCCTCCTGGCCGCCTGCGGCACCTCCGCCACCAGCGTCGCCAAGTACGACCCGGCGCCGATTCCGGCAACCACTACCTTCGAGCGGACAATCAATAAACCTTCGCCGGCGGTCTGGAAGGCGATCAATACGGCGCTCGGCAAGGAAGCGTCGCTGAAGGTCACCAACCGATCGGTGCCGACGCGCACCATCACGCTGACGTTCGGCAGCGCCGCCCCGCAGCAATATATCGACTGCGGCAACTCCGAACGAACGGTCACGCATTCCCGCGTCGGCAGCACGCCGAAGACATACAAATACGCCACCGCCGAGCCGACCACGTATATGAACGTGCAGCGCCGAGACGGCTCGTTGTGGAGCATCGAACGCAAGCCCGAATTGACCGGCACGGCAAAGATTACGTTGGTCCCGCGCGGCAACACCACGATCGTGCGCGCGAGCGCCGATTACGCGTTCGTGGTGACGGTCAAGGCCACGCCGGTCGAGCCGGCCGGTGCGGCCGACGAACGCAAATCCGATCCGGTCAAGTTCACGTCGGCGCAGCCCGGCAGCGCCGGCGACGATGCGTTCAAGACCACTTGTGCGACGAAAGGCACCTTCGAGCGGAAGCTGCTCGACTTGGCCGGCAAATAAATCCATCCTGCATCGATAAATCGCAATGGGGGGCGTCCGATGAGCAAGCGTGTCGTGTATCTGGTCCGCGTCTGGATCAATCCGAAATTCGAGAAGCAAGTCCTGGCGTGGCTGGACGGCGGGCATACTGCCGACGTGGTCGGCCAACCGGGATTCATCGAGGCGCATCGCTACCGGCTCGAGCAGGACGCGCCGGACGGCTGGCACGCGTATGTGAACCTGTACTTGCTGGAATCGCGTCAGGCGCTGGAAAACTACTTCAACGACGCCAAGCTGCACGAACGCTTCGGCAGGGAACGCGCGGCGTTCAACGATGCGATCCGCGCCGAGCGCAACTGGGGCGTATTGCAGACGTTGGAAACGCCGAAGCGTAAGGCAGTTAAAGCGGCTAAAGCACCCGCGAAAAAAGCCACCGCCAAGAAGAAGCCGGCGGCAAAGAAATCGGGCGCGAAGAAAAAAGCCAAGCGCTGAGGCAGGCATGTCCGCTTCGCTGGATCCGGCGCTCGATCAGCTCGTCGTCGCCAACCGCATTCTCGCCCACGAGGATGTAGTCGACGGCTTCGGCCATATTTCGATCCGTCATCCGGAACGGCCGGATCGCTATTTCCTGTCGCGTTCGCGCAGCCCGCAACTGGTGACGCGCGCGGATCTGGTCGAGTTTCATCTCGATAACCGGCCGGTCGAGGCGCAGCAGCAGCGCCTCTATGCCGAGCGTCCGATTCACGGCTCGCTGTACGTCGCGCGGCCGGACGTGATGTCGGTCTGTCACAATCACGCGCATTCGGTAATTCCCTACGGCGTCACCGATACGTTTATCCGACCGATCCTGCACATGGGCGCGGTAATCGGCGAACAGGTGCCGATCTGGGACATCCGGCATGAGTTCGGCGACACACATTTGCTGGTGGTCACCAACGAGCAGGGCGATTCGCTGGCGCGTACGGTCGGCGCCAATCGCTGTGCGCTGATGCGCGGCCACGGCGCGGTTACCGTCGGGCGTACCGTCCAGGAGACGGTGTTCACCGCGATCTACCTGATGGTCAACGCCAAGCTGTTGTTCGATGCCAAGCAAATCGGCGGGCAGATCAATTATCTGACGCCCGGCGAAGTGAAGATCGCCGCGGAAACCCTGCTCAGCCCGTTGTCGCAGGAACGCGCATGGGAATACTGGTCGGCGCGCGCCGGCTTTCCGCCCGGAGCTAAAGTGGTGTGAGCCAGTAAAACCCCGCTTGCGACCGATCCTTCGATACGCGCCCCCCGCTTCGCTCGGTCGCTACTCAGCGACTGTGTTGTTGGTCAAGCGTTTTGCCAAGGGATTTTATCTCTGAGGATGGCGTTGAGTATGGTGAGTAGCTTGTGCATGGCGGCGACGAGGGCGACCTTTGGCGGTTTGCCGTT
>JBFWYO010000121.1:0-10507 GCA_050186335.1 Alphaproteobacteria bacterium | reverse complement strand
CGCGCCATCGAGCGCGTCATCGCGATGACCGCCCCCTTGGACGTGGCGTAGTGCAGCGAGTACGGCAGTCCGCGCACCGCCGCGAGCGAGGCGATGTTGACGATGCTGCCGCCGCCCTGCTTGCGCATGATCGGGATCACCGCTTTCGAGCAGTTCCACACGCCCTTGACGTTGACTGCCATGCACGCGTCCCACTCGGCTTCGGACAATTGCTCGATCCGCCCGCCCTTCAGGCCGCCATACAGGGCGGCGTTGTTGACCAGCACATGAATCTTGCCGAGCTTCTCGACCGCGAGGTCGACCATCTTCTGCACTGACGCCATGTCGGCCACGTCGACGGTGCAGGCGATCGCCTTGCCGCTGCCGTAGCATTTCTTGACCGTTTCCGAACAATCGGCCTTGTCGGCCGCGATCACGTTCATGCCGATTTCGGCCATGCGCATGGCATAGCGCTGGCCGATGCCGCGCGCGGCGCCGGTGACGATGACGGTCTTGCCCTGAAGGTTCATTTTCTCTCCCCGATCACTGATTGGATTGTTGAATGCGCGTGGCGTAACTCGTTTGCGGCTCGCTGCGCTTGCCTTGTTCGATAATGGTGCGCTCGACCATGACATACGTGCCGAGGTCGGCCACGTACCAATAGCGCTGGATCGCGCGCACCCGCCGCTGATCGTCGAATACCGATTCCGCGTCGGTTTCCACCAACCAGGACGAGAAGGCACCCGCCGGCACGTTGATGCGTTCGATGCCGAGCACGCGGAGCACGCCCTTGCCGCGGCCCGTCGGCTTGCCCGCAACAAGAATGTCGTAGGTGTAGTCGACCCGCTTCGCAATCTGCAATGGCCAAACCGATGCGTTGCCCGACAGGCGGACGTTGAATCCGAGCTCGTTGCGCTCGGATCGGCGTTGCGCAAACCAGAACACATCCTGCATGACGTTCGGGTACGGAATTGTATCCCCTGGATAAGTGACAAGCGCCGTCGTTCGGCTGCCTTCGGTCGACCGATAGACCATGCGCAGCCCGTCGCTGAAGTCGATCGCGAGGCCCGGCCGCGGCGCGTTGAACGGCGCCAGTTCCTGCCCTGCCGCGGGCCAGCCGAACGCAGCCGCCAATGTCAGCCAAACGCCGAAAATTTTCGCGGCGTGCGCGCGCATGAAATTACTCCTCACCCGACAGGGCGCCTTTCGAAGTGCATCATAGCGATGGCAACGCCGCTGGGAACCTAGACAATTTTGCGCGCCACGCAGGCACGACTTGGCGCGCACGCATGCCGACGGCGTGCCGAGTGCCGATCTATCGGCGTTTCGGATCGCCGCCCCCGCGGCCGGACGGCGCAACGATCTTGGTCGCGAGAGCGATGCGCAGCGGCTTGCCGAACTCCATCGCGCCAAGCCCGATGCAATAGCCGACCGCGGGCGCATAGAGACACACCGCGGTGCCGTTGACCCGCTCGCCGCGCCACGATCGCGACTCATACTCGGCCATCACGCGGCGCACCGCGAAGGCGCCGGCCGGTGTGACGGTCGTCTCGGGCGAGCCGGCGGCAACGGTCAACGTGCCGGTGCCGGCCGGCGCGCCGTCGATCGAGTAGGTGTAGGTCGCGCGCAAAACTTTCTTGTCGTCGAGCGGCCAGATCGATTGACCGCGCTCGAACGTGTAATCGTAGCCGTAGCGATAATGCTCGGTCTGCTCGCCGGCGAAGAAGAAAACATCGCGCGGCATGTTGGCGAACCGCTTTGGCAGGTCCGGCCCGGCAACCGTGTATTCGGTCAGCCGGTCGACCGTCGGACCGAACGTATAGGTCCGCCCATCGTCGTAGGTGATCGCGAGTCCGTCAGGCGGCGGCCGGAATTCGACCGGTTGTCCGGCCCACGCGGCGATTCCGAGCAAGATGGCGCCGCACGCCGCGCCGGCACCAAGGATAAATCGCTTCGACGCCGCCGCTCCTGTGCCGCTCATTCCGTTGCCGCCCGCCGTGTCGCCACCCGCCGTGTCGCCGCGTCGCCGTGTCGCAGTCCGCGTGGCAATTATGTCCCGAGTTGCTATCATGGCGGCGCGACACGGCACGAGGGTTGCGATTGCCAGGGTCGCCGGGGGAGTTGCGCCATGGCGACGCCGCTTCCGAGTTTCGGCCGGACGCGCCGCCTCCTCGGCGGCGTGGCTGACTTGTTGTTGCCGCAACTATGCCTTGCCTGCGGCACCGAATTGGGCGGCGCCGGCGCAGTGTGCGCCGAATGCTGGAACAAGCTGCGCTTCATCGCGCCGCCGTTCTGCGCCGGCTGCGGCCTGCCGTTCGAATTCGAGGGCGCGGCCGACAAATTGTGCGGCGAATGCGCGCGCGCATTGCCGGCGTTCGCCCCGGCGCGCGCCGCCCTGCGCTACGACGACGAAAGCAAAAAGCTAATCCTCGGTTTCAAGCACGGCGATCGGCTGCACGCCTGCCGCGCCTTCGCGGTCTGGATGGCGCGCGCGGGCGGCGACCTGATCGACAATTGCGACGTCATCGTCCCCGTACCGCTGCATTGGCGGCGCCTCGTGCTGCGCCGCTACAACCAGGCCGCCGAGCTGGCGCGCGCAATCGCCAAGGCGAGCGACCGCCATTACGCGCCGCTGGCGCTCGTGCGTACGCGCGCGACCGAATCGCAAGGCGGCTTCGGCCGCGCCGCGCGGGCGCGATATGTCGCGGGCGCGTTTGCCGTACCGCTGCGCCAGCGCGCCGCGGTGGCGGGCCGTGGCGTGCTGCTGATCGACGACGTCATGACGACGGGCGCGACCGCCGCAGCATGCGCCCGAAGCCTATTCAAAGCGGGCGCGAAATCGGTCAATCTGCTCGCGTTGGCGCGGGTTTCGCGCATCGACGAAGGAGGCATTTCGGCACCATGACGGAAGCCGCGGCCGGCCTCGACCGGCACCACGCTTCGATCGCCCAGGCACGCGCAACGCCGATATGGCCCGGCGAACGCTCGGCGCGCGTGCTGGCGCATCGGACCATGCTGGTGCGCTGCCACGCGCCGTGCGAATCCGACCCCCAAACACGGCACGGGCAGGATGAAATTTATGTCGTTGCCAGCGGCCGCGGGACGTTCTTTAACAACGGCGCTCGACACCAGTTTCAAACCGGCGACGTGCTGTCCGTACCCGCCGGCATCGGGCATCGTTTCGAGAACTTCACCGACGATTTCGCCGCCTGGGCGGTCCTCCAAGGGCCCACCGGCGGCGAACGAGAAGCGAGCGCCGCACCGAGATGAGCGACCGGACATGAACAAGAAGACCGCCCCGTGCGCCCCGCATTCGTCGCGCAGCCTGGATGGCGTGAAGATCCTGGCGTCGCTGACGTCCGCCGAACGCGACGAATTGGCGCGTCGGTGCAACTGGCGCGATTTCAAGGACCACGAGCAGATCATCGACCGCGATTCGGATTCGCGCGACGTCTATTTCATCGTGCGCGGCGCGGTGCGCGTGGTGAATTATTCGTATTCCGGGCGCGAGGTCAGCTACGACGACATTACCGAGGGCGGCTTCTTCGGCGAAATGGCGGCGATCGACGGCAAGCCGCGCTCGGCGACCGTGATCGCGCTCAACGAAACCACCGTCGCCTCGCTGCCGCCCGAGACGTTCCGGCGCATCGCCGCCGATCATCCGGAGTTCGGCCTCGCCATCATGGAGCGCCTGGTCCAGATCATCCGCGGTTCGACCGACCGGATCATGGATTTGAGCACGCGCGGCGCCTACAGCCGGGTCTACGCCGAATTGCTGCGCCTGGCCCAGCAGCATCAAACGCCGGACGGCGGCGGCGCCATCGACCCGCTGCCGGTGCATACCGATCTTGCCAGCCGCGCCGGGACGACGCGCGAGACCGTGGCGCGCGCGATCGGCCGCCTGAGCCGCATGAAGGTCGCCAGGAAGCGCCAGCATGGGCTGGTGTTCACCAACCTGGAGCGGCTCGAGGAACTGGTGCAGGGCGACAGCGAGGATTAGCCAGTTTGGCGCTGCGCGGACCGCCGCCTTGGGCCATACTGGTCTGCGCCATAATTGTCATTATATTTGAATGACACAGTAACGGACCGAGTGATGACTGCCAAAATCACCATCTACACCACCGGCATGTGCGGCTACTGCTACCGCGCCAAGAAGCTGCTCGAGGACAAGGGCGTCGAATTCACCGAGATCGACACCACGTTCGACGCCGAAAAGCGCCGCGAGGCGCGCGAACGATCGGGACGCAACACGGTGCCGCAGATCTGGATCGGCGACACGCACGTTGGCGGATCGGACGAGCTTTATGCGCTCGACCGCGCCGGCAAGCTGGATGCCATGCTGGGACTGAAATAGGCGCCATGAGCCAGCGATTCACCGTCGGCCTGGTTCAGATTACCGCCGAGCGCGAGCACGCGCCGTCGATCGCGCGCGCGATGCCGCTGGTGCGCGACGCGGCGAAAGCGGGCGCCGACCTGATCGCGCTGCCGGAAAACGCCACCATGATCGAACCGGCGAGCGATGCGGCACTGGCCAAGGCGTTGCCGGAGCAGGAGCATCCCGGCCTCGCCGCCTATCGCGCGGCCGCGCAGGACTTGCGCAAATGGATTCTCATCGGATCGCTGTCGGTGCGCAGCACGCCGGCGAAATACGCCAACCGGTCGTTCCTGATCGATCCCTCAGGCGCCGTTGCGGCGCGCTACGACAAGATTCACCTGTTCGACGTCGACCTGCCGAACGGCGAGCGTTATCGCGAATCGGATCGGGTGACGCCCGGTGCCGCCGCGGTGACGGCGGACCTGCCTTGGGCACGCCTCGGCATGACGGTTTGCTATGACGTCCGCTTTGCGCAGCTTTATCGGGCATTGGCGCAAGCCGGCGCCACCGTGATCGCCGTGCCGGCTGCGTTTACCGCGCTGACCGGCGAAGCGCACTGGCACACGCTGTTGCGCGCGCGCGCGATCGAAACCGGCAGCTTTATCATCGCGCCGGCGCAGACCGGGACGCACGCCGAAGGCCGGCGCACCTTCGGCCACTCGCTGGCAGTCGGTCCGTGGGGCGACGTGCTGGCCGATGGCGGCACCGACGAGGGGTTCGTGCTGGCCGCAATCGACCCCGCGGCGGCAGCGGCGGCCCGCGCGCGGATTCCGGCGTTGGCGCACGATCGCCCCTTCGCGCCCCCTGCAATACCGCGACGCGCCGCCGAATAACGGCGCAAACAGCCGTTTCCGTTTTTCCGATGCCGCAAATGTGATTCGCGAGCGCTTTGGCTCAGGCTCGCCGAAAATGGTATTGTATTGCCCACGAACGTCCGCGTTCGACTTTGGGGAGAGCGTTTTCAACGCCACGAGGAGGGCAACAAGATGAATCAAGCCGTACCGGCCACGCCGAAACGAATCATTCCGGCGCTCAGCCCGCTTTACGACAAGCTGTCGCCGTTCGCCTACCCGCTCATGCGCATCACGACGGGCGCCTTGCTGATCCCGCACGGCATTCCGAAAATTTTCGGCGGCGGCGCCGCCGGCACAGCCGGCTTCTTCACCAAGATGGGGCTCGAACCGGCCTTGCCGCTGGCTTAATACATCGGATGCCTGGAAGTTTTCGGCGGCATCCTGCTCGTGCTCGGATTCCTGACCCGCCTGGTCGCGATCCAATTGATCGGCTTCATGGCGATCGCAGTGCTGGTCGCGCACTGGGGCAACGGCTTCTTCTGGACCAAGGGCGGCTACGAGTATCCGCTGATGTGGATGCTGCTCGGCGTGGTTTGCCTGATCCGCGGCGGCGGTCGCTACTCGATCGACAGCAAGCTCGGCCGCGAATTCTGATCAGCGCGCGAACTTAGCTTCGCCGATCATGGCGGGATGGCCCTGGCTGTCGGTGGTCCACACCGTACAACCGGCGCCATCCGCCGTCGGCGCGCCTTCAACGGCGAATTTTCCGGTATCGAACACGGGGCGGTGGCCGCGATAGGAAAACGCGGCCAATTTTGCGTCGCCGTTACGCCGGATCAGATCCAACATCAACAGCGCCATCAACGGACCGTGCACCAGGAGGCCCGGATAACCCTCTTCCCTGGTCGTGTACGGATGATCGTAATGAATCCGGTGGCCGTTGAAGGTCAGCGCGGAAAACCGGAACAATAACGTCGGATCCGGCGTGATCTCGCGCCGCCAGATCGGCGTCGCGGGCTTCGCCAGCGGCGGCGGCGGCGGCTCCGGGCCGACCGCGGCAGCGCGGTAGACGATGTTCAAGTCTTCGGTCACGCACGGGCCGTCCGTGCCGATCAGCTCATGCCGGATGGTGAGAAACACCAAACTTCCGCTGCGGCCCTGCTTGGCGGCGACGTCGGCGATCGACGAGCGCATGGTCACGGTGGCGCCCACCGTCAACGGACGGTGAAACCGGAAACTGCCGCCGGCCCACATGCGGCGCGGCAACGGAATGTCGGGGATGAAGCCGCCGCGCTTGGCGTGCCCGTCGTGGCCCAAATCCGACTGCCGCGTGGCGTTGAGAAAATACAGCCAGTGCCAGCCATAGGGGATCCAATCGCCCGGCCGCGGCGCAGGGTCGTCCCGGTCGAAAGTCGCGGACAGGCGCGCCACCGGGCCGGGCGCGATGCTGTCGACCTCTTCGCGGGACTTGCCGATCCAGGATCTGAGGCGTTCGAGGGCGGCGGCTTCGCTCATGCGGAAGGCTCCGGTTTGGACGGCACGTATGCCGGGTAGCCGGTCAACTGCGCATAGGCGATCGCCAAGCCCGACAGGAAGATCGCGTAGAGGCCGAGGCTGAGCGCGCGACCGACGAAACTGATCGTGAGCTGCACGAACATCGCCTCGCCGGCCAGGTGCAGCGCCAGGAAGCTGACCAGCAGCAACGGAATCTGTACGCCGATCATGATCAGCGTGAACAACGTGTAAAGCCCGATCAATCGCCACGCGTTGCCGCGCGATTGCTGCCAGGCGATGCCCAACCCGGTCGGGTGCCCGGCCGAGACCGCCGGAAACACGAATAGGAAGCGGCTGATCAGCGCAAGCACGCCGAGGACGCCCCAGAACGCGAAAAACAGGCCGCCGACGCGGCCGGCGGCGATGAACATGACCGCACCGATCGTGCCGCTGGCGAAACCGACCGCCAGGCTGAGCAGCAGGAAGTAGCCGAGGCAGCGCCATTCGGCCTGCTGCCAGATCCAACCGAGCGGCGCATCGCCCTGCCCCGGCCCAAGCACGATGCGACATGCCTTGGTGTAGAACGTCATCGTCGCCGCGAGCACGACGATGCCGCCGGCGACGAAGCCCAGCAGATCGGGCACCGTCGGCTTCTGCGGATCGAGCTTCAGGCCGAGGAGCGCGGTGACGACGGTGACCGCGATGCCGACGACGAACGGGATGAACGCGGCGCGGCCATAGGCCTTCCAGTTGCGGAACACGCAGCCGAACGCCGCGCCGACGACGGCGCCAATGGCGAGCTTGGGCGGCGTCGCGGGGACGGATGGGCCTGGCAGCGGCGGAGCGGGTGGCATGTCGTTCATCGCGATCGAACCCGGCGCGGTTCAGGGGGTCCGAGAAGCGCCGGAGACGGACTCGGTTTGGCCCGAGGTGCGCTCGGTCAGCCGTTGGTAGCAGGAATTGGCGTCGTCGAACAGGCGCACGCCGCGCCGTTCGACCGCCCACTTGAGCGCGACCACGAGGATTACGGAGACGTATGCGCCCACGACCACGTCGGTAAACCAATGCGCGGTCACGATGATGCGGCTGGCGCCGACGGCGACGGCAAAGGCCAACCAGACGCGCCACCAGCGCGGCCACAGCAGCGCCAGCGCCGTGGCGAGTCCGAACGCAACCGCGGTATGCCCGGACGGCATGGACCAGAAATTGCCGGTCGAATCCCAGCGGAACGGGAAAAACCCATAGGTTTCGTCGCGGAACCAGACGCGCGGGCGGCTGCGCCCGAAGCCGAACTTGAGCACATTATTCAGCAGGGACGGCAGAGCGACCGCCAGAAAGACGAAGCCGGCGCGCAATGCGTGGAGCCGGTCCGCAGCCGCGTTCGTCCGTCGCCAGCGCAGCAGGAAGTAGGCGCCGACCGCCGCCGACAGAATCAGCCACGGCGCGGAACCGCCGAACTGGGTGACGACACGAAAGATTGCCGTCGCGACCGAATCATCATGTGCCTTGAACAGGTCGGCGATCGCGCGGTCCCATTGTCTCAAATTGAGCAGCACCAGCCCGGCCACCGCAACGCCGGCGGTCAGCGCGAGCCCGGGTTGCGAACGCATGAAGCGCACCGCGGCTCTGTGGTGCCACCGATGCTCGACGAACTGCCGCACCACCCATCTGCCGGGGCGCCAGCGCGCGAATCGTTCGGGCAGTTTCCAGCGGTACAGCAGGAAATGCCACAACCAGGCAACCAAATAGACGAACAGCCCGGCAAAGATGACGTCGCTGAGGAAATGCCCGCCCTCCATGATCCGGCCGAGCCCGGCAAGGCCGCCGAGCGCGATCACCGCGGCGTAGCCGAGCGCGCGGCGGCGGCGCATGACCAGAACGAGGGCAAATCCTGCAAACAGCACGGACGGATGCCCGGCCACGAACGAGCAGTTGCGCTTGCATTGGTCGGTGATCACCAGCGGCGGGGTGAATTTCTTTGTGCCGCCGAACTCGACGACATAATCAGGTCGGGCGCGGCCCCAATTGTCTTTGAAGATCACGTTGACGACGATGCCCGGCCCGCAGATGAACACCAGCGTGAACAGCACAAAGGCCCGCCAATGGCGCCCGAGCGGGCGAACCCGCGCGCACGCCGCATAGACCGCGACGGCGATCAGGAACGTGCCGATGATCATGCCGAGTTCGCGGATGCCGACGTAAAAAATATCCGCGAAGAAGGTCTTGGCCAGGAAGAAGCGAGTCTCCGGCCGATAAAAATAGCTCTGCACGATCAGATCGAGCTCCGGCCTGGCCAGGAACACCGATGCCGTGATGCCGATCAGCAACAGGCAGAAAAACAAACCGGCGGCGGCAACCGGTGCGCGGCGGCCGGGTTGATCGGAATCGCCCGCCGTCATCGGTTCGGCCCCGGCCCGGTCGGCGCCCAGACCGCGTAAAGCGTCAGCCGGACCTGCAGCCCACGGTTGTAGTTGATGCCGTCGAACTCGGCCAGCTTGCGCACGCGCTTGCCTTGACTGGTGAGCTCGGCTTGGAACGCCGCGTCGCGGCGCGCCTCGACGATGGCCAGTGCGCGCGGCTGCTTGATCAGGTAATCGACGACCTCATCGACCTTGCCGAGCAGCGTGTTGGTGCCAAGGTAGAAAACCAAGCTCGGCTCTTGAAAGCCCAGGGCGGTGACCGGAGGCAACGGCTCGCCGGGCGAAAGCTGCTTGCGCACGACGTTATACGCGGTACGGCTGACCCAAACCTTGTCGTATCCGGGTACGACGAACTGCCACATCGGCGCGAAGCCCAGCACGGCGCCAGCGATGGCCCAGCCCAGCGCGGCCGTCATCCGCACCTGCCACGCGCGGCGCAATGCGAAGGCCGCGCAGATTGCGACCGCAACCGCCGCGCCGATCGCCCACCACGACCAGAAGCCGCCGAGCCAGTACGTCGCCGCGGCGGCGCCGGCGGCGGCGGCGAACACCAGCGCGAACCAGAGCACGTAATAGGTCCGCGTCAGCCAGTGGTGCAGGCGGTCGACCAAGCCGGTATCGATCATCGCCGCGGCGCGCGCGACCAGGATGGCGAGCGCCGGATACAGCGGAAGCGCATAGTGCGGCAGCTTGGTGGGCACCAGTTCGATCAGCAGCCAGTACGGCACGATCCAGGCGAGCAGGAATTTCATCTCGCCGAGGCGGCGGTATTTCCAGCCGAAGAATAAAGACGGCCAAACAAACAACGACGCCGGCAAGAAAGTGAAGCTCATCAGCAGCAGATAGTAACCGGGCGGCGCCCCGTGCAGTTCCTGCCCGCCCATCAACTTGGCGAAGAAATCGCGGCCGATCGACTCTTGCGCGAAATGCCCGTCGGTTGCGACCATGATCGCGACCAGCCACGGCAGGAAGATCATTATCATCAGGGGCACGCCGATCAGCGGCCGTAGCGGCCGCCACAGCTGCGCGCTGCGATCCGCCAAGTGGGTGAAGAATGCCGTCAGCAAACAGATCACGGGCGCAATCGGGCCCTTGATCAGGACGCCCACGCCGAGCGCGGCCCAAAACACCAGCGCCGCCGGCAGGCCGGCATCCGCGCCGTTGCGCGCGGACATATAAATGCGCGCCAAGGCAGCCTGGGCGATCATCATGACCCCGAGCAGGAATGCATCGGTTTTCGCGATGTGAGCCTCGAAAACGAGCAGCAGACAGGGCGCGAACAACGCGGCGGCAAAAAATCCCGTTCGCCTATCGAACAGCGTCTGGCCGAGCCGGAACGTGTACAGCACGCCGAGCAATGCGCCGAGCACCGACGGGATACGGTAAGGCCAACGCTCGCGCGACTCTGCGCTCGACACCGCCTTTACGACGGCCGCCTGCAGCCA
>JBFWYO010000120.1:0-10510 GCA_050186335.1 Alphaproteobacteria bacterium | reverse complement strand
TTGGCTTCGACCATTTCCTTCTTGGCCTGGCTGGCTTCGCGTTCGCCGGCCTGCACGGTCGAGACGATGCGGCGGAATTCGCCGATCGGCAGCTCGGCCGCGGTCGCCACTTCGTTGATCGACTGACGGATGTCGGTGATCTGGTCTTTGTACTTGTTGGTGAAATCCTTCCAGCCCTTGGTCGCGAGCTTGGCGACGCGCTTGAGCCAGTTCGGATCGAGTTCGGTGCCGCGATACTGCTGGATGAAGTCTTCGCGGGAAACCTTGGTCGAAGTCGCCAGACGCAGCAGCTTGCCTTCGAGGCTCATCAGCAGCCGGTTCAGTTCGTACAGCTGCTCGACCAGCTGTTCGATGCGGCCGTTGTTCAGGCGCACGCCTTCGAGCAGTTCGACCAGTTCGTCGCGGATCTGCTGGTAGCGCTTTTCGGTGCGCGGATGCGGCTTGCCGCCCTTGGCCAGTTCGACCAGGCGGGTTTCCTGAATCTTCTTGAGCTTCTTGTATGTCGCGGCGATCTCGTCGAACGTCTTGACGACGTCCGGCATCAAGGATTGCTCCTTGGCCGCGAGCGAGAGATTCGCCTCGTCCGGATCCTCCTCCTCGACCTCGCCGGGCGGCGGGCCTTCGATCTCCTCGTCGTCGCCGGGCGCCTTGCCGTCTTTGGAAGGCTTGACCAGCACCGGCTTGCCCGGCTGCACCTTGAGCGGCTGGGGCGGCTGCGGCATCTGCGGCTTGTGGCCGGCCTTCGCGGCGGCGGCGGCGGCGGCGGCGGCGGCCAGCGCCTGGCCGGAGACGTCCTCGATCGGGCCGTTATAGGTGCCTTCGAGATCGATGATGTCGCGCAGCAGCAGCTCGCCCTTCAGCAGCGAGTCGCGCCAGGCGATGATCGCCTTAATCGTCAGCGGCGATTCGCAGATCGCGCCGATCATCTTGTCGCGGCCGGCCTCGATGCGCTTGGCGATGGCGATTTCGCCTTCGCGCGAGAGCAGTTCGACCGAGCCCATTTCGCGCAGATACATGCGCACCGGATCGTCGGTGCGGCCGACATCGTCGTCGTCGATGTTGCCGCCGCGAACCTCGACCTCGCCGGCCTCTTCGGCTTCCTTCGGCTCTTCCTCGGCCTCCTCGGCCTCGACGAAATTGATGCCCATCTCCGAGAGCTTGGCGAGCACATCCTCGATCTGCTCGGAGGTCACCTGTTCCGAGGGCAACGCCTCGTTCAGTTCGTCGTAGGTGATGTAGCCGCGTTCCTTGCCCTTGCCGACCAGCTTTTTGACCGCGGCGGAAAGCACATCAATAAGCGGCTCCTCGGCCGCTTCGGTCTGCGTTTCGTTGACGGTTTCGGTGGTCGCGGCTTTGGTCGCCATGTACGTCTGTATCCTACTGTCGTCCGTTCGGTCCCGGCCGGAGGCCGGATCCGGACCCAAGCGTGTGTGCGCCGGGGGCCATTCGGGGCTGCCATCCCGCGCGCAGGCGCGCCAGGATTCAAACCCCTCTACATATAGGGAACGTCTTCTATCCCCTTTAGTGGCTTGCCGGGTAGCCCGATCAACGTTTGGTATCCTTCGTCGCCGTCTCGGCTTCGGGGTCGGGCCGGGGCAGTTTCTGGCGGTTCAGCGCGTCCAGATACGCCCAGTTGCGGGCCGAAACGTCGCTCGCCAGCCGTTCGCGGGCGCGCTCGATTTCCGGATCCATGTGTCGCCTGTGGAATACCTCATGCAAGTGCAGCCATCCGACCAAGGCGTTGGCCGCATCGGCGCCCGGCTTGGCAAACGGCACGAGTTCGTACAGGTCCCGGACCATGACGCGATCCAGAAAATCGGAAAAACCCAGTCCCCTCAAATGGTTCTGAATCTCCGTGGAATCAAGCCCCAGAGCAGCAGTCTTTAGGATTTCCTGGCGAATACTGTCAAGCTCCGTATCGCCGAAAACCATGTGTCCCAGGGCCTCCGCGACCTCATGCAGCAGGTCCGGGTGATTGAGCAAAGTCGCTAGCAAGGCTTCTTCCTGACGGCGCAGCAGGACCGAGGTATCGCCGCGGCTGTTCAGCCCGGGATCGTCCGGCGCGTCCTCGGCAAAGCCGCGACGGCCGTATTTCGGCTGTCGGCGCGGCCAGGCCCCGGATTTCGCCGCGAGCGGCCCGCCGCGACCTTGCGGCCGCTTGGCGGTGCCGAACAACTGGCCGAGGCGCGCGCCGAAATCGGCCAGATACAGTTCCTGTACCGAGCGGTCGGCAATATTGGCGGCGTGATCGCGCAGCGCCTTGCTGACCGCAGCGCGGCGCTCGGGCGTGTCCTGCCGCTTGCCGTCGGTCTCCAGGTGCCAGAGCAGATCGACCAGCGGCCGGGCGCGGGCCAGGACTTCGACGAAGGCTTGCTTGCCGCGCCGCTGGATCAGACTATCCGGGTCCTCGCCCTTGGGCAGCGAAAGGAACCGCAACGAATGGCCGGCTTTGAGCAGCGGCAGCACGCGCTCGGCGGCGCGCGCGGCGGCCCGGCTGCCGGCCTCGTCGCCGTCGAAACATAGAATGGGCTCGGGCGCCAGGCGCCACAGGAGTTCGATCTGCTGTTCGGTCAGCGCGGTGCCGAGCGGCGCCACGGCGCCGGTGAAGCCGGCCTGATGCAGCGCGATCACGTCCATGTAGCCTTCGACCACGATCAGTTCCTGGCCGCCGCGCGTCACCGCTTCGCGTGCGAGCGGCAGCGCGTACAGGTTGCGGCCCTTGTGGAAGATCGGCGTCTCGGCGGTGTTCAGGTATTTCGGCGTGTCGTCGCCCATGGCCCGGCCGCCGAACGCGATGATGCGCCCGCGCGCATCGGCGATCGGAAACATCACCCGCCCGCGGAACCGGTCGTACGGTGCGCGCTGGTCTTCGGGCCGCGCCAGCAGGCCGGCTTCGAGCAGCAGCGCTTCGGGGATGCCCTGCCCGGTCAAATGCGATTTAAGTGCCTCGCGCGCATTGAGCGAAAAGCCCAGCCGGAACCGCGCGATGGTTTCGTCCGATAGGCCGCGGTTGCGCAGATAGTCCATCGCCGCGCGGCCGTTCATCGAGCGCAGGTTCTTCTCGAACCAGGCCAGGGCGGCCTCGTTGATCGCGTGCAGCGACTGAACCTGCTTCGCGCGCGCGCGATCTTCCGGCGACGATTGCGGCACCTGCAAGCCGGCCTCGCCGGCCAGCTTCTCGATCGCCTCCGGAAACGACATGCCGTCGGTGCGCATGACGAAACCGATCACGTCGCCGTGGGCGCCGCAGCCGAAGCAGTGGAAGAAGCCCTTCTCGTCGTTGACCGTGAAGGACGGGGTTTTCTCGTTGTGGAACGGACACAGCCCCATGAACTCGCGGCCGCGGCGCGCCAGCCGCACACGCTTGCCGACCGTGTCCGAGAGCGGCAGACGGGCGCGGATTTCATCGAGAAATTGCGGCGAAAAGCTCATTCGGCCCGATATTGTCCGAGGCGCGCAGCGGCAAGATTACAATTTGTTGTTTGCACTATAGCGCCGCCGTACGGCCGAGGTCACGCGGTTGGCTCGCCCTTCGACCGGCTCAACACGATGACCTGTGGATATTTTTCCGAGATATCCCGCCGTTTGCTCACATCTCAACCTGTAACCCGGGGCGCAGCGCAAGCGGAGACCCGGGGTCCAGGCTCGGTCCGTGCGCGCGATCCCAACCACCCTGGACCCCGGATCTGCGCCCGCAAGGCGGGCTTGTCCGGGGTGACGATTAGAATCAACGCACGCGTCAACCGGCCGGCCGATCGTGCGCCTTGCGCCACGCCGCGATGGCGGCGTCGTAGCCGGGCATGCCGTCCAGATTGGGCAGGTGGCGGCTGCGGAAGGTCGACGGCGCGCCGCTGACCGCAGCGGCGAGGCGGGCCATGCCGGCATTGCCCTCGGCGGCATAAATGGCGCGCTCCGCCTCGTTCAGCTCGATGTCGATCGCGTAGACCCCGACCGTGCCGCACAACACCGAAAGAAACAGGTGTTCGTCTTCGGCCAGCAGCATCCACGACCAGGTTTCCTCGGCGACGACGCGCATGACGGTTACGCCTCAGCCGCCGGCCAGCTTGGCTTTGATCGCCGCACTGGCCTTGCCCATGTCGAGCTGGCCGGCATAGCGCTCTTTCAGCGCGGCCATGACCTTGCCCATGTCTTTGATGGACGTGGCGCCGGTTTCCGCGACCAGCGCGGCGATCGCGGTTTGCACGTCGGCCTCGCTCATCTGCTTGGGCAGGAAGCGCTCGATCACGACGATCTCGGCTTTTTCCTTGTCGGCCAGTTCCGGACGGTTGCCCTGCACATAGAGTGCGATGCTTTCCTGGCGCTGCTTGATCATCGATTGCAGCATGGTCAGGATCGCCGCGTCGTCGATGCCGGTGGCGTTGCCGCCCGGGCGCGCCTCGATATCCTTGTTCTTGAGCTGCGACATGATCATGCGCACGGTCGAGAGCGTGGCCTCGTCCTTGCTCCGCATTGCGGTCTTCATCTCGTCGGTCAGTCGCTGGCGCAGCATGGGCGGCTCCTACAGGCTCGGACGGGCCGCGACGCGGCCCGTTTCGTGGTTTTGCTGAAGTTATAAAATCCCATATTTTTCAGATCGTTGCGAGACAATTTCGGTCGCTTGACGCGGTGCACCAATCCATCTACAAGAGCGCCGGCCGCCGCAGCCGGCCACCAAAAATCGAGCCCTTAGGAATTTCCCGTCGATGGCACCGTCCCCGACGACGCACACACCCGCGCACCCGGAGAAAGGGTCGAGGGCGGAAAATTTTGCGCGCGCGGACAAAATTTCTGTCGATCTGTCCAAGGTCGCGGCGCCGGCCTGGGCCAACGCCGTGGTCATCCTGCAGGACGGCTCGCATTTCTGGGGCCGCGGCGCCGGCGCCATCGGCACCAAGGTCGGCGAGATCTGCTTCAACACCTCGATCACCGGCTACCAGGAAATCCTCACCGATCCGTCCTATGCCGGGCAGATCATCACCTTCACCTTCCCGCATGTCGGCAACGTCGGCACCAATATCGAGGATATCGAGACGATCACGCCGGCGGCACGCGGCTGCATCCTGCGCGCCGACATCACCAACCCGTCGAACTACCGCAACACGCGGCATCTCGACGGCTGGCTGAAATCGCATAATCTGGTTTGCATCACCGGCGTCGACACGCGCGAGCTGACGCGCCGGATCCGCGATCTCGGCGCGCCCAACGGTGTGATCCATCATTCGCCCGACGGCAAGTTCGATCTGGTCGCGCTGCATCGCATGGCGGCGGAATGGCCCGGCCTCGAAGGCATGGACCTCGCGCTCGAAGTCACCTGCCGGCAGACCTACACATGGGACGAGACCGCGTGGCGCTGGGGCGAAGGCTACGGCAAGCTCGCGAAGCCGAAATTCCACGTCGTCGCGATGGATTTCGGCGCCAAGCGCAACATCCTGCGCAGCCTGGCAACGCTTGGCTGCAAGGTGACCGTTGTCCCGGCCACCGCGACCGCCGAGGAAATCCTGCGCCAGCATCCGGACGGGCTCTTTCTTTCCAACGGCCCGGGCGACCCGGCGGCAACCGGCGAATACGCCGTGCCGGTGCTCAAGCAGCTGATCAAATTCGGCCTGCCGATCTTCGGCATCTGCCTCGGGCATCAATTGCTGGGCCTGGCGCTCGGCGCCAAAACGAAAAAGATGCATCACGGCCATCGGGGCGCCAATCACCCGGTCAAGGACCTGGAGACCGGCAAGGTCGAGATCACCTCGCAGAATCACGGCTTCATGGTCGATCCCGACTCGCTGCCCGCGAATGTCGTGCAGACCCATGTCTCGTTGTTCGACGGCTGCCTCGAAGGCCTCAAGGCCACCGACGCGCCGATCTTCTCGGTGCAATACCACCCGGAAGCCTCCCCCGGCCCGCGCGACTCCCATTATCTCTTCAAGCGCTTCATCGCGCTGATGGAGAAGCAGGGTGGGTGAGTTGGCTCTCGGTCACGGACGCTTCCCTCCCCCCTTGTGGGGGAGGGTTAGGGAGGGGGGTCGCGCGGCCCGCGCGCGGCGTTATGATCTTTCATGCCCAATCCCCGTGCGCGCAAACTGCGCTCCAATCTCACCGACGCGGAAAAGCGACTCTGGAATCGATTGCGACGCAAGCAAGTTGACGGATACCGGTTCCGCCGCCAAGTCCCGCTCGGCTTCTACATTGTCGACTTTGCATGCTTGGAGGCGCGGCTCGTCGTCGAAGTCGATGGCGGGCAGCATGCTGTCGATGCCGCGCGTGACGGCGTGCGCGATGCGTGGCTCGTTGCGAATGGGTTCCGCGTCTTACGATTTTGGAACAACGACGTGCTCGGAAATACTGACGGCGTCCTCGCTGAAATCCAGCGCGCGTTTATCGAACATCGAAACCGTATCACCCCCCTCCCCGACCCTCCCCCGCGAGGGGGGAGGGAGAGCGTTTAGCGACGCGCCTTTTTTTGCGAGCGTGTCCCATGCCTAAACGCACCGATATCAAATCGATCATGATCATCGGCGCCGGGCCCATTATTATTGGCCAGGCGTGCGAGTTCGATTATTCCGGCACGCAGGCGTGCAAGACCCTCAAGGAAGAGGGTTATCGGATCGTCCTCGTCAATTCCAACCCGGCCACGATCATGACCGATCCGGGGCTGGCGGATGCCACCTACATCGAGCCGATTACGCCGGCGACGGTCGCCAGGATTATCGAGAAGGAACGCCCCGACGCGCTGCTGCCGACCATGGGCGGGCAGACCGCGCTGAACGTGGCGATGAAGCTGGCCGAGGACGGCACGCTGGACCGGCTCGGGGTCGAACTGATCGGCGCCAAGCGCGAGGCGATCGCCAAGGCCGAGGACCGCCAGCTGTTCCGCGACGCGATGCGCAAGATCGGGCTCGATTGCCCGAAAAGCTCGATGGTTTCGAGCCTGCAGGAGGCCATGGCGGCGCTCGATCTGGTCGGCCTGCCGGCGATCATCCGGCCGTCGTTCACGCTCGGCGGCACCGGCGGCGGCATCGCCTACAACCTGGACGAATACCAGCAAATCGTCGCCGGCGGCCTGAAGGCTTCGCCGGTCGGCACCGTGCTGGTCGAAGAATCCGTGCTCGGCTGGAAAGAGTACGAGATGGAGGTGGTGCGCGACAGCAAGGACAATTGCATCATCATCTGCTCGATCGAGAACGTCGATCCGATGGGCATCCACACCGGCGATTCGGTGACCGTGGCCCCCGCGCTGACGCTGACCGACAAAGAATACCAGATCATGCGCGATGCCTCGATCGCGGTGCTGCGTGAGATCGGCGTCGACACCGGCGGATCGAACGTGCAGTTCGGCGTCGACCCGAAGACCGGCCGCCAGGTCATCATCGAGATGAACCCGCGCGTCTCGCGCTCCTC
The DNA here is from genome assembly GCA_050186335.1 of Alphaproteobacteria bacterium. Lineage (GTDB taxonomy): Bacteria > Pseudomonadota > Alphaproteobacteria > Bin65 > Bin65 > JBFWYO01. Next base: position 3,118 of record JBFWYO010000120.1, on the reverse strand, counting down.
GGCGCTGGCCTCGAAGGCGACCGGCTTCCCGATCGCCAAGGTCGCGGCACGCCTCGCCGTCGGCTACACGCTCGACGAAATCATGAACGACATCACGGGCGTCACGCCCGCCTCGTTCGAGCCGACCATCGATTACGTGGTCACCAAGATTCCGCGCTTCACGTTCGAGAAGTTTCCCGGCACCGAGGCGCTGCTGACGACATCGATGAAATCGGTCGGCGAAGCCATGTCGATCGGGCGCTGTTTCGCCGAGTCGCTGCAGAAGGCGCTGCGCTCGATGGAAACCGGGCTGACCGGCTTGGACGAAATCAAGCTGCCCGGCCAGGGCGACGGCCCGGCCGATCGGGACGTCATCCGCTCGGCGCTGGGCCAGCCGACGCCGGACCGGATCCTGACCATCGCGGAAGCCATCCGCGCCGGTCTGTCGGTCGAGGAAATCCACAACGCGTGCAAGTTCGACCCGTGGTTCATCGAGCAGATCGGCGACATCGTGCGCGAAGAGGCGAAGATCCGCGCGGGCGGCCTGCCCGCCGACGCCGACGGCATGACCGCGCTCAAGGCGATGGGGTTCTCGGACGCGCGCCTGGCGACCCTGGTCGGCAAGACCGAAGCCGAGGTCCATGCGCATCGCCTCGCACTCGATGTGCGGCCGGTCTACAAGCGCATCGATACCTGCGCCGCCGAGTTCGCGTCGCAGACACCGTATATGTATTCCTGCTACGAGCGCGGGGCCGCGCCCGAATCGGAAGCCGAGCCGACCGGCCGCGAAAAGATCGTGATCCTCGGCGGCGGGCCGAACCGCATCGGCCAGGGCATCGAGTTCGACTATTGCTGCGTGCATGCGGTCTACGCGCTCTCCGACGCCGGCTACGAGACCATCATGGTCAATTGCAATCCGGAAACCGTGTCGACCGATTACGACACCGCGGATCGGCTTTATTTCGAGCCGCTGACCGGCGAGGACGTGATCGAGCTGGTGCGCGCCGAACAGAAGAACGGCACGGTCAAGGGCGTGATCGTGCAGTTCGGCGGCCAGACGCCGCTGAAACTGGCGCAGGCGCTGCAGGATGCCGGAATTCCCATCCTCGGCACGTCGCCCGATTCGATCGATCTGGCCGAGGACCGCGACCGGTTCCAGAAGCTGCTGCGAAAACTCAACCTGCGCCAGCCGAACAACGGCGTCGCCACCTCGGTCGAACAGGCCGTCAAGGTCGCGCGCGAAGTCGGCTTCCCGGTGCTGCTGCGGCCGTCCTACGTGCTCGGCGGGCGGGCCATGGAAATCATCCACGACGAAGCCGGCGTGCTGCGCTACGTGCGCGAAGCCGTGCGCGTCTCGGGCAAGAACCCGGTGCTGATCGACGCCTATCTGCAAGACGCGATCGAAGTCGACGTCGACGCGGTCGCCGACGGCAAGGACGTGCGCGTGGCCGGCATCATGGAACACATCGAAGAGGCCGGCATTCACTCCGGCGATTCGGCGTGTTCGCTGCCGCCGTATTCCTTGTCGCCCGCAATCGTCGACGAAATCGAGAAGCAGACCGGCATTTTGGCGCGTGCGCTCAAGGTCAGCGGCCTGATGAACGTGCAGTTCGCGGTCAAGGACGGCGAAGTCTACATTCTCGAGGTCAACCCGCGCGCCTCGCGCACCGTCCCCTTCGTCGCCAAGGCGACCGGCGCGCCAATTGCGAAGTACGCCGCGCGCGTGATGGCCGGTGAGCCGCTCTCCGCGTTCGAGTTCGGCGGCAACCTGCGCACGCTCGGCCACGTTGCCGTCAAGGAAGCCGTGTTCCCGTTCGCGCGCTTCCCGGGGGTGGACGTGATTCTCGGCCCGGAAATGAAATCGACCGGCGAGGTCATGGGGCTCGACCACGATTTCGGCCGCGCCTTCGCCAAGGCGCAGCTCGCCGCCGGCGTGCGGCTGTCCGAGAGCGGGACCGTCTTTGTGTCGGTGCGCGATCGCGACAAGCCGGTCGCGCTGAAGCCGGTGAAACGACTCGTCGAAATGGGCTTCAAGATCATCGCCACGTCCGGCACCGCGCGCTTCCTGCAGGAACAGGGCGTGCCGGTCGAGACCATCAACAAGGTGCAGGACGGGCGGCCGCACATCGTCGACGCCATGATCAGCGGCCAGGTGCAGCTCGTCTTCAACACCACCGAAGGGGCGCTGGCGATCCGCGACAGTTTCAGCCTGCGCCGCGCCGCCCTGACCAACGATATTCCGTATTATACGACCGTCGCCGGCGCCAAAGCGGCCGTGGAAGCCATTGCCGCGATGCGGCACGGAACGCTTGAAGTGGCCCCGGTTCAATCTTATTTTAAAGGGGCGTTTTAACTCCCCGGCATAGCGGTTCGTTTCTGGGTGCGCTCGTGAGGGCGCAGCCAGGATGCCGGTTTTGACTGTTTGGCAGGATTTAATGGAAAGACTTCCCATGACCCCGGGCGGACTCGTCCGCCTGCAGGAAGAATTGAAGCAGATGAAAACGGTGGAGCGGCCGTCGGTCATTCGCGCGCTCGAAGAAGCGCGCGCGCACGGCGATCTGTCCGAGAACGCCGAGTATCATGCCGCCAAGGAACGCCAGAGCTTCATCGAAGGCCGCGTCGCCGAACTCGAGGACAAGATCAGCCGCGCCGAGGTCATCGACGCGAGCAAGCTCACCGGCACGACGATCCGCTTCGGCGCCACGGTGACGCTGGCCGACGAGGACACGGACGAGGAAGCCACGTATCAGATCGTCGGCGCCGACGAGGGCGATATTTCCAAGGGCCGGATTTCGTTCACCTCGCCGCTCGCGCGCGCGCTGATCGGCAAGTCGCCCGGCGACGCGGTGGAAGTGTCGACACCCGGCGGATCGAAAGCCTATGAAGTGATCAAGGTGAAATACAAATAGCGCGAACCGCGCCGCGAGAAACGAAAAGGCCGGATGCGATATCCGGCCTTTTTTATGACCTGTGCGTTGCGCTTTGCGTGCGGAACATCCTTCGATACGCGCTACGCGCTACTCAGCGACTGTGTTGTTGGTCAAGCGTTTTGCCAAGGGATTTTATCTCTGAGGATGGCGTTGAGTATGGTGAGTAGCTTGTGCATGGCGGCGACGAGGGCGACCTTTGGCGGTTTGCC
>JBFWYO010000119.1:0-10517 GCA_050186335.1 Alphaproteobacteria bacterium | reverse complement strand
TGGCCAGGTTGAACGCCCGCTTATTGCTCTTTTCGCCGTAATAGCCGGGCGGGTGGACCGGGCTCACCTCGATCTTGGCGAAATCCGCCGCGGCGATCGCCTGCGCGGCCGGCGGCGCCTGGCCCAGTCGGCCCAACCCGTCCAGCGTTTCCAGGGGTGGCAGCAACTCGCGCGTGCCGTCGTCGGCGGCGGCCAGGCCCTGGCTCATGTTGACCACACGCTGCAGCATCTCGACGAACAGCCCGGCCAGCGGCAGGTTCGACCACTCGGCGTTGCTCGACGTGTGCATGAGGATGAGCATGCCCTTGCCGGTGCGTTCGGCGGTCATCAGCGGCGTGCCGTCTTCCAGGCGCGCCCAGGTTTTCTTGTTCAGGTCGACCGACGGCTCGGCCAGCACCTGGCGCTGCACCAACACGTCCTTGGTCACGCTGAGCCCGGCGAACGGACTCGCGGCGTCGAACGGCGCCAAGGCCAGCGGCTTGGACCACGACATGGCGCCGCCGAACGTACGATCGCCGCGCCGGATGCGCACCGGCAGCAGATCGTCTTCGCCCTGCGCCAGCAGCGGCCCGGCAAACCGCACCAGCACACCGCCGTTGTTGATCCACTGACTGATCTTGGCGCGCTCTTCGCCCGACAGCGGCGCCGAATCGGGCAGGAAGATCACGGACAGCGGCCGTTGCAGCAGTTCGGCCACCGGCCCGCGGCGCACTTCGCTGAACGGCGCCAGCGCGCGTTCCAGATAATAGGTGTCGCTCAACAGCGGCTGCGTGCCGCTCTGCGTCGCGACCGCGGCGAGGCCGACCGGCCGGCGGCGCAAGCGCTCGTCCAGCAACAGCGTCGCCGCCGCGCTGGCATGGCGCTCGATGTCCAGGCGCGCGATCGCATTGCGGATCTCCGACGGCAGCGCGAACGACGCTTCGACCGAACTCTGCCCGGCCGGAAACTCGACTTGCCGGCGCACCAGCACGCGGCCGTTCTCGGCCAGGGCGCGCAGCCAGTAGACGGCGGGGCGTTCCTTGTCCGCGCGTTCCACACGCACGACCAAATTTTCGCCCGAAAATGTCGGCGCGCGAATCACCACCGGCAGGTCGCGCGGCTGGTCGGCCAATACGACTACGTCGCCCATCGACACCAGCTTGGCCGCGAACGCATCGGTCGATTTCTTGTCGAGCCCGTCGCTCAGCCAGACGATGTTGCCGCGATCCTTCGACTCGATCTTGTCGAGCGCCTTGACGGCGGCCGCAAGATCGCTCGGCCACGGCTGCGGCGCATAGGCCTGGAACAGCGTGCGCGCTTCGGCCGCGCGCAGCAATTTGGTGGGCTCCAGCGAGGCCCCCGCGGCCGCCGCGGCGGTGGTGATCATGATTACGTTGCGGCCTTCGCGTTCGGCTTTTTCCAGTATGTCGAGGGCGGCGGTCCGCCGCGCGTCCCAGTTCGGCGCCGCGGACCAGCCATTGTCGATGACCAGAATCACCGGCCCGCTGTTGCGCCACGCGTTGGTCGGGTTGAGCAACGGCTGCGCCAGCGCCAAAATTACGAAAGTCACCAGCAGCAGCCGCATCAGCAGCAGCCACCACGGCGTGTGCGCCGGCGTATCTTCCTTTTCCGGCAGCCTAAACAACAGGCGGATGGCCGGGAACCGCACCAGCCGGGGCGCCGGCGGCGTGATGCGCAGCAGCCACCACAGGATCGGCAACGCCGCGAGCGCCGCGAGGATCCACGGGCTGGCGAAGGCCATGAAGCCCAAGCTCAACATGGCGATCTCAACATGCGGAATTCATTCCTTGGGCTCCGAAAGGGCGACGAACATCGCCAGCAGCGCCTTCTCCGGCGGCAGATCGGTGCGGTGGAGCGCATAGCGCCAGCCGGCGGCGCGCGCGATGTCGCGCAATCCCGCGATATGCCGGTCCAGCCGCTGGCGGTAATCCGCGCGCACGTTCTCGACCCGCTTGACCAGCACGCGGCCTTCGTTCTCCAGACCCTCGAAGCGGGTCCGGCCGTTGAACGGCAGGCCTTCCTCGGCGGGGTCGAGCACCTGCAGCAGGAATCCGTTCACGTTGCGCGTCGCATACTGGCGCACCATGGCGTCGATCTTTTCGAGCGGCGCCAAGAAATCGCTGAACCAGACGGTATGAGCATGCCGCGGGATCGGATGAAACGCCGGTACGTCGGCGGGCGTCGTGGCGGCGCCACTCGCACCCAGCAGTTCCAGCGCCAACCGGTCGATCGCCGCCTTGCCGCTGGCCGGGCGCATGTTGCCGTCGAGCAGCGCCACGCGCTCGCCCGCGCGCACCAGCATCGACGAAAGTGCCAGCATCAGCAGTTCCGCGCGCTCGCGCTTTTCCGGCAGGCTGCGGTGCGAGCGCCAGCGCATCGAGGGCGAAGCGTCGCGCCACAGCCACAGGCTCTGCGCCGCCGCCCATTCGGTCTCGCGCACGAACAGCAACTGGCTCTTGGCGGACTGGCGCCAGTCGATCGAGCGCATCGAATCGCCGGTTTCGTAGCGGCGGAACTGCCAGAAGGTTTCGCCGAGGCCGACGCGGCGCCTGCCATGGACGCCCTGGATCACCGTGCTGGCGACCCGTTCGGCGGCGACCAGCAAAGGCGGCAAAGCGCCGCCCGCGCGTTCGGCGCTGTGGCGGAGGCGCAGCTGGGATTCGGTTTTGGTCACCGAGCGTCCGTCACCCGACTATTTCAACGGCTCGCACAGCCGGTCGATGACCTTGTCGATGGTCACCCCGTCGGCGCGCGCGGCGAAGTTCAGCGCCATGCGGTGGCGCAGGATCGGGTGGGCGAGCGCCACCACGTCGTCGACCGACGGCGCGAGCCGCCCTTCGAGCACGGCGCGCGCACGCGTTGCAAGCATGAGCGCCTGGCTGGCGCGCGGACCCGGCGCCCAGGCGACATGGTCCTTGATCTCGTTGATGGTGGTGGTTTCCGGGCGGCCGTTGCGGATCAGGTCCAGGATCGCCTTGACGACGCTTTCGCCGACCGGGATCTGGCGGATCACGTTCTGCGCCGCGATCAGTTCGTCGCCGGTCAGGACGGTCTGCGGCTTTTCCTCGGCGACGCCGGTGGTGGCCAGCAGGATCTGCCGCTCGGCGGCGAGATCGGGATAGCCGACGTCGATCTGCAGCAGGAACCGGTCGAGCTGGGCTTCGGGCAGCGGATAGGTGCCTTCCTGCTCGAGCGGGTTCTGGGTCGCCAGCACGTGGAACGGCGCCGGCAGTTCGTGATAGTGCCCGGCCACCGACACGCGGCGCTCCTGCATCGCCTGCAGCAATGCGGATTGCGTGCGCGGGCTGGCGCGGTTGATTTCGTCGGCCATCAGCAGCTTGGTGAAAACCGGGCCGCGGATGAACCGAAACGAACGTTTGCCGCCGTCATGCTCCTCGAGCACTTCCGAGCCGATGATGTCCGCCGGCATCAGATCCGGCGTACACTGGATCCGCTTCGAATCGAGGCCGAGCACGGTCCCGAGCGTGTCGACCAGCTTGGTCTTGGCCAGGCCCGGAACGCCGATCAGCAGCGCATGCCCACCCGACAGGATGGTGATCAGCGTTTCGTCGATGACCCGCTCCTGGCCGAAAATCACCCGGCCGATGGCGCGCTTGATGTCGGCGACGCGCCGGCCCAACGCCTGCACTTCGAGGATCAGTTTGTCGGACGCCTCGGTCTTTACCAGATTGACCATGTTGCTATCATTCGTAGGGGCTTGTTGCGCGCTCACGCCGATGCTCCGCTGAAAAGAGAAAACGCGAATTTCATGTCTTCGCCGACCGCCCGCCGGCCCGGCTCCGCCCGGCCGCAAGATGCCTCGCCAACGGCCCCCGCCTTGACCGAAGGGGATCGGGCCGTTTTCGAGAATATTTGCGGCGATTTCGACATGCGGATTGCCCGGGATGGTACATGGTTCTATCGGGGCTCGCCGATCGGGCGCATGCCCCTGGTAAAGCTATTCTCGACCGTGCTGAAGCGGGACGACAAGGGTGAATATTGGCTCATTACGCCGGTAGAGAAGGGCCGAATCGCCGTCGACGACGCTCCCTTCGTGGCGGTCGAATTGGCGACCAGCGGCGCCGGAAGGGATCAGTTGCTGACGATGCGTACCAATTTGGACGAATTTGTGTCCGTTGACCAAGCCCATCCGATCAGGGTGGTTCACGATCCCGCGAGCGGCGAGCCGAGCCCCTATGTCCTGGTCCGCGACGGCATGGAGGCGCGCATCAATCGTCCGGTGTATTACCAGTTGATCGAGCTCGGCGAGGAGCGCGAGGTGGACGGCGCGCGCCGTTTCGGCGTGTGGAGCGGCGGACATTTCTTCGTACTCGCCGATGCGATCGACGAGGCGCACGCATGACCCGCAACACCGTCCTGGCGCGCCTGGCGCGTTCGCGCGAACGCTTGGACGCGCCGCTCGACAGCGCGGGCGCGATCGAGCGTCGGCGCGGCGATTTTCAGACCAATCCCGGCATCGTCATCAAGCAGCCGCTGGTGCCCGCCGCCGTGCTGGTGCCGCTGGTCGACCGGCCGGACGGCATGACGGTGATGCTGACCCAGCGCACCGATCATCTGGTCAAGCACGCCGGCCAGATCAGTTTTCCCGGCGGTCGGCTGGAGGCAGGCGACGTGTCGCCGGCCGCGGCGGCGTTGCGCGAGACGGAAGAGGAGGTCGGCTTGCCGGCCTCGCAAGTCAGCATCGTCGGCCGGCTCGACGACTATGTCACCGGCACCGGGTTCCTGATTGCGCCTGTGGTCGGCATCGTGCGCGTGCCGTACGACGTGAAACTCGACCCGTACGAGGTCGCCGACCTGTTCGAGGTGCCGCTCAGTTTCTTTCTCGATCCCGCCAATCATCAGCGACATTCGCGCATGCTCAACGGCATCGAGCGTCATTATTACGCGATGCCGTACGGCGAGCGGTATATATGGGGCGCCACGGCGTCCATGTTGGTCAATCTATACGACGTCCTGGCGGGGTGACCGATGCGCGTTGTCATGCAAGAGCTAGCGTTGTTTCTGCTGCCGATCGTGCTGTTCGCGCTCTATGTGTGGATTCGCAACATGGTCGCGCGGCAGCGCGGCGAAGCGGCGCGGCCGCTGGAATCGGGTCCGGTCTACTGGGCGATCCTGGCCGGCCTGGTGTGCGCGCTCGGCGGCATCGTGTTCTTCGGCGTCTCGGACACCAGCGGCACCGGCGACAATCTGCGCTATGAGCCGCCCCGGGTGATCGACGGCGAATTAAAACCCGGCCGGGTGTATAAAAAAGAGTAACAGCGAGCAGGCCGTGGCCCCGCGCCCCATTACACGCAAGATTCCCCCGCAACCCTGGATGACAGCCCCCGCGGTCGTCGCGGTCGTTGCCGCCTTGCAGAAGGCGGGCACGCGGGTTCGCTTCGTCGGCGGCTCGGTGCGCGATGCGATCCTCGCGCGGCCGGTCAAGGATGTCGATATCGCAACGCCGGACCGGCCCGAAACCGTGATCGAGCTGTTGCGGCGCGCCGGCATCAAGGTGATCCCGACCGGCATCAAGCACGGCACGGTCACCGCAATCGTCGGCAAGGCGACGTTCGAGATCACCACGCTGCGCCGCGACGTGGAAAATTTCGGCCGCCACGCGCGCGTGGAGTTCACCGACGATTGGCAGGCCGATGCGGCGCGCCGCGATTTCACCATGAACGCGATGTCGTGCGATCCGAAGGGGCTCGTGCACGATTATTTCGGCGGCTTGGCCGATCTCGCGCGCGGCCAGGTCCGCTTCGTCGGTTCGGCCGCGGCGCGGATCGAAGAGGACGTGCTGCGTCTGCTGCGCTTCTACCGGTTTCACGCGCATTACGGCAGGGCGGCGCCCGATGCGGCCGGCCGCGCCGCGTGCCGCAAGCTGGCGGCCAAGCTGCCGCGCCTGTCGGGCGAACGGGTGCGCGACGAAACGCTGAAACTGCTGACGGCGGCAAAACCCGCGGTCACACTGCGAATTATGCAGGAAGACCGCGTACTGCGGCATTATCTGCCGGAAGCGCGGGATTTCGCGCGCGTGGCCAGACTCGCGCGCGTCGAGACGCCCGCGCGCGCCGATGCGCTGCGCCGGCTGGCGGCGCTGTTGGATGCCGATGCCGATTCGGCGCGCGCCGTGGCGATCCGGCTGCGCTTATCCAATGCGCAAAAGGACCGGCTGGTCGCGCTGCGCTTTCTTCTGCCGGTTTTCGCGCCGCCGACGGATGCGCCGGCGCGCCGGCGCTTCCTCTACCAGCACGGCGCCGAGCGCTTACGCGACCTGGCCCTGCTCGCCGCCGCCGGCGCGAAGCCGCCGCGCGGCGCAACCGTCGCCGCCTGCCTCGACGAGGCCGCACGCTGGGTCCGCCCCGAATTTCCGCTCGGCGGCCAGGACATGATGCGCGCCGGCATCGCCAAGGGCCCGGCCGTCGGCGAAGCGATGCGCGCGTTGGAGGCGGCATGGGTCGAAAGCGATTTCACGCTGACCCGCGAACAGTTGATCGCTCGAATCGGTTGACCTCGAAATTGGCCCGCCGCGGCCGCTCCGTCTTATCCGCACCAGCTGCCGCGCGCGCCGGTCCAACGGTGCGCCAATCCATCGTCGATCATTGCCTCGCCGAGCGAAGCGCCGTCGCGCTTCAGGATGCGCAGCTTGCGGCCGAATATGTCTTCGTCGCGCCCAGTGGATACGACCTCGAACGGGCCGGCGTTGACCAGTTCGAGCAACCTGCGCGTCGCTCGCTTGCCGAGCGCGGCTTCGGCGTCGCACGTCGGCGCGGTCGTTTCGGGCGCGTTGATGTCCGCCAACCGGATGGTCATGCCGCCGTAACGCAGCGTATCGCCGTCGATCACGCAATTCTGCTGGCTGGCCCGGACGCAAAGGTGAAAATTGCCGGTGCCGGGAATCAAGTCGGGATAGGTTTCGGCTGCCATGTACAGTCCGCCCGCGACCGCGATCAGGATCGCCAGCGGCGGCCAGGGCAGGTGGCTTAGGCGCGGGCGGCGCCGAGGCTTGCGGGCTACGTAAGGCCAGCGGTTCAGCCGGTGCGAGGCCTCGGGCCAAGCTTTCAATTTGCGCCCAAAGCGATGAACGTTCGCCACGACCGTTTTCCCGTTCCGCTGCTGTCGACGCCGGCAGAGACAAATTTAACTCCTTGGCGTTAGCGATCGGTAAAAGCCCCCTCTCGGCGCCGATGTCCGATCTTCATGCATTCGTAACGCTGATCCCGCGCGCCGACTAAAAGGCCGAATATAATATGTTCATAATATAGTTATATTTTAGAAACGCGGACGGCGATATCCACCTGCTCGCCATTCGACAAGCTCAGGCTAAGGTGCCTGGGCGGTACTGCGCGCTTTGGACAAGATCGTCCGGGCAGCCGCCCGGGCCCCCATGCCGAGCGTGTCGAACCACGAGGGCCGGTCGAAGCCCGCGGCGAGTCCGGCGTCACCGCATCGCCAGGACCTTCTTCGCGCTGGCCCGGGCCGACATGCGCGCGTGCCAATCCTCGGCGGCGGCGCAGCCCTTCGTGACCGTCGGGCCTTCGGGCATGGCGCGCAGATAATTGTAGATCGGCAGGACGAAATAATCGGCCAGGCTCGGCGCGCCGCCGGCGAAGTAGGGTGACTGTTTGAGCGTGTTTTCGAGCACGCCCATCTGATAGGTCGCTTTCGGCACGGCGGCGGCGACCATCGCCTCGTCGGTCTTGCCGCCGCGCATCGGCACGAGGACGCGCTGGATGACGATTTCGCGGATCATCACCTGATACAGGTAATCGGAAGCGACGCTGACCCATTGATCCATCCGCGCACGCGCCTTGATGTCGGCGGGCTGTAGCGCGGGACCGGGAAACGCGGCGTCGATATAGCGCGCAATGGCGCCGGTTTCATACAGCGCGAAATCGCCGTGCTGCATGGCCGGAATCTTGTTGAAGGGCTGGTGCGCGCGAAACGCCTCGGCCGCGAGATCGCGTTGCTCGAGTTTGTAGGCAACGCCCTTCTCCTCGGCGGTCAAGAGCGCCGTGCGTACGTAGGTGCTGGCTGGAAAGCCGTAGAAAATAAGATCGGCCATTTGGTCCTCCGGTGGTGGTTCGGTTTCCATGGCAAAAGTATCGGTTGGATTTAGAGCGGTTTTCAGTTCGACTTGCTCAGGTGGGGACCTTCAACGCATACAACAAGCATGCGCCGGACAGGCCGATCAACGCGAGCCAGGTCAAGTTCGTGCCAACGAACCGGCCGAACGAGGTACCGGGATGGCGCCCGTACCAGGCGGCGTGAAGCAGCCGGCCGGCGATCAACGACCCGCCTGCTGCATAAATGATCCAGGCTGCTGCGCCGATGCTGACGGCGAGATACATCAACACCAGGCAGATCGGCACGTACTCGAAGAAGTTTGCGTGAACGCGAATGGCAAGTGCCAGTTTGGGATTGCCGCCATCCTGGAAACTCACTTTGTACCGCACGCGATGAACAACGACGCGGATCGATAGGAATGCATAGAGTAATCCCAAGATGGCCGCGCATAACACGGTGAATTGTATGGTCGAGAGCATGAGACGTGTCTCCTTTGGGATCACGCAAACAGTTTTTCCAGGTCGCGGAACGAACTGGTCCAGCCGCCGTTATGGCTGTCGCGCGATTCCACGGTGGCAAAATTCTCGTGCACGAAGCGCATTTCGGTGCCGCGCGAATGCGGCACGAAATCGATGCTGATGAGGGTTTCGTGGCCGGGCACGCCGTTGTCCTCCCAGGCCCAGGTGAACACCAGTCGACTCGGCGGCGACGCCACCCGCACCACGCCGCCGACCCAATGCTCCTTGCGTTCCGGCGATACCATGCAGCCGCGCCACTTGCCGCCGGGGCGGGCATCGAATTCCATGAACGTGCAGGTGAAATTCTCCGGTCCCCACCATTCGGCCAGCGCCTTGGGATCGACCCAAGCGCGGAACACGCGCTCGGGCGGTGCGGCGAACACGCGGGTCATTTCCAGCCTCGGGCTAGCGTCGAGCTTTGCCATGTCGCCTCCGTTTGGCTTTCGGTTTGATCGTCGGCGCTTCCGGCGTGCGGGCGAGATAATCGGCCAAGGCATCGAAACGCGCGTCCCAGAATTCGCGGTAGTGCTCGACCCACTCGGCGGCCTGCTTGAGCGGGGCTGCGGTCAACCGGCACGGCCGCCACTGGGCGGCGCGGCCGCGGCCGATCAATTCGGCCGCCTCGAGCACTTTCAAATGGCGCGACACGGCGGGCAGCGAAATATCGAACGGTCGCGCCAATTCCTGGACCGTGGCCTCGCCTTCAGACAAGCGCTGCAGGATGGCCCGGCGGGTCGGGTCCGCCAGCGCGCCGAATACGCGGGTCAACGGGTCGCCTTGCATGAGTTGCGTCCTTTATTTAACGGTTATGTTAAATACAATATCCGCCACCGTCAAGCGCGGCCTACCGTTCTGTGCGCAGCGTGAATGGCGGCTAGGGTGCCTTGCGCTTGAGCTTGCCGCTGACGACCCGGACCGGCTCGCCGTCGCGCGTGGTCATGAAGGTCAGGCTCATCTCGTCGCCGGCGATCGTGCGCGTATAGGTCGCCATGGCGGGCGTGCCATTGGCGACGATTTCCATGACATAAACGACCAGCGTGCGCCCGTCGATGCGTGCCCAGGCATATGGCTGGCCGGCGGCGACATCGCCCGATTGCACGGCCTTGAAAATATTCAGCCGGCCGGCCGGCACGAAATCGAAACTCGATTCGCGCGTGCGCCGCTTGGTGCCGTCGTCAGCCTGCTTGGTGATCCAGGTCACGCGAAACCCGTCCGCGGTTTCGATAATGCGCGTGTCCAGGTCGCGCGCGGTCGTGCCGAAAAACACCGCGTCGCGGTTCTTCATGATCGCGGCGCCGTTGAACTGCCCGACGAACGGCTTGATCGACGGCGTTTCGGCGGAGGCGGGCGCGAGGCCGAAGATCAGCAATGCCGCAGCGGTCAACAATGCGCGCATGGTTCCCTCTCGGATCAGGGCCATTCCACCTGCGGCGGCAGCGACATCAGGATCGCTTCGGTATTGCCGCCGGTCATCAGCCCGAACTTGGTGCCACGATCGTACAACAAGTTGAACTCCACGTAGCGTCCGCGTTTGACCAATTGCCGTTGCCGCTGTTCCGGCGTCCATGGCTGGCCTATGTGGCGGCGCACCAGGCGCGGATAGATGTCGAGAAACGCCTCGCCGACATCCCGCGTGAAGGCGAACAGCTTGGCCCAATCGCCTTCCAGATTGTCGTAGAAGATGCCGCCGATGCCGCGCGGCTCGTTGCGGTGCGGCAGGAAGAAGTAGCGGTCGCACCATTCCTTGAAGCGCGTGTAATAGGTCGCGTCGTGCGCGTCGCATGCCGCCTTGAGCCGGGCATGGAAGTCCGCGGTGTCGCGATCGTCCGCAAACATCGGCGTCAGGTCCGCGCCGCCGCCGAACCAGGATTTGGTGGTCACGAGGTGGCGCGAGTTCATGTGGACGGCCGGTACCAGCGGGGAACACAT
>JBFWYO010000118.1:0-10887 GCA_050186335.1 Alphaproteobacteria bacterium | reverse complement strand
AATAGGTCGCGTCGTGCGCGTCGCATGCCGCCTTGAGCCGGGCATGGAAGTCCGCGGTGTCGCGATCGTCCGCAAACATCGGCGTCAGGTCCGCGCCGCCGCCGAACCAGGATTTGGTGGTCACGATGTGGCGCGTGTTCATGTGGACGGCCGGTACCAGCGGGGAACACATGTGCGCGACCAGCGAAATGCCGCTGGCCCAGAAGCGCGGATCGTCGGCCGCGCCCGGTATCTGCTTACGGAACTCGTCGGAGAATTCGCCGAACACGGTCGAGACGTTGACGCCGACCTTTTCGAACACGCGGCCCTTCATGATCGACATCACGCCGCCGCCGCCCGGCGCGCCATCCTTGCCGGGCCGCTGCCAAGCTTTGCGCGCGAAGCGGCCGGGCGCGGGATTGCCCAGTTGCGCAGCAATCGCGGGCGGCAATTCGTCCTCGATCCGTTCGAATTCCGTGCAGATCCGATCGCGCAGCGCTTCGAACCAGAGCCGCGCGGTATCCTTGCGGGAATCGATGTCGGTGTCGGTCGCGGTAAGGGTCATGATTTTGCGGTGGCCTCGGCGGGAAACAGGTTGGTCTGGCGCAACGCCTCACCCACTATCATCGCCGCGGCCTGCGCGACATTGATCGAGCGCAAACCGCGCCGCAAGGGAATCACGACGCGCGCGTCGCAACGCGCATGCACGTCCTCGGGCACACCCGCCGATTCGCGGCCGAACAACAAGATGTCGTCGGCGCGGAAACTAAATTCGGTATAAGCGAGTTTGCCGTTGGTCGTCGCCAGCACGAGGCGCGGCGCGGGCGCGGGCAGGGCGGCGAGAAAGGCCGGCCAGGAGGCGTGGCGGCGATATCGCACGTGGTCCAGGTAATCCATGCCGGCGCGCTTCAGATGCTTATCGCTCATCACGAACCCGGCCGGCTCGACGATGTCGACCTCGATCCCGAGGCATGCGCCGAGGCGTAAAACGGCGCCCGCATTTTGCGGAATGTCGGGTTGGTACAGGGCGATGCGCATATCCCACGCTCGGTGCGGCGAAGCCACTCAAATTATGCCCAGGTCGCTTCGAAAATCATAAATTGAATCAATGGATTATCGGGCATTTTCCAGCGATTCGGTGCGGCACGGTGTCGCATTTAACGCAACATATTGGGCCAATAGTGTACGGCCCTCAACTAGAGGCACGCATCCGCGGCCTTCCTATTCCGTTTGGGGATCGCAAGACATGGCGAATACGGCCAACACCACCGCAGCGGGGCATGCTCCGGGCGGGGCGCACGGCGACGGCACGCGGCGCGACTTTCTAATTCTGGCCGGCGGTGCATTGGCCGCGTTTGGAACCGGCGCCGCGGTATGGCCGATGCTCAATTCGCTCAATCCGGCGAAAGACACGCTGGCGCAAGGCTCGATCGAGGTGGACATCGCGCCGATCAAGGAAGGCCAGGCGATCACCGTCAAATGGCGCGGCAAGCCGGTGTTCATTCGCCACCGCACCAAGGACGAGATCGCCAAGGCAGCCGCCGAAGACAAGGCGTCGATGCCGGATCCCGAGGCGGACGCGAACCGGACCATCAAGGACAAGTCGGAATGGCTGATCCTGGTCGGTGTCTGCACGCATTTGGGCTGCATTCCGCTCGGTCAGAAATCCGGCGATCCGCGCGGCGATTTCGGGGGCTGGTACTGCCCGTGCCATGGCTCGCACTACGACACGGCGGGGCGTATCCGCAAAGGACCGGCGCCGAAGAACCTGCCGGCGCCGAAGGATAAGGACGGCAAATGGATGGTCGAATTCCTGGCCAATAATCGCGTCAAAATCGGTTAAGGGCCGGGGGAGAGCACAACCATGAGCGCACCTGTTTCGCAGAATAAAGCCATCAAGTGGTTCGAATCGCGGCTGCCGATTCTGTCGTTCCTCGACCATTCGCTGGGCCGCCAATATCCGGCGCCGAAGAACCTCAGTTACTGGTGGAATTTCGGCTCATTGGCCGGCTTCGTGCTGGTCGTGATGATTGCCACCGGCATCGTGCTGGCCATGCACTACACGCCGCATACCTCGATGGCATTCGACTCGGTCGAACGCATCATGCGCGACGTGAACCACGGCTGGCTGGTCCGCTACATCCACATGAACGGCGCTTCGTTCTTCTTCATCGTGGTGTACATCCACATCTTCCGTGGCCTGTATTATGGATCCTACAAACCGCCGCGCGAAGTCCTGTGGTGGCTCGGCATCATCATCCTGCTCCTGATGATGGCGACCGCGTTCATGGGCTATGTGCTGCCCTGGGGCCAGATGAGCTTCTGGGGCGCGACGGTCATCACCAACCTGTTCTCGGCCATTCCGCTGATCGGCGATTCGATCGTCGCGTGGCTGTGGGGCGGCTACTCGGTCGACAATCCGACGCTCAACCGCTTCTTCAGCTTGCATTATCTGCTGCCGTTCGTGATCGTCGGCGTCGTGGTGCTGCACATCTGGGCGCTGCACACGGCGAAGTCGAACAACCCGCTCGGCATCGACGTCAAGGGCCCGCAGGACACGATCCCGTTCCATCCGTACTACACGGCCAAGGACCTGTTCGGCCTGTTCGTGTTCCTGGTCATCTTCGCCGCGTTCGTGTTCTTCGCGCCGAACTACATGGGCCACCCGGACAACTACATCCAGGCCAACCCGCTGGTCACTCCGCCGCATATCGTGCCGGAGTGGTACTTCCTGCCGTTCTACGCCATCCTGCGCGCCGTGCCGGACAACTTCATCGGCGGCTGGATCACCGACTGGATGGGCTTCGTGATCTTCGACGCCAAGCTGGCCGGCGTGCTGGCCATGTTCGGCTCGATTTTCGTGCTGTTCGTGCTGCCCTGGCTCGATACGTCGAAGGTGCGCAGCGCGCGCTTCCGCCCGCTCTACCGCATCTTCTTCTGGGTGTTCGTGGTCGACTGCATCATCCTCGGCTTCTGCGGCGCGAACGCGCCGGACGATCGGGCGCCGCTCGGCATGACGTGGCTCGATTGGGGCCGCATCTCGACCGCCTATTATTTCATCCACTTCTTGGTGCTGATGCCGTTGCTCGGTCGACTGGAGACACCGCGGCCGTTGCCGATGAGCATTTCCGAACCGGTTCTGAAACGTGCCGCCGTGGGGAAGGCCTAATGCGCAAGTTCATACTCGTCGGCCTCGCGGCGCTCGCCATGGCGGCGCCGTCCTGGTCCAAACCCGCGCTCGCCGCCGGCGACGGCGTCGCTCTGCCGCACGTCGACTGGAGCTTCAACGGCGTGTTCGGCAAGTGGGACCGCAAGCAGCTGGCGCGCGGCTGGGAAGTCTATTCCGGCGTCTGCGCGGCGTGCCATTCGCTGCGCCTGGTCGCCTACCGCAACCTGATCGAGATCGGCGTGCCCGAATCGAAGATCAAGGAATACATGGCGACCAAGGAGGTCGACGGCGATCCCGACGATACGGGCGAGATCACCAAGCGCAAGCCGAACCTGGCCGACCGCATCATGGGTCCGAACTACAGGAACGAGCAGGCCGCGCGCGCCGCCAACGGTACCGCGCTGCCGCCGGATCTGTCGCTGATGACCAAGGCGCGCGCCGGCGCCGCCGATTACGTCCATGCCCTGATGATCGGCTACGGCGATGCGCCGAAGACGATGAAGGACGACAAGGGCAAGGACGTCGAGTTCAAGGTCGAATCGGGGCTGTATTACAACAAATATTTCCCGGGCCATAAGATCGCCATGGCCAAGCCGTTGAACGACGACGGCGTCACCTACACCGACGGCACCAAGGCGACCGTGGCGCAGATGGCGACCGACGTTGCGGCGTTCCTGACTTGGGCCGCCGAGCCCGAAATGGAAGACCGCAAGCGCCTGGGCATCAAGGCGCTGCTGTTCCTGCTGCTGTGCGCCGGCTTCTTCTACGCGATCAAGCGCAAGGTCTGGGCCGACCTGAAACACTGATCCCGTGCGTCTGGACGTTCGAACGAAAAGGGCCGCCGCCGCGCGGCCCTTTTCATGCCTCGGTGCGGCGGCCGAATTGGCGGTTGAACCGGTCCGCGGTTTGGTGGACAAACAGCGTCCCCGCCGCCCTTGCGGCGGCCCAGTCTGAGAGGATTCCCCGCCATGGCCTCCGTGCCTTCTCCCGTCATCGGCATCATCGGCGGCAGCGGCCTGTACGACATTCCGGGCCTTGCCAATGTGCGCTGGGAAAAAGTCACCTCAACGTTCGGCGAGCCGTCCGACGCGCTGTTGTGCGCCGAACTGGCCGGCCAGAAACTCGTCTTCCTGCCGCGCCATGGCCGCGGCCATCGAATTCCGCCGTCCGAGATCAACTACCGCGCCAACATCGACGCGCTCAAGCGCGCGGGGGTGACCGAAATCGTCTCGATCAGCGCCGTGGGTTCGTTCAAGGAAGAGCTGGCGCCGGGCACGTTCGTCATCGTCGATCAATTCTTCGACCGCACCTTCACGCGCGAGAAAAGCTTCTTCGGCACCGGCTGCGTGGCGCATGTCTCGATGGCCCATCCGGTCTGCGGCCGGCTCGGCGACCATCTCGAAGCTTCAGCCCGCAAGCTCGGCGTGCCGACCGCGCGCGGCGGCACCTACATGGTCATGGAGGGGCCGCAATTCTCCTCCTATGCCGAATCGATCGTCTACAAATCCTGGGGCTGCCACGTGATCGGCATGACCAACATGCCGGAGGCAAAGCTGGCGCGGGAGGCCGAGCTTTGCTACGCCACCGTGGCGATGGTGACGGACTACGATTGCTGGCACCCGGACCACGACGCGGTCACGGTCGATTCGGTCATTAAAGTGCTGCTGACCAACGCCGAGCACGGCAGGAGCCTGGTCAAGGACGTGGTGCCGCGCCTGTCGGGCCGTACCCATGTCTGCGAAAAAGGCTGCCACACGGCGCTCGAATATGCGCTGATCACCGCCAGGGAAGCACGCGATCCGGCCATGGTGGCGAAACTCGATGCCGTCGCCGGCCGGGTGTTGCGCTAAGAATACTTGCCTCATCCCGAGCTTGCCGACGGATGCGGTGCAATGTGGAACCTCGTGCTTAGACAGGCTCGGCATGAGGTACTCGTTATAAGAGGCACGCCGCCATGAAATCCCTGTGGTCCCACACCGAAGCCGAAGCCGCCGTAGTGCGCTATGCTCGCCAGGGCTACGAGCGCGAACTGTCATTGCGCGTTTACACCACGCGTCTCCTGGGCGGCGATCCGCGCCTCGTGCTGCACGGCGGCGGCAATACCTCGGTCAAGATGAAGGCCAAGGACGTCACCGGCGAGGAGCTCGACGTGCTGTGCGTCAAGGGCAGCGGCTGGGACATGGCGAAGATCGAGCCGCCCGGCCTGCCGGCGGTCCGGTTGGCGTCGCTGCAGAAGCTGCTGGCGCTCGACGCGTTGTCCGACGAGGACATGGTCAACGTGCAGCGGCTGAACTTGTTGGACAGCACGGCGCCCAATCCTTCGGTCGAAACGCTGTTTCACGCGTTCCTGCCGCACCGTTACATCGACCATACCCACGCCAATGCGGTGCTGGCGCTGACCGACCAGCCGAACGGCGAACAACTGGCCCAAGAGGTCTACGGCGACAAGGCATCGGTGCTGCCGTACACCATGGCTGGATTCATTCTGGCCAAGAAGGCGGGCGAAGCCTACCTCAAAAACACCAAGGCCCACGGGCTGGTGCTGGCCAAGCACGGCATCTTCAGCTTCGGCGAATCGGCGCAGGAAGCCTACGAGCGCATGATCGCGCTGGTCAGCTTGGCCGAAGAGCGCCTGGCCAAGAACCGCAAGCAGGTATTCGCGCCGCGCACGCTGCCGGCCGCCTTGGCGACGCCCGAAGAAGTGGCCCCGATGCTGCGCGGCCTGGCGGCGCTGCCCGAGAATCCGAACGACGGCGTGTTCAAGCGCTTCGTCGTCGATTTCCGCACCAGCCCGGCGATCTTAAACTACGTGAACGGCGCGGAGATCGACCGCTACAGCCAGATCGGCGTGGCGACGCCCGATCACGTGATCCGCACCAAATCCTTGCCGGTCGTCCTGCCGGCGCCGGAACTAGGCAAGCTCGACGAGTTCAACCGCGCTGCACGCACAGCGTTCGACGCCTACCAGCAGCGCTATCACGATTATTTCGCTCGCAACAATGCGCGCCAGCACAATAAGAAGGTCGAGTTGGACCGCAACCCGCGCGTCTGCCTGGTGCCGGGGCTCGGCGTGTTCGCGCTCGGCAAGTCCCATGCCGAGGCGAAAGTTGCGGCGGACCTGGCCGAGTGCAATATCGACGTCATTACTGACGCGGAAGCGATCGGCACATTCAACTGCGCCGCCGAAGCCGATTTGTTCGACATCGAATACTGGTCGCTCGAGCAGGCGAAACTCGGCAAGGGCGGCGAGAAGCCGCTAGCGCGCCACGTTGCCGTGGTCACCGGCGGCGGCAGCGGCATCGGTGCCGCCACGGCGGCGGCATTGGCGAAAGAGGGCGCCGATGTCGCCGTGCTCGATCGCGATCCGGCGGCGGCCGAGGCGGTGGCTAATAAGCTTGGCGGCTTTGCGGTCGCCTGCGATGTCACCAAGCCGGATGAAGTGCGCGCCGCCTTCGATGCCGTGTGCCGGAAATTCGGCGGTGTCGACATTTTGGTTTCGAACGCGGGTGCCGCGTGGCAGGGCCGGATCGGCGACGTGGCCGACAAGGTCCTGCGCGAAAGCTTCGAGTTGAACTTCTTCTCGCACCAAAGCGTGGCGCAGAACGCCGTGCGGGTGATGCGCAACCAGGGCACCGGCGGCTGCCTGCTGTTCAACGTCTCCAAGCAGGCCGTCAACCCGGGTCCGGATTTCGGGCCGTATGGACTGCCCAAGGCGGCCCTCATGTTCCTGGTGCGCCAGTACGCGCTCGATCACGGCGCCGAAGGCATCCGCGCCAACGGCATCAATGCCGACCGCATCCGTACCGGCCTGCTGACCGACGCGATGGTGGCAACGCGTTCGAAGGCGCGCGGCATGAGCGAGAAGGATTACATGTCGGGCAACCTGCTGAAGCGCGAGGTGTACGCGGCCGACGTCGCCAAATCGTTCGTCGACCTGGCATTGGCGACCAAAACCACCGGCGCCATCCTGACCGTCGACGGCGGCAACATCGCCGCCGTGCTGCGGTAGTCGGGTGGTTCAGTCGGCCGCCCAACGCAAAGAGATGGTCGGGCTAGTCTACGGACTTGCCGCCTACGCGTTCTGGGGCATCGTACCGATCTACTGGAAAACGCTGCATGCCGTCCCGCTGCTGGAGATGAGCGCGTGGCGCATCATTTTTTCGCTGCCGTTCCTGTTCGTCATCGTTCTCTACATGAAGCAGCTCGGCGTCGTGTGGGGCATTCTGCGCCGGCCGCGCATGGTGCTGATTCTCGGCCTGAGTGGCTTGCTCATGCTGGGTAACTGGCTGCCGTTCGTGTTTCTCATCAACAGCGGCCAAGTGATGGAAGGCAGCCTCGGCTATTTCCTGATCCCGCTGATGAATGCGGCGCTGGGCATGCTGGTGCTGCGCGAGAAGCTGCGGATCTGGCAGGGTGTCGCGCTCGCCATCGGCGCCGCCGGCGTGCTGAACCAGACGATCGCGGTCGGCGCGTTGCCATGGCTCGCCTTGGTGCAGGGCGCGTCCTTCGCCGTTTACGGCATCATCCGCAAGATCATCCCGGTCGACGCGCGCACCGGGCTGACCATCGAGATGATCCTGCTGTTTCCACTGGCCGCTATTTTTCTGGCCTATTTGTACATGAGCGGCCTCGGCGTCGGCCCGTCGCTCGACGGTTTCGAAATGGCCATGCTGATCGTCGCCGGCCCGGTGACGGTCCTGCCGCTGGTGTGGTTTGCCGAAGCCGCGCGGCGCATCCGTTACATAACGATCGGCTTGCTTCAATATGTCGCGCCGAGCGGGCAGTTCCTGATCGCCGTGCTGCTCTATCGCGAATCCTTCACGCTCAGCCATGCGATCACGTTCGGCTGCATTTGGGCGGCGTTGGCGATCTATTCGGTCGATTCGATCCGCGCCTATCGCGAAAGGTCGCAGGCGTGACCGCCGCCGCAACCGGCATTTTCGGCATCGATCACACCATCGTCGGCGTGCGCGACCTGGAGCTTGCCCGGGCAAGCTACGGCCGATTGGGCTTCACGATCACGCCGCGCGGCAAGCATATCGGCTGGGGCACGGCGAATTACTGCATCATGTTCCAGAACGATTATGTCGAACTGCTCGGCATCGTCGACGCGACACAGTTCACCAACGATCTCGACAAGTTCCTGGCGCAGCGGGAAGGCCTGCTCGGCCTGGCGTTCGGCGCGCCCGACAACGAGATCGTCAAGCGCGCGTTCGACGCGCTCGGCATCGCATCCGATGGACCGAAAGACCTCAAGCGCCTGCTCGAACTGCCCGAGGGCACCGCACAACCGGCATTCAAGCTGCTGTTCCCGTCGAAGGAGGCGACTCCGGGCCTGTCCGCTTTCGTCGTGCAGCATCTGACGCCGCAACTGCTGCGCCAGAACAAATGGCTGCATCATGCCAACGGCGCCGTCGGCATTGCGTCGGTCTCGGTGGCGGCCGACGAGCCGATGCGGTACGCCGCCGCCTATAAGGAAATCTTCGGCTCCGGTGCGGTCACCGTTACGCCGGGCACGGTTACGGTCGCGACCGGCGGCGCGCGGCTGATCTTCAGCCGCGATACGATGTTTCGGCTGCCCGGCGTGGCGACGCCGCACATGGCGTCGATGTCGGTCCTGGTGCCGAGCGTCTACTTGGTTGCGCGACTGCTGACCGGCGCCGGGATCGTGTTCGAAAGCGTCGGGAACGACATCGTCGTTCCGCCGGACGAAGCCCACGGCTTTTACTTGGTCTTCGAGCCGGTGCCCTGACGGGCCGATCGGCGCGGCCGCGCGGCGGAATTTGCCGTTATCGCGGTTTCTCGGCGTAGCGCTCGCGCTCGATCGCCGAGGCTTCGCGCTGCGCCGAATCGACGTCGGCCCAGGCGGCCACGGCGCAGGTCACGCCTAGCACGACAAACGAAACGAACAAGGCGATCGCGAAGTAAAGAAAGAACGCGGTGATATCCATGTCGCTCTCCGATGGGGCTCGGGTCTAACCGGTGCAACCCCGTCGATGGCGCTCGCGTTCCGCGGATAATTTTAATGTGTTGTTTTAAAACGATAATTTATGAACGCGGGCGATTATTCCCGGCAAAATAAAACCCAGGATCGGGGACGCCGCGGGTGCGCGGCGTTGCCCGGATCCGGGGTCGGCATTTGACGCCGATGCGGCCGGCGTCAGCCGACGTGCTTGGCGAAGAATTCCACCGTGCGCTGCAACGCCAGTTCCGCCGCCGCCTTGTCGTAGGAATGGCGTTCGTCGCAGTTGAAGCCGTGATCGGCGTCGTAGACGTAGACCGGCACTTCCGGATGCGCCTTCTTGATCTTGTCCACGTCGGTCTGCGGAATCATCTTGTCCTTGGCGCCGTAGTGCATGATGCAAGGAGCCTTCGACTGCTCGTTGATCAGGCTCGCCGTGCGGCCGCCGTAATAGGACGATGCCGGGACGCCGAGACGCGTGGCGCACAGCCAGGCCAGCGAGCCGCCCCAGCAATATCCGACGGCGCCGACCTTGCCGATTTTCTTGGCTTCCTCGACGGCGGCGGCGATATCCATCATCGGCTTGTCCGGACCGTCCAGCTTGGTCACGTAGCCGAAACCTTCCTGCATGGCTTCCTGGGTATAGCCCAGATCGACGCCCGGCTTGATCCGGTCGAACAACGCCGGCGCGATCGCCACGTAGCCGAGCTTGGCGAATTTGTCGGCGTCTTTGCGCATGTGCTGGTTCACGCCGAAAATTTCCTGGATGACGATGATCGCACCCTTCGGCTTGCCGGCCGGGTCGGCGCGATAGGCGCCCAGCTTATGGCCGTCCTTCGCGGTGAGCGTGATGTTGTGTCCCATGATGTTTCCTCCGTTAATGGGTTGTCGCGTCAAACGTTGAAGCGGAATAGCAAAACGTCGCCGTCCTGCACAACGTACTCTTTGCCTTCCTGCCGCATCTTGCCGGCATCCTTGGCACCTTGTTCGCCACCGTATTTGACGTAATCGTCGTAGGCAATCGTCTCGGCGCAGATGAACCCGCGCTCGAAATCGGTATGGATTGCGCCCGCCGCCTGGGGCGCCTTGGTGTGGGTGCCGATCGTCCAGGCGCGGGTTTCCTTCGGCCCCACGGTGAAGTAGGTGATCAGCCCGAGCAGGCGGTAGCCCGCGCGAATGACGCGGTTGAGGCCCGGTTCCTCGAGCCCAAGCGTGCTCAGGAATTCGGCCTTCTCCTCGGCCGTTCCCATCACGGCGATTTCCGCTTCGATCGCGGCGGAAATCACCACCGCCTCGGCCTCGTGCGACTTGGCGTAGACGGCGACCTTCTCCGAAAACCGGTTGCCGGTGGCAGCCGCGCCTTCGTCGACGTTGCACACATACAGCACCGGCTTGGCGGTAATCAGCTGCAGGAGCTTGAGCAGCGGCTTTTGTTCGTCGGTCACTTTGGCGTGGCGCGCCGGCCGCCCTTCGCGCAGCAAGACGAGCACCGGTTCGATGACCGGCATCAGCGCCTTGGCTTCCTTGTCGCCGCCCTTGGCGCGCTTGGCCAGGCCGTCGGCGCGCTTCTCCAGACTGTCGAGATCCGCCAGCAGCAATTCGGTTTCGACCGTCTCGATGTCGCGCACTGGATCGACCGAGCCTTCGACATGATGCTCGTCGTCGTTCTCGATGCTGCGCACGACATGGACGATCGCATCGACCTCACGGATGTTCGCCAGGAACTGGTTGCCCAGCCCTTCGCCCTTGCTGGCGCCGCGCACCAGCCCGGCGATGT
>JBFWYO010000117.1:0-10982 GCA_050186335.1 Alphaproteobacteria bacterium | reverse complement strand
ACCCGCCCGCGTCAGTTCAGCGGGAACGTCGCCATGATGTAGCCGCCGTAGGAGAACCGGTCTTCCCAACCGACTTTCACGCCCTTCTGCGGCTGTTCGAGGAAGCGCGGGTTCTCGATCTGCGGCATGTTGATATTATACGACCCGGTACCCATGAACGTGATGTTCATCCAGCCGGTCGAGACAGTGGCGCCGAGCGAAGCGCCGGCGCGCACGCCGTAATTCTCGTCGGCCACGTTGGCCGGCCTCGGCTGCGGCGGAACCGGCAGCGAGCATGCCGGCTGCACGCCGGGCGGGAACGAAATCCCCCGGCACTCGCTCGCCTTGATGTGACTATGCTGGTAGAACGCGGCGCCGGTCATGCCGCCGTGCAGCTTGAAATTCTGGCCGAGCGACAAGGTCGCGTCGAAGCCGATCTCCGCCCCGCCGCGCCAGGTGGTCAATGATTCCTTCAAGACGTTGTTGTAATCGGCCGCGGCGGCGGTCCAGAGCGCCCGGCTGGTCACGTCGTAGCGCGTCTGCGTCCAGCCGAACACCGCGCCGACCGACGGCGACAACGTGAACATGCCGCCGATCGGAATGTCGGTCTTGACGCGCACCGTGCCGTCGGCGTTCTCGTGGATGATACGCAGATCGATGCGTTGCGCGTCGGCAAAAGTCCCGACAAGGGGCGCGCCGGTGTCCAGATCGGTGGGAAAAAAGGCCCGCGTCATAGGCGCTGCGATCGAGTCGACCTGGTCGCGCACCATGCCGAAATTGGCCATGGCGGCAAATTCCACGCGCGGCCGTGTGCCAATGTTCCACGGCAGGTTATAGCCGATGGTGATGGCGGGCCCGCCGGTGATGACGCGGTTACGGTCGGCGTACACGTCCGTATATGTATTCGCCAAGAAGTTATAGTGTCGCCCATAGTTGAATTTCGGCAGTTCGACCACCTGCGCCGTACCGCCGATCGACATATAAAAAAAGTCGCTCAGTGCCACGACCCCGGTCTGCGGAATCATCGGCAGCGTTTCCGCGCCGGCCGATTGCAACTGCGCCGTTCCGATCAGCGCCGCACTTGCCGCGCCTGCCAAAAGAAGTCCACGAAATTTCATGCGACTCTCCCGCGTTGCTGCCTTTTTTGCGGGCGGTAGACCGCTTCGCCTATCGCGCCGCAGAGCACCGAAAATAATTCTGCCGCTTTTCGCGCGGCGCGTAAACCGATTGAATCGAAGTAGAGTCATCAATGCGATTGATAACTAATTATTAAGGATAACGCCGATTCCGTTCCGCAATCCAAATCCGCTGCGTGCTTAGCTCGTCCCCTCGCCCAGATACGCCTCGCGGATGTGTTTCTGCGCCAGCAGCTCGTCCGGCTTGCCGACCGAAACGATGCGGCCGCCCTCGAGCACGTAGGCGCGCTGGGCGACGTCGAGCGCGTTGGCGACGTTTTGCTCGATCAGCAGGATCGAAACGCCCTGGGCATGGATCGCGCGGATCGCCTCGAACACTGACTGCACGATCGCCGGCGCCAAGCCGAGCGACGGCTCGTCGATCAGCAGCAGGCGCGGCTCGGCCATCAGCGCGCGCGCGATCGCCACCATCTGCTGCTGCCCGCCCGACATGGTGCCGGCCAACTGCTTGCGCCGCTCGCGCAGGATCGGGAACATCTCGAACATGCGCTCCATGTTCTGCCTGCGCCGCGGGCGCGCGGCGGCGCGGTAGCAGCCGATCTCGAGATTTTCCTCGACCGACAGGCCGACGAACAGGCGCCGCCCCTCGGGGATCAGCGCCACGCCGTGGTTGCACATGGCCTGCGGCGAGGCGTGCGTGACGTCGGCCCCGTTCAGGTTCAGCGTGCCGCTGGTGATCGGCAGCAGCCGCGCGATGGCATTGATCAGAGTCGTCTTGCCGGCGCCGTTCGGGCCGACCACGGCGACCAGTTCGCCCGGCCCGATGGTCAGCGAGATGTCCCACAGCGCGGGCGCATCGCCGTAGCCGACATGCAGGGCGCGTGCCTCAAACATGGGGCTTCCCCAGATAGGCGGTGACGACTTCCGGATCGTTCATCACGTCGCGCGGCAGCCCGGCGGCGATCACCTGGCCGTAATTGAGCACCACGAGACGATCGGTCAGCCCCAGCACGGCGCGGATATTGTGCTCGATGAAGATGATCGTCGCCCCCCGGTCGCGGATGCGCCGGATCAGCGCGATCGCGTTGCCGATCTCGGTCGGCGTCAGGCCGGACAGCACTTCGTCCAACAGCAGCAGGCGCGGCCGCGAGGCGAGCGCGCGGGCAAGCTCGAGGAACTTGCGCTGATGCAGGTTGAGCGCGGTCGGCAGCGCGTGCATGCGGTCGGCCAGGCCGACGAATTCGAGCCAGTGCCGCGCCTCGCCCTCGGCTTCGGCGGGCGACAGCGCGGCGGCGCCGAACATCGCCGGCAGGGTCGCATTCTCCAGCACGGTCAGGCGCGGGAACGGGCGCGGAATCTGGTACGTGCGCGCGATGCCGAGCCGCGCCTTTTCATGGCCGGTGGCATGCGCGATGTCGGCGCCGTCGAACACGATGCGCCCGGCGTGCGGCTGGTAGAAGCCGCTGACCACGTTGACCATGGTCGACTTGCCCGAACCGTTCGGCCCGATCAGGCCGAGGATTTCGCCCTGGCGCACGTCGAACGACACGCCGCCCAGCGCGCGCAGCGCGCCGAACGACAGTTCGATGTTCTCGCAGCGCAGCAGCTCCTTGCCGGCCGCCGGCGCGGCGCGCGGCGGCGCGGGCTCGTGCGGTGCCGCGGATACGGTCGATGCCGGCGCGGCGGAGGCGAGGATCGCGGCGGGCGCAACCGCCGCGGCGGGCGGGGCGAACGCGCGGCGGAATTTCTTGGCCAGGTAGCCGAGCACGCCGTGCGGCAGGAACAGGATCACGATGATCAGCGTGAAACCGATGATGGCGCGGCCGGCCAGCGCCATGTCGCCGCCGATGAACGCATAGTTCAGGCCGGTGACGAACGCCGCGCCGACCGCCGGCCCGAGCCAGTGGCGCGCGCCGCCCAGAATGCACATCAGCACGACGAACACGGGGATGGAAATCGAGAACGTCTCGCTGACCGTCACGTAGCTGACGAACACCGAATGGATGCCGCCGACCACGCCGGCCATGAAGCAGGAAATGCCGAACGCGACGATCTTGAAGCGATAGGTCGCCACACCCATCACTTCGGCGACGTCCTCGTCGTCGGCGATCGCGAACAGGCCGCGGCCGAGCTTGCCGTACTGCACCAGATAGGCGATCGCGAGGCACGCCATGGCGACGATCAGCCCGAACACGTAGATCGTCGAACCGGCATTGGCGTAGATCTTGGGGATCGGCACGCCGCTGAGAAACACGCCCGGCCCGCCGTCGATCGGCGTATTCAGCACGATGGTCGCGAGCACGAAGGTGACCGCGAGCGTCAGCAGCGCGAACAATTCGCCGCGCAGGCGGCGCACGCGGAAGATCACCGCGCCCATGCCGATGCCGAGCAGCGCCGAGAGCACGCCGGCGGCCAGCAGCGTCCAGACGAACGGCAGGCCGAGCTTGGCGGTGAAGGTTGCGGTCGTGTACATGCCGACGCCGAAGAAGGCGCCGTGGCCGAGCGAGAAATAGCCGGAGAAGCCGCTCAGGATCGCCCACGAGGTGGCCAGCGCCACCCAATAGAACACGAGATACAACAGCGATTCGAAGAACGCCGGCGGATGCAGCAGCGGCAGCGCGGCCAATACCACGGTGACCGCGGCGAGCGTTGCGAGGGTGGCGCGCTTTTGCACGTCAGATCCTGCTCGGCCGCAGCACGAGGATCAGAATAAGCAGGGTGAACGACACCAACGGCGCCCATGAGGGCGCGGTGAACGCCATCGCGATCGCTTCGCTGACCCCGATGGCGATGCCGGCGACCAGCACGCCCAGGGGACTGCCCAGCTTGCCCAAGATCACCACCGCGAACACGACGCCGATCCAGGCGTACATTTGCTGCGGCGTGAGCGTCGAGACCAGCGCCACGAACGTGCCGGCTACGCCGGCGAACGCGGCGCTGACGCCGGACAGCAGCAGCGCCAGGCGCTTGTGCTGGATGCCGAACGCGGCGGCGATATCCGGGTTCTCGGCGCTGGCGCGCATCGCCTTGCCCATGAAGGTGAAGCGCAGCCACGCCCAGGTGGCGAACGACAGCGCCGCCGCCACGATCAGCAGCAGCGCCTCCATAAGCGGGATGTAGATCGCGCCGACCTTTACCGAAGCGCTGGCCGGCTCGTATTCCAGTTTTCTGAAATCGGCGGTCCAGATCCACTGAATCCCGCTTTCGATGATGATGGTCAGGCCGAAGGTGACCAGCAGCGAGGCGAACTCGTCGACGTTGAACCGCGCGAACAGCCATTGCATGGCCAGGCCGAGCAGGAAGAAGCACGGCATGATCAGCAGCATGGCGACGAACGGGTTGATGCCGTACGTGCCGGTCCACTGGTAGGTCAGATAGCCGCCGAGAAACACCAGCGCGAAGTGCGTCAGGTTGATCAGCCGCAGATAGCCCCACGACAGCGAGAGGCCGAGGCCCATGAGCCCGTACAGGCCGCCGATGAAAAGACCGGACAGGATCGATTGTCCGAGGAGCGTCGCGCTAGGCATGAGGCGTACCGCCCGTCGCCGGCTATTGCACGATCACGTTGACGCCGGGTTGGACGAACTGCTTCGGCCAAACGACGACCCATTTGCCGTTCTGCACCTGCTTGATCTTGCCGAGATCGTCGCCGTAATTGTTGGCCGCGTTGAAGCGCAGCTTGCCGACGATCGTGGTGACCGTGTTGGCGCGCAGCCAGTCGGCGATCTTCTTGTCGTCCGTGCTCTTGGTCGCCTCGACCGCGGTGGCGATGATCTGCCAAGCGCCGTACGAGACGCCGGCCTGGGTGTCGGCCTCGGTGTAGGGCAGCCCCGCCTTCTTAGCGCGCTCCAGATAGGCGGCGACGAAGGCGGCGGTGGCCGGATCGTCGGTGAACGGCTTCTGGCCCTCGAAGATGGCGACCGAGAGCGCGTTCTTGCCGTCCGGCGACAGCGCGAGCGGGCCCGGCGCCGGATACAGGTGGAAGTGATTTTTCGGCGAATGGCCGAGCTTCTTCAGCGCATCCAGCAGCAAATTGCCCTCGACGCCGACCGAGCCGATCCACAACAGGTCCGCGTTGGCTTCGCGCACGCGCGCGGCGAGCGCGCCGAAATCCTTGGTGCCGAATTCGAATTCGAGATACAGCGCCTCGGTCATGCCGCGCTTCTTGGCGACTTCGCGCGCGCCGAGCGACATGAAATGGACCGACGGAAACTTACTGGTGACGAAGGCGACGGTCTTGATCTGCTTGCCGGTCGACGCCAGCGCGTCATACAGCATCGCTGGCGTGGTTTCCTCCGGCACCGGGCCGCTCGGCCAGGTCGGAAACTGGTTGGCGTACTTGGCCAGTTTCGGAATGCCGAACGTATGGTGGACCAGCACCCTGTTATGGCGCTCGGCGACCGCCATCGCGGACAGGATGGCGCCGGTCGCATACGGCCCGAGCACGAGATCGACCTTGTCGATGGTGATGAGCTTTTCGTACAGCGTGCGCGCGAGATCCGGCTTCGACTGGTCGTCGAGCAGGATCCACTGCACCGGCCGGCCGAGCATGCCGTTCTTCTTGTTGATCTCCTCAACGAAGATTTCGCCGGCGATCTTGTGAATGAGGCCGGTTGCCGCCAGCGGTCCGGTCAGCGGCAGCGTGCTGCCGACCTTGATCGGCTCGCCCTTGGGTTCGGCCCAAGCCGGCTGTCCGAGAGCGAGTGCGCCCAGGGCGAGTCCGCCGATGACCGCCAAACTGCGACCGCGTACGCGCGCAACAATCCTATTGTGGATCATGGCCGGTTCCTCCCCAATGACGTTCTTAATTCGTTGTTCTTCGCAGTATCGCTGATATCGGGCCGCGGCTTCAATTCAAAGTTGGCCGGCTCGGCCGATAAATGACCGATCGCAGGGAAAAAACCGTCCCGCCCGCCGAATGCGTCCGGGACGCGTTCGACGGGCGGAAACGACGAAAGCAGTCGATCGACCGCTAGCGCGTCTTGGCCTGACACATTGCCAGCACGCGCGCCGGCGAGCCGCTGGCGCTGACCAGCTTGAGCGCGCCGATCACCACGATGCAGGTGCCCGGCTGGGCATTGTTGAGTTGGCCCAGGTTTGCGGCATTTTCGACGAACTTCCAGCCGCGCTGGAGACCTTTATTATGCGCGGCCCAGCCTTCGCCGAACGGATTGTTGGTCGGCCCGCGGCCGGAATGGCCCGAATCGATCGACAGCTGATCCATGATGATGCCGTTGATGCGGACCTTCTTGGCGGTTTCGATTTCGATCAGCTTGGCGACGCTGGCGGCGTTCATGCCCGGGAAGTTAAAGCCGTTGATATAAGGATGCGCGAACGGGTCCTTCGACGCGCCGACGAAGAACTTGTCCCAACCGGTGCGCACCACGATCCACGCGCCGTCGACGATCTGGCCGCGGACTTTCTCGATATCGGCCGCGGTCACCGTGGCCGGGCCGTCGTCGTTGAAGTTGGTGATCTTGGCGTCGGGCGACGGCACGCCCTTGTTCTTCGCCAGCTCGGCGTCGACGCGCGCGGAAATGTCGATGAACACGATCGGGCCGGTGATGTCCTTGACGCCGTACTGCTCCATCGAGCGGTTGTCCGGCTTCATGTCGGTCTTGGCGCCGGGCAGATATTGATAGTGGTCGGTCGAATCGATGTGGGTGCCGTAATGCTCGTCCATGTAGAACCAGGCCCACTGGAAATTGCCGACCTTGGTCTTGAAATCCGGCTTCGGAATGCGCGTCGGCTGGAAGCCGAATCCGGCGACCGGCCGGGAATCCTTGAACGGCTTCGAGGTATCCGCCTTGGTGACGTCCTTGCCGAGCGCATGGAACATCGGGATCGGGTGCGTGAGGTCGGCGATCATCGAATAGCGCATCGGCGACGGCAGCAGGCTCGGCGCTTGATCCTGCGCCTTCTGCATGTCGGCGCAGGCGGCAACGCCCAGCAGCGCCGCGGCCGCCGTTGCGGCGCGCAGCAGTTTCTTGGTTTTCATGGTTGTCTCCCTCCAAAGCCGCACTATGCGCGGCATGGATCAGAGTGTGCGGGAGCCGGCCGGTGGGCGGCAATCGCAAATTAATGTAGCGGCGATGTTATATTGTAGCGGAATCGTCGCCGCGCGCCGGGCTTAAACCGCAACCGGGTACGAACTGAACCCGCGATGCCGCGCGCGCAGCCGCCGCACCGGCGCGCCCGCCGGATGCAACGTGGGAAAGCGCGTGACCAGCGCGTGCACGGCGGCCTTGGCCTCCATGCGCGCGAGCGAGGCGCCGAGACACAGATGAATGCCGTGGCCGAACGCGACGTGCTTGTTGGGCGCGCGGGCGATGTCGAACCGGTCGGGATGATCGAACACCCGATCGTCGTGATTGGCGGCGCCGTTGGCGATCCAGATGAACGTGCCCTTCGGCACGACCGTGTCGCCGAACGCGAAATCCTCGGTCGGGCTGCGGCCGCCGATCTGGTTCGGACTGTCGAAGCGCAGCATCTCCTCGACCGCGTCTTCGAGCAGGTCCGGCCGAGCGCGCAGCCTGGTCAATTGGTCGGGAAACCGGAAGAACGCGTGCATGCCGTTGCCGACCAGATTGGTCGTGGTTTCGTGCCCGGCATTGAGCAGGAAGGCGGCGTTGTGCAGCAGATCGAGCCCGGTCAGCCGGTCGCCGTCCTCTTCGGCCTGGACCAGCAGGGAAATAAGGTCGTCGCCGGGCTCCTTGCGGCGCCGGTCGGCGAGATCGGCGAGATAGGCCTTGAATTCCTCGACCGCCGTACTCGCGGTCGCGATCGTTTCGGCCGACGGTTTCGGTTCGAGGCTGGCGGTGATCGCCGACGACCAGCGGCGGAACTGGTCGCGCTGATCGGTCGGCACGCCCATCAAATAGGTGATCACCGCGAGCGGCAGCAGATAGGTGAAATTGCCGATCATATCCATCTTGCCGCCGCGCATGTTCTCCTCGAGCAGCTGGTCGACCGCGCGGTCGATCAGCGGCGCCATCGCGGCCAGCGCCTTGGGCGTGAACGCGTGGCTGACCAGCCGGCGCAACCGCGTGTGATCGGGCGGATCGCGGAACACCATGGTGTGCGTGTGATGCTCGTAGACCGGCGTATTGCCCAGCGTGCGCATGAAGGTGACCGTCTTGTCGTTGCTCATGCGCTTGTCGCGCAGCACGGTCAGCACATCGGCGTAGCGCGTGACCAGAAATGTGCCGTCCGGATTGCGGTGCACCGGGCTTTCGTCGCGCAGGCGACGATAGGTCGGGAACGGATTTTCGAGAAAGCGCCGGTCGAGCTCGTTGATGTCGAAGCCCGACGGCTCGGCGCTCCAGGCAGGTGCCGCGGCGGCGAGCGGTGGCGTGGCGGCTCGGTTCATGGATGGATCCCTTATAATGTGCGCTCGCGTGTCGCCACCGGTCGCGATGACGAGTTGCGCGACGACGAGTTGCGCGACGATGACGGGCCGTCGGCGGCATGCCCGCCGACTCCGCCGAGCGCGCCGGCCGACGCGGCCAGTTCGAAATCCGCGCGCAGAATCTGCCCCGCGATGTAGAGATGTTCGCGCATGCGCGCCTCGGCGCGCGTGCCCTGCCCGCGCAGCAGCGCGTCGACGATATAGACGTGATCGCCGTGCGCCTGGCGGATCGCGTCGATGTTCTTGGCCTCGTTCAAGGTCGCAATGACATGCGCGCTGGCCATCGGGCCAAGCTGGGCCTGTTCGACGAAATCGCCGAGCATCCGGTTGCCGGCGGCGATCAGGATCGCGCTGTGGAAACCGTGGTTCATGGAACGCCACTGCGCGCGATCGAAATTTTCCGGCGCCGCGGCAAACAGGCGTTCGGTCGCGGCGACGAAATTGCGCAGCCGGTCGGCGATGTCGTCCGGCAGGCCGCGCTCGGCCGCCAGCCGGCATGCCATGCCCTCGAGCGTCGAGCGCACCTCGTAGGCTTCGACCAGCTCGTCGAGGCTGAAGCGCCGGACTTCGTAGCCGCCCTTCGGCCGATAGTGCAGCAGGCCCTGCAGCGCCAGGCTGTTCAGCGCGGTGCGCACCGGCGTGCGCGAAATGCCGAGCGCATCCGCCAGCGGCACTTCCTGCAGGCGCAGCCCGGGCGCCAGCTCGCCCGACAGGATCATGTCGCGGATGCGCGTGGTGGCGATTTCGGCATGGGTTTGCACGGCGGATCGCTCCGATCACGTATACATACGTAATATTATTATAACAAAACGGGCGAAACAAGCCAAAATATGGTGGCCTTGGGATCAATTTGGATACATTATCGACAAAAATCGGAACCGCGCGTAAAGGGCCCGACCCTAGGGAGACAGACATCGATGCCCACCACCGGGCTGGTCACGCAGCAGCAGATTCGCGAATACGACGCCGACGGCATCACCTGCGTGCGCGGCGTGTTCGGCGCTGCCGAGGTGGAAACATTCCGCCGCGAGATCGAGCGCACGCTCAACGACGATAAACTGACCGTGATCGACTACGGCAGCGAAAAGAGGTTCATCAACAGCTTCTATCTGTGGACGCGCAACGCGGCGATCAAAGACCTGCTGTTCGATTCCGTGCTGCCGAAACTGGCCGCCGAGATCATGGGCAGCCGCAAGGTCAACATTCTGTACGACCAGTTGCTCATCAAGGAACCAAGCACGGCGAATTTTCCGACGCCGTGGCACAACGACCAGCCCTACTGGGTGGTCAGCGGACGGCAGGTGATTTCGTTCTGGATCGCGCTCGATCCGGTGACCAGGGAATCCGGCGCGGTCGAATTCATCAAGGGCTCGCACAAATGGGACCGCTGGTTCCAGCCGGTGACGTTTTCGGGCGCGAACAAGTACGAGATCGATCCCAAGTACGAAAAAATGCCGGACATCGACGCCGCGCGTGACAAATACGACATCGTGCATTACGACCTGCAGCCGGGCGACGCGACCGTGCATCACGGCATGACCGTGCACGGCGCGCCCGGCAACAGCACGAATGCCACGCGCCGGCGCGGCTATTCGATCCGTTACGTCGGCGACGACGTGGTGTATCGCCCATACAAGGCGTTCCCGGTGCCCTACCCGCACACGCTGCAGGCCGGGCAGCCGATCGACAGCGATTCGTTTCCGGTCGTCTATCGCGCATGATGCGCATCGTCGTTCCCCTTAAGCCGTTCAACCAGAAAATCTCCAAGGAGACCTTGATGACCAAATCGAAAAGGCCCGACCCGAAAGCTTCCATCGACGCGACCCGCCGCATGATCGTGCTCGGCGCGCCGACGCTGGCCGCCCTGAGCGCCATGCCGGCCTGGGCGCAGGCCAAAGGCGATTTCCATATCGGCGCGATCGCCTCGCTGTCCGGCCCGGCGGCCGCGTTCGGCCGCGATTACATGGATGGGCTGATGGCCTATACCAAGGTCTGGAATGCGCGCGGCGGCCTCAAGGGCCGCAAGGTCGCGGTCGAGATCGTCGACGACGAGACCAACCAGGTCAACGCCATGAACCTGTTCCGGCGCCTGGCGAGCGATTCGAAGAACATGGCGATCTGGTGCGCGATCGGCACCCACACCGCGCTCGGCGTGAAAAGCATCGCCTCCGAATTCAAGGTGCCGGTGATCAGCGGCGGCGGCGTCGACGCGCTGGGCAAGCCGGCCGATCCCTGGTTCTTCAAGGTCGCGCCGGGCACCACGGATCTCGCCCGCGGCGTCATCGAAGGCATCAAGAAGCGCAACATCAAGACGCTGGCGATTTTGAACGCGACCGACGCGTTCGGCCAGAGCGAGGTAGCCAACCTGAAGAAGATGGCCGCCGATGCCGGCATCAAAATCGTCGCGGCCGAGACCTTCGCGCTGACCGACACCAGCTTCACCTCGCAGCTGGTGCGCA
>JBFWYO010000116.1:0-11034 GCA_050186335.1 Alphaproteobacteria bacterium | reverse complement strand
GGCACATCGTAAAGCAGATCGTCCGGGAGTTCGTTGCCGCGCACGCTGACCACGACAACCCCCTAATACGTGAGTACGCGACAATCGCCGTCCATGATGTCCTGGATCATCGCGGCGGCGCTCATCAAGCCGCTGCATTCCGGAATCAGATCGGCCTCGCTCATGTCGAGCAATTCGAGATTGGCCGGACACGCCCAGAACCGCGCACCGTGGCCGTGCGCATCCTTGATCCAGTCGTAGACGGTCTTCGGGTTGCCGGGCTTGAGGAAGTGCGTCTCGGCGACGCCCTTGCGCAGCAGCTTGCCGGCCGAGGCGAGGCAGATCACGTCGACCTTGTAGTCCAGCGCCGCCGCGACCGCCGCATGATAGAACGGCGCGCCCAGTTCCTCGTTGTTGCGCGGATCCGTGCTGGCAAGAACGATGATCAGGCGCTCGGTCATTGCGTGTACGCCGGTTGCAGATGTTCCGCCCCGGCGACGAATGCGTCGGTGCCGATCTCGGCGGCCAGGAGCCGCGCGGTAAGCTCCATTTCGCCCGTGCTCGGCGTGCCCCACGAAAACGCGAGACCGGGGATTTCCGACCATCCGGCGAGAAGACAATTTTCGATTTCCGCCATGGGCGGCACGCGGCCGATGAGGGTGGCGATGCTCGTCACACGCGACGTCAGCGCGCCGCGGTCGGCGGTTGCGAGCGCGTCGGCCATGTCGGCGATCTCAAAATCCACCAGCACCGTGCCCTGCAGCACCAGCGTCTGACCGTCGAAATATCCGGCGCTGCCGCAGATCTTGCGCCCGCCGGCCTCGACATCAGCGGGTGCCCGAACGCGCGCCGGAATTCCCATTCGCGCCAGCCCGGCGGCGACGCCGCCGCAAAGCCGCTCGGTCGCTTCCGGCAATCCGCCGGCGAAGCGCCGCCGTCCGGTCACGATTTCCCAAGCCAGCATGCCGGGATCCATATAGATGGCGCCGCCGCCGGTGATGCGGCGCGCCGTTTCCACTCCCCTCGCCCGACAACGCTCGAGACGCACCTCGCGGGCCAGGCTTTGGTGGCGCCCGACGCTCACCGAGGGGACGAAAAACATGAACCGAAGCGAGTCGGGCGCCTGGCCGCGGCGATGTAGTTCCGCCAGTGCCGCCGTCATGGCGAAGTTCCACCGCGCCGATCGCAATCCGGTATCGATGACGCGCAGTTTCGCCGTCATTTCGGCCCGACTTCCTCGATCTTCATGCGCCGTCCCCATTTGTCGAAAAAATGACCCTGGTTAAGCGTCAAGCGATCCTTGTTGAAGCGATCTTCGATCTCGCGCAGCTTTAGCCGCGCGGTCGGGTTATCCAGCGGGCCGCCGTTCTTGTCGGTGGCCGAAAAGAACGCGGCGCCGTCCCAGTCCATGCCCGAGCCGGCGAACAATACGGTGAGGTCGGCCCAATCGAATTCGTCGCCGATGACATTCATATAGGTCGAACAAAGCGGCGAGACGGATTGTTCGCCGATGCGCACCAATACCACAAGCGCCGTAAAGGCGCCGGTGTGCGCAAATTCCTCGACGATCCATCGAGTGAAATCGGTGTTGTCGCCGTTCGCCTTAGAAATCGACAACCGGCGTCTCCCGCATATAGGTCTCGAACAGGGTCCAGAACGACTTGGCGTGAGTCTTGGCGTACCACGCTTCGAACTTGGCCAGTTCCTTCCGCACGTCGGCGATGCTGCCCGAGGCCCGTTTAGGCGCGGCGATGCCGGCGAAGACCGCCTGCGCGACCGGGGCGAAATGGGCGACAACCGCGTCGTGCGCAGCGCTTTCGCCGGTCCACTCGAGCTGGCCGCGCAACACCCCGACGGCATTGGCGACCGCCGCGGCTTCCGCGTCCTTCGCATCCGTCACCGTTCCAACCGCGCCAACGATCGCACGCATCAGATTGAAGCGACGGAAGGCGAAGGCTCGCTCCTGCTCGAGCGCCGCGATCCGCCGCGCGCTCTCCCGGCGCAACTCGGCTTCGGCCTCTATTACGCCGTCGGCCTCGCGCTTCAGTTGTTCGAGGAAAGCGATGTTCGTGGATGCCATCATGTGCCTCGGGCGGTTGGCGGAAGAGAGTGGGGGTCGAACCCACCAAGAACCGTCTCACGGCCCTTCCCGGATTTGAAGTCCGGACGCCCCACCGGGGACGCTTCCCTTCCAATATTAGGTCCGGCGCCGCTGCGTCCGGCGTCCGACGAACGACGGAACAAATCCAGCCTGCGCTTGTCGACACGTCGCAGGTCGCCGCGCCGCAATGTTACGCCGTGCCGGTCGAAAAACTCCAGAATTTGAATCGCCACCTTGCGACCGTTATCCAGCCGATCGCGGAACTGCGCCGCCGAGAACTCGCCGCCGCTTGCGCCGCTCGCCAGATCGCCGGCAATCGCCACCATTTCGGCCACCGTGTCGCGCAGAAAGAAATGGTCGGGCGCCACATCGTGCAATTTTCCCATGCGCGCAAGCAATTTGAACAGCCGGCGAACATCGGCCTCCGGGATCCGGCGCGCGGTTGCGATATCGCGCACGCGCGGCGGTCGGAAGCGATCGGCGCCGCCGAGCAGCGGACCGATCTGCAGCCAAAGCGCCTCATCTTTCGGCGTGAGGCGGACTTCGTGCCCGACCAGCCGTACCCATGCGCCGTCGAGCCCGATTTCGCGTTCTTGGGCCAGGCGCTGGAGCGCGGCGGCGAAACCGGGCGTCGGCAGGCGCGGCTCGATCGCCAGCCGCAACTGCTCGAAGCCCATGCCCGGCAGGTCGGGATTCCGGCCGTGGAATGTCTTGAGCGTCGCGGCGATAGCAGCCTTGATCCGCTGCCAGGTCGCGGCTGAAAGGGCGAGCGAAGCGTTATCGTTCGGCACGCGGACCAGCCCGAGCCGCGCGCCGATGGCATCGATTTCGGCCGCGGCGAGCGCCCGATCGCGCGCGAAAGCGGCAAGATCCATGTAAGCCGGCGGGCACTCGAGTAATGCCGCCAGCGCCTTCTCGGGATCGAGTATTCGGTGCGCTGCGAGCTGCGACAGGCGCTGCGGCGTACGGCGTCGGCGCGCCGGCGCCCGCAAATCGATGAAGCGACCGCCGCCAATTGTGCGCTGGGACGAGGTATCGCGCAGAATAAAGCGATCGCCGACCGCAGCTGCGATCGGCCGTTCGAGCACGAGTTGGACCAAGCCCTCGCCGCCCGGCGGAATCTTGTCCGGCCCGAGCAGCACGATCCGCGCACCCACTTCGGCGGCCGCGTGATGCAGCCGGACCGGCATCCATTGGTCGATCGGCTTGGGTTCGCCGCGCAGGATGCGCACGGCTGCGTCGATGCGCCCGGCCGGCGCATGCAGTTCTGGATCGAGCACGATGTCGCCGCGCGCGATCGCGTCCTTGGCGATGCCGTCGCCAAGCAGATTGAGCGCGCAGCGCTCGCCCGTGCGGCCC
Organism: Alphaproteobacteria bacterium; assembly: GCA_050186335.1. GTDB lineage: Bacteria > Pseudomonadota > Alphaproteobacteria > Bin65 > Bin65 > JBFWYO01. Next base: position 7,595 of record JBFWYO010000116.1, on the reverse strand, counting down.
AGTTTGGCCGGTCGATTCTGCGCATGAATCGAGCGTATGCGGGCGCCGAGCCCGGACGGGCTGACCACGACATGATCGCCGACCGCGACCGAGCCTGAAAGAACCGTGCCGGTTACCACGGTGCCCGCGCCGGCAAGCGTGAATGACCGATCGACCGCAAGCCGGAAGCGGCCGGACTGCGAGGACTCGCCATGATCTCGCGCGGCGTCGAACAGGTGCGCGCGCAAATCCTCGATGCCTTCGCCCGTCACGCTCGAGACTTCGATAATTTCGGCGTTCGCGAGACATGTGGCGGCGAGGGCAGCCGAGATCTCGGCGCGAACCTGCGGACGAGCCGGCGGTTCGATCAGATCGACCTTGGTCAGCGCCACAACGCCACGCGGGATGCCGAGCAGATCGACGACTGCCAGGTGTTCGATGGTCTGCGGCATGACGCCGTCATCGGCGGCCACGACCAGGAGCGCGTAATCGATGCCGGTGGCACCGGCGAGCATATTGCGCATGAAACGTTCGTGGCCCGGGACGTCGACGAAGCCGAGCACCGATCCGTCCGGCGCGGGCAAGTAGGCAAAACCGAGATCAATCGAAATGCCGCGCGCTTTCTCCTCCGCCAGCCGATCGGTGTCGACGCCGGTCAATGCCCGTACCAGCGCGGTCTTGCCGTGGTCGATGTGACCGGCGGTGCCGACGATCATGGCGCGGGCTGTGGCAAGGGTTCCCGGGCGCGAAATTCGGCGTCGGCAACCTGTTCCGCGGTCAGCACCCGGCGAATGGGACCGATGAACGGATCGGCCAGGCTGCTGCCGGTCGCGCGTGCGCGCAGCAGCCAGGCGAGCGCGGCCACGCCGTCGCGCGAAACGCCGGCCCCCAGATGGAGCGCCGCACCGAGCATCGCCTGAGCGTCGGCATCGCCGCGCCGGGCCGCCTTGTCCCACCACTGCGCCGCAGCCGCGGGGTCGCGCTCGACGCCGATGGCATCGTGAAAGATCATCCCGAGCCGCCGCATCGCGGCCGCGATACCCTGTTCGGCCGCAGCGAGTGCCCAGCGCCGCGCTTCGCCGACATCCCGCGGGGCGCCGTCGCCCGTAAACAGGATCTCGCTCAACATATCCTGGGCAATGGCATCGCCGGTTTCCGCGGCGGCGCGATAGAGCTCGGCCGCGCGCGCCGGATTCCGCTCGACCCCTTCGCCGTTGAAATAGAGCGCGGCAAGATTGCGCTGGCCCACCGGATCACCCGCCGCGGCGGCCAGACCGAGCCAACGCTCGGCGAGCACCGGATCGCGCTCGACCCCGAGACCTTCGGCAAAGCAGGCGCCGATATTGCTCTGAGCGCGCGGCATGCCGGCATGGGCAAGCGGCCCCCAGGTCTCCAATGCGGTCGGATAATCGCCGCGCTGAGCCGCGGCGAAGGCCGCAGCCATGCGCTCGGCCACCGATTGTGCGTCGGCTTCTCCCGTTGCACGTTTCGCCTTTCCGTCAAGCAACCGCATCGGGTTCTCCCATGAGATGGAGGCCGGCGAAGTTGGCGGCGAATCTCTCGACATCTTCGAGGCAGCGCAAATCAAGCATGAGAGCCTGGTTCTCAATGCGGCCGATCACCGGGATCGGCAGGCGACGCATTGCGTCGGCAAGCGCGGCGAGGACGCGCGCACCGCCTTTCGCGGCGACCGGGCGGATCGCGAGTCCGGCGCTCGGCACGGTCTCGAGCGGCAGCGCGCCGGAGCCGATCTGGCTGGCGCAGCTTATCGCCTCGACCGCGAATGCCGCACCGACCGACGCCGCAACGACAGGCGCCAGCCTGTTTGCAAGGGCATCGATCTCGGCTTTCGGGCGCGCGAGCAGCCGGAGCGTCGGCAGGCGCGCGGCCAGTCGGTCGGGATCGCGATAGAGCGAAAGCGTCGCCGCCAGCGCGGCGAGCCTGATTTTATCGACGCGCAACGCGCGCTTCAGGGGATTGCGGTTGATCCGTACCAACAGATCCTTTCGCCCGACGATGAACCCCGCTTGCGGGCCGCCCAGCAATTTGTCGCCGGAGAAGGTGATGAGATCGGCACCGTCTTTGACCGCCTCGGCAACGGTGGGTTCGTGGGTCAGCCCGAAGCGCGCCAGATCGACCAGCGTGCCCGAACCCAGGTCGTTGACGAGCGGCACGCCCCGTTCCCGCGCCAGCACCGCCAGTTCCCGAGGCGATACTTCGGCCTTGAACCCTTCGATACGATAATTCGAGGTGTGGACCTTGAGCAGGAGACCCGTCTTGGGCCCGATGGCGTCAGCGTAGTCCTTGCGATGGGTACGGTTGGTGGTGCCGATTTCGATCAGCCGCGTTCCGGCGCGCGCCATGATCTCGGGCATGCGGAACGCGCCGCCGATCTCGATCAACTCGCCGCGCGAGACGATCGATTCGCGGCCCTTGGCGAGCGTGTTGAGCACCAGTAGCACAGCCGCCGCATTGTTGTTGACGACGGTTGCATCCTCCGCGCCGGTAAGTTCGCACAGGATGGCGCGTAAATGGTCGTCGCGCTCGCCGCGCCGGCCGGTTTCCAGATCGAATTCGAGCGCCGCGGCATGCCGCATGGCGGCGACGGCCGCTTCGATCGCCGCTTCGGCGAGCAGCGCGCGGCCCAGATTGGTATGCAGCACGGTTCCGGTCAGATTGTAGACCGGACGAAGGCTCGAGCGCGCCCTTGCCTCGAGCCGCGCAAGCGCTGCCTCGGCCGCCGTGGCGGCGCACGGCAGGGCGCCGCCCTTGCGCGCGGCGGTGCGCGCGTCAGCCAAGACCTCGCGTACCGCCGCCGTGGTCGCCTGGCGGCCGGCGCGTTCGATGCCGAGCTTGGCCGCCGCGGTATCCAGCACCTCGGCGACCGATGGTAATTCTCGCAGCCTGGACATGCGATCGCGTGACATGACTGCGTCGCCTTCAATAGCCGAGCAGAAACGGATTGACGCCGCCGCGCCGAAACCCGGCCTCGCGCACCAGCAGATCGAGGCTGAGGCTCGCAACGTCGTCGGCGGTCGGTTCGAGAGCGGGGTCGATCTGTTGATCCAGGACTTTTACGTAGACGTGGCATGAGTCGCAGGTTTCGGCCTTGACGGTCCCGGGACCGCCTTCGATCTCCTCGTAGGCGATACCCGCGGTCGACCCGCACGCGATGCATTTGATACGGACGTAGTTCCACAACGTGCCGCACAGGGCGCAGGCGCAGAACCGCGCGCCGTGCGCGCCCGGCCAGCCGACCACCATCGAGATGACCGGCGGGCCACCGCAGGCCGGACACACGCCGTCGCCGACCGACACCAGGGCTGCGGCATCGAGCCGCGCCGCTAGGCGGGTGAAATGCACCTGAAGGGCGGCGGCGACATAAGCGTGTTCGGCCAGCGATTCGATCGGGATTGAATTCGTCAGCACCGCCTTCACCATGGCAGCACGGGTCGGCGCATCCGCCGCGGTCGCCCGCGCGAGCGACGCCTGCGCCGCCGCCGGCTTCGCTATGCCGTGCGCAAGCGCCAGCAGCCGTTCGAGGATTGCTGCGAAATCCGCGCTCGGCATCGCATTGCGATCAAGCGGCGGCATGCCGAATTCTCGGGCGCGTGTGAGCATTTCGGCCGCGGGCAGTTCCGCCGGGGCAAGCCCGTCCTGAACCTGGTGCTGCACCGCAGCGAGGTCGCCGAGAAATGCAAGATACGCGCCGAGATCGTGATTTACCGCGAGCGACTTGAAGCGCGCGGCGCGCGCCGCGAACATGACCGCAGGATCGGGCAGCCGCGCGAACGGCGGCGTCGATACCTCTCCAATGGGAACCGGATTATGCGGCGGCGCGCCGATCTGAGTCATTACTTCACCTCACGAACCCCACGGGCCACGCGGGCTGTCGGCGGACCACTCCCGCCGTTCAGACCTTACGCCTATTCACTCTTTTTCGTACCGCCGACAAGCTCTTTCAGCCATCTGCGATGATGGCGCCACGCCCAGCCGCCGGTAACCGAGCCGCGCGTCATGGCGCGGATTGTGCCGCGCACCCAGATCGCCGCGTAGACATGCACGATCCACACGCAGATCGCCACGATCGCCACCGCCGCGTGCACGAGCACCGCGATGCGCTTCTGACCGACCGACGTGAGGTCGGCGAAATAACGATCCCAGATAACGACGCCGGTCACGACCAGGATAACGATCACCAGCGACATCGACCAAAACACCAGCTTCTGGCCGGCATTGTATTTGCCGATTTCGGGCAGATTTTCGTCGTGGGCGCTGAGCACGTCCCTGATCCGGGCCAACCAAGTATTATCGACCCGTTCCCACAGATTGGCTTTCCAGAACCGGAAGAACAGTCCGAGGAAACTGAAGAACAGGACGACGCCGATCCACGGATGGATGGCGCGCACGACCGAGCCGCCGCCAAACAATTCGGTCAGAAAATAGAGGCTTGGGTGGAACAGGGCCAAGCCGGTAATCGCCAGCAGCACCAGACTGATTGCGGTAATCCAGTGGTTGATGCGGGCCGCGGTCGTGTAACGATTGACCGTTATCGGTTCCTTCTGCGGTGTGGCGGCGGGTTTCATCAAGCGTTCCCTTCCTTGAGTCGCTTGGCATTGTCCTCATCGGCCTGCGAAACCCGGTTCGGCCGCGCGATCACGTAATGCGCCAAGCCAAGCACGCCGAACGCCGCAATCGCCGCCAGACCGGCATACTTGGTCAGCCCTTTCCAAATCTCGACGACCGGGCTGATGACCGGATTCTTGGGCAGCCCGGCGTAGATCTCGGGCTTGTCGGCATGATGCAGCACGTAGAGCACATGCGTGCCACCGACGCCCGGCGGATCGTAAATGCCGGCATTCTTATAGCCGCGCGACTTGAGGTCGGTGATGCGCGTTTGCGCATGCTTCAGCATCGCCTCCTTGGTGCCGAAGACGATCGCTTGCGTGGGGCACGCCTTGGCGCAAGCCGGTTCCTGATTGACCGCGACGCGGTCGGAACAGAGCGTGCATTTGTATGCCTTGCTGTCGGCTTGGGAGATGCGCGGGATGTTGAATGGGCAGCCCTTGATGCAGTATCCGCAGCCGATACAATTTTCTTTGACGAAGTCAACGATCCCATTGACGTACTGCACGATCGCGCCGGGCGCCGGGCAAGCCTTGAGGCAACCCGGATCGGCACAATGCATGCACCCGTCCTTGCGGATCAACCATTCGAGATCGCCCGACTCCGGATTGACCCACTCGCTGAAACGCATGAGCGTGTACGACGCCGGCGTGAGATCGGGCGGGTTCTGGTAGGTACCGTCATTCACGCCGACTTCTTCGCGCCGGTCGTTCCACTCGAGGCAGGCGACCTGACACGCCTTGCATCCGATGCATTTGGATACGTCGATAAGCTTCGCCACCTCCGGCAGTTGTTGCGGTTTGGTGGTGACCTTCGAGGCCGACCGGCGGATGAGATCCGTTTCTTGGAGCATTGCCATTTTGGTTCCCCCCGGTTCAGGCCACCGGCCCACGAATGGGCTCGATGTCGACGAGGAATGCCTTGTACTCCGGCGTCTCGATATTGGCGTCGCCGACATATGGCGTCAGCGAGTTGGGGCCGAAGCCCTTCTTCGCCTTGCCGGTGAAACCCCAATGCAACGGAATGCCGACGATGTGCACCGTCTTTCCGTCGCACTTGAGCGGCATAATACGTTTGGTAACCACGGCCTTCGCCTTAACCGAGCCGCGCTGCGACCAGACCCGCACCCAGCTGCCCGAGGCAATACGCTTCTCCTTCGCCAGTTCTTCGGAGATTTCGATGAAGAACTCTGGCTGCATGACCGCGTTCGGCGCGACATGCTTGGTCCAGAAGTGGAAGTGCTCGGTCAAGCGATAGCTGGTTGCCGCATACGGGAAGTCCTTCGAGGTGCCAAAGGCCTCCATGTCGCCCTTGAAGACGCGCGCAACCGGATTGCCGCGAACCTTCGGTGCGATCACGTTCGCCAGCGGCGATTCGAACGGTTCGTAATGAGTCGGGAACGGACCGTCGCGCATCATGCCGCGCGTGAACAGACGCGCGACGCCCTCGGGGTTCATGATGAACGGCATCACCACGTCGGGCTTCGCCGTGGGCGCGATATCCGGCACGTCGTAGCCGGCCCATTTGGCGCCATCCCACTCGATGAGTTTGCGGCTCGGATCCCACGCCTTGCCGTTGATGTCCGCCGACGCGCGGTTATAGAGAATGCGGCGGTTGACCGGCCAGGAGAACGCCCATTTTGAATAGGCGCCGGTATTGTCGGGATCGCTCGTATCGCGCCGGGCCATCATATTGCCGGCCTCGGTGTAGCAGCCGGAATAAATCCAGCAGCCGCACGCCGTGGTGCCGTCATCGCGCAGGAACGCGAAGCTCGCTACCTGCTTGCCTTTTTCGAGCAAGACCTTGGTTTCGTCTTTCGGATCCTTGACCGTCTCGACGACGTAACCGTTGATCTCGCGCGCAATTTCGGCCGGCTTCGGATCGTTCGGATCGCGATAAGGCCAATGCAGGTCGGCGATCGGCGCCGAGTACGCCCCGCCTTCCTTGGCGTAGAGCGCCTTCATGCGCAGATAAATCTGCGCCATGATCCAGGTGTCGAGCTTGGCCTCGCCCGGCGGGTCGCCGCCCGGCCAATGCCACTGCAGCCACCGCCCGGAGTTGGTCAGCGAGCCTTCGTCCTCGGCGAAACAGGTGCTCGGCAGCTGGATGACTTCGGTGTCGATCTTCGACGGGTCGACGTCGTTGAACTCGCCGTGATTCTCCCAGAACCGCGCGGTCTCGGTTTCGAGCGGATCCATGGTGACGAGGAATTTGAGCTTGGACAGCGCCGCGGTGATCTTGCGCCGGTTCGGGAACGACAGCAGGGGATTGAACCCCTGGCAAATGTATCCGTTGACCTTGCCCTCGTGCATGAGCTCGAACGCGCGCAGCACGTCGTAAGCCGGCACGTCCAATTTCGGCAGGTAATCGTACGCGAAGTTGTTGTCCGCCGTCGCCGCCGGGCCCCACATGGACTTCAAGAAGCTGACGAAGAACTTCTTGTAGTTCTGCCAATAGCTCATCTGGTTCGGCCGCAACGGCTTGAAGCCGCGCGACGACATATAGGCGCCGATGTCGGCCTCTTTCTCCGTGGGCAGCGTAAGATAGCCCGGGATCAAGTTCGACATCAGCCCGAGATCCGTCAGCCCCTGGATGTTGGAATGGCCGCGCAACGCGTTCATCCCGCCGCCGCGCACCCCGATGTTGCCGAGGATGAGTTGCAGCATCGCCATGGCGCGAATGTTCTGCGAGCCCTTGGAATGCTGCGTCCAACCCAAGGCGTACATGGATGTCATCGTCTTGGTCGGCGACGACGTCTCGGCGATCGTCTGCGCGATTTTCAGGAACTTCGCCTTGGGCGTGCCGCAGATGCGCTCGACCATTTCGGGCGTGTAGGTCGCGACGTGCTGCTTGAGCAGGTTCCAGACGCAGCGCGGATTCTGCAGCGTCTCGTCGACGACCGCGAAGCCATCCTCACCGATCTTGTATTCCCAGCTCGACCGGTTGTAATCGCGGCGCGCTTCGTCGTAGCCGGTGAACAAACCGTCCGA
>JBFWYO010000115.1:0-11171 GCA_050186335.1 Alphaproteobacteria bacterium | reverse complement strand
ATCACAACGTGCCGACGACCGATCGTTCCAAGCCGGTCGAGGACGAAGAGGCGCGCATCCAGATCGACCAACTGGACAAGAACGCCAAGGAATTCGGCATCGAATATTACGACATGTTCGACGTCCGCCAGGGCATCGTTCACATCATCGGGCCGGAGCAGGGCGCCACCCAGCCGGGCATGACGATCGTCTGCGGCGATTCGCACACGTCGACGCACGGCGCGTTCGGCGCGCTGGCATTCGGCATCGGGACCTCTGAAGTCGAGCACGTGCTGGCGACACAGACGCTGATCCAGCGTCCGCTGAAGAGCATGCGCATCAACGTCAACGGCAAGGTGGCCAACGGCGTCGGCCCCAAGGACATCATCCTGGCCATCATCGGCAAGATCGGCACCGCCGGCGGCACCGGCCATGTGATCGAGTATGCCGGCGATACGATCCGCGGCCTGTCGATGGAAGGGCGGATGACGGTCTGCAACATGTCGATCGAGGCGGGCGCGCGCGCTGGCCTGATCGCGCCGGACGAGAAAACCTACGAGTATCTGAAAGGCCGCCCGAAGGCCCCGAAGGGTGCCGCGTGGGAACAGGCGTTCGCGTTCTGGAACACGCTGAAGTCCGATCCGGACGCGGTGTTCGACAAGGAAGTCGATCTCGATGCGTCGACGATCGAGCCGTCGGTCACCTGGGGTACCTCGCCGCAGGACGTGCTCCCGATCACCGGGGTGATTCCCGATCCGGAAAAGGCCAAGGACGCCGACCAGAAGGAAGCCTGGACGCGCTCGCTGAAATACATGGGCCTGAAGCCGGGCCAGCGCATGACCGATGTCCCGGTCGATTGGGTCTTCATCGGCTCGTGCACCAACGCGCGAATCGAAGACTTTCGCAGCGCCGCCAAAGTGCTCAAGGGCCGCAAAGTGGCGCCGAAGGTGCGCGCGCTTGCCGTGCCCGGCTCGGGCCTGGTCAAAGCGCAAGCGGAACAGGAAGGTTTGGATAAGATTTTCATCGAGGCCGGATTCGAATGGCGCGAGCCCGGATGCTCGATGTGCCTGGCGATGAATCCGGACAAGGTTGGCTTTGAGGAACGCTGCGCGTCGACCTCGAATCGCAACTTTGAAGGTCGCCAGGGACGCGGCGCGCGCACCCATCTGGTCAGCCCGGCCATGGCCGCCGCCGCCGCGGTCAAGGGTAAGCTGGCCGACGTACGCGAGTTGCAGTCGTAAATCGCGGTGCCGACCCCCGCGCCGAAGCCGGCCTATGCGCCCTTCGGACGGCGGTGTCTGGCGCTGGTTATCGATGCGGCGCTGCTGGTTCTGGTCGTCGTGGCCATCGTCGAGGCGAGCGATCGAGTGGGTCTGCGCGTGTTCGAACCGCTGTGGCGACCGCCCAAGATGATCGGATTCACGCACGATCAGGCGAGCCGGCTCGAAGATGTCTTGGAGGACGGACGCAAGCGCGTGTTCGATCGGTTCAACGAGGCGCGCGTGTTCGCGGATGGTTCGATGCGCATCTACGCGGTTTCGGAGATCGCCATTACCGACGACAAGGGCGCCGTCGAGAAGTTTCGCGCGGAACGCCTGGTTGCGACCGATCGCGCCAGTTTCTGGCGCCGCGTCGGGCTCGGCGTTCTTACCTTCGTGCTCGCGTTCATCTATTTCGCGGCCACCGAAGCGTCGCGCCGACAGGGTTCGCTCGGCAAATATTGGCTTGGCCTGCAGGTCGTGGCGCTGGACGGCACTCGGCTCGGCGTCTGGCGCTCGCTGTTGCGCCAACTTTGCAAGTGCTTGGAGGTCGTCAGCTCGTTCCTCACTTACCTGATCGCCTTGTTCACCGAGAAAAGACAGGGCCTGCACGACATCATGGCCGGCACGCTCGTCATCAAGCGGCCGGCATCGGCCTGAAATGCCGCGTTGCCGCGCCTCGTCCGACCCTTGCGTAGACCGCTCCCGGTCGCCTAAAACCTTCATCCAGGAAAAAGGGCCTGCACATGGATAAGTTCACCAAGCTGACCGGGGTCGCCGCCCCGCTGCAAATGGTCAATGTCGATACCGACATGATCATTCCCAAGGATTACCTCAAGAGCATCAAGCGCACGGGCATGAAGCGGGGCCTATTCTACGAACTGCGGACGACGCCCGACGGCAAGGAAAGACCGGACTTCGTGCTCAACATGCCGGCTTACAGGAACGCCAAAATCCTGATCGCCGGCGCCAATTTCGGCTGCGGCTCGTCGCGTGAGCACGCGCCCTGGGCGCTGGCCGATTTCGGCATCAAGTGCATCATCGCGCCCAGCTTCGCCGACATCTTTTTCAACAACTCGTCGAAGAACGGCATGCTGCTGATCAAGCTGCCGCAGGAAACCGTCACCGAATTGATGGAAGACGCGTCGAAGGGTGCCAATGCCACCATGACCGTCGATCTGGAGGCGCAGGAAATCACGCGCCCCGACGGCAGCAAGATCAAATTCGACGTGGAACCCTTCCGCAAGCATTGCCTGCTGAACGGGCTGGACGATATCGGGCTGACGCTGCAGAAGCGCAGTTCGATCGACTCGTTCGAAACCAAGGCGAAACTCTCGCAACCGTGGCTGCACCGAAACGCCGGTTAGGTGCGGTACATGAAACCGCTCCAAATCATCGGCGTCATTTTGATCGTGCTCGGCGTCGCCGGCTACGTTTTCGGCGGTGTCTCGGTCAAGAAGGAAGAGACCCAGCTGCAGGTCGGCCCGCTCAAGGTGACCGCCGAAACCAAGCAGAACTATCTCGTGCCGCCCTGGCTCGCCGGCCTGGTCATTGCGGTTGGGGCCGGGCTGTTCGGCTATGGGTTCGTGCGCAAGCGCTGATCGCGCAGCCGGCGCGCCCCCTTCATGCCGCGCCTCAATTACGACAACCGTCGTTTCCGCTCGCTGACCAACAGCGCGGGTGGCGACGTGGATGGCGCGACCATTTTCCGCTATCGGCAGCGTGGCGACATCGTCTGGGCCAGCTACGACGGCGGTGCCGTCGCCCACGGCCAGTTGATCGCCAAGATGGCCGAGGACGGCACGCTCGATATGCGCTATCACCACGCCACCGTGGACGGCCGGCTCATGGCAGGCACGTGCCGGTCGCGGCTTGAAATTCTGCCCGATGGGCGGTATCGCCTGCACGAAGAATGGCAATGGACGGGCGGCGCCGAAGGGTCGGGCCGTTCCGTCGTCGAAGAAATTGAGCAATAGGGGACGCTCCGCATGGCTGCCAATAAATCGCTTTTGTTCTTGCCCGGCGACGGCATCGGCGTCGAAGTCATGCGCGAAGTGCGCAAGGTCATCGATTGGATGGACAAGCGCCGCGCGGTGACGTTCGACATCGCCGACGGGCTGGTCGGCGGGGCGGCGATCGATGCCGAGAAGACGCCGATCACCGACGCCACGATGGAAAAAGCCGCCATGGCCGATGCCGTGCTGTTTGGCGCAGTCGGCGGACCGAAATGGGACAATCTGCCGTTCGCGCAAAAGCCGGAGCGCGGGCTGCTGCGCCTGCGCAAGGATCTTGGCCTGTTCGCCAATCTGCGGCCGGCATTATGCTTCGACGCGCTGGCCGAAGCCTCGTCGCTCAAGCATGAGCTGGTCGCTGGTCTGGATATCATGATCGTCCGCGAACTGACCGGCGGCGTTTATTTCGGCGAGCCGCGCGGCATCACCGATCTGCCGGACGGCACACGCAAAGCGGTCGATACGCAGGTCTACACGACGCCGGAAATTCACCGTATCGCGCGCGTGGCGTTCGAGTTGGCCGGCAAGCGCGGCAAGAAGGTGCATTCGGTCGAAAAAGCCAATGTCATGCACACGGGCATTCTGTGGCGCGATGAAGTCACCAAGATCCACGCCAAGGAATTTGCGCACATCAAGCTGGAACACATGTTCGCCGACAATTGCGCCATGCAATTGGTGCGCAACCCCAAACAGTTCGACGTCATCGTCACCGACAACCTATTCGGCGACATTCTGTCGGACGTTGCCGCCATGCTTACCGGCTCGCTCGGCATGCTGCCCTCGGCATCGCTGGGCGCGATCGATCCGAAAACCGGCAAGCGCCATGCGTTATATGAACCGATCCACGGCACGGCACCCGATATTGCCGGGAAGAACCTTGCCAATCCGATCGCCGCGGTGCTGAGCTTCGCCATGGCGCTGCGCTATTCGTTCGATCTGACAGCCGACGCCGATCTGGTTGAAAAAGCCGTTAGCAATGTGCTCAATGGCGGCTATCGCACCGGCGACATCATGCAGCCCGGTAAGACGAAGGTTTCGACCGAGCAGATGGGCGCGGCGTTGCTCAAAGAGCTCGATAAGCTGGCGGCGTAACCGTCTCGGTTAGCGCATCGTCGCGTTGCATCGATACCGGCGTTGAAGCGCGTCGATCCGTGGTCGGTCGTCGGATCGCGGCGCGAACGCCTTCCGCTCGCGGCTCCGGGATCTGGGTGACGCCGCGATTTGCCGTTTCAATTCAATGCCCTCACCGGGCTCCGACGCTAAGTGCGACGCTCGCGAAGGCGTGAACAGTCCCGCGCCGCAGTCGGCTTGACCACCCTGGGGACCGGGCGTAGCCTTTGATGATCTGAAACCTCAATGGAGGATTGATGATGCGCTTTGTCAAAATGGCCGTTCTGGCCATCGCTGTTGCCGGGTTTGTCGGCCCCGCGTTTGCCGGCGATCAACAGACCACCAACTCGGATTGCGGCTATAAGCGTCAGCAATCGACTGCCCAGCAGTCGACGCCGACCACCCCGCAAACCGTCGTGGTAACCGAAAAGAAATAACTTCGGTCTGTTCGAGTTCAATTGTGGCGGCGCGGCCATAGTTATGGCCGCAGAGCCGCCATTTTTGTTTGCGAATTTCGCTCCTGTTGGGACTTGAAGTCGGAACTTCGAACCGGGGTTACGCATCCCCGCACTCTAGGGAGCTTTGCATGTCCAGTATCGTCAAAGCCTTCGCCTTGGCTACTGCCGTCAGCGCCTTCGCAGCCGGCTCTGCCGCGGCCTGCATGTCGCCGAAGCTGAAAACGACCTCGGAAAAACCGCCGGTCGTGCAGCCGGCACCGAACCAGTCCGCCGAATCGCCGGACAAGAAATAATCCGCCGCACATTCCTTCGTCGCTGCACAAAGGCCCGCCTCATCCTCGAAGCGGGCCTTTTCATGTCATGCGGGCGGCACTTCGGTATGCGCAGCGTAGTTGCAATATCTTTCCCGGAGTCCGCGCCTCAGTTCTGTCGCACCTGGTATTTCTTGAACTCGCGGTCGAGTCCGCCGCTCACCCAGACGAAATACATGCGGAAGTCGCTGATCAGCGACCAAAACGGATAGGTGAAGGTGGCCGGGCGGTTTTTCTGCACGCCGTAATGGCCGACCCAGGCGAAGAAATAGCCCGCGACCGGCATCAGCAACAGCAGCCACCAGTTGCGCGTCCAGATCGCGGCGGCAAGCGCCACGAAAACCAAAGTCGTGCCGATATAGTGCAGCACCCTGTTGGTCGGATTGCTGTGTTCCTGCAGGTAGAACGGCCAGAACTCGGCATACCGCTTGATCGTTCCTGCCATCGCAATATCTCCTTAGCGAGCGCCCACATAGAAATCGGACGGCCCAGGCCGAACCGCTTGCATCAGATCGTCGCTCGCCACGATCAAGGCACGCGGCGGCCGGGCCAGCCCCTAAATGCGGCTGTCAGGATTAACGGTATCGTCAATGGTGCTGAATGCCAATCGCTGCCGGTGGCCCACAGGGCCAACCGGGACCTGCCGTAGCGCAGGCCGGTTCCGCCTTGAAAACCCGCCTGGGAAAGCGTAATTCAAGCCCGGTCGCCAGGGGCCCCCGCCTTTGGCGACATGTCGTCACAACTGCCAGGAACTGTAGGTCCGCCATGGGTTACCGAGTCGCCGTCGTCGGCGCCACTGGGAACGTCGGGCGGGAAATGCTCGCGATCCTCGAGGAACGCCGCTTCCCCGCCGATGAAGTCATTGCCGTCGCCTCCGCCCGTTCGGAAGGCGAAGAGATCGAGTTCGCCGGCAAGACGCTCAAGGTGAAGAACCTCGACAAGCTGGATTTCAAGGGCATCGACATCGGCCTGTTCTCGCCCGGCGCCAAGGTCTCGGCCGTGCACGCACCGCGCGCGGCGGCTGCCGGCTGCGTGGTCATCGACAATACGTCGTACTTCCGCATGGACCCAGAAATTCCGCTGGTCGTGCCGGAAGTGAACGCCCACGCGCTGAAGCATTACGGCAAGCGCAACATCATCGCCAATCCGAACTGCTCGACCGCCCAGATGGTCGTCGCACTCAAGCCGCTGCACGAATTCGCCACCATCAAGCGCGTCGTGGTCGCGACCTATCAGTCGACTTCGGGTGCGGGCAAGGCGGGCATGGACGAATTGTTCGAGCAAGGTCGCGCATTCTACGCCCAGGCCGATATCGAGCATAAGAAGTTCACCAAGCAGATCGCCTTCAACGTCATCCCGCACATCGACGTCTTCATGGAAGACGGCTCCACCAAGGAAGAGTGGAAGATGGTGCAGGAAACGAAGAAGATTCTCGATCCGAAGATCGACGTCATCGCCACCTGCGTGCGCGTGCCGACCTTCATCGGCCATGCCGAAGCGGTTCACGTCGAGTTCGAAAAATCGATTTCGGTCGAGCAGGCGCGCCAGGCACTCGCGCGCGCGCCCGGCATCGAAATCATCGACGAGCGCAAGGACGGCGGCTATTCGACGCCGCTCGAATGCGCCGGCACCGATCCGGTGTTCGTCAGCCGCCTGCGCGCGGACCCGACGGTCGCAAACGGCCTCGCGTTCTGGTGCGTGGCCGACAATCTGCGCAAGGGCGCCGCGCTCAACTCGGTGCAAATCGCCGAGGAGCTGGTGCGCTCCTACATGAAGAAGGCGGCATAGCGCGGTCTCGCCTCGTTGCGACTGTTTCAAACCCCCATCCGGTCCGGCCGGGTGGGGGTTTCCGATTCGCGGCGCGGTCGACCGCGTGGGCCGCTCGCTTTTCGCGCCGTCCCGGCATCGGCCGATACGAACGCGGCCGGCGGCCACGCTGGCGCCCGGCTGGCCGCTCGTCTAGGCTCGACGTATGCGTAAACACGCGCCCCCGCCGGTCGCCCATCCCAGCGCGTCGTACCGGCGCGAAGGCGACACGGTGCTGATCGAACTCAGCCTCCACAACGTGGCGCAGCTTTACAACTCGTTCGATCCTTCGCCGTTCTTCGACAAGGAACTCGACCTTCAGGCCGATCTATACATTTTGGGCGCCGTGCGCGATATCGGCGCGGACAAGCCGTTCAAGCTGATCCTCGAATTGCCGCGCAGCGAAATCAAAGCCGAGGACGCATCGGCGGTCGAGCGGTCGATCCGCAACCATTTCGCCTATCGCCTGCAAACCGCACGGCGCGACTTGCGGTTGGATTACCGCCGGGGCCGCACCAGCCTCATGATCGGGCTTGCGTTCCTGGCCGCGTGCCTGGGTTTGCGCGAAATCGGCCTGTCGCTCGATCCGTCCACGGCCGGCCGTATCCTTAGCGAAAGCCTGCTCATCGTCGGCTGGGTCGCCATGTGGGGCCCGCTGGACTTCTTCTTATATGGCTGGTGGTCGAAAGTGGGGACGTGCCGGATTCTCGAACGGCTGGCGCTGGTCGACGTCGAGTTGCGTCACAAATAGTTCGGCGCCCTCACCAGTGCAGATTGGCGCCGATCACGCGCATGCCGAAATCGGTGACGCTCAGCAGCACAACGATGCCGAAGAACACGATGATGCCGCCGGAGATGCGGTTGATCCAGCGGATGCCATCGTGCGAAATCTTGCTGCGGAACAGGCTGACCAGCGCGCAGAGCGCGAACCACCACAACCAAGATCCCGCGAACACGCCCAGAATAAGCGTCCAGGCGGCCGGAATGTCGTGCGGCGGCACCACCGCGCCGGTCGCCAGGAAGACCGGGCTGAACGACAGGATCGTAATGGGGTTGGTGATCGTCAGGACGAAGGTGGTCAGGAACACGCCGGCGAAGTGGAACCGGCCGGCGGCAGGCTGGTCCAGCGTCGCCTTGCGGATCAGGTAGTGCAGGCCGACGCCGAGCATGATCACGCCGCCGACCAGCCGCATGACGGTTTCGTTCTGCAACAGGAAGCCGGAAATAATGGTCAACCCGAATGCCGCCGCGGCGCCGAAAATCGTGTCCGCCACCGCCGCACCCGCGCCGCCCATCACGCCGATGGCGAATCCGCGATGCAGCGTGCGCTGCGCGCACATGATGCCGACCGGGCCGACGGGCGCCGCGATCACGAAGCCGGAGAAGATTCCCTTCAGCAGCAGAATGACGTCCATGAGCGGGCGCGCAACCGGGTTCCGAGATGGCGGCATGCGCGCCGATAACGCCGCATGCGGGGACAGGCAACCGTATATCCTGCGTCGCCGACGGCAAGCCGTCGAACGGTCGCGGGCGTTAAGCATTCCCCGCGCCGCTGCGGGCGGCTTGCGTCGGAAGGCCGGCCTTTTTTGTCCGATCCGGCCGCATTTGGCAAGGCAAGGTTTCTCTGGCATGGTGCCGGGCAGCTCGACCATGCACGTCTTCCGATGACCGACTCCACGCTTCAACTCTTGGCCGCGCGCGCCCACATCGCCGCTGGCCGCTTGCGCTCGGCCGAACGCGCGCTGCAAACAATCGTCGGCCGGCCCGCGGCACCCGCCGAAGCCCAACACATGCTTGCCCGGGTCCGGGCGGATCTCGTGCGCCACGGCGCGCTCGGCGAGGCACGTCCGGAAGCCAGCCGCGACATCAACGCCGACTTCGTCCGGGCCGTTGAGGCGGCCAAACAGGGCAAGGTGGAGGAGGCGATCCGGCTTTATCGCAACGTCATCGCCGCCGCGCCCAAACTGGCGCAGGCCTATTCGAACCTCGGCACTTTGTATCGCGACCAGAATCGTCTGAACGAGGCGATTGAGACCTATCGAGCCGGCATCCGTGCGGCGCCGAACTTTCCGGCACTGCACTACAATATCGGCTTTGCCCTGCTCGGCCAGCGCAAGCACGAGGAGGCGCGCGACGCCTACGGCCGCGCCCTCGCCCTGAAGCCGGACTGGCCGCAGACCTACTACAATCTCGGCATCATCGCCCAGGAAACCCAGCAATACGCCGAGGCGGTCGAATTCTATCAGCAATGCCTGGCGCTCGATCCGAACAACCGGCACTGCGCCAACAATATGGGCAACTCGCTGATGGCGCTCGGCCGCGTCGACGACGCAATCGTCGCTTTCGGGCGCGCCGTAGATCTGGCGCCGACGACGAACAAAGCGAACGCCGCGGCCGGAGCATCCGCTGGCGATCCATTCGAGGTCGGCGAGCCGATTTCGGAACCGGACGGGCACGCCAACGCCCGCTTCAATCGCGCGCTGGCCTATCTGGTCAAGGGCGATTACACGCGCGGCTGGGCCGATTATTCGCGCCGCTTCGAGGACGCGACGATCTCGCGCTTGGCCGGTTATCGCGAGCAGAAAATCCCGCGCTGGCGGGGCGAGGATTTGCGCGGCAAGACGATCCTAGTGCTCGCCGAACAGGGTTCGGGCGATTCGATTCAGTTCATCCGCTATGCCAGGCTGCTCAAGGAATGCGGGGCCCGTGTGCTGTTCCGAGCGTCCAAGCATCTGGTCGATCTGTTCGACGGCGTCGCCGGCGTTGATCGCATCGTGTCCGAGCAAAAAGACGACTACGAAGAACCGGTGGATTATCATACGCCGCTGATGGACCTGCCGTTCCGCTTCGGCACCACGATCGAAACCATCCCCGCGCAAATTCCGTACCTGCATGCGAATGCGGAAAAGGTCGCGCATTGGCGCAAGCAACTGCCGCAGGACAAATTCAAAGTTGGCTTGGTGTGGTCGGGCAATCCGCGCCACAAGGCGGATAAGATGCGCTCCTGCCGCCTGGAGCATTTTTCGGCGCTGAAAGACGTCCCAGGCGCGCAATTCTACTCTTTGCAGAAAGGCGATGCGGCAGGGCAGCTATCGGCAGCGCCCGAGGGATTTCGCCCGATCGATCTCGGCCGCCATGTCGACAGTTTCGCTGATACCGCTGCCGTCATCGTGGCGTTGGATCTGGTCATATCGGTCGATACGTCGGTCGCGCACCTGACCGGCGCCATGGGGCGGCCATGCTGGACGCTGATCGCCTTCGAGCCCGATTGGCGCTGGCTGCTCGAACGCGAGGACAGCCCTTGGTATCCCGGCATGCGCCTGTTCCGCCAACGGCGCCACACCGACTGGCCGGAGGTCGTGACGCGCCTGCGCACGGCACTCGAAGCGGAGGTAAAGGCGAAGCGCTAGATCGGTTCCGCCCCGAACATTTGCGTCGGGTCGACGATCTGCTCCTGCGCTTCGATCAGCGCCAGATGATCGAGTCCGAGGCCTGACGTTGCCCGCAAAATGCCAAACAACGCGGCGGCCGCGTGGGACAGCGCGTCGGCGGCGTCGCGCGCCTCGAGGAACTTGCCCAGAAAGATCGCGCTGAACGCGTCGCCGGCCCCCTGGGTCGGCGCGTCGATGCGCGGCGTCGTCACGCGCCAGGCCTGGCCGGCTTCGACGGCGAGCGAAACCACACGGTCTTCCTCATGAATGCCCTTGACGACGACCAGGCGCGGGCCGCGCAACAGCAAGCGTTTGGCGGCCAGCAGCGCGGCGCTCGCCGTCGTCGCCTCGGCGCCGGCCAGGTAGGCCAACTCGAAAGCGTTGGGCAGCACGATATCCGCCGCCTTGACCGCCTCGTCGCGGAAAAATTCCGGCACGCCTTTGCGGACGTAAACGCCGCGCCGCGTATCGCCGATCACCGGATCGAGCGCGAAGAGCGCGCGTGTGTTGCCTTGGCGCACCCGCATTGCAGCGTGCAGTACCGTCTCGCCCGTGCCGGCGTCGCCCAGATAACCCGACAACAATGCGTTGCAACGCGGCAGCACGCCGCGCATGTCCAGCCCGTCCAAAAGCGTGCGCGTTTCCGACGGCGGCAGCACGCGGCCGGTATGGACGCCGTACTCCGGATGATTGCTGAACACCACGGTGTTGATCGGCCACACGGTATGGCCCATGCGCTGCAAGGCGAACACGGCCGCGCTGTTGCCGACATAGCCATAGGAAACAGCAGATTGGATGGAAAGAA
>JBFWYO010000114.1:0-11308 GCA_050186335.1 Alphaproteobacteria bacterium | reverse complement strand
CTGGTGAACAAGCCGATGAATCCGAGACATCGTCGCGGCCGCAACAACAACCCGCATCACGGCGGCCAAAGCCACAACCAACACCACAACCGGCATCAGCGGCCGAACCGTAACCAGTCGTTCGACAGCAACGCCGGGAGCATGCGCCTGCGCGGCACGGCGCCGCAGCTGTACGACAAGTACATGGCGCTGGCGCGCGACGCCTTCGCGTCGGGCGACCGGGTTGCGGCAGAGAATTTCTTTCAGCATGCGGACCATTATTTCCGCCTGCTATCGGCCGACGGGCAGAACGTCGAGCAGCGCTCCGAGCGCGGTTATCAGCCCGAAGCGTTCGGCGATCAGCCGGAAGCCGAAAACACCGAGGGACGGCCGCAGCAAAACTTCAACAACCAGAACCAGCCGCAGCAATCGAACTATACGCAGAACGAGCCTGGGTTCCAGGGCGAGCAGCCGCAGGGCTACAGCCAGCAGCGGCCGCAGGCATTCCAGGACCGCTACCAGCAGCAGCCGTTCGATCCGAGCGCGCCGCAGCCGTCGGTCGATCATTACCCGACGCCGCAGCAACCGGTTCCGGTCAGGGCCGAGCCGGTCCGCGTCGAACAGCCGCGCGGCGAACCGGCACCGGCGCAGCAACCCGCGTTGCAGCCCGATCCCAACGCGCCGAACCAGAGCAACGGTCGCAACCCGCATTTCCGCCGCCGTGGCCCACACGGCAATCGCGGACCGCGCAACAACGACCAGGCCGCCGGCGACGATCGCAGTCGCGGCCCGGCCGACACCACGCCGCAGCGCGGCGAACCGCGCGACTAGGCGAGAATTCGGCCGCCGTCCGGCCGATCGAGCGCCGGACGAATTCGCGGTTGAAAAAGCGGAGCCCATGGCTCCGCTTTTTTCGTGACCGCAAGGCGAGCGACGTGTTCGATGGGTTTATCCCGCCACCGCGTCGCCGACCGCAATCTCGCCGCCGGAAACAATCTCCGCGAACACGCCCATATTGCAATGGCCGAAGCCGGTTTCCAGCGCGCGCGGCAGATTCAGATCGCGCTCGGCGGTTGCCGGGTTGACGTTGGTCGCGGCGCACCGCCCGATCGGCTCGACCACGCGGGCGCGCGCCACACCCAGCGAAATCTCGCGGCCCACCCACGCCATCTCCTCCCACGCCTTGTCGCCTTCGAAATAGATGTTCGCGCGAAAGCGCAGCGGGTCGACTGGCGCGCGGACCACGCGTTCGAGATCGCGCACGCTGGCGAGATTTATGACCGAGACGTACGGCGCGGACGCGTCGGTAAACGCGACGCCAGGCCCCAACGCCACGCGCACGCGGCCGCGCGATTCCTCCTTCAGGAACGCCGCCAGAAATTGCTCCAACAAAGTCCGCCCCATCTGGTCCGCCGGGTTGCCCTTGACGACCTGTTTGCCGTCGCGCAGCAACGCAAGCATTCCGGTGATGTCGTCGTACTTGCAGCCGAGCTTGGCCAGGCGTTCGTGACGCACCAGGTTCAGGAAATCGTTCTTCGGCTGCCATGCGGGCGCCATCGGATCGAAGCGCGATGCCGCGTGCGCCAGCGCGAACGCGCGGTCGTGCGGCAGGCGCTTGCCGGGCGACAAGTGCACGCGCGGCAAGGCTTCCGCGCTCATGCTTTTGACCGGATAGCGGTAGATACCGGTGATCTTGCCCGTCATCGTGTGTCCAACTCCCTATGCCGCGCACGGGCCGTTCGGTTGCCGCCCGCATCGCCGATCGACGGGCTTCGAGGCCCGAGGTCGAGGCTGGATGCCGCGCCCGGGCGCAACGAGCATCTTAACCGATCCGGGCAAGCGCAGGTTGCAAGGGTGAGGCGTGGCGGTGTCATGGCCGCTCAAAAGCCCCTGCCGAACCCCTCGACGCATGCGCTCGCGGGCCGGCCAGATCGACCATATACCGCCCATTTTCTCGGATTTCCGAGGCTTGCAACCGGTGCCGGGCGTTTCCATATAAATTGCGGATGCCGCTTCAGCGGGTCCGCCATCCTGTCCGCCCATTCGGGGGACACTGAAAAGGGGTAGGTTTCATGGACTTGGAGAAATTCACCGAACGGTCGCGCGGGTTCCTGCAGGCTGCGCAAAGCTTGGCGCTGCGCTCGAACCATCAACAGCTCGCACCCGAGCATCTGCTCAAGGTGCTGCTGGACGACCCGGAAGGGCTGGCGTCGAACCTGATTTCAGCGGCCGGTGGGCAGCCTAAGCTGGCGTTGCAGCAGGTCGAAGCGGCGCTGGCCAAGATCCCGCAGGTGCAAGGCGGCGGCGGCCAGGTTTACATGTCGGCCGAATTGGCGCGCGTGCTCGACCAGGCGCAGCAGGTGGCCGAAAAATCGGGCGACAGCTACGTAACCGCGGAACGGCTGTTGCTTTCGCTGGCATTGGCCAAGGGCACCGCGGTGTCGGACGTGCTGGCGAAGGCCGGCATCACGCCGCAGGTTCTGAATTCCGCCATCAACGATCTCCGCAAGGGCCGCAAGGCCGATTCGGCGTCGGCCGAATCGAGCTACGACGCGCTGAAGAAGTACGCGCGCGACCTCACCCAAGCCGCGCGCGACGGCAAACTCGACCCGGTCATCGGCCGCGACGAGGAAATCCGGCGCGCCATTCAAGTGTTATCCCGCCGCACCAAGAACAATCCGGTGCTGATCGGCGAACCGGGCGTGGGCAAGACCGCGATCGCCGAAGGCCTCGCGCGCCGCATCGTCGCCGGCGACGTGCCGGAAAGCCTCAAGAACAAGAAGATCATGGCGCTCGATCTGGGCGCCATGATCGCCGGTTCCAAGTATCGTGGCGAGTTCGAGGAGCGGCTTAAGGCCGTGCTGTCGGAGATCGCCTCTGCGGCCGGCGAGATCATCCTGTTCATCGACGAGTTGCATACGCTGGTCGGCGCGGGCAAGACCGACGGCGCGATGGATGCGTCGAACATGCTCAAGCCGGCGTTGGCGCGCGGCGAGTTGCACTGCATCGGCGCCACGACGCTGAACGAATACCGCAAGTACATCGAGAAGGACGCGGCGCTCGCGCGGCGCTTCCAATCGGTGTTCATCAGCGAGCCGACCGTGGAGGATACGGTTTCGATCCTGCGCGGCCTGAAGGAAAAATACGAGATGCACCACGGCGTGCGCGTCACCGACTCGGCGTTGGTGGCTGCGGCGACCCTGTCCAACCGCTACATCACCGACCGGTTTCTGCCGGACAAGGCGATCGACCTGGTCGACGAGGCGTCCAGCCGCCTGCGCATGGAAGTCGATTCCAAGCCCGAGGCGATCGACGAGCTCGACCGGCGCATCCTGCAGCTCAAGATCGAGCAGGAAGCGCTCAACAAGGAAAAAGACGAGGCCTCCAAGGATCGCCTGAAATCCCTCTCGACCGAACTGGCCGACCTGGAGAAGAAATCCGCCGACATGACGTCGGTCTGGAAATCCGAGAAGGACAAGCTGGCCGGCGCGCGAACGATCAAGGAGCAGCTCGATCAGGCGCGGCACGAGTTAGAGTCCGCCGAGCGTCGCGCCGATTTCGCCAAGGCGTCCGAACTGAAATATGGCCGCATTCCCGAACTTGAAACCAAACTGAAGGCGGCCGAAGGCAGCGACGGCAAGAGCCGCATGCTGCAGGAGGAAGTGACGCCGCAGAACATCGCCGCGGTGGTGTCGCGCTGGACCGGGATTCCGGTCGACAAGATGCTCGAAGGCGAGCGCGACAAGCTGCTGCAGATGGAAGCCAAGCTGGCCCTGCGTGTGGTCGGCCAGGATGAAGCCGTGCACGCGGTTTCGAACGCGGTGCGCCGCGCGCGCGCCGGATTGCAGGATCCGAATCGGCCGATCGGTTCGTTCCTGTTCCTGGGCCCGACCGGCGTCGGCAAGACCGAGTTGACCAAGGCGCTGGCGCATTTCCTGTTCGACGACGAGCACGCGATGGTGCGCATCGACATGTCGGAATACATGGAGAAACACGCGGTTTCGCGCCTGATCGGCGCCCCACCCGGCTATGTCGGCTACGACGAAGGCGGCTCGCTGACAGAAGCGGTGCGCCGGCGTCCGTACCAGGTGATCCTGTTCGACGAAGTCGAAAAGGCGCATCCGGAAGTGTTCAACGTGCTGTTGCAGGTGCTCGACGACGGGCGGCTGACCGACGGCCAGGGCCGCACGGTCGATTTCCGCAACACGCTGATCATCATGACGTCGAATCTGGGCAGCGAGATTCTGGTCAATCTCGACGCCGGTGAGGCGTCGTCGAAAGTGAAGGGCGCCGTGATGGACGTGGTCCGGCGTCATTTCCGGCCGGAATTCCTCAATCGTCTCGACGAAATCATCCTGTTCAACCGCCTGTCGCGTTCGCATATGGGCGGGATCGTCGAAATTCAGCTGCGCCACCTGCGGCACTTGCTGGATGCGCGCAAGATCGAGCTCAAGGTCGACAAGAAGGCGATCGAATGGCTGGGCAACACCGGCTATGACCCGGCCTACGGTGCGCGACCGCTCAAACGCGTGATCCAGAAGAACCTCCAGGACCCGCTGGCCGGCCTGATCCTGGAAGGCAAACTGCGCGACGGCGACGTGGCGAGGGTGACGGTCAAGGACGGCAAGCTCGCCGTCAACGGCGTCGCCTTCGACAGCGAAGCCACTTGGCAGGCGCCGCCGCAGGAAGCGGAACAGCGCGTGGTGCACTAAGGCGCGATCGAAAAATCCCCTCGCCCTTCACCCTCTCCCAACGGGAGAGGGCCGGGGCGCGGAGATTTGTTTTGCGCGGTTGAAACGCCTCGACGCGGAATTTGCACACGCTCGATCGTGCCGCTTGCCCATCCCTTCATCCTGAGCTTGTCGAAGGACGATGCTCGCTTCGCGCTACTCAGGATGAGGTGGAATTTAAAGAAGCAAAAAATGACCTCATCCTGAGTAGCGCGATCTTGCGCGCGTATCGACGGATGGGCCACACGTACGATCGGTGAAGGTGAGCCGCTCACCCCAACCGGAGCGCCACCGCGCCGCCGACCATGGCCGCCGCTGCCGCAACTCGGCTCCAGCCGAATTTTTCCTTGAGGAACAGCGCGCCCAGAACGGTCGCAAAGATCACCGACGATTCGCGCAAGGCGGCGACGCTGGCGATCGGCGCGACCGTCATCGCCCACAGCGCGATACCGTAGGAACCGACCATGGCGCCGCCGCCCGCGATGCCGAACCGCCACCGCTTGCGCGCGTGCGCCAGCACCGGCCGACGCCAGCGATACAACACGAACAGGCCGACCGGGAACGCGTCGAACACCGAAAGCCACAGCATGTAGCTGATGCCGTCGCCGCTGATGCGCGCGCCGAGCCCGTCCAACAGCGTATAGCTTGCGATTACCGCGGCGTTGAGCAGCGCGAAGCCGATGCCCGCGCGCGCCGCCTTGCCCCTGCGCCAACCGTCGACGCCTAGGGTGAAGATCGCGCAGCACACGAGGCCGACGCCGAGCCAGGCGAACGGCGTCAGATTCTCTCCGATCAGCGGTCCCGATAAAAGCGCCACCAGCAGCGGCCCGGTGCCGCGCATGATCGGATAGGCCAACGTGAGATCGCCGAATTTGTAGGCGCCGGCGACGAGCAGGAAATAGAAGAAATGCACGACCGTGGAGGCGACCATGTACGGCCATGCCTCCCAGGACGGCGGCGGGAAGAACGGCAACGCAATGGCGGCGAGGATGCCCGACCAGACGGCCGTCTGCGTCAGATCGAGCAGCTTGTCGGAACTGCCTTTGACGATGGCGTTCCAACTGGCGTGCAGCACGGCGCCGCAGAGGACCAGCAAGAGGACATGCGTCTCCATGCGGCGATGCGAACCTCAGCGCGTGAACACGAGCTGGGCCGCGCCGACCGGGCCGAAATCCGCGCGCGCTGCGATATTGGGCGGGATTTTGTGCAGCGAGGTGCAGGTGCCGGTGGTGACCGCCTCGCCCGCGCGCAGAAAATGTCCGCGCTTCGGCAATTCGTTGGCCAGCCAGGTCAGCGCGTTGAGCGGATGGCCCATGACCGCCGAGCCCTCGCCGGACATGACATGCTTGCCGTCGAACGTGAGCGAGACTTTGACCGCGGCAAGATCGATCGCGCGCCAGTTCGCAACCGCGGGCCCGAGCAGCAGCCCGCCATTGGCGCCGTTGTCGGCGACGATCGACGCCAGACCCACTTTGAGCCAATCGAGCCAGCGCGGATCGACGATCTCGAACGCCGGATGCAGCGACGCGACGGCCGCGCCGACTTCGTCGCGCGAATAAGGTTTATCGCGCGGCGGCAGATCGCGCGCCATGACGAAGGCGAATTCCGACTCGACGCCGGGATCGAGAAACGCGCGATGCTCGGCCTCGGCGGGCGTGCCTTTGCCCGGCATCCGGATCAGCGTATGCGCGAACACGCGGCCGAAAAACGGCCCGGGCGCACTCAGCATCTTCTGCGCCTCTTCGGACGTGCAGCCGATCTTCCAGCCGGCCACGGGCCACCCCGTGGCGGCGCCGAAGGCGTCCTGGATCGCGTATGCGTCGGCTTCGTTGTGCGGCGCGCAGGTGGGCGGAAACGCGGCCAGCTTGCGCATATCGCCGCGCGCGGCGATCAGCAGGTTGGCGGCTTGTTCGAGTGCGGCGGCGGATAGCTTCATGGCAGGCTCGAATGAAAATGCATGGACCGCGAGCCTAACCGGTTTGCGACCGCGTGATAAGCTGGTACATCGTCATCGGAGTTTTCGTGCATGCGTTACGTTCGTTTCGCTACCGGCGTCGCGGTCGGGCTGATTTTTGCCGCCGCGCCGGCCTTCGCCCAGTCCGCCGAGGACGCCGCGGCTTGGCTCAACCAGATCGGCGTGCATAACCGCGGCAAGCCTTTCGACGCCGACGCGGTGCGCAGCACGAACGTCTTCAGCTTCGCCGGCCTCTACCCGGAGAAACTGAAAGCCGCCGACATCGCCAAACTATCCGCCATGTCGGAGCTGAGCGACCTGTTCGTCAACGGCTGGGTATTCGGCGAGGACTCGATCGTCGCCATCGCGCAATTGCGCAATCCGAAATTGCGCAGCATTGACCTGACCAATACGCGCACGACGGATGCGACGCTGGCGGCATTCGCAAACCACCCCACCCTCGAGTCGCTGAACTTGAGCTCAACGAAAATCACGGCTGAAGGCCTGCGGGTTGTGGCGAAGATCGAGAATCTGCTGTTCTTGTCTGTCGACAATACCGAGATCGGCGATGCGGGGTTGGAGATTTTGGTCGATGCGCCGAAGCTGAAATCCCTGAATTTGGGGGAATTCAAACGCATTTCGCGCCGGGGCTGGGCCGCGATCGGCCGGATGCAACATCTCGAAGTATTGACCGCGCACGGCTGGATCGGCGAGCAGATCGAGGAGTTGGCGGCGGCGCCGAAGCTGAATACCTTGTTGGCGGGCAACCCGCTTTTCATGGATGCCGGCGGCATGCAGCTCGGCAAGCTGAAGCGGCTGCGCAACCTCGTGCTGCGACGCGCCAAGATTACCGACGCGTCGATGCCGGCGATCGGCAGCCTGCCCGCGCTCGAAACGCTGGACCTGGGCGGCACTCCCATTACCGACGCCGGCGTGCGGCATTTTGCCAACGCTAAAAAACTGGCCTCGCTCGCGCTTGACGGCACGCACATCGGCGACGAGGGGTTGCTCGAACTCGCGGAGATCAAGACCTTGAAGACGCTCTACGTGCGCGGCACCCGCGTGACCGCCGAAGGCATCGGCAGGTTCAAAGCGCTTCTGCCGACGGCGGAAATACTCAGATAGTTCGTGCGGCCGAGGCGCCGCCGCGAATACGCCAGCGTCACGTATCGGTCTATCGCCGGCGCGCAGGCACAGTACACTCGGCTTCTTCGATACTGCCAATCCGCCTGTCGCCAACTTATTGGAGCTTTCCCGATGTACCGCATTCTGTTGATCGCCGCCGCGGCTGGCGCACTGTTCGCCGTCGCCGTCGCATCCGCCGCTTTCGCCCAGTCCGCCGAGGAGACCGCGGCGTGGCTGAACGACATCGGCGCCAAGCATAACGGCAAGCCGTTCACGGCCGACGCGGTGCGCACTGCCTCGTTGGTCAGCCTCCAGGGCGTGGATTTCGCAAAGCTGAAGGCGGCGGACGTTGCCAAGCTGTCGGCGATGCCGCAGCTGTATAGCATCACCGCCGCCGACCCTCGGATCGGCGACGACATCGTGATCGCCCTGGCGCGGCTGCCGAACCCGCGGCTGACCGATTTCAACTTGTTCCGCGCCTCGATCACCGACGCAGCGCTGGCCGCCATGGCCAATCACAAGACGCTCGCCTCGCTCGGCATCGAACAGACCAAGGTGACGGCGGCCGGCGTCAAACACCTGACGACGATCAAGACGTTGCGCACGCTGCGCATCGGCGACACGCCGATCGGCGACGCCGGGCTGGAAGCGCTCCAGTACATGCCGGCTTTACGCAGCCTGACGCTGCAGTCGATGAAGGGCGTTACGCGCAAGGGCTGGGCGGCGCTCGGCCAATTGCAGAACATGGAATCGCTCAATCTGCAATTCGCCGAGATCAACGAAGACGTCGAGGCGATCGCCGCGGCGCCGAAGTTGCAGGATATGACGTTGATGAGCTCGAAGCTGGACGATGCCGGCGGGCAGCATCTCGGCAAGTTCAAGAACATGCGCCGGCTGTTTGTGTGGAACACCAAGATCACCGACAAATCGATGCCGGCGATCGGCAGCCTGGCCGAGCTCGAGACGATCTACCTGAACGGCACCGGCATCACCGACGAGGGCCTGAAGTCGTTGGCGAACCTGAAGAAGCTGCGCACCTTGTGGCTGGATCGTACTGCCATTACGGACGCCGGCATGGCGCATCTGACCGGGTTGCCCGCGCTGACCTGGATCCGCTTCGAGGAAACCAAAGTGACCGACGCGGGCCTGCTGAAGCTCGCCGAGCTCAAGACGCTGACCTCGGTCGGAGTGCGCAAGAGCGCGGTCACCGACGACGGCATCAAGAAATTCAACGAGATCCTGCCCAAGGCGCGGGTGTCGAAGTAGAACTGCCACGGTCTCATGGTTCGAGGCCCGCTGCGCTCGCACCTCACCATGAGGTCTTCGTTTTTTTGTTTGCTTGTAAATCCTGATCCTGAGGTGCGAGCCAGCTTGGGCGAGCCTCGAAGGATGGCCGCTCTTACTTCCCTTCCTTCTCCGCCGCGCGGGCCTTGACCACCTGGTCGGCGGCACGGCCGCTGAGTTCCTGCAGGTGATCGAACTTGGAGGAAAAGCTGCCGATGCCCTGGCTCAGCGAGCGCAGTTCGATGATCAGGTCGTGCAGTTCCGATTCCGGCATGTGCGCGTGCGCCTCGTCCCAGCCGCGCCAGCCTTCGCGCGCACCAAAACCTAATATGTGACCGCGCCTTCCCGAGATCAGACTATGCACGCGCGCGGTGAATTCTGCGGGCGCCGAGATCGTCACATGCGCGATCGGCTCCAGCAGCACCGGATCGCATTTCGGCATGGCTTCGCGCATGCCCATGCCGGCCGCAGTCTTGAACGCCTGATCGGACGAGTCGACGGAATGGAACTGCCCGTCGGTCAATCGCACCGCGATATCGACGACGGGGAAACCGAGCGGGCCTTCGGCCAGGTAGTCCCGGATCCCCTGCTCGACCGCCGGAATGTACTGGCGCGGAATGCGCCCGCCGACGATCTTGTCCTCGAAGACGAACCCGCTGCCGCGCGGCAGCGGGCGGATTTCGATCTGGATGTCGGCGAACTGGCCGTGGCCGCCCGATTGCCGTTTGAAGCGCGAATGGTGGGCGACGTTCTTGCGGATGGTTTCCTTGTAGGCGACGCGCGGGCGTTTGCCGGCGACGTCGATATTGTATTTGTTCTTGAGCCGCTCGATGCCGACCTGCAGGTGGATTTCGCCCTGGCCGCGCAGCAGCGTTTCGTGCGTGTCCTGGTTCATTTCCATCACAAAGGACGGATCTTCCTCGGCCAGACGCGCGATCGCCGGCGAGAGCTTGACATCGTCCTCGCGCCGCTTCACGTCGATCGCAACGGCGAACAGCGGCGCCATCGGTGCCGGCCACTTGCCGAGACCTTTGACCGCAGCGCCGTTGACGGTCAGCGCTTCGCCGGTTTTCGCCGCATCCATGCGCGCCAGCGCGACCACCTCGCCGGCGCCGGCCTTGGGCAGCTTTTCCTGCTGCGCGCCGAGCAGCCGCGACAGGCCGGCCACGCGCATGCCGTTCAGCGTCATGCCCTCGACGACCTCGCCCGACCACACCCGCGCGACCGACAGCTTGCCGATATGCGGTAAAATGATGGTCTTGAAGATGCGCGCCGCCGCGTCTGCATGCTTCGTCGTGTAGCCGAGACGCGCGGCGGTTTCATCCGGGCCCGGCACTTCGTGGCGCAGGGCCTTGAGCAGCCGGCGCACGCCGAACGCCTGTTCCGCCGCGCCGATGAAGACCGGCACCACGCGATCGGCATGCACGGTGGAAGTCAGCAGCTTGTAGATATCCTGCTTGGGCGGCACGGCGTCGCCCAACAATTGTTCCAGCAGCTTGTCGTCGAAATCGGCCAGCGATTCGAGCAGCGCCTGGCGCGCCTCGGTTTCGCGTTCCTTGACCGCGGCCGGCATCTGGATCAGATCGGACGCCTGACCGGGTTTGTATTTGTAGGCACGCTCGCTGACCAGGTCGACATAGCCGGTGATCGCCTCGCCGTCGCGGATCGGCACCTGGCGCAGCGCCAGCGGCCGCTCCGAGGCGCCCTGCAGCGAGCTCAGCAGGTCGCGGATACGGGTTTGCCGTGCGCCGTCCATCTTGTTGACGAACAGCATGTGCGGAATCGAATGATCGTCGAGAAAGCGCAGGATCGGCGCGAGGGCCAATGCGCGCTCGGGGATCGGCTCGCACACCACCACGGCGGCGTCGGCGACCAATAATGCGTTATGCATGTCCTGGGCGAATTCGACCGAACCGGGGCAGTCCAGAAACGTCCAGCGGTCGCCCATGAATTCGCAGTTGGCGACGGTCATCTCCGTCGACATGCGGCGGTGACGCGCCTCCGCCGATGCGTCGCCGACCGTGTTGCCTTCCTTGGCGGTGCCCTTGCGGCCGATCTTGCCGCACGCGAACAGAATGTTTTCGAGCAGCGTGGTTTTCCCCGAAAGATACGGGCCCACCAAGGCCACGCATCTGGGCGCCGAGACTCCGGCCATGCCGTGCCTCCTATGGTTGGCGCGTCCGCAACCGTCACCCCGCAACGGACTCGGCCGCGCTGGTCTCCTCCGCGCCGCCGC
>JBFWYO010000113.1:0-11707 GCA_050186335.1 Alphaproteobacteria bacterium | reverse complement strand
ATTCTCCTCCTGCGTCATGCAGAAGCGCACCGGCCGGCCGCTCAGCCGGGCCAGCAGCACGGCGATCGGCTCGGTCTTGCAGTAGTTCTTGGCGCCGTAGCCGCCGCCGACGAACGGCACATGCACGCGGATGTTCTGCTCCGGATGGTTGAACACCCGGGCCAGTTCCTTGCGCAGCGGAAACGGGTTCTGGCAGCTCGACCATAGTTCAATTGTCCCGCCCTCGACGCGCGCCACGCACACGAACGGTTCCAGATGATAGTGCTGCATACGCGAGAACCGGAACTCGTCCTCGAATACGTGATCCGCGCGGTCGAATGCGTCGGCCGCGCCGGTGGTATAGGCGAACCGGTAGCAGACGTTCTTGGCCGGGTCCTTGGTGCCGGAGGCGCCGGTGCCGTAGGCCGGCACGATGCCCATCGCCGGCGTCTCGAACAGCGCCGGCGCGTCCGGGCGCAGCGCATCCGCCATGCTGCCGACGGTCGGCAATAGCTCGTACTCGATCTCGATCAGCGCCAGCGCGCGCACGGCAATTTCTTCGGTCTCGGCGGCCACGGCGGCGACCAGGTCGCCGATGTAGCGCACCTTGTCGATGGCGACGATCGGCTGGTCCTTGATGAAGTAGCCGTAGGTCGGATTCAGACCCTTCAGTTCGTCGCGCGTGATCACGGCGGCCACACCCGGCAAGGCGCGCGCGCGGCCGGCGTCGATCCGGCGCACCCGGGCATGGGCGTGCGGCGAGCGCAGCGCCTTTGCGTGCAGCATGCGCGGCAGGGCGATATCGGCGGTATAGATCGCGGCGCCGGTCACCTTGAGGTCGGCGTCGACGCGCGGGCCGGTCGCCCCGATGCTGCGCATGGTCGCCGTCATCCCCCGGCTCCGTCGCTGCGCCGGGCCGCGTCCTCGACCGCCTCGACGATCATCTGGTAGCCGGTGCAGCGGCACACGTTGGCCGACAGGTACGCGCGGATCGTGGCGCGGTCGGGCTGCCGGTGCCGCTGCAGCAGCGCCTTGGTCAGCAGGATCATGCCGGGCGTGCAGTAGCCGCACTGGAACGCGCTGCGCGCCTTGAACGCCGCCTGGACCGGATCGAGCGCGCCGTCGCGCGCCAGGCCCTCGATCGTCAGCACGTCCTTGCCGTCGACCTGCCAGGCGAACGTGCTGCACGAAGCGGTCGGCGCGCCGTCGACCAGCACGGTGCAGGCGCCGCAGGTCGCCTGGTCGCACGCGATCTTGGTCCCGGTCAGCGCGAAATCCTCGCGGAGCGCGTCGGCCAGGATGCGGTTCGGCGCAACCTCAAGCCGCCGCGCCGTGCCGTTCAGCGTCAGCCGCACCGCGATCGAGCTCGGCGACATGGTAGTCATCCTTGGGCCATTCCAACCACCTCCCGCCGCACCAACACCCCAGCCAGCGTCCGTCGATACGCGCCGGATGCGGCCAAATCATTCTTCGGCGTCGGCATGGCCGCAATTGCCGCCGCCGCGACCGCTGCCGCGCGTTCCGCGGTCAACGACGCTGCGGCGCCAAAGTCGAGCGCAAGGCCGATCGGCAGCGCGTGCGCGCAGCCGATCGCCGCGCGGCCGGTTATCGCGCCGTCCGCGAATTCAAGCGCGACCGCGACGCTGACAATCGGCTTGAAGCCGCGCTCGAACGCGAATTGCGAGCGCGTCGATAGCGGGATTTCGACCGCCTCCAGCAAGGCGTCGGGCATTTCGGCACCGGCCGAAATCGACAGGCGTTCGCCGCTCGGGCGCACGAAAATCAGCGTCGCGTCGAGCGCGATCAGCGCAGTCAGGGCATCGTAGTTCGCCTGCCGCGCCATGATATTGCCGCCGATGCTCGCCGCATGCCGCACCCGCACGTTGGCAACGCCGCCGAGCGCGCCGGCGAGATCGGGCAGGGCATCGGCCACGTTGCGGTCGGCGGCAATCGCGCCGTAGCTGCAACCGGCGCCGATGCGCAGGCGCGCGCCGCGCCGTTCGATGACGCGCATCGAGGCAATTTCCGAAAGCGATATCAGCGTTGCGGCTTTCCGGCCGGCGCGCATGGCCGGCACCAAATCGACGCCGCCGGCCATGAACCAGGTATCCGGCCCCGCTTCGGCGCGCGCGGCGGCGGCATCCTCCGGCCGCGTTGGACGCAGCAGGCGAAACGGCGGAATGGCGCTGTGCGATCCAAAAATCGTTTGCATCGGCTCTCCAGCTTGGATCATGACGCACCGACGGTGCCGGTCAAGGGTACGGAATTGGATGCGTTTGAGGGACGAAACGGCACCGACGCATGGCGCGCCGCCCGATGGCGCCGCGCGAATCGTCGTGGCGTGCCGAATGCGCCGTGGCGTCGAATGGCTACTCAAAGCATGCGTAAGCATATAAATGCAAGTAGCTCAGAAAGTCGGTCCGATTGGCCGATTCCTATTATCTATTTGAAATAAATCGATAATACACAGCATAGAAGCAAGATTTGCGAGCAAGTTCGGCAGCCGCCGCCATCAAATAACTTGTAAATACATTTAGGCGCGCATAGGCTTTCGGCGTCGGAATGAGGTCGGCATGGCGTCGGTACGCGGTAAACGCGGGCGGAAAACGGGCGCGACGGCGCGGTCGCGGCGCGAGTCCGACTCCGCCGGCGCAAGTCTCACATCGCGCCCGACGCGGGCGGACTCCGGGTCGCGCACGGGACGAGACGATACCGGCGCAAGCGCCATGCCGATTCCGTTCGATTTCGAACAGCATTTGTTCTTCTGGTTGACCCAGGTGATGAGCCGGCGCGATCGTCAGTTGACCCTGGCGTTGCGGCCGCACGGGCTGCGCGTCTCGGACTGGCGTGTTCTGGGTCCGCTTTACTGCCGCCGCGGCTTGACCATGTCGGAAGTTGCCGATGTCGCCGCGATCGACCAGACCACGTTGAGCCGTACGGTGCCGCAGCTTGAACGCGCGGGTCTGCTGATGCGGTTGACCGACGTAGCCGACAAGCGGGTGACGCGTCTGGCGCTGACCGCGGCCGGCACCAAGCTGATCGTCGCAATTCTGCCGCTGGTGTTTCGCCTGAACGATCATGCGGTGCGCAACCTGCCGCCGGCGATGGTCGAATTGCTGCGCTGGGCACTGCAGGAGATGCGCCGCAATCTTGAAGCCGGCCTGCCGGCGGCGGAACGGCCGAAAGCGGCGGCGCATACGTGAACCTTTATCCGCCTCCTCGGGAGCGCGGCGAAACGGAGAGAACAATGGCGCGATACAGTATCGGCGACGTGCGCAAAATGGTCGAAGCCGACCGGGTGCATCGCAGCGTCTATAACGATCCGGACCTGTTCGAACTGGAGATCGAGCGCATCTTCAACAGGTCCTGGATCTATGTCGGCCACGAAAGCCAGGTCAAAAGGCCCGGCGATTACTGGACCGTGCTGGTGGCGCGCCAGCCGATGATCATGATCCGCCACGACGACGGCAGCGTCCGCGTGCTGTACAACCGCTGCCCGCATCGCGGCAACTTGCTGATCGGCGACCGGTTCGGCAATGCCGACAAGAGCATCATCTGCTCGTACCATGCCTGGCAGTTCAATTTCGACGGCTCGCCGAAGGCGATTCCGCTGTCCAAGGGTTACGAAGGCACCAATCTCGATCCGGCCGGCAAGGCCTGCCATATCAAATCGGCGCCGCGAGTCGAAAACTATCGCGGCTTCGTGTTCGCTAATTTGTCGGACCATGGGCCGGGCCTGGTCGAATGGCTCGGCGGCGCCAAGGCCGGCTTCGACCAGATCTGCGACCGCGCGCCCGAGGGCGAAGTGGAAGTGGTGCCGCAATGCTTCCGCATCATTCAGCAGTCCAACTGGAAATTCTTCCTCGAAAACCAGCTCGACGTCGCACACGCCGTGGTGACCCACGAATCGACCGGGCGGGCCGCGACCGAAGTGCAGGAGGCGGTCGCCGCGCGCGACGGCGGAGTGCCGTTCGACTATCACTTTCTGTCGACCTTCACCCTGCCGCTCGGCGCGTGGGACAAGATGACCACGGTCAATTACCCGCTGGGCCATTCGGTGCTCGAAGGGTATATGAGCCTGCGCGGCAAGGATCCGGATTCGCTGGCCTACGAAGACGTCATGCGCAAGCATTACGGCGAGGCGCGCACCAACGAGATCCTCGATCAGAACATTCATCATGTGATCTGCTATCCCGGCATCTCGCTGCAGCCGCCGCTGCAGCAACTGCGCGCGGTGCGGCCGATCGCGGTCGACAAGACGCTGACGGAAATCTGGCATTTCCGGCTCAAGGGTGCGCCGGAGCCGATCTACCGCCGCGCGCTCGGCTACTACAACATGATCAACTCGCCGTCGACGATGGTGAACGCGGACGATTTGTGGAATTTCCGCAAATCGCACGAAGGTTTGTGCGCCGATGCCGGCGATTGGGTCAGCCTGCATCGGCATGCGGGCCAGGACGACATGAAGGATGGTGTCATTCGCACGCGCATCGGCACCAGCGAGGCGCCGCTGCGCAATTATTTCCAAGCCTGGGTAAACTTGATGACGGCGGGGAATTGAACCATGCTGACCGTAGCCATTCCGCAGAAGCTCGCGGCACCCACGGGCGCGCCGCGTATCGCCGCATGTCCCCTTGAAGTTCAACGCGCCGTCGAACAGGCCCTGTATCGGCAGGCCGATGCCTTGGACGGCAAGCGCTGGCAGGACTTCATCGATTGCTTCAGCGCCGACGGAGTCTATTGGATGCCGGCGCGGCCCGATCAGGTGACCGGCGACGGCGAGCCGAGCATCTTCTATGAAGACCGCGACCTGATGACGATCCGCATGAAGCGCATCCATCATCCGCGCGCCTGGTCGCAGAAAACCCAGTGGGGTACCAGCCACGTCGTCTCGAACGTCATCGTCGAGCGCTACGACGCCAAAAGCGGCGACGTCGAATGCCGTGCGCGCTTCTACATGATGGAGTTCCGGCGCGACGCAGTGCGCCACTTTTCCGGCTCCTACGTCCATCATCTGCGCAATGATGGCGGGGTGTACCGGATCAAGTTGCAACGCGTCGACATGGTCAACGGCGAGGCACCGTACGAATACGTGTTGCAGGCGTGGGTTTGAGAGCGCCGCGGCGATGAATCCGGTCCGAACGTGACGTCAGCGAACGCTTCGCTGGCGTGCCGCGGTTCCATTTTTCCGCCGGGCCGAGAAAAAGCGCCGACCGTGCCGGGCGGTTTAGCCGGTGCAAGACTGGCGTCCGACAATACGCATGGCTGATTGGCCTAGGCAGCTTCGAGGCCGGTAGGTTATGGTTTAAGCCGACGTTCAGGCAGCGGATCGAGGCCGCGAAACCCGCTGATCGTGTCGGCCTTGGCAATGCCTACCCCTAGTCGTGAATAGAGCCGTGGCTGCGCTCCGAGTTCGGGTGTTTCGGGGACGTTGTGGGGACGTTTCGGGGGGTGTTCGTGGACTTGTTGAATTTTCTCGGCATTCAACTGATCAATGCGTTGTGGCTGTCGGCGCTGCTGTTCATGCTCGGCGTCGGCCTGTCGGTCGTGTTCGGGCTGCTCGATGTGCTGAATCTGGCCCATTGCACCCTTTATATGTTCGGCGCCTATATCGGGCTGAGCATCGTCAATGTCGTCGGCTCGTACTGGATTGCGCTCTTGCTGGCGCCGATCCTGGTCACGGTGGTCGGCGCCGTCCTATACGAGCTGTTGCTCAAGCGCCTGCGCGGCAACCACCTGATCCAGGCCCTGGTCACATTCGGCCTGCTGTTTGTCGGCTACGACGTGGCGCGCATGGTGTGGGGCGTCGATCAGTTCAAGTTTCCCGAGCCGGAGCTGCTGTCCGGCACGATCCCGATTTTCGACCAGAC
Organism: Alphaproteobacteria bacterium; assembly: GCA_050186335.1. GTDB lineage: Bacteria > Pseudomonadota > Alphaproteobacteria > Bin65 > Bin65 > JBFWYO01. Next base: position 5,858 of record JBFWYO010000113.1, on the reverse strand, counting down.
CTATCCGGTGTACCGGCTGGGCGTCATTTTGGTCGGGCTGGTCACGATCATCGGCCTTTATCTGGGGCTGGTACGCACGCGCCTCGGGGCGATCGTGCGCGCCGGCGTCGATGACCGCGAAACCGCCGCCATGCTCGGGATCAACATCGACCGCGCGTTCTTCATCGTGTTCTGCATCGGCACCGGCCTGGCCGGGCTGGCCGGCGTGCTGGCGGCGCCGATCCGCACCGTCGAGCCGGGCATGGATATCGAAATCCTGATCCCCGCATTGGTCGTCGTCGTCATCGGCGGCCCGGGTAGCCTCAAGGGCGCCGTGCTCGGCGCGTTCCTGATCGGATTGGCCGAAACCTTCGGTCCCGTGCTGCTGCCCGAATTCGCCTCGTTCATCATGTACGCGGTGATGGCCGCGATTCTGCTCTGGCGTCCCCGTGGGCTGCTGCCCGTCAAGCCGGCGCATTAAGCAGATGCAGGACAGGCTCGCCCTTCCCGTTCTGGTCATTTTGTTCGGCGGCTCGTTCGCGGCGTCGCTGCTCGCGGGCCCGTACTGGCTGACGATCGTCACGGAACTCGCGATCTTCACCATCTTCGCCCTCAGCATCGACTTCCTGGTCGGCTACACCGGCTTGGTCACGTTCGGCCACGCCGGCTTCATGGGCGTCGGCGCGTACGTTCTGGCGTATTGCAGCCATTTCCTGGGCTGGCCGGTCGGCGCGTCGATCGCCGCCGCGGTCGTCGTCGGCGCGGTTGCCGGCATCGTCGTCGGCGCTTTGCTGACCCGCGTGTCCGGCGTGTTTTTCATCATGGTGACGCTGGCCCTCGGCATGATGTTCTGGGCGTGGGCGTCCAAGTCGCGCCTGTTCGGCGGCGACGACGGATTGGGCGGCATCAAGCGCTTGGACTTGAGCGGCATGGGGGTCGATCTCAACGATCCGCGCGTTTTCGCGGCCGTGTGCGTGGCGCTGTCGGTGCTGGTGTATCTGCTGTTCCACTGGCTGGTGCGCACCCCGTTCGGGCAGACGCTGCGCGCGATCAAACAGAACGAGAACCGCATCCGCGCCCAAGGCTGCGCCGTGCAACGATACAAGGTGGCCGCCGTCGCCGTGGCGGCCGCGGTTGCCGCGCTCGCCGGCGCACTGCATTTGCAGAACACCAAATTCGTCCACCCCGAGGTGGCGCACTGGATCAAGTCCGGCGAAGGGCTGATCGTCGTCATCGTCGGCGGCGCCGGAACGCTGGTCGGCCCGGTGATCGGCACTTATTTGTTTCTGCTTGCACACCGGATCATCGAATCGTTCACCGCGCATTGGCAGATCGTCGTCGGCTTGATGTTCATCGCCATCGTGCTGGCGGCACCCGACGGCATCTACGGGCGCATGCAAAGCCTGTTTGCGCGCCGCAAGCTGCCGGCGCCACCGGCGGCGGCGCCGACGCCGGCTGTCACGGAGCGTCCCGATGCTTGAAGTGACCGATCTGCGCAAGTCCTTCGGCTCGCTGATCGTCACCGACGGCGTATCGCTGTCGATCGCGGCGGGCGCGCGCGAGGCGGTCATCGGCCCGAACGGCGCCGGCAAGACGACGTTCTTCAATCTGTTGAGCGGCGAATTGCGCCCGGACGCCGGAACCATCGCGCTGGGCGGCCGCGATATCACCGGCCTGGCGCCGAACCGGCGCGTCAAGGCCGGGTTGGCCCGCAGCTTCCAGCGCAACAATCTGTTCCTCGACATGACAGTCGAGGAAAGCCTGGCGACCGCCTGCGCCGTCAGCGACGGCGTGGCGTCGGTGTTCTGGCGCAGCTTCGCGTCGGCCGGCCGCGTTCACGCGCGCGCGGCGGAACTGGCGGAGCGGGTCGGCCTGGCCGACCACTTGCCGGTCCAGGTGCGGCACCTCTCGTATGGCAGCCAGCGGCAACTGGAGATCGCGCTTGCGCTGGCGGCCCGCCCGTCGCTGCTGCTGCTGGACGAGCCGACCGCGGGCATGAGTCCCGAGGAAACCAAGTCGATGCAGCATCTGGTCGCCTCCTTGCCGCGCGACATCACGCTGCTGCTGATCGAGCACGATATGGACGTGGTGTTCGACCTGTGCGACCGCATCACCGTGCTCGATTACGGCAAGGTGCTGCTTCAGGGCAGGCCCGCGGAAATTCGCCAGTCGGCGCTGGTGCGGGAGATCTATCTGGGCGAGGCGGGATGATGGACGCGCCGCTGCTCGAACTCGACGACGTGCATACCTATTACGGCGACAGCCATATCCTGCAGGGCGTCACGATGTCGGTCGCGCGCGGCAGCGTGACCGGTCTGATGGGCCGCAACGGCGCCGGCAAGACCACGACCATGCGCTCGATCATGCGCATGACCGCGCCGCGCCGCGGTTCGGTGCGTTTCGATGGGCGCGCGCTGGACGGGCTGAAGACCTACGAGATCGCGCAATCCGGCGTGGCGCTGGTGCCCGAGACGCGCGGCATCTTTCCGTCGCTTAGCGTGCGCGAGAATCTTACCGTCGCGGCGCGCGGCGAGGGGCCGTGGACACTGCAGCGCGTTTACGAAACCTTCCCCCGTCTCGAGGCGCGCGCCGCCAACATGGGCGGCCAGCTGTCCGGCGGCGAGCAGCAGATGCTGGCGATCGCGCGCGCGCTGATGACGCATCCCTCGCTGCTCCTGCTCGACGAACCGGGCGAAGGTCTGGCGCCGATCATCGTGCAGGAAATCCACCGCATCCTGACGCGGCTCAAGGAAGAGGGCGTGACCATGCTGCTGGTCGAAAAGAACTTCGCATTCGCCACGTCGATCGCCGATCGCATCTATGTCCTCGGCAAGGGCCAGATCCGTTGGGTCGGTTCGCCCAAGGAACTGCACTCGGTGGAGCACATCAAGTCGACCTGGCTCGGCGTATAGATATTCTGGCCGGGAACAAAAAAAGGGGAGGCCATGAGCCTCCCCTTTTTCCGTTCGTGCGCGCCGGAACTACAGCGTGCAGCCGTTCGGCGGATCCTGCACGTTCTTGATCGTGTCGACCACGACGTGGGTCGGCTTGCCGTTCACTTCCTTGATTTCGATCATGTAGATGTTCTGGATCACGTTGTTGGTCTTCGGATCGATCTTCATCGGTCCGCGCGGCCCGTCGTAGGAGGCGTTGCGGATCGCCGCCATCATCGCCTTCTTGTCGTCGGTCTTGCCGTTCACCGCTTTAAGGCCGAGCGCGATCATCTGAATCGCGTCGTAGCCGTTGATCGTGACTTCGTCCGGATCGCGGCCATTCGACTTCTTGCGGAAATTCTCGACGAACTTCTTGTTCGCCGGGTTGTCCAGGGTCGGCACGTAATTGATCGGTCCGATAAACCCGACCGCCGACTTGCCCTGCTTTTCGATGAATAGCGGCCCTACGGTCCAGGCCGGGCCCGAGAGCTGGATCTGGCCCTTCAACCCGAACTTGTCGTATTCGACGACGAACTGGATGCCCATGCCGCCCGGGAAGAACGTGTAGATGATATCGGGCTTGGCCGCCTTGGCTTGTGCGAGATACGGGCCGAAATCCTTGGTTGCGAACGGCGGGTACGCATCGCCGACGAACTTGCCGCCGGCCTTTTCGAACTCGCGCTTGAAGATCTCGATGATCTCGCGGCCGCCGGCATAATCAGCCGCCATGCCGTATGCCGACTTGAAGCCCTTCTTGAACAGCCAGGCGCCGCTGTCGCGGATAATCTGGTCGTTCGAGAACGAGACGCGCATGACCCACGGGCTGCAATCCTTGCCGGTGATGTTGCCGGCGCCGGCGTTGATCATCACGGTCGGCTGCTGCGCGCCGACGGCTTCCTGATGAATCGGAATCGCGAGATTGGACGCCAGACCGCCGACCAGGATGTCGACCTTGTCGCTGCTGATCAGCTTCTTGGCCTTGGTGATCGCTTGCGGCGGCTTGTTGCCATCGTCCTCGAAAATCAGTTCGATTTTTCGGCCGGCAACCGAGCCGCCGAGTTCCTCGACCGCCATCCGCATCGCGATTTCCATCGACTTGGAATAGATCTCGAACGGCGGCGCGTACGGCAGCACCACGCCGATCTTGATCGGTGCGCCCTGTGCCCAGGCGCCGCCGCTCGATACGGCGGTCAATACGGCGGCGCAAAGCCCGCCCAAAAAGTATTTTCTCATATGTCTCCCTCTCCCTGATGTTGCAATTCGGCCCGCCGAAATACGGTGAACGAATGATACACCGGTGCCGGTGCCAGACAAGCGGCCGAGACGTCGAAGTGTCAGAATGACGGCCCGTTTGCACCGCAGCAAAGCGAGCCAAGTTGCGGTGTTGCGCCCGCCCGCCCGCGCTTCGTTGGCGGTCTAAACGGCCGCCCGCGCGTATTTGCGGCGCCGCGGTCGCCGGCCTCCGGCTTGCGCCGCGTCTTGCCCTTGGCCGGCAGGTGCGTCGGCGGGCGCGATCGTCGGGGCGACTAGGATCGCAATTGGCGAAGTGCCGGCGGGCGGCCTATTGGATGCCCGTGAGGTCCAGCGGCGCGCGGGACAGGTGATTGTTCCGCTCGACCAGCTTGGCCAGCAGTTCCACGAAGGCGGCGCGTTCGCGCGCGGTCAGCACGCCGAGATACCGGTCTTGGATCTCCCACGCGATTGGCTGGGCGCGGCGCAGGAGTTCGGCGCCCTGCACGGTGAGATAGATCTCCTTGTTGCGGCGGTCGCTTCGGCTCGTGCGTCGGACGATCCATTTAGACCGTTCCAGCTGCCCCACCACCGTGCCGATCGTCGAGCGATCGATCGCGATCGCGCGCGCCAATCCGCGTTGATCGATGCCGGGGAACTCGCGTGTCGCCATAAGCGCGGCATACTGAAGAGGTGTGACGTTCAAGCCGTTCCACGCCGCCAGGCATGTTGAGGTGACGATCTGATGCAACCGGCGCACCAGATAGCCGGGCAAAACATACAGATCGAACGGCTGTTCCTGCGCAAGCCCACTCTCGCCCGCCCGCTTGTCCGGCATGGTTCTGGTGCGCCGCGACGGCCGGCGCGGCGGCGAGTCGGCTGCCGCGGGTGGATGTGGTCTGCGCGACACAATCAAACTCCTGCAATCACTGGCCTCTTGCGGCGACACGCCACAAGGAGTGCGGCCGACCGGGAACGGCAAAAATCGGCTTTCGCCGCCCATTGACTTATTCGACAGTATACTGTCTATTTTTCGCCAGGCCAAGGCGAAGCAATCGCCGGCTTTGAAATAGCCGGCGCGCCAAAGCGCCGGCGGTGATGCGTGCATTCGCGACGCCATCAGAAAAACCGCTCCAGGGAGGCCGGCATGAAATTGACCCGAACGCTGAGCATTATTTGCGCTGCCGTGGCCGCAACGGCGACCGCCGCTCCGGCCGAGGAACTGCGCATCGGATTCTTGAGCACGACGACCGGCAGCGGCGCCCTGATCGGCACCGAAATGGAGCGCGGCTTCAAGCTCGGCCTCGAGCACCAGGGCTGGAACAAGGACGGCGACAAGCTGTCCGGCGTTCCGACCAAAGTCATCTATGCCGACGACCAGGCGCGCGCCGAAGTCGGCGTCTCGCACGTCACGCGTTTTCTGGAACAGGAAAAGGTCCAGGTGGTCTCCGGCGTGATCTGGTCGCACGTCATGATGGCGATCATGAAGCCGGTGATGGACGCCAAGGCGATGCTGGTCAGCGCCAACGCCGGTCCGTCGCCGCTCGCCGGCGCGTTATGCAACCCGCTGTTCGTCTCGGCGTCGTTCGTCAACGATCAGGCTGCCGAAGCGACCGGGATGATGGTCGAACGCGACAAGATCTAGAGCGTGGTCGCGATGGCGCCCAATTACCTGGCCGGCAAGGACGTGATCGCCGGCTGCGTGCGCAATTACAA
>JBFWYO010000112.1:0-12053 GCA_050186335.1 Alphaproteobacteria bacterium | reverse complement strand
GACGTTCGATCCCAGCGCGAACAGGCCGCGCACTTTCGAAGCCCCGGCATACTCGAACTTTCCGTCCGCCACCGACACCGAGAACGACATGTCGCTGGCCTCGGTCGCAACGCCGAGCTGGCGAAACAGGGAAATCAGGTTCGGATAGGTGCGCTCGTTGAACACGAGGAACCCGGTATCGACCGCGATCGAACCACCCTGCCCACCGGCCGGCGCCACGTCGACGGTATTGCTGTGCCCGCCCAGGCTCGGTGCGGCCTCGAACAGCGTCACGCGATGGCGCTTGGCGAGCAGCCACGCCGCGCTCAGCCCGGCGATGCCGGCGCCGACCACGGCGATGCGCAACCCGCTCGACGGCGGGTCGCAACGCCCCGCCAATGACGGGAAACCGGTTAAAGACGCGTCATCGGGCATCGGGCGATCCAAAAACTTCTACCGGATGGTCTACGGTCGAAGCCGGCTGCCGGATCAAGGCGGTTGGACCGCCGCCGGCGGCGTTTCGTCGCGGTAGGATTGGATGACCCAGGATGTGATCAGGCCGATCGCCACGATGGCGAGGCCGAAAAACAGCAAATGGCTGTTGCCGGCGGTGATGAAGGTCATCGGCTGGCCCATGACCGGCAGGAGGCCCAGCACGTTGCCCCACGAGATCATCCAGTGGATCAAATGCATCCAGGCCAGGCCGTAGATCGCATAGCCGAGCACGACGCCGGCATTCTGCTCGCGGAAATCCCCGGCCGCCAATTCCCGCTCGGTCGCGCGCGACAGGGCGAACAGCAGCGCCACGTAGCACAACTGAACGATCAGCATGAACAGGCCGACCGCGCCGCCCCAGCGATTGATCAGGAACGCGGTGATGAAATCGTTATGCACGGCCGGCAGATTCATGATCGGACCGTTGGCGCCGAACCATTCCTTGGCGCCGAACCAGCCGGCCTGCCCGATCGCATCGAGCGAGCCGAGCACCTGCGCGCCGCTGTGCGGATGCAGCTCGGGCTGCGACCAGACGAAGATTCGATCGCGCTTCGGGAAGCCGTGCGGCACGGAATCGGGGTACTTGTAGGCGTAGTACGCGGCCACCGCGATTAGCGCCAGGCCCAACAGGACCGTCGGCCGCATCAGCTTGAACGCCCAGCCGCTGCCGTAGAACTCGCCCTGCGAGCCGCCGAGTTTCCAGAGGAACGCCAGCAACACCAGCGCCATGATGACCATCGGCGAGAAATCCTTCACGCCGACGACGACGCTGACGACAATCAGGAAAAACACCGACGCGAAGCGGAAATACGGCAGCAGGAACATGATCGGCGAAGTGCGGTACGCCTTGGCTTCGCGCTGGCGCGTTTCGGTGATGTGCAGGCCGATATAGCCGAGCAGCACGACGAGAACCGTCTTGACCATCTCGACCGGCTGAATGCCGGCGAGGCCTTCCTGGCTGCCGACGATGAACTGCATCATCAGCAGGCCGATCAGCAGGATCGCGAGCAGGGTGAAGAACGTCTCGCGGTTGAACATGAAAAGCCACAGACGGCGCCACGTGACGATCGACACCGCGGTCAACATCGCCATCGCCCAGCCGAAGCCGCCCAGGATCAGCACATGCGAACCGGCGTAGCCGAGCCAGCGCGTGTTGTCGGCGCCGGCGCCGAGCTGGAACATGTTGACCGTGCCGATCGCGACGAGCGTCATCGCGAACAGCCAGATCCATGCCGGAAAACCGCTCATGCGGCCGCTCCAGGTCAACATGAACGTCGCCCAGAACCAGGCCGCTCCGGCGGCGGCGACCGGCAGGATGGCGTCCGGCTGTCCGGTGCGTTGCTGCAGCAGCAGCGTGACCCATAGCCCGATGAGCGACGGCACGACGGCGGCGAGCGTATGGATCAGCCAGCCGGGTTCGTGCGGATGCCGCTTGCGCCACCAGAACAGGATCAGCAGTGCGGCGATCGCGGCCGCGAGCACGCCGAAGCCGATCGCCACCGTGCGCTGGACCATCCACGCGCGCACCTTGTTGCCGTCGCCGATCCACGACCAGCGCGTGGCATTGGGCGGCTGCGGCTCGTCCTCATAGAAGAAATCCCGGTTGGTCAGCGGCTGGAACGTGAGGCGTTCGGGCGTCGCGGCCAGCACGTAACGGGTCGAGCCCACGATCAATGACGTGACGCGGCCGAGTTCGCCGGTCAGCGGCAGCGCGATGTCGGCGAACGAAGTGCCGCGGGTCTGGCCCTGGCGGAAGAACAGCGTGTCGGGCCGCCGCGTCCCGGGCGCCACCCAATAACGGCCGTTCTGCCAGACCACGAAGGCGGCGTTGAGCGGCAGCTTCGCGACTTCCCAGCGGTCGCTGCAGGTGATCCCGCCGCCGATCGAGAACAAGCGCAGTTCGGGTTTGTCCGAGGTAAGCCAATCGCGCGAAATCCATTTGCCGGTCTGCAGCCAGCGCGACAGCGTGTTGCGGCACAGCGTGTGCAGGGTTTCGCCTTTCGGCATGAGGCTGCCGCCGGTCCAGGTCACTTCGCGGTTGGTACCGCGTTCGACCAACGTCAGCGAGGTGCCGCTCAACTGCGTGACGGTGAAATCGGCGCCGTCGAACGAAATCCGATCGCCCTGGCGCAATTGCCAGCGTTCGAGGAAGCGGCCGGAGGATTGCGTGGAACTTACCAGCACGCGCTTGCCGGTCGAGACGTTGAACAGCACCCACTCCGCGCCCTGGCGCGTGATACGCAAATGTTGCGCCGCCGCCGCGCGCGGCCCGGCGCGCTGCCCCAGTTCCGAAAAGCCGAGCGTGAGCGGCGCGTTCTTGGCCTCGATCACGATATCCTGCGCGACCGATCCGGTCGGCGCCTTGTGCCAGGCCTGCCAGATCAGATAGCCCCAGACCAGCAGCACGAGATAAGCGGCCAGAATCGGCAGCACCGACTTGAACAGCGCGAAGAACGCATTGCCGGAGCGTGCGCTCATGGCGATCGCCGGCGAGGCAGGAATTGCATCGTCATCGCCCGCTCAACCGCGCTGCCGTTGCGGCACGGCCGGGCGCGGCGGCGTGTTCTGCGGCGGCGTCGGCGGCTGGTCGGGATCGATCACGACCGGGTTGAGTGGATCGTCGCGCTCGCTGTCGGGATCGCCGGGCGGCGTCAGGTCGTTGCGGTCGGCCGGCCGTATCTCGCCCGGCTTGGGCGGCGGCTCGGTCGGGTCCTTCGGCGCCTTGTCGCCGAGCACGATCAACTCGAGCATCTTGTTGATCATCGGCGCACAGAAAGCGCCGCCGGTGCGCAGCGCGCCGAACGCGTGGGTCGCCATGCACGAGAACGCCAGCTTGCGGCCGCCCGGCTTGTCCGGATCCATCCAGCCGATGAACCAGCCGGAGTTGAACGATTTGCCCTTGTCGATTTCGGCGGTCCCGGTTTTGCCGTAGGTCCGGCAGCGGAAATCGGTGCTCTTGATGAACGCGCCGGCCGCCGTGCCGACTTCCGGCACGCCCTTCATGCCGTTGCGCAGCAGCTGCAGCAGTTCCGGATCGGCGTCGAGTTTCGGTGCGTCCGGCACCGGCAAGGTCTGGTTGCCCCACTTGGAGAAAATATGCGGCTGGATGCGTTTGCCGCTGGCGATCGAAGCGACGCCGCGGGCCATGTGCAGCGGCGAGAAAGAAACCGACTGGCCGATGCCGTTCTGCGCGATGACGAACAGCAGGATGTCCTTGAGGCCGGCCGGATTGTTGGTCTCGAAATCGAGCTCGGTAAACTGCTGCCGCGCAACCTGCGCATACAGAATATCCGTGCCCTCCTTGTCGCGATGCAGGCCGAACGACGGCGGCACGTTGACGCCAAGATCCATCTTCTCCTGATCGTCCAGGCCGAGCCAGCGCAGGTGCTGGATCATGCGCGTCGGCGGCGGCGGCGCGTTCTTGTCGACGCGCAGCTTGCGGATGTATTCGTCGACCGTCCCCTCGTCGAGCATCACCGCGAGCCGTGCGAACCACACGTTGAGCGAGAACTGTATGCCCTGCGTCAACCCGAAGCGCCCGTCGTTCGGAATCGGCGGCACCTTGCAGCCCGCGGAATCGCGGTACGACCGGCCGAAATACGGCAACATGTTGCCGTGACCGAAATTCGCAATCGAACGTCGGCCGTTGTTCGGATTGTAGGCGCTCGCACCGGGGTTGAGCCCGGTCAATGCGGTCAGCGAGGCCGGGTCCAGGCCGAGCATGACGCGCTTGAGCTGGGCGGCGAGCGCGCCCGACTGGCGCATGTAGGCGAGCGCCGCGATGGTCTTGAACGTGGAGCCGGGCGTGTTGTTCTTGTCGATCACTTCCCACGCGAACATCGACATCGGATCGCGCAACGGATTGGCCGCCGCGAACGACGCGTAGTCCCAGGGTTGCGCGCCTTCCGGCGCCGCGGGCCAGTTCGCCGTGCCGAGGATGGCACCGGTATCGGCGTCGAGCACGACGATCGAAACCTTGCGCTCGCCGGCGTACTTGTCGCCGGCCGGAATGCGCGTCATGCCCCACTTCAGCGCGTCCTGCGCAGCTTTCTGGATCTTGCTGTCGACGGTCAGGGTAATCTCGGTATTGCGCGCCGGCGGCAGCCGGCTTTGCGCCAGCACGCCGATCACGCTGGCGGCGTCCGAGGGGCCGAAACCGACCAGGTTGAGCAGATTGAGCTGCGCCGCGGCCTTCGCCGGTCGCCCCTTGCCGGCCGGGTCGGTGAGCAGCACGTCGTCTGACGTGCGGATGGTGAAATGCGCTTCATTGCGCGCCAGGCGTCCGACCGGCCGCCACTTGTAAATTGAAAATTTGCCGCTCTTGTCGCGTTCAAGGCGGATCGCCAGGCCGAACAGCCGGGCGGCGCAATTGGGCGACGGCTGCACCGACACCGAGACTTGCGTTCCGCGCGCATTGGCGGCCACCGGCAGGGTGATGATCGCGGCACTCGCCTTGAGCGGGCAGATGGCGCCGAAATCGCCCTCGCGCTTTTCGACCCGGGCGCCAGGCGGCAACCGCACCGGCGTGCCGACGACCTGGATCGTCACCGTGCGCGCATTGCCCGGCCGAAGCGCGCCGCGAAACGTGATCTCCTGGGCATTGTCGGTCACGGCGAGCCACGGACCGAAGCCGGGCTTCAGCTCCTCCTTGTGGATGAAGCCGAATTGCTCCGGCACCTGGTCGACCGTGCGCAGCGGATGCCCGGTCGCGTTGAACGCCTGCCATTCGCTGGCGTTGGCGTCGGCGAGCGTATTCGGCACGTCGTCGCGAATCGCCGCGACCAGCCGCGTGTCGTTCCACAGGCGCACTTGTTGGCGCACGATCGTGCCGACGTTGGAATCGTACAGCACGCGCAGCAGCCGCGCCTGTTCCTGTTCGGAAATTTCCGGATCGGTCTCCTTCTGGCCCTTGGCGGTGCGCGCCTGGACGAAATCGGACGGCGCCATCTCAAGTCCGCCGTCCGGCCGTGGCTTCAACAATTTCGTGCGCAGCAGGTCGAAGAACAGGCGGCTGTCTTCGGTATCGGTGGCTGCCAATGCCTTGGGCGGGACGGCGGCGCGGTGTTGCAGATCCGCCAGACGGTAATAGACCACGCCGCCGATGGCGACGAACGCCGCCAGCATGAACAGCAGCGACGTTGCGCGCTTCACTACGGTCGGGATTTTCGGCAGGGCCATGAGCGAGAAGTCACGCGAGTGGAACGGGCGACGAACCTAAAAACTATACCATAGCGACGGCCGAATTGCGCCCGCGCCATGCGCCGGACCATTTACGCTGCCGGCGGCGCGCCGGCGCGATTGAGACGCGAAGCCTCGCGCGACAGCATGGTTTGCGGCCGCTCCTGGTGGAAGCGCAGCAGATAGGCGCCGACCACGATATATTCGTCGGGCCGCAGCGACATCGTCGCGCGCGCGCCTGGATCGAGCGACCGCATCGCCTTGAGATTCCGATCCAGCGTGTAGACCGGCATCTTGCCCTCGGCCATCGCCAGCTCGAGCCGTCCGTCGACCAGCCGCAAGCTGACATGCCGGCGCGACAGGTTCAGCGAATTGAGTTTCGCCCCCTGCGTGCCGCCGCCGGCGTTCCAGCGCAGCGAATGCGGATGATTGAGCAGTTCGAGCGGCAGATCGGGCTGCGCCGCTTCCGGCTGCAAATTGCTGCGACCGAGCACGAGCCAGGACGGGCTGAGCGGAAACGATGTCTCCTGCGGCAGCATCAGCATGCCGTGATAGATGCCGGGCAGCGGCGATTCCTTCAGCTCCAGCAGTTTGCCGGTTTCGGTCGGCAGGACGCACGGGATCAGCTTGACCGGCTTGAAATTGGTCTCGCCCGCGAGCCGATAATACAGACTGCGCGACTTGGCCGTGCCGGCCAGCGCCAGGCATGTGTTGGTGTCGACCTTATGACGATTCTCGTGCTGCACCGGATAGCCGGTCGGATCGAGCCACACGACCCATTCCTCCAATCCGCCCAACGCGCGATCGCCGTCGATGCGCAGCAGGGCGCAACCGGCGAGCTTGAGCGAATAGCGACTCGAGATCGGAGTCGCATCGCTTCCGCGATCGTGTCCGGTGAACATGCCGTCTAACTCGGGGGCCGGGGCCGCGCGTGCGGTTGCCGGTCCCGACGCCGCGCGCGGGGCGGCTTGCGGGGTTGCTTGCGCGTCGAGCCCGGGCGCACGCGCGGTCGGCGCCTCGGACGCGGCCGACGGTGCGCGCGGAGACAGGGACGGCCCGCGCTTGCCCGCATCCTTGGCGGGCAGCGGCGCCGGGGTTGGCGGTGCGGGACGCTGGCGGACGACCATTTGCGGCGCGCGCGCGGTGGCCGGCTCGGCGACGAACGTCACTTCGACGATCAGTTGATCCTCGTCGTCGGTCGCATCGACCGCCGGCAGCGCCGCGCGTCCGTCGCGCAGCACCCATTGGAACGGATCGCCGTGCTTGCGCGGCGTCGTGGTCTCGACCAGCTTGATGCGTTCGTCGTCGGCGTAGACTCTTTCCGAGTCCGCGGCGCTGAGGTTGACGTAAATGTGGCCGGATTTTTCGCGGAACCACAACGGCGCGCGCGCCGGGCCGGTACGGTCCGGCGTTATGAGCAGGCTGCCCTGGCCCTGGAACACGCCGACCGGCCGCTTGGTCTCCTTGCCGCCGCGCCAGAACGAATAGTCGGGCACCTTGACCGTCTGCGCGGTTTTGTTGCGTCGCAGGGCGACGGTGCCGAGCAGCTGGTCCTTCTCGCCGGGCACGAAGACGCCGAACCCGAACTGAAAGATGACCGCATTATCGGTCAATTCGCCGTCGGGCATGATGCAGTAGATCGGTTCGCGGTCGCCGGGCAGCGAACGCGAGAATTTGCGCTTGTGCAACGCCGCCAGGTTGGTCGCCAGGGCTTCGAGGCGGTGGCCGCCATGTAACGAATCGTGCCGCCACTTGGCTTCGGGAATCCACATCACGATGTCGGTGAACACCGGCGTCTGTTCGCGAAAGCGGCCGTGCTCGTCGCGCACGAACTTGACGTCGCGGCAGCCGTCGAGCGCCGCCTGCAGGCGGAACTCCTTGTCTTCGGTCGCGCGTTCGACGATTTCGGAATTGCCGCCGTACTTGCGGTCCCACAACGGATCGGGATCGAACGGGTCGGCGACCCCGGCCAATTCGAGCGAGAACACGCCCATCTGCTCGCCCGCCGGCGTCTTGTCGGCCAACGCGGGCTTGGCCTTGCGCTTGAACAGATCCTTGAACATCGACGGTGCGTAGCCCTCGGCGAAACGGCGCCCCCAGCCTTCCTACCAATACCCAATTTGCCGGCCGGTTGCACCGTTTTTGGCGGACGGCCGGCGCCCTACGTGGCCGGTGCCGCTGGCTTGGCCCGGCGGCCGAACGGACCGTAGTCGAACTTCCAGGTCAACAGCAGCCCGATCGAGTGGGAACCGATCCGCGCGTCGTCGGCATATTTGTAGCCGAGGGCGACATCCAATTCGTTGTCGAACTTGTGCCCGAGCGTCAAAGCGACCAGCCCGTCGCGCTGCGCCGTGCGTGCGTCGCCTTGCCCGCGAACGCTGCGCAGCGTGTAGCCGATCACCGCCCGGGAGCGGCCCGACAGGACCGCCGTCTGCCAATCGGCGCGCAGAGACACGGTCAGGTAATCGCGCCGTTCGCCGGCGGCGTTGTCGAAATGCGCGAAGTGCGCGTATTCGATCAGCGGACGCAGCGCGAAATCTTCGTTCCACTTCCATTGCAGCGACGCGCCGACGACGAATGCCCGTTCCCGTTCGGCGCCGCCAGGCGCGCGCGCATGATCCGCATAGCTGGCCCACAGTTCGAGCCCGGCCAGCGCCTTGAATTCGGCCGAGGCGCCGACGATAAACGAATCCAATCGCCCGGTGTTGCCAGCGCCGCCGTCGTTCGGGCCGGGCGAACCGCGGCTCTTGAACATCGTGCCGGTCAGCCAGATGTCGCGGGTAAACCAGCCGACGAACGGGCTGACGCTTATATTTTCGGCGGGTTCGATGTTGAACGTCAGCAGCGCGCCGACGCGCTCCTTGAATTCGTAATCCGCGGCAAAATCGTTGCCGTAGACGGTCAAGAAATCGTCGTAGGCGCGGCCGAACGGCAGGTTCCATTTGCCGAGGATCAACTCGGCGCCGAGCTGCGCGGCGCCGAAAAGTTCCTTTTCCGTCCATGCCGCATACAGTTCTTCGACATACAGCCCGTGATCCCGGAACGCGCGCGACTTGCCGGCGCGGGCTTCGGTCACCGGCTCGAACGTCTTGTGCAGCAGTACGGACAGACGATCGGTGATTTGCAGCAGGGTCAGCGATTCGATCGCTATGGCGAGTTCGTTGCGCCGCTGGCCGCGCAATTCGGACCCGACCAGCGCGTCGTCGAACAGCCGGAAGGAGACGCAACCGGCCACGTTCGGCAGCGGCCCGTCGTCGATCTCCGGCTTTTCGCAAGGCGACGCGGCGAACGCCGGCGCCGCGATGCTGCACAGCAAAAACAACACATAAGCAAATAAGCCGCCTAGCCCCCAGCGCAACATGCGATGTCTCCCCCGATTCCAACCACGCCAATCATTAAAGCGTGTCCGGCGCAAATCCGGCATGCAATTCATTCAACGTTCCGCCATCGACATGGACGCCCGAGCGGCTAACATTCGCCGACCAACACTCCAGCCGACAGACGAAGGAAGCACCTCATGGGCAGCATGATCGACTACACCCGCCCCGACGGCGCCAAGACGCGCGGGTATCTGGCGAATGCCGGCAAGGGCAAGCCGGGCGTCGTGGTGATCCAGGAATGGTGGGGCCTGAACCCGCAGATTTGCGGCGTGGCCGACCGGTTCGCCGCGGCCGGTTACAACGCGCTGGCGCCGGATCTTTACGAGGGCAAGGTCACCACCGAACGCGACGAGGCCGGACACTTGATGGGCAAGCTGGATTTTCCGCGCGCCACCAAGCAGGACATTCGCGGCGCGGCGCAATATCTGGCCGGCACCAGCGGCAAGGTTGCCGTCATGGGTTTCTGCATGGGCGGCGCCTTGACCATCGCGACCGCCGTGCATGTGCCCGAGTTCGCAGCCGGAGTCTGCTTTTACGGCATTCCGCCCGCCTCGTTCGCCGACCCGGGCAGGATAAAAATCCCCCTGCAGTGTCATTTCGCCAACCAGGACGATTGGTGCACGCCGGCCTCGGTCGATGAACTGGAAAAATCGATGCGGGCCGGCGCGGTGCCGTTCGAACTGTACCGTTACGATGCGATGCACGGGTTCTTCAACGAGACCAGCCCGGCCTACAATAAGGCATGCGCCGAGCAATCCTGGCAGCGCACGATGAGTTTCCTGGCGGCGAAGCTCTAGCGTCGCAGGATCGAACGGCGCGCGAAGCCGATGATCGGACGCGCGCCGAATATTTTGACCGCGCACGCCGGGTGCGCAGATTCCGGTCGGTGGGCGCACGCAAACCTTGGCCAGTCGACTGACCTGATTCTGCATCGACCCCCCCTCGCCGCACCGGAAGTGGGCGGCAAACATCGTTACACTATAACGTTATGATATAACGTTTTATCCTTGGCCTGTGTCAACCGCGCTACCGTGCCGCGCGCTTTGCCTTGAACCCGCCTGCCTTGCCCGCCATCATGCGCGGCCCCGCTCCGAACGCCGCGTCCCGGCGTCGAACCGCAAACGAGAAACCGAAGAGGAAACCGTCCGATGAAGCTTTTTTTCGCGCCGCTCTCGCCGTTCGTGCGCAAAGTGCGTATCGCCGCCATGGAGTTGGGGCTGAACGACCGCATCGACTTGATCGACATCATGTCGTCGCCGGTGGCGATGAACCCGGAACTCGGCAACGCCAATCCGCTCGGCAAGCTGCCGTCGCTGATCAACGATGACGGCGACGTGATCTTCGATTCCGCGGTGATCGTCGATTATCTCGACAGCTTGGCGGGCGGCGGCAAGCTGATTCCGGCGAGCGGCCCGGCGCGCTGGCGCACGAAGACCACCGAAGCGCTGGCCGACGGCATGGCCGACGCCGCGATCCTGATGCGCTACGAACAGGCGCTGCGCCCGGCGGACAAGCAGTGGGCGGATTGGAGCGCCGGGCAAAACCTGAAAGTCACCCAGGCGCTCGATGCGCTGGAGAAAATGGCGCCGCAACTCGGCGACAAGGTCGATGCTTCGACGATCGCGATCGGTTGCGCGGTCGGCTACCTCGATATTCGCTTCGGCGACATGGGCTGGCGCAAGACCCATCCGAAGCTCGGCGCGTGGTTCGACAAATTCGCCCAGCGCAAATCGTTCCAGGCGACCAAGCCCGCCACCTGATCCCCATCCAATTCGTTCGCCAGGAGACGTGCCGTGGATCCGGTCTATATCGAGGAAGAGCACCGCATGCTGCGCGAGCAGGCAGACCGTTTCGTGCGCGAGGAAGTGATTCCGCACGGCGACGCGTGGGAAACCGCGGGCGCCGTGCCGCGCGAAACCTTGCGCAAGATGGGCTCGCTCGGGCTGCTCGGCATCCGCTATCCGGAGGAATATGGCGGCCCGGCCATGGATACCGTCGCCTCGGTGGTGCTGCACGAGGCGCTCGGCAAATCCTCATACAGCGGATTCGCGGTGACCGTCGGCGTGCACTCGGAAATGGCCTCGCCGCATCTCGCGCGCTTCGGCACCGCGGCGCAGAAGGCCAAATACCTGCCGGGCATCATCAAGGGCGAGATCATCACCGCGATCGGCGTCACCGAGCCGGACGCCGGCTCGGACGTGGCCGGCATCCGCACCAATGCCAAGCGCAAGGGCAACAATGCATGGGTGCTGAACGGCTCGAAGATGTTCATTACCAACGGCGTGCTGGCCGATGTCTATTTCATTGCCGCCAAGACCGATCCGACGGCCAAGGGGTCGCGCGGCGTGTCGATCTTCATCGTCGACAAGAACACGAAAGGCTTCAAGGTCGCGCGTAAGCTCGACAAGATGGGCTGGCGCTGCTCGGACACCGCCGAGCTGGTGTTCGAGGATTGCGAGGTGCCGGCGGAAAACATGCTGGGCGAGGAGAACAAGGGCTTCTACTCGATCATGCAGAATTTCCAGAACGAGCGGCTGGTCGCCGGGGCGATCGCGCTCGGCGAATGCGCCAAGGCGATGGAACTGACCGTCGATTATGTCAAGACCCGCAAGGCGTTCGGCGCCACGCTCTGGGACAAGCAACTTGTGCGCACGCGCCTGGCCGAACTGGCCTCCAAGATCGAAGCCGCGCGCCAGCTCACCTATCACACCGCGTGGCTCGATCAGCAGGGCATCGACTGCGTGAAAGAGGTCTCGATGGTGAAAGCCATCTTGGGCGAACTGGTCAACGAGGTGATGTACAAGTGCCTGCAGTTCCACGGCGGCTCGGGCTACATGCGCGAGACGCCGATCGAGCGCATGTATCGGGATGCGCGCGTGCAGGCGATCGGCGGCGGCGCCACCGAGGTCATGCTCGAGGAAATCGCCAAGCGGATGTGACGCTTCGGCTTACGCCGGCACCACGTCGAACGCGATCGAGATGCGGCGCTCGCCCGAGCTGTACGGCACCCGCACGGTGCCG
>JBFWYO010000111.1:0-12240 GCA_050186335.1 Alphaproteobacteria bacterium | reverse complement strand
AATGCCGCCTGAGCCGCGACGAGCCTCTAAAACGAAACGCGCCGGCTAAGTGTTTAGGGGTGCGTCGGTCATTTACTTTTCAAGTATATAATTCCCCCCGCAAGGGGGGAGGGAAGCCGGGCGAAGCTGTGACAGCGAGATCGCGCAGCCCATCAAATCTTCTTCCGCCGCGCTTCCCAGTACGGCTCCTTCAGGACGGTTTTCTGAATCTTGCCGATCGGCGTCTTGGGAAATTCGGTGACGAACTTGATCAGCTTCGGGCGCATGATGCGCTGCAGCTTGGCGATGCAATGGTCGGTCAATTCCTGTTCGCTCAGGCGCATGCCGGCCTTCAGCGACACATAGGCCGCCGGCGCTTCGCCCCAATGGTCGTCGGGAATGCCGAATACCGCGCATTCGGCCACTTGCGGCAGCTCGAAGATCACGCGTTCGATCTCGCTCGGGTAAATGTTCACGCCGCCCGAAATCAGCATGTCCTTGGAGCGGTCGACCAGCGTGATGAACCCGTCGGCGTCGATGACCGCCAAATCGCCCGACCAGCCCCAGCCGTCGCTCAGCTTGAAGAACGCTTTCGTCTGTTCCGGCTCGCCGTAATACTCCGTCATGAGGTTTTCGCCGCGCGAGACGACCTCGCCGATCTCGCCGGGCTTCACTGGCGAGCCGTCCGGCTTCACCACGCGCGTATCGACATTGTACGATTCCCGGCCGACCGAGCCCAGTTTGCCCGGCAAATGCCAGTGCTGCAGCACGGCGATCACGCCCATTTCCGATTGGCCGTAGATCTGCGTCAGCCGCAGCTCGGGAAACCGCTTCATCAGTTCCAGCTGCACCCAGTCGGGCATTGGCGCGCCGGCGAAGCTGACCTTGCGCCAAGTGGCGTAGTTGGCCGCGTCGAACGCGGGGTCCTGCACCACCATGATCGCCTGCGTCGGCACCATGAAGTTGGCGGTCATCTTGGTCTTGCGCACCATCGCGGAAAAATTCGCGGCGCTCCATTGCGACAGCAGCGTCGCCGTGGCGCCTGCGAGGATCGCCGGCTGGAACATGATGTTAAGCGCAGCGACATGGAACATCGGCGTGACCACCCCGACCACGTCGCGCTCGTCGATATGCTCCTCGACCATCACCGTATGCGCGGTCACCGCGCGCGCGCGATGGCTCATCAGCACGCCCTTGGGCCGGCCCGTGGTGCCGCCGGTGTAGGTCATGCAGAACGAATCGTCTTCGCGCATCGAGATGTCCGGCTCGGCTGCGGGCTGGCTCTTGATGAAATCGTAGAACAGCACGGCGCCTTGCGTCTGCGCCGGCACGCTCGCGCCGATCGCGACATAGGTCTTGATGCGCGGCAGCTTGGCGCGCACCGCGGCGACCTTTTCGGCGAAAATATCCTCGAACAGCAGCACGTCGACGTCCGCCTTGTGCAGCACGTATTCGAGTTCCGCCGGCGCGTAGAGCACCGAGATATTCACCAGCACATGGCCGGATTTGGCGCAGCCGAAGAACGCGATCGCGTACTCGGTGCGGTTGCGCGACATGATGGCGATCTTGCTCTGCTTTGGCAGGCGCAGGCCGATCAGCGCATGGGCCAGGCGGTTGGCCTGCTCGTTGAACGCGCGGTAGGGCAGCACCTCGTCGCCCCACAGGATCGCCGGCTTGCTCGGAAACCGATTGGCCGAGCGGCGCAATATGTCGCCGGTCAACATAAGAGTCTTCCTCCAAAGCTGTTTTTATCGGCAAACCGCCCGGATCATGGGCAGCGCGCCGCCGGAAAGCAACGCGGTTTCGCGCAACGGCTGTTTGCAACCGTTGTGCCCGGTCGGTGCGGCTTGTTATAGTGCGTTCATGCAGACGAATCCCATGTTGCCCCTGTTGTCGCCGTACAAGAACGACAAGCAGGCCCGCCGCAGAAAAGAAATCATGGACGCCGCCGCCGCGGTGTTCGCCGAAAAAGGCTACTTCACGGCCACGATTCAAGACATCGCAGACAAGCTCGGCATGCGCGCGGGCAGCCTGTATTATTATTTTTCGTCCAAGGAAGCCGCGCTCGAGGAGATCTGCCGGCGGGGCGCCGGCAGCTTCAACGCCTATCTCGAACACGTGCTGGCAACCGACGTCTCCGCGCCCGAAATGATCCGCGCCGGCATCCAGCATCATCTGGCCTCGGAAGCCCGCCACTACACCACTAACTTCGCCTTCCAGCGCCGCAACCTGCCGGCCAATATCCTGCCGGAGATGAACGCGCTGGCGCGTGCCTACTATATTTTATGGGAACGCGTGTTCCGCCGGGGCATCGAACGGGGCGAACTGCCGCACGAATTGAACTGCAAGCGCGCTGCCGTGGCGGCGGTGTCGTTCTGCAACGGCGCCGTGCTGTCGCTGGCCGGCAAGTCGGCCAAGGAACTCGACGATACCGGCGCGTATTTCGCGGAATTGTTCCTCAAGGGCGTTCTGCCGCGCACTTAGCGGATAGCCCGTATCGAATTCGGTCCTTGCCTTCCCGCGCGCGATTCCGAGAATACGCACGCCTGGGGAGGGCAACACGATGCAGACCGCTTACGACCTGGTTTATATGTCGGCGCAGCGTTCGCCGGATCATCTGGCGCTGGTCGACGACCGCAGCCCACTTCAGTTCACGTACGCGCAACTGATCGAGGAGATCGACGCGATCGCCGCCGGCCTGTGGCAGCGCGGCGTGCGCCCGGGCATGTTCGTGGCGACGATCCTCGGCAACGGCATCGAGCATAGCGTGGCGCTGCTTGCGCTCTCGCGCATCGGCGCCGTGCCGGCGCTGCTCAATCTGCGCCTGGCCACGCCCGATCTGGTCAAGCTGACCGAGCAGGGTGAACTCAAGGGCGCGATCATCCACAAACAGCCCGAACTCGCCGCCGCCTTGGCCGCCGCTTTGCCGGCGAACGCGCCGAAACTTTGCGCCGGCGGCGCCGTGGGCACGTTCGAGGATTTCGCCGCCTGCCGGGGCGACGCGAAAATCCTGCCGCCGCCGCCCAAGCCGCATCCGGATGCGCCGGCGTTCATTTTCTACACCTCCGGCACCACCGGCCTGCCGAAAGGCGGCATCATTCCGCACCGCGCCAGCGAGCATCGCATTATCTGGCTGGCGACGCAGGCCGGCATCCGCTTCGGCACGCATAATCGCGCGCTCGGCTTCATGCCGCTCAGCCACTGCGTCGGCTTCTACGGCGTGTTCCTGGTCACCCTCGGCTTCAACGGCACGTTCTATGTGATGACCATGTTCGAGCCCGCCGCGTGCCTCGATGCGATCGAAAAGCACAAGATCACTTTTACGTTTGCTGTGCCGACGCATTATCACGCCATGACGCTGGCGCCGAACTATTCGCCGGCCAAGGTACAATCCTTGCAGCACGTTCTGTACGGCGCCGCACCCATCGAACCCGCGCTGGTCAACAAGATGGCCGCCGAATGGAAGGCGACCATCCGGCACATCTATGGCACCACCGAAACCATGTGCTCGCTGTATCACCCGGAGCCGGTTCCGACGCCCAATCAGCTGCGTCCGGGATTTTATTCCAACACGCGCGTGATCAAGATCGGCGGCGGGCCCGACGATCGCGTCAAGCCGGGCGAGGAGGGCGAAGTGATCGTCGACGCGACGGCCGATACGATTTTCACCGGCTATCTGAATCGCCCGGACGCCACCGCGGAGAAGTTGCGCGGCAAATGGTATTACAGCGGCGACGTGGCCGAGCTGCACGACAACGGCGATTTGACCTTGCGCGGTCGCGTCGACGACATGATCCGCTCGGGCGGCGAGAGCATCCATCCGGAAGAAGTCGAAGCCGCGCTGGCGAATCACCCCGGCATCAAGGAATTGTCGGTGGTCGGCGTCACCGACACGCGCTGGGGCCAGATCGTCGTGGCCGTCGTGGTCAGGAAGGATCCCGCGCTCAACGGCGCCGCACTCGACGCGCACTGCAAATCGTCCACCCTGGCGGCGTATAAGCGCCCGAAAGCCTATTTCTTCGTGGATGTGCCGCTGCCGCGCAACGTCACCAACAAGGTGCTGCGCCGGGTGCTGCGCGATCAGGCGCTGGCGGCGCGCACGGCGAACGCGGAGAATTTCCAGATCGTCGGCAAGATCTAGGGGCTCGCGATGACCACCCTCATCGTCGGCGCCGGCCTGGTCGGCTCGCAGGTCGCGCATATCCTGCAATCCCAGGGCGAGCGGCCGGTGTTGATGGATTATGCGCCGCAGCCGGCGGCGCTGGCCGATATCGTCGATCTGGGGCGGGCGACTTTGGTGCCGGGCGATGTTCTGCGGCCGCTGCTGCTGGCGCAAATTCTGCGCGAGCACAAGATCACCGCCATCGTGCATACGGCGGCGAACCCGAATCTTACCTTGGGCGCGCAGCGCGATCCGTATCAGGCCGTGCAGCTCAACATCGTCGGCACCATGAACGTCATGGAGGCCGCGCGGATTCACGATATTTCGCGCGTCGTGGTGTCGAGCTCGAATGTGCTCAGCCATTTCATGGCGCCGGGCGACGGCAGTTTCGATGTCATGCGCGAGGAAGGTCTGCCGCGACCAACCACGTTCTACGCCTCGACCAAGCAGGCGATCGAGAATCTGGGCCTCAGTTACGCACGCTGGTACGGGCTCGAATTCGCCGCAATGCGCTACGGCGCGGTGTTCGGGCCGTGGCGCGGGCAGGGCGGCGGGGGCCCAAGCGGCGTGATGCGCGATGCGATCGCGGCCGCGCTCAAGGGCGAGGAAGCCTTGCTGCCGACCGGCGCGGTCGAATGGGTTTATTCCAAGGATGCCGCGCAAGGCACCGTTCAGGCGCTCCAGGCCAAAGACCTCGGCAGCCGCGTGTTCAACATCACCATGGGCACGTTATCCAGCCCCGCGGACACGAAAGCCGCCTTCGCCGCGGTGTTTCCGACCGCAAAAACACGCACCGAAGTGGCCTCGGCGAAAGCCGTTTCGCTGCCCGACATGGTCGGCGCCACGGATTTGAGTCTTGCCAGGCGGGTGCTCGGCTACGCGCCGAAGTACGATTTACGCGCCGGGATCAAGGAAATGGCGGAATGGATGAGGGCGCGGGGCGTGTAGTTCGCGCGACGAGTCGCTCCCGAACAGCTGCAATCCTCATGCCGAACCGGCGCATCTGTGCCGAGTCGAAGCATGGGTGATCGCAACGTGTTGCCCACTCGGTAACATCGGTAACAAACGTAACGCTGATCTTGAAATCCGTTTGTAGGTCGCGCATGTGTGCGCGCAAGTCGGCGGGCGCAAAAACTGCGATGCCGATTTGTTGTCCGGATTTTGTTCTTTCTCAACGTATAGACGGATTTGTCGGAAACCGCCCGAAGGGGGCGGGAGTTCACCCTAAGGTACCCTAATGCTAGGGGTGAAAATCCGTAACATCGGTAACAAAGCCAGGCGCAGAGCCGCTTTCCCCCGCTCGCAAGGGGCGAGAATTGGCTCAAATATGCGCCACACCGCCGTCGACGGCGAAGCTTTGGCCGGTGATGAACGCGGCATCGTCCGAGGTCACGAACAGCGCGACCTTGGCGAGGTCGTCCGGCGTTTCTTCGCGCGGGATGCACTGTTTGGCCTTGATCAGGTTCCACACCTGGTCGGTGATGCCCTCGGCGTCGATTTCGGTGCGCGTCAGGCCGGGCAGCAACACGTTCACCGTGATCCCATCCTTGCCGATTTCGCGCGCCATGGCGCGGGTCATGCCGATGGCGGCGGATTTCGAGGTGACGTAGTGCAGATAATCCGGCCGGCCCATGGTGACCGTGCCGGACGAGATGTTGACGATGCGGCCCCATTTCTTCTTGCGCATGTGGGGGAGGACGGCGCGCGCGCACAGGAACGCGCCGGTCACGTTGACGTCCATCACCCGCCGCCACTCGTCGACCGGCAGCGTGTCGAACACGCCGCGCGACAGGCGCGTGAACATCGCGGCGTTGTTGATCAGAATATCCGCACCGCCGAATTTCTCGACTGTCGCGGAAACCATGTCGACGACCGATTTCTCGTCGGCGACGTCGGTTTTCACCGCTAGCACCTTGCCGCCCTTCGCTTCGATGTCGGCGGCCACCGCCTGACCGTTCCTTTCGTTGACCTCGGCGATGACGACATTCGCACCCGCCTCGGCAAAGCGCTGCGCATAGACGCGGCCGATGCCCTGGCCGGCTCCGGTGATGATGGCGGTCTTGCCCTGATGGCTCATCGCTGCGTTTCCTCGTTCGCTTGCGCGCGTGGTGATTCTTTTCGCGGGTATTGAGGGGGCTGACTTTACCCGTCCCGCGCGGCGCTGCAACGTCGTCATCGCGCCGCAGCCATGCGCGCGCGCAACAGCCGGCTTGACTCACGCGCACGCGCGCGGTCCCCTGCCTCGATCGGCAGGAGGCGCGGGTGGAAAAAGCGGCGGCGGTGGTAATCGGAGCGGGCGACGCACTGGGCGGCGCGGTGGCGCGCGCGTTTGCCGACGCCGGCTATATCGCCTGCCCGGTCCGGCGCAAAGCCGATCAGCTGAAGCCGCTGGCCGACGCGATCGTCGCGGCCGGGCATAAGGTACACCCGGTCGGCGCCGACGCGCGCAAGGAGGACGAGGTGATCGCGCTGTTCGATGCGATCGAGCGCGACGTCGCACCCGTCGAAGTGTGCGTGTTCAACGTCGGCGCCTGGTACCGCGAAAGCATTCTGACCATGAGCACGCGCGTGTTCACCAAAGTGTGGGAGATGGCGAACCTGGCGGGATTTCTGACCGGCCGCGAAGCGGCCAAACGCATGGTCGCGCGCGGGCGCGGCACGATCATTTTCACCGGCGCGACCGCATCGATGCGCGGTGCGAGCGAATTCGGCGCCTTTGCCAGCGCCAAATCGGGATTGCGCGCGCTGGCGCAATCGATGGCGCGCGAGCTGATGCCGAAGAACATCCATGTCGCGCACGTGGTGGTGGACGGTCCGATCGACACCAAGTTCACCCGCGAGCGTTTCGCCGAGCGGTTCGCCGAATTGCCGGCCGACGGCGTGATGGCGCCCGACGACATCGCGCGGAACTATCTGATGCTCCACCGGCAACCGCGCAGCGCCTGGACGTTCGAACTGGACGTGCGGCCGTGGGTGGAGAAGTGGTGAGCCATGCCAATTGTCACCCCGGCCGAAGCGCAGCAGAGAGCCGGGGTCCAGAGTCTTTCCGCGTTTGCGATGGACCCCGGATCGGCGTCCCGCTGCGCGGGACTTGTCCGGGGTGACAAATTGAAGACACCGCGCCGGAATCGACCATGGACCGAATGCTGTCACCGACGGGTACCATCATGACGCGGGAAATCGAATTCTTCTTCGATGTCGGTTCGCCGACCTCGTATCTGGCCTATACGCAATTGCCCAAACTCGGCCGCGAAACCAAAAACCGCATCGTGTTTCGGCCGATGCTGCTCGGCGCCGTGTTCCAGGCCACCGGCAACGCGTCGCCGATGATGGTGCCGGCCAAGGCGCGGTACATGCTCGACGACATGGTGCGCGCGGCGCAGAAATTCGGCGTGCCGTTCGTCATGAACAAGCATTTCCCGATCAACACGCTGCACCTGATGCGCGGCGCGTTGGCTGCCGGCGAAGATGGATGGCTCATGCAATACTGCAATGTCGTGTTTTCGGGCATGTGGGTGCAGAATCTCAACATGGGCGATCCCGAGGTCGTCGCGCGCGCGTTGACCGACGCAGGGCTGGACGCGGCCACGATTGCCGCCAAGGCCGGGCAAACCTGGATCAAGGAGAAGCTGAAGGCCAACACGGACGAGGCGATCGAACGCGGCGTGTTCGGCGCGCCGACGTTTTTCGTGCGCGGCCAGATGTTCTTCGGCCAGGACCGCATCGACGACGTGGCCGCGGCGGCGCGGGCTTAGTTCAAGACGATAGGCGCTTTACGAATCGGAGACAGCGATGACGAGTTTCACCTTCCAGACCACCAAGTCGATCGTATCTGAACCGGGCGCGACCGCGCGGCTCGGCGAGATCGTGGGCTCGCTCGGCGTCGCCAGCGCGCTGATCGTGACGGATCCGGGGATCGTCAAGCTCGGCCTGATGGAGAAGGGCCTGGCCAGCCTCAAGGCCGCCGGCATCAAGGCCGCGATCTATTCGGACACCGAGGCCGATCCGCCCGAGCATATCGTGCACGCGGCGGTCGCCGCCGGGCGCGCCGCGAAGATCGACGGCGTGATCGGCTTCGGCGGCGGTTCGTCGATGGATGTCGCCAAGCTGGTCGCGTTCCTGACGAGCGCCAAGCAGCAGCTGGGCGAGATCTACGGCATCGGCTTCTGCAAGGGCGGGCGCCTGCCGCTGGTGCAGATTCCGACCACCGCGGGCACCGGATCCGAGGTCACGCCGATCGCGATCGTGACCACCGGGGCGAGCGAAAAGAAGGGCGTCGTGTCGCCGCAATTGCTGCCGGACGTGGCGGTGCTCGATGCCGATCTGACGCTCGGCCTGCCGCGCCACGTGACCGCGGCCACCGGCGTCGACGCCATGGTGCACGCGATCGAGGCCTACACCAGCAAGCACAAGAAGAACCCGATGTCGGATGCGCTGGCGCGCGAGGCGCTCAAGCAGCTGGGCGGCAACATCCGCGTCGTTTGCTCGGACGGCGGCAACCGCGCGGCGCGCGCCAACATGCTGCTCGGCGCCATGCTCGGCGGCATGGCGTTCACCAATTCGCCGGTCGCCGCCGTGCACGCGCTCGCTTATCCGATTGGCGGGCATTTCCACGTCCCGCACGGCTTGTCGAACTCGCTGGTCATGCCGCACGTGATGCGCTTCAACCTGCCGATCGCCGCGCCGTTATATGCGGAGCTCGCGCAGATCGTGTTCCCGAAGATCAAATCGGGTTCCGCCGACTCCATGGCGACGGCGCTGATCGAAGAGATCGAGGCGCTGATCGAAGACATCAAGCTGGAGCGCCGCCTGAGCCAGGTCGGCGTCAGCCACAATCACGTGCCGATGCTCGCCGAGGATGCGATGAAGCAGACGCGTTTGCTGGTGAACAATCCGCGCGAGGTGACGCTCGAAGACGCGCGAAAGATCTATGAGGCTGCGCTGTAGGCGCGCGCCTTCTGCCCCACTGGGAGCGGGTTCGAAAGCCTCACGCCAGAAAATCCAGCACTTCCTTGCTGAACAGTTCCGGCGCCATCATCATGGCGACGTGTTGCTGCCCTTGAAGCGTGCACAGCTTGGCGCCTTTCAAGGTGCGGGCGAGCGTCTCGCAGGCATCCTTGAGGAATTTCGGGCTGTCGCCGCCCATCATCACCAGGGTCGGCACCGACCAGTCGGCGAAGCGCGCCGGATCGAAGCGGTAATCGCGTTCGAGCGCGGCCAGTTCGCGCGGGATTGTGTGCGCGGCGGCGACCCGGTTGGGCCACGACGGATGCGCCATCGCAGCCTTGATTTCCGCTTCTGGCATGCGCACGGCCTTGCGCATGAAGGCGAACACGACGTCTTCCTTGCGGCCGGCGGCCGCCAGTTCCTCCAGTTCGCGCACCACGCCGGGCGGCGGGACCGGTTCGCCGAGCGGCAGGGGCGGTTCGTAGAGGATCAGGCGCCGCAGGCGCGGATTGCCGCGCGCCGCTTCCAGCGCGCAGATGGCGCCGTACGAATGGCCGACCACGTCGACCGGCGGGCCGCCTTGATCGGCCAGCGTGCGGATCGCGCCGTGGGTGTCGGCGATTTCCCTGTTGATGTGGTAGGCGAGTCCGTCGCTCGAATTGCCGCGGCCGCGCCGATCCAGCGCGAAACACGTGAAGTGCTTGCCCAAGTACGGCAGCACCGGATCCCAGCGCGTGTGATCGTTCGATGCACCGTGGATCAACAGCAGATCGGGTCCGCTACCGGAGACGGTCGCGGACAGAATCACCCCGTCGGGGCAGATCAGGTTCCGGGTCTTGGTTATGACCTGGCCTCTCTCAAGAGAGCGCCTCGAAGCGGAAGTATTTCGCCCATCGCATCAACGGCTCGTCGGTCATGGAAAACAGGATCGCATCGTCCTTGGCGGTATGTTCGATGCGGGTCCACAGCGGGGCGACGAACGTGTCGCCGAACGCCCAATCCATTTTGACGCCGTCGATGGTCGACGTGCCGTTGCCCTGCATGACCAGGAAGATCGTATTCGCGGTCGAACGGTACGGGCGCGACTTATAGCCGGATTTATACTTCCGCACGTGCAGGCCCATGGTCGGGATCGACGGCGCATCGAGCGGCAGGCGGTTGCCGTAGAAGCCTTCGGGATCGAGCGGCGCCTTGTCGAGCGCGGCCAAGATGTCGTCGCGCTTGAAGCGCATCGGCGAGCGGTCGGCCACCGTGCGGACCGGTTCGAATCCGGCCGGATGATCCTCGACGAACATCGGTTCGAGTAAATGATTCAACGGCACGTCGAGCCCGTCGAACCAATAGGCCTGCTCGCTGCCGTCGTGGCCGTGGCCGTGCCAGCAACCGCCGGGCGTCAGCACCACGTCGCCGCTGTTCATCGGCGTCTTCTCGCCGTCGACGATCGAGAACGCGCCTTCCGCCTCGAGAATGACGCGCAGCGCGTGCGGCGCGTGGCGATGCGAGCGCGCTTCCTCGCGCGGCAAGATGGTCTGGTACGCGCAGACCAGCGTGTTGGTGGTCGCGAAATTGTTGCCTTCGATCGGATTGCGCATGACCAGATTGCGCCGCTCCGCGAGATCGGTGCCGATCAGCCGCCCGGCCGCTTCCATCGCCGCCTTGGCTTCGGCGTAGCGCCAATGCATCGGCAGGAATTTCGATTTCGGCTCGTGCCACAGGATCGGCTGCTTGCGCGGTATCCAGCCCGGCGTCAGGCCGATATTGCCGACCTCGTTCTGCAGCACATCGAGCGAAGCGATGCTGCGCAGATGTTCGAGATTCTGAACCGAGCCGTCCATGTCGCTCTCCCTAAAACGCTCAAATCTTCGCCTGCTCCAGCGTGCTGGCCACGAACAATTCGTCGAGGCGCATCTGCCGGTCCGACAGGCCTTGGGTATGATGATAGCGCACAAAGGCGTCCAGCGTCTTGCGGTTTGCCGGCACGCCATAAGGCCAGAAATCCTTGCCCATGACGGCCATGGTCTCCTCGGCTTCCTGGGCGACCCAGGGCAGGCTGATCTTGAGCGCCGCGACTTCGGTCAGGTTCGGCATGCACGCCGCCTTGGCCTGGCTGAACGCCTTGAACAGGCTCGCCGCCAGCCACGGGTTCTTTTCCACCAGTGTCTTTCGGATGCCGATCACGTGCATGATCGGGAAGATGCCGGTCTTGCGGAAATACTCCTTCTCGGCGTCGCGGAAGTTCGGAAACAGGCGCGCGATGTGCGGCGCGCCGTTGACGTAGCAGCTCGGCGCGCGCGGCGTGGTCACCGCGTCCAGCTCGCCGCGCTCGAACATGGCGTTCAGCGTTGCGCCGTCGGGAATCGGCTTGACGTCGATTTCCTTTGACAGGTTGAGCTCGATTTTCTCGTGCCGGCCCGGCTCTTCGAGCCCGCCCGAACGCCAGTGCACGTCGCGCGTGGGCACGCCGTACATGTCCTCCAGGATGCCGCGGATCCACACCGCGGCGGTCATCTGGTATTCCGGCACGCCGATCGTTTTGCCCTTCAGGTCGGCGGCGCTCTTGATCCCGCGATCGGTGCGAATGTAGATGCCGGAATGGCGGAACACCCGGCTGATGAAGACCGGGATCGCCGTATATGGGCAATTGCCGCGCGAGGTCGCCAGCGTGTAGCTGCTGAACGACAATTCGGTGACGTCGAATTCGTGATGACGGAACGCGCGGAAGAACACTTCTTCCGGTCCGAGCGTGATGAAGTTCGGCGCGCAGCCCTCGATTGCGACCGCCCCGGTCGTCAGCGCGCGCACACGGTCGTAATCCCAACAGGCGATGGAAATCGGCAGCGACATGGAAATTCCTCAGGCAGCGAGTGCCAGCTTGGCGGCAGCGAAATCGAACGACAGCGGCTCGATCTCGCCGCGATAGATCGCTTCGATGCGGCTGTCGGAGAGCGGGAAGCTGAATTGCTCGTTGCGCATCAAGATGCGCAACTTGAGCTGCTCGACGGAAATTTTCGTCAGGATATCCCACTCGGCCTGCGAGAGGTTTTCGCGGTCCAGACCGGCGACGCCCTTCAGCATGTGGCCGAACTCGTCGTCGTAGACGCGGCTGCACGCTTCCGCGATCAGATCGTCGCGGCCGCCGCGGCCGGCCAGCT
>JBFWYO010000110.1:0-12550 GCA_050186335.1 Alphaproteobacteria bacterium | reverse complement strand
CTGGTTCTTCAAGGTCGCGCCGGGCACCACGGATCTCGCCCGCGGCGTCATCGAAGGCATCAAGAAGCGCAACATCAAGACGCTGGCGATTTTGAACGCGACCGACGCGTTCGGCCAGAGCGAGGTGGCCAACCTGAAGAAGATGGCCGCCGATGCCGGCATCAAGATCGTCGCGGCCGAGACCTTCGCGCTGACCGACACCAGCTTCACCTCGCAACTGGTGCGCATCAAGGCGGCCAATCCGGAATTCCTCTACAACGGCGCGACCGCCGGCCCGGCGATCCTGATCTACAACCAGTACCAACAGCTCGGCCTGAAGATTCCGATGGCGGTTTCGCTGGCCGCGGTCAGCGCCGCGTTCTTCAAGGGCATCGGCGGCCCGGAAAAGGCCGAAGGCATTCTCTCGGTTATACCGATCGGCATGGTCGCGGAAGGCGCCGGCGGCGAACTCGAGCGCATGTACAAGGAATGCGCCGCGGCGCTCGGTCGCACGCCGATCGTGTTCCACACCATCGGCTGGGACCACGCGCTGATCACGGCCTGGGCGTGCGAAAAATCCGACGGCACGCGCGAAGGCATCCGCGCCGCGCTCGACACGGCGAAGGACGTGCCGGCAATCAACGGCCCGTTCACCTTCACGCCCGACAACCATATCGGCCAGGACGTGCGCGGGCTGACGCTCGCGCAGTACAAGGCCGGCAAGTGGACGCGCGCGTAACAACTCGTCGTTTTTAGGGTCAACCCGGCCGTAGCGCGCAGCTCGGCCGGGTTGATGCTTTTTGAAACCGCCCGCGAATGGCGGCGGGACGCATTCGGCGCTGCGCGCTTCAGCCGCGCTGACCGCGCCGCGCCAGCATCTTCTCGGAAATCTTGAAGCCGCGGCCCGGGTCGGACCACGGACAGACTTCGATGCAGATGCCGCAGCCGTGCGTCAGCGTGAAATACGGAATGCATTTGTCGAAATCGACGTACCATTTCGACTCGCCGCGCACCGTCTGCTTTTCCTTGAAGATGGCATCCGGCGGACACGCCTTGCTGCAGACCTGACAGGATGTGCAGAAATCGTCAACGCCGATGTCCTGCGCCGAATCCAATGCCATCGGCAGGTCGGTCAAAACGCACGTCAGGCGGAAATTGGAGCCGAGTTCGCGGCTGATCATCGAGCCGTGCTTGCCGAGCTGACCAAGGCCGGCCTTGATCGCCATCGGCACCAGCATGACGTCCTCGCCGATGCCGTAGCCTTCGGCCTGCCAGCCCAGAGTGCGAATATGCCGCGCCAGCCGGTTGGCCATCTGCGAGCTGCGCCGATAGGTGCGCATCAGCTCGCGGGACGAACGCACGGACGGCGTGTGCTCCATCTCGCCGCGCTCCATCGCGACGCCGAGGCAGATCGCGTATTTGTACGGAAACGTCACGCCTTCGAACTGCACCGCATCGTCGAACAGCGTAATCCCGACCAGATCGATGCCGATCTCGTGCCCCTTGGCCTTGATCTGCGCCGCCATCGCCGCAGGGTCGGCGACTTCGAGCGGCGTGCTGCGCGTGACCGGCCCGGCTGCGTTGCGGCGCTCCCACCAGCCCTTGACGT
Source organism: Alphaproteobacteria bacterium (assembly GCA_050186335.1). Taxonomy (GTDB): domain Bacteria; phylum Pseudomonadota; class Alphaproteobacteria; order Bin65; family Bin65; genus JBFWYO01. The sequence continues at coordinate 10,962 of JBFWYO010000110.1, read as the reverse complement.
TCTCCCAAAACATCGGCCACGGATTGGTGAGATTGAAGAACATATCCATCTCGGTCCAATCCTGCCGCTTGCCTTCGCCGCGGCCGGTGTGATGGAACACGCGGCGCGGTCGCACCCGCTCGCGCACGCCGAGACCGTTCAGCTCGTTGCCGGAACGCGGCTGCTTCTCGTAGACGAACGGATATTTCGGCGGCGGCGCCGGGACCTTCATCGCCGTCATACCGTGCCCCCCATGATGCGATCCAGCACGATCGGGCGATTGTCGCGCTTGGCGCGGCGCAATTCGCGGCGCAGCCGCCCGCCGACGCGCAGCCAAAGCAGTACGATCTTGGCAAGATAAAGGAACACCCAAAGATCGCGCCTGAAGCGGCGCCACGGATTGCTCTCGTAGATGCGGAAATGCCGTTCGCTGGCGGTGCCCGATCGAGCCATGGAAACCTCTGGCGTTGACGCGCAATCACGGCGAAATTATTGTATGCCTATACATATAATGTCAACCGGGAAGGAACCGCCCGTGCCGAACGGCGCCTACAACAATTTCCTGCCCTATCTGCTTGCGCGCGCCGGTCGCCTGGTCAGCGCGCGGTTCTATCGCGATCTGCATCTGTCCGGCACGTCGATGACGCGGTGGCGCCTGCTCGCGACTTTGTACGATGGACGGCCGCGGACCGTGGGCGAAATCGCCGAGGAGATTCTGTTGGAGCAATCGTCGACCACGCGGCTGATCGAGCGCGCGGCGCGCGCGGGCCTGGTCGCCAAGCGCATCGATTCGCGCGACCGACGGCGCAGCCTCGTCGCGATCACACCGGCCGGAAAATCGTTCATCCGCGACATCACACGCCGCGCGGCGATCGTCGACGCGGGCATCGTCGCCGAACTGCCGTCGGACATGCGCAAGCGAATGAAAACGGATTTAAGAAGAGTCATCGCCATCCTGTCCGAAGCCACGCGCAACGACCGCGCGCGGATGCGCGACGGCTGAGGTTTTCGCGATAACCGCCCGCGACGAAAAGACGGCACTTGACCCGCCGGGGTTTGTAGGACGGTTGAAGCCTGTCGGTTAGGTACGCGGCTTATGCGACCGCGCGGCCGACCAGCGCGTAGAGTTCGCCGACCGAGGACACGCCGAGCTTGGCGTAGGCGCGCTTGCGCAGGGTCAGCACGGTGTCCTCGGCGACGCCCATGTGCGCCGCGATGCCGCGGTTGGGCAGGCCGCGCAGCAGCAGCTTGACCACCTCGCCCTCGCGCGGGCTGAGCTTGTCGAACGCTTCGCGCACCACGAAGGCGCGCTCCGGGTCGTCCATCAGCCGCGCGTGGCGCGTGATACACGACGCCAGGATCGGCGCCAGCCAGACCAGACGGTCGAGCGATTCCGCGTCGAACCGCCCGCTCGCCGCCGAGCGGTACAGGTTGGTCGAATAGAACTGCTCGCCGTCCCAGAACGCGATGCAGGCGCGTTCGACCACGCCGCCGCCTTCGTAGAGGACATGCCGTATGCCGATGCAGCGGTAATCGTCGGGTCCCAGTTTGAGCAAAGTCGGCGCGGCGTAGTCGCGGTTGCGGTAGCCCCGGTTGAACACCGGATCGGCGGTGTAGAAGCGCCGCGTGTATTCGCGCAGCATGCGCGGCACCAGCAAGGGCTCGGTGGCGTGATAGCCGAAGATCGCACTGGGGCCCCGGCCCTTCTCGAACGAGAACACCAGGGTCTGGTCGACATCCGCCAGATCCTTCAAAGCGCGTTGAAAATGCACGGAAAATTCCGGCAGACCGATGGCGCCGACCATGGTCGACAGGGCCCGCGACAGGGCCGGATCGGGCATGCTCGGCGGCACGCCGCGCGGCACGATGGTTTCCATTGTTCGTCTCCTCACCCGCGACCACTGTAGGGGCCGCTCCGGGGCATCGCAACCGCGCTGTACCCATTCCAGGGGACAGACTTGGTTCCGCCGGCGCAGATAGATAGCCGTACCCCCCTTCGCACGAGGATATCGCCGCCATGTCAAAGCCGTTCGCATCGACCGCCGACACCGTCATGCCGAAGATGGAGATGGTGCAGCTGACGCATAATGTTTACGCGGTGATCAGCGGCATCGACCCGACCAACGGCCTGATCGTCGGCGACACCGCCTGCCTGGTGGTCGATACGCGCGCCACGCCGAAGCTGGCGCGCGAACTGATCGCGGCGATCCGCACGGTGACCGACAAGCCGATCCGCTACATCGCGCTGACGCACTATCACGCGGTGCGCACCATGGGCTACGGCGCGTTCGGCAAGGACACGCACGTGATCGCCAGCACCGGCACGCGCGACTTCATCATGGAACGCGGGGCGGCCGATTTCGAAAGCGAAGTGCGCCGCTTCCCGCGCCTGTTCAACGGCGTCGAGGAGATCAAGGGCCTGACCTACCCCGACATCACGTTTCCCGACCGCATGAGCCTGTGGTGCGGCAACACCGAGGTGCAGCTGATCAATGCCGGCAAGGCGCACACCGCGGGCGACACGCTGATCTGGCTGCCGCGCGAACGCATCATGTGGGGCGGCGACATCATCGAGAACAACACGATCCCCTACATGGGCGACAGTTTCCCCGGCGACTGGCCGCGCGCGCTGGAAATCTCCCGCGCGCTGCGCCCGCAGATCGTGGTGCCCGGCCGCGGCGGGCTGATCAAGGACCCCAAGCGCTTCGACGACGCGGTGGCCGAGACCAACGACTACATCTCGACCATCGTGACCGCCGCCAACAGCGCGGTCGCCTCCGGCAAGACCCTCAAGGAAACCGCCGCCGAGATGCGCCAGGCGCTGAAGCATTTCGGCAACTGGCCGCTGTTCGAGCACTGCTTCCCGTTCAACGTCGTCCGCGCCGTCGATTTCGCCCAGGGAATCCCCTATCCTCGCATCTGGACCGCCGAGCGCGACGCCGCCATGTGGAACGAATTGCAGGCAAACTGAGATGGATGCACTTGTCGTCCGACTGACCAGGGCCGAGCGGGCGTTCTTCAACCCGTTCGCCCGCCTGTCGGCCTACACGGTGATGCCGCTGGTGGCGATCATCGCGTTCGGCATTCTGCTGACCGCGCTCCGCGTCAACAGCCTGGGCAAGTACAGCGTCACGCTGCCGCTGATCGGCAACGAGATCACGCTGAACAGCATCGTCGACATGCAGTGGTTCCTGTTCGCCATCTCGGTGATGCTGGCCGCCGCGCCGACCTGGTCGCAGAACCAGCACGTCCGCGTCGATTTCATCTACGAGCACATGCGCCCGCGCTGGAAGGCGATCGTCAATCTGGTCGGGCACGTGATCTTCGCGCTGCCGTTCATCTATTTCATGCTGCCGGCGACGTGGCGTTTCGCGGTCGCCTCGTACAATCGGAACGAAGGCTCGGCGCAGGGCGGCCTGACCGACTATTTCGTGGTCAAGATGTTCCTGCCGTTCGGCTTCCTGCTGCTGGCGATTTTCTTGGTCGTCGACATCGTGCGCCAGGCGATCTGGGTGTTCGGCGCGCAGCCCCCGAGGCGAGGCGAATCGTAGTGGACGGATTCATTCTGCCGCTGCTGATGCTCGTGGTGATGCTGCTCGGCATCCTGCTCGGCTATCCGGTGGCGTTCTCGCTCGGCGGTGCCGCCGCGATCTTCCTGCTCGTCTCCGACCTGCCGGCCAGCTTCTTCAACCTCATGGCGTCGCGCGTCTACGCCAACGCGGTATCCAACTGGCTGCTGGTGTGCATCCCCATGTTCGTGTTCATGGGCTTGATCCTCGAGCGTTCGGGCACCGCCGGGCGCGCGCTGGTGACGCTGCAGAAGGCGCTCGGCCGCACGCCGGCCGGTCTTGCGATCGCGGTCCTGCTGGTCGGCGTGCTGCTGGCCGCCGCCTCCGGCATCGTCGGCGCGTCGGTGATTCTGCTCGGTACCCTGGCGCTGCCGCAGATGCGCGCCGCCGGCTATTCCAAGCCGCTGTGCGCGGGCGTGATCTGCAGCGCCGGCACGCTGGCGATCCTGATCCCGCCGTCGATCATGCTGGTGCTGTTCTCGGACCTGCTGTCGGTTTCGGTCGGCGATCTGTTCGCCGGCGCGATGTTGCCCGGCCTGATCCTGGCCGGCGCCTACGCGATCCTGGTCGCGATCTGGAGCCTGATCTTTCCGAAGGCCGCCCCGCCGCACGAGCTCGGCGGCGTAAGTTTCTACGTGCTGATGCGCGACACGGCGCCGCTGACCGGGCTGATCTTCTGCGTGCTCGGCTCGATCCTGACCGGCACCGCGACGCCGACCGAAGCCAGCGCGCTGGGCGCGGTCGGCGCCATGGCGATCGCCGCCTTCACCGGCACGCTCAATCGGAAGATGCTGCGCGAGGTCGCGCTGCTGACGATCTACACCACCGCGATGGTCATGCTGGTGACCATCGGCGCCACCTGCTTCAGCGCCGTGTTCCGCGGCGTCGGCGGCGAGGAAATGATCATCAAGGGCCTGCGCGCGCTGCAGTTCGGCCCGTGGGGCGAGCTGACCTTACTGATGGTGGTGATCTTCATCCTCGGCTGCTTCCTCGACTGGCTCGAGATCAGCCTGATCACGCTGCCGATCTTCGGGCCGATCGTCGCCGGGCTGGATTTCGGCTTGGGCATGTCGAAGCAGCAGACGCTGCTGTGGTTCGCAGTGCTGGTCGCAGTCAATCTGCAGACCAGCTTCCTGTCGCCGCCGTTCGGATTTTCGCTGTTCTATCTGCGCGGGGTGGCCAAAGACGTCCTGTCCAACCGCGACATCTACATCGGCATCGTGCCGTTCATCATCACGCAACTGCTCGTGCTCGCGTTGTTCATGTTCTATCCGGACCCGATCATTTGGCCGTCCAAATGACCGGTAAACACTTAAGCCAACCCAGGAGGATCCGATGAAACGTACATTGTTGACTGCCGTTGTGGCGGCGGCGCTCGCAGCGCCGCTGCCGAGCGTGGCCAAGGAGTTGAACCTGCAAAGCGTGTTCCCGGCCGGCCTGCCGGTGACGCAGGACACGATGGACTATTTCACCAAGCGCATCGCCGACGCGACCAACGGCAATCTGCGCTTCAAGCAGCACGAGGCCGGCAAGCTATCACCGCCGTTCGAAGTGCTGGAAAACGTCGGCAACGGCTCGATCGACGCCGGCTGGTCCTATCCGGCCTACTGGGCCGGCAAGTTCCCGGTGGTCAACCTGATGACCGGGATTCCGTTCGGCCCGGGCGCGACCGAATACATCACCTGGATCCTGCGCGGCGGCGGGCTGGAACTGTGGCAGGAAGCGTACGACAAGGTCGGCGTCAAGGTCATGCCGTGCGGCACCTATGTCGCCGAGGCCGGCGGCTGGTTCCGCAAGGAGATCAAGACGGTCGAGGATTACAAGGGCCTGAAGTTCCGCATGCCGGGCCTGGGCGGCAAGGTGATCGCCAAGCTGGGCGCTTCGCCGCAGCTGATCCCGGTCGGCGAAGTCTATCTGGCGCTGGAAACCGGACGCCTGGACGGCACCGAAATGGGCTTCCCGGTGCTGGACACGCGCTTCGGCTTCGACAAGGTGGCGAAGAACTACTACTTCCCCGGCTGGCACAACCCGGCGACCTTCATCGAACTGCTGGTCAACAAGAAGGTCTGGGATGGGCTGACCGCCGGCGAGCGCTCGCTGATCGAAACCACCTGCCAGTCGGCGAACCTGTTTTCCATCATGCTCGGCTCGACCGCGCAGCACGACGCACTCGCCAAGTTCCGCGCGTCGGGCGTCAAGGTTCAGCGTTTCCCGCCGGCGGTGCTGGCGGCGCTGAAGAAAGCCACCGACGAGGTGATGGCCGAAGAAGCCAAGAAGGATCCGCTGTTCGCGCGCGGCGTCGAATCGCTGAAGAAATTCCGCGCGATCTACGCGGAATACGAGGCCCTGTCGGACACCAAGTAAGCGGCGCCTGACGGAGCGGCGGCCTTCGGCGCGTTTCGACCGACCGAAACGACCGAGGCGCCGCCGCTCCACTTTCTTCGAGGCAAACGTGAGCGAAAACGAAATCGTCAATTGCGACGTGCTGGTGGCCGGCTCGGGTGCGGGCGGCATGACCGCGGCGCTGACCGCGCGCCTGCACGGGTTGGACGTCATCGTCGCGGAAAAGGCGCCGGTGCTCGGCGGCACGACGGCGGTCTCGGGCGGCGGCCTGTGGCTGCCGAATTCGTCCCTGGCCAAGGCGATGGGCGCCAAGGACAGTCCCGAGGACGTGCGCACCTATCTGAAGCACGAGGTCGGCAACCGGCTCGACCTGGCGTTGGCCGACGCGTTCATCGACGCGGCGCCGAAAATGGTCGATTTCGTGCAGGCCAAGACCGAAGTGCAGTTCATCGCCGCGGCCGAATTTCCCGACTACCATCCGACCGCGCCGGGCTCGCGGCTCGGCCGCACGTTGCGCGCCGCACCCTACGACGGCCGCAAGCTGGGCGATGCGTTCAAGACGCTGCGCCCGCCGCTCAAGCAAATGACCATTTTCGGGCTGCTCGCGGTTTCGGGCGACGAGGTGCTGCATTTCATGCGCACGGCGCGCTCGCTGACATCCGCGATCTTCGTCGGCAAGATTTTCGCCGGGCATTTGCGCGATCTCGCGTTTCACGGCCGCGGCATGCGCCTGACCAACGGCAACGCGCTGGCCGCGCGCTTGGTGCGCAGCGCGATCGATGCCGGGATTCCGCTGTGGACCGACTCCGCCGTGCGCAAGATCGAGACCGAAGCCGGCCGCGTGATCGGCGCCACGGTCGAGCGCGACGGCAAGCCGGTGCTGGTGCGCGCGCGGCGCGGCGTCGTGCTCGCGTGCGGCGGATTTCCCGCCGACGACGCGATGCGCGTGCGCATCTTCCCGCACGCCCAGGCCAGTACGCGGCATTTTCCGCTCGGCCCCGCGACCAACGACGGCGACGGGATCCGCCTGGGCGAAGCGGTCGGCGGCGCGGTGCGCAACGATCAGACCAACGTGGCGGCGTGGACGCCGGTATCGCTGGTGCCGATGCCGGACGGCACCAAGGTGCCGTTCCCGCATTTCGTCGATCGCGGCAAGCCGGGCGTGATCGCGGTGCTGCCGAACGGCAGGCGATTCGTCAACGAGTCGAACTCGTATCACGATTTCATCGAGGCGATGCTGCAGGCGTCGAACTACGCCAAGGAAGTGCACGGCTTCATGCTGGCCGACCATCGCGCGATCCGCCATTACGGGCTCGGCTATGCCAAGCCGTTTCCGCTGCCGCTCGGGCCGCACCTGAAATCGGGCTATCTGCTGAAGGGCCGCACGTTGAGGGAGCTTGCGCAGAAGGCCGGCATCGACGCCGACGCGCTGGAGGCCACGGTGAAAGATTTCAATGGCCCGGCGAAGGAGGGCAAGGATCCCCAGTTCGGCAAGGGCGGCAATATCTACAACAACTACATGGGCGATCCGTTCCACAAGCCGAACCCGTGCGTCGCCCCGTTGGACACGCCGCCGTACTACGCGGTGAAGCTGGTGCCGGGCGAACTCGGCACCTTTACCGGATTGAACGTCGATAAATTCGCCCGCGTCGTGGACACAAAGGGCACGCCGATCGATGGGCTCTATGCCGCCGGCAACGACATGGCAAGCCTGATGGGCGGCGGCTATCCGGGGCCCGGCGTGACGCTCGGCCCGGCCATGACCTTCGGCTACATTGCCGGCCGGCACATCTCGGGCCACCAGACGCCGTAACGCCGGGTCGGCTTCGCGCGGCCCCATCGCCGTTCGAGTGAGGCACGCATGTTCATCGAACACCGCATCTATTCGCTGACCACGGCCTCGCTGCCGGAGTATTACGCCGCGTTCGGCGCCAAGGGCTACAAGCTGCACACCGATATCGTGCCCTGCCTCGGCTGGTATTTCAGCGAAGCCGGCATGCAGTCGCAGATGGTCAGCCTGTGGCGCTACGAAAGCCTGGTCGATCGGATGCGCCGACGCTCGGATCTGAGCGCCAACCCCGAGTGGCAGGCGATCATGGCCAAGGTGCGGCCGATGGTCGTCAACGTCGAAAACCGGCTCATGCTGCCGGTCTCGTTCTGGGACGGCAAGCGCCCGACGATCAAGCCGGTGCTGCCGAAGGACGGCAAAGGCAAGCTGACCTCGAAGGACATTCCGGACACGGTGCCGTTCATCGAGCATCGCACCTACACGCTGAAGCCGGCCAAGGTGCAGCAATACCTGGACACGCTCGGCGCGGACGGCTTCGCCATGATCGAAACCCACGCGCCGTGCGTCGGTTTCTACCGCACCGAAGCCGGCGCGCTGAACCAGCTGATCAGCATGTGGCAGTTCGACAGTTTCGAGCAGCGCATGGAACGGCGCGCCGAGCTTGCCGCGCGGCCGGACTGGCGCAAGAAGGTCGGCCCGCTGGCCGATTTCGTCGAGCGCATCGAGAGCAAGCTGCTGTTCTGCGTGCCGTTCTATCCCGGCGCGTGACGTTTCAGGGCTTCAGGAACTCGCCGATCGGCGGCAAGTCGATATCGTGGAATTGCGGCAATCCCTTGAGCATCGCCGCAAGCGGCCGCGCCGGCGGACCGTCAGTCGGCACGCGGTCGTGGGCGGTCGAGACCTCGAGAACGCTGATGCCGGCTTCGCTCCATTCGTTCAGATGGCGCGCGAACGGCACGGCGCGCGCGTCCAACATGGTCTTGAATGACTCGGTCTCGGCGCGGCTGGAATCGGTGAACAGCGCGACCAGAAACGACTTGTGGTAGTTCGCGGCACTCCATGCCGCCAATCGATCGTGCTCGCCGTAGAGCGAATCCAGCATCAGCAGGCCGGCGGTGCGCTGCGAGATGCCGCCGCGCTCGAGCGAGAACGCCGCGGCACGATAGCCGCCGCTGAACGAGGCCAGAATGACCGGCGCGGCCGCAATGCGCTCCGCCCGGCCGATGCCGCCGACGCGCGCCGCAATCCCGACCGCTTCGTCGATCAGTTCCGCCAGGCCGTTCGGCCGCGCCAGCTTGCCGGGGTTCGAGTCGGCGACGTTGCGGGCCATTTGCGGAGCGATCAGGATCACGTTGCGGCCGGATGCGTCGATCTGGCCGGGCAGATCGTACTCGCCGACCAGCTGGTTTTCGATTTCGGCCACGTGACCGTGAAAAAACACCACCACGCGCAGCGGCTTCGCGGCGTCGAAATGCGCCGGCACGTGAATCAGCACCCGATTGTCGTGGTACGGCAGGCGCGGATCGGACGGATCCGGAAACGGCGCCGCGCGCAGGCGCGCGATCAGCGTCGTGCCGCAGCCCGCCCGCCCGCAGAGCATCTTCAGGCCGTCCCGATCGAAGCCGGCATCGGGATTGACGGTTTGGGGCTTAGGGCGCATGGCATCTTGTTCGGCGACGGCCGGCGGCGCGACGACGGCGAGCGCCAGGGCGACGAGCGGTATCAGACGGAAACGGCGACATGACGGCAGCGGCATGATCTTTTGTGGCGGACGCGCGGCGGTATCCCGCCGCCGGGACCGGAGCGCACGGCATGTTCTTGCGCGGCGTTTGGCGACCTGCCTATTTTGGCACGCCCGGCGCCGCGGGCGATAAGGATTTCCGGAAGGATTTCGAACCGATCATGCCGAGCCGCCCCACGCGCATCCTGACCACCCATGTCGGCTCTCTGCCGCGCCCGGCCGATCTGGTCGAGCTGATCGTGGCGCAGGACCGGGGTGCGGCGTTCGACGCCGCCAAGCTGGCGCGCCGGGTGCGCCGCGCGGTGCGCGAGGCGGTGACGCGCCAACGCGAGGCCGGCATCGACGTGGTCGGCGACGGCGAGATGGGCAAGATCTCCTACGTCAACTACCTCAAGCACCGCCTGTCCGGCTTCGGCGCGCCGGCGCCGCTGAACTGGCGCGTGGCCGATCTGGCGGATCATCCGGAATCGAGCGCCAATCGAAAAAATCCCAAGCCAAAGCGCATCGACCCGCCGGCGTGCCGCGCGCCGATCGCGGTCAAGGACGCCGCGCCGCTTGAGCGCGACCTGAAGAATCTCGGCGATGCGTTGCGCGGCACCGACGCGCCGGGCGCGTTCATGAGCGCCGCCTCGCCCGGGGTGGTTGCGATCTTCATGCCGAACCGGTTCTACAAGACCGAGGACGCCTATGTGGCGGCGCTGGCCGACGCGCTGCGGGACGAGTACGAGCGCATCCACCGCGCCGGGTTTACCGTGCAGATCGACTGCCCGGACCTGGCGATGAGCCGGCACATGGCGTATGCCGATCTGTCGTTGAAGCAATTTCGCAGGATCGCCGCGCGCAACGTCGAGGCGCTCAACCACGCCACGCGCAACATCCCGCGCGAAAAGATGCGCATGCATGTGTGCTGGGGCAATTATCCCGGCCCGCACACGCACGATGTGCCGATCAGGGACATCGCCGACATCGTGTTCAAAGCGCGGCCGCAGGCGGTGCTGTTCGAGGCCGCCAATCCGCGCCACGCCCACGAATGGGAAGACCTCGCGGCGCTGAAGATTCCCGATGATTCGATTTTGGTGCCGGGCGTCATCGACACCAATACGAATACCGTCGAGCATCCGCACCTGGTCGCGCAACGCATCGAAACCTACGCCCGCATCGTCGGCCGCGAGCGCGTCATGGCGGCGACCGATTGCGGCTTCGCGACGCTGGCCAGCCTGCCGCGCGTCTGGCCGAGCGTCGCGTGGGAAAAACTGCGCGCACTGGCGGACGGCGCCAAGCTGGCGAGCAAGCGGTTGTGGAAGAAGAAGTAACGCCCACCCGCCTCTATCGTTTCCCTCCCCCCTTGCGGGGGAGGGCTAGGGTGGGGGGTCGTGCGGCCTGCGAAATAGCCGACATCTCGCTTGCGATTCACCCCCTCCCCGCCCTCCCCCGTCGAGGGGGAGGGAGAAGTAAGGAAGGGTGAAAGAAAAATCTAAACCGGCTCGCCCTTGATCGGCTTGAGCAGCGAGAAGAACGCCGGCAGGGCGAGCATGTAGAGC
>JBFWYO010000109.1:0-12715 GCA_050186335.1 Alphaproteobacteria bacterium | reverse complement strand
TGCTGGCGAAACTGAAACGATGAAGCGGACATTCGCCATGCTCGGCGTGCTGTTGGCGATTGCCGCGCCCGCGCTTGCCGTGCAGCCGGGCGAAATGCTGCCGGATCCGGCGCAGGAGGCGCGTGCTCGCGAGGTGAGCCAGAAGCTGCGCTGCCAGGTGTGCCAGAATCAATCGATCGACGATTCCAACGCCGAACTCGCGCGCGATCTGCGAATCCTGGTGCGCCAGCGCATCGGCGCCGGCGACAGCGACGCGCAGGTGATCGACTACCTCAAGCAGCGCTACGGCGACTATGTGCTGATGGCCCCGCCGGTGCGCGGCGATACGCTGGCCTTATGGTTCGGCCCGGCGCTGGTTTTGGTCGGCGCGGCGCTGTGGATGATCCTGCGCGCGCGGCGCAATGCGCGCCTGGCTGCCGCCGCGCCGTTGAGCGATGCCGAGCGCGCCGAACTCGATCGCCTGATGCATACGGCGAACGACCGGCCCAAAGACAAGACCGGTCATCGAACCGGTGATTCGCCATGAGCATCGGCCTTTATCTCGCCTGCGGCGGATTGCTGCTGCTCGTGCTCCTGCTCGTGCTGCGGCCGTTGTTGAAACCGAGCCAAGCGGCAGCGGCGGCGGGCGCGCACGACATCGAAGTGTATCGCGACCAGTTGGCCGAACTCGAGCGCGACCGCGCGCGCGGGCTGATCGGCACGCAGGAAGCCGCCGCCGCGCGGCTTGAGATCGAACGACGGCTGCTGGCCGCGGCGAAGCGGACCGATGCGGCCGGCGCGCGGCCCGCAGCCCCGGCTCATGGGGCGCTGCTCGCGCTCGCCATCGGCCTGCCGTTGCTCAGCGGCGCGCTGTATTTGATGCTCGGCCAACCGCGCCTGCCCGCGCAGCCGTTCGCCGCGCGCCAGGCCGACCGGGCGCTGGCAGAAAAGGACGGCGATACGGCCAAGGTGATCGCCGAACTCGAGCAGCGCATCGCCAGGAACCCGAAGGACCTCGACGCCTGGACCGGCCTGGGGCGCACCTTGTTCCTGGCCCAGCGCCACGCCGAGGCGGCCATCGCCTATGGCAAGGCGCTCGATCTGGCGCCGGACAATCGCGACATCGCGGCGTCCTATGCCGAAACGCTGAGCTTCGCCAACGGCGGCACCGTCACCGACCAGGCCAAGAAACTGTTTGCCGCGGTGCTGGCCGCGCAACCGGCCGATCCGCGCGCGCGCTTTTACCTGGGCCTTGCCCAGCAGCAGGGCGGCGATCCCAAGGGCGCGCTCGATATGTGGCTCGCGCTCGAAGCCGATTCGCTGCCGAACGCGCCGTGGATGCCGATGCTGCGCCAGCGCATCGAGGCCGCCGCCAAGTCGGCCAATGTCGATCTTGCCGAGGCGCGCAAGAAGCTGTCGCCGCCCGCCGACAAGCCGCCGACGACGCCGGGCCCCAGCCAGGACGACATCGACGCCGCGCAAAAGATGAGTCCGGCCGATCGCGCCGCGATGATCAAAGGCATGGTCGAACGCCTGGAGACGCGGCTCAAAGAACAGCCGGACGACGTCGAGGGCTGGCGCCGCCTGGGCCGTTCATACCGCGTGCTCGGCGAAAAGCAGAAAGCGATCGCAGCGTTCGCCAAGGCGGCCGAGAAGGCGCCGAAGAACGTCGACGTGCTGGTCGACTGGGCGACCTCGATCCTGGACGCCCAGCTGCAGCAGAACGCGAAACTGCCGCCCGCGTTTCTCAAGGTGATCAACGACCTGAGCGCGGTCGACCCGGCGCATCCGGTGGCGCTGTTCTATCTGGGCCAGGCCGCCGACGAAGCCGGCAACGGCGCCGAAGCGGTGCGGCTGTGGAAGCAATTGCTGACCAGGATGCCGGCCGACGCGCCGATCCGCCCGATGCTGGAAAAGCGCATCGCCGAGATCGAAAGCAAGAAGAAATAACGCGCGGTGTGCCCCCCGCGGCGCAAATCTCAGTGCGGCGCCGACACGATCACGTAGCCGAGTTTCATGGTCTGTTTCGGTGCATTCAACAGCGGCGCTTCGACGTAGCGGACTTGGCCGGCAAGCGACGCCGGCAGGGTGCAGTGCCGCGCCGCGAACTCCGCCAGCCGCGCCGACAGCGCCGCGCCGTTGCGCGTATCCCAGATCAATATACACGGAAACGCCTTGCCGTCGTTGGGGATCGCCAGGGGCGGCGGCTGATACCAGGGATACTTGACGCTGACCACGCGCGACGATGGAAACTGCGCACGCAGATTGCCGTCAATATAAATACGATAGATGCGCGATTCGTCCTTCACATCGTAATCGGCGACGATGGTGCCGTAGGAAAAGCCCGCCGCGCGCAGCTGCTGGGCGAGCGCCGCGTAGGGCATGTGCAGGTACGGTTTGCGCTCCCAAAGCGGCTCCCACAGATGGCGCACCACCAGGCCGCCCGTCGAGACCAGGCACGCGCCGATCAGCACCCAGCCGTAGACGCGCAGGCGCCACGCGGCGACGCCGACCGCTTCGATGCGCAGGAACACGAACAACGGCGCCAGCAGCAGAATGAACATGTAATGCGTGCGCACATTGCTGACGCCGAGCAGCAAGACGCCCGCCGCCAGAATGGCGATCATCGCCGCGAACATCAGCAGCAGGAAGCGATCCCAGCGTGGTGCCGCCGGCGCGGGAGCAACATCGGGTTGCCGTTTGCGCGGCAGCAGGGCCGGCCAAAACAAGGCCGGCATGATCAAGACCAGCGGAAACAGGAACGTCACCACGGCATTGGCGAGCTTGACCAGGCCGCGCGCAGCGCCGCTCAGATAGCCCGGCGCCTTTTCGGCGCTCAATCGTTCGGCGAAGGCGCGCGAGATCATGTCGCCGCCTTCGATCAGCCAGATGATGTGCGGCGCCAGTATGAGCAGACAGACCGCAACCGCGATCAGCACGCGCACATTGAGCATGCGCTTGCGCATCGCCGGTTCGAACATCGCCGCCAGCAGCAGCGCGCCGATGAACACGCCGTAGCCGTACTTCGCCAGCACGCCGAACGCGGCGGCGACGCCGAGACCGACATAAGCCCAGACCGAGCCGCTGCGGACGACGCGCGCGAACGCAAAGAAACTGGCCGCGCAGGCGACCGCGAGCGCGATCGTGTTGCTGTAATTGACCAGCGCATCCCAGCCGACATAGAGCAGCGCCACCGGCGACAGCGCGGCCAGGCCGGCCAGCAGCCTATCGTGCAGGACGCTGCGCGCCGCCAAGTACAGGAAAACATAGATCGCCAGGATGAAGGCGTATTTGACCGCCAACACCGCGAACAGCGGCGCGCCGAAGGCGCGTTCGACGAAATGGATCAGCCACGTCACCAGCGGCGGCTGACCCGGGTTGTAGCCGGCGGCCAGGGTTTGCGCGAACACGATCTGCTCGGCGTCATCCTGCGAGGCGGCCGGAAACAGGGTCCAGCGCAGCGCGAAGACGACGACCGCATAGGCGACGATCAGCGCCCACATCGCGCGCGGCGATTCGAACAAGGTCGGCGGAAATTTACGCGCGGCTTCGGTCATCGCGCGCACGCGGGCAGCGGCGCCGGTTGCGCCGAAAATATATCGATCGATCGGAACGGGGCGATGGTGGAGCCGAGGGGAATCGAACCCCTGACCTCCTCATTGCGAACGAGGCGCTCTCCCAACTGAGCTACGGCCCCTTGTCCATCGAAAATCGGCGCCGGCGTGGGACGGCCGCGCCGTGCGAAACGGGCCCAGGGGCCCGGCAAAGCGGGCGGATATTGGGCAGGAGCCCCCTCGGTGTCAAGCGCCGCCGCATGGCCATTTCCGCGCACGAAGCCGAGGCGTTCCGGGCCTTGAACGCCGGCCGGGCTGCCTCTAGTGTCGCCCCTCGCGCGCAACATGCCCGCCGACCGGGCCTGTCGCTGCATGGACAAGGGACTGACGCGGATGCGATCGCTGCTCAATCTGATCGACCTGGTGCTGTGGCTCTACACGATCATCATCATCGCCCACATCGTCGTGAGCTGGCTGGTCGCTTTCAACATCGTCAATACCTACAACAAGTTCGTCAATATGATCGGGTATTTCCTGCATCGGGCGACCGATCCGGTGCTGCGCCCGCTGCGGCGCATCATCCCGAGCATCGGCGGCATCGATCTGACGCCGCTCGTCGTCCTCCTCGTCCTCTGGTTCGCCCGCAGCCTGCTGTGGGAGTACGGACCGCGGTTGATCGCTTAGTCCGCCCGGCATGGCCTCGCCGTTCCAGGCAATGGCGGACGGCGTGCGCATCGCCGTGCGCCTGACCCCGAAGGCGAGCCGGAACCAGGTGCAGGGCGCGGTCGCCGATGCCGACGGCAAGGTGGCGCTGAAAATCGCCGTGACCGCGGTGCCGGCCGACGGCAAGGCGAACGCGGCCCTGCTGGCGCTGCTGGCGAAGGAGTGGCGCGTGCCGAAATCCGCGCTGTCGATCGTGGCGGGCGCCAGCGACCGGCGCAAAATCTTGTTTCTGGCCGGCGACGGGGCGGCGCTGGTGCGGCAGTTGGAAATTTGGTTGGAGGGAAAAGCGTGAGCAACATCATCGACGGCAAGGCCTTCGCCGAGCGGCTGCGCGCCAAGGTCGGCAAGCAGGTGGCGGCGCTGCAGACCAGGCACAATTTCACGCCCGGCCTGGCGGTCGTGCTGGTCGGCGAGAATCCGGCGAGCCAGGTTTACGTGCGCAACAAGGCGAAGCAGACCGCCGAATGCGGCATGAAATCGTTCGAGCACAAGCTGCCGGAGACGACCAGCGAGGTGGACCTGCTGGCATTGGTCGACACGCTCAACAACGATCCCGCGGTGCATGGCATTCTGGTTCAGTTGCCGCTGCCGAAGCAGATCCGCGAAGCATCCGTGATCAACGCGGTCAACCCGGACAAGGACGTCGATGGATTCCACGTCATCAACGCCGGACGCCTGGCGACCGGCATGCGCGGCATGGTGCCGTGCACGCCGCTGGGCTGCATCATGCTGCTGAAGGACCGGCTCGGCGATCTGACCGGCAAGCGCGCCATCGTCATCGGGCGCTCGAACATCGTCGGCAAGCCGATGGCGCAGCTGCTGCTGGCCGAAAGCTGCACCGTGACCATCGCGCATTCCAAGACCCGCGATCTCGCCGAAGAATGCCGGCGCGCGGATATCGTGGTCGCGGCGGTCGGCCGCGCGGAGATGGTGCGCGGCGACTGGATCAAGCCGGGCGCCGTGGTGATCGATGTCGGCATCAACCGGATCGACGCCGGCGGCGGCAAGACCAAGCTGGTCGGCGACGTGAAGTTCGACGAAGCCGCGCAAGTCGCCGGCGCCATCACCCCGGTGCCCGGCGGCATCGGGCCGATGACCATCGCCTGCCTGCTGGCCAATACGGTGACGGCGGCCTGCCGCCAGAAGGGTTACGACGTTCCCGCGGTGTGACGGCCTGATGACGAGACCGCCAAGATGACCGGAACCAGCCTGCACGTGCTCTATGCCGCGATCGCCTTCCTGGGCATCCACTTGGTTTCCAGCACCGGGCTGCGCGCAGCGTTGATCGCGCGGCTCGGCGAAAACGGCTGGCGCGCGCTGTTTTCGGTGGCGTCGGTCGCAACGCTGGGCTGGCTGATCCTGGCCTATGGACGCGCGCCTTACGAACCAATCTGGCCGCCGGCAGGCTGGGCGCGCCTCATTCCGCTGCTCGTGATGCCGTTCGCCTTCGTGCTGTTCGTCGCCAGCCTGACCACGCCGAACCCGACCACCGCCGGCATGGAAAGAACCATCGAAGCGCGCGACCCGGTCAAAGGCATCGTCACCATCACGCGCCACCCGATGCTGTGGGCCTTCGCTTTGTGGGCGCTGGCGCATCTCGTCAACAAGGGCGACCGCGCCTCGATCGTGTTTTTCGGCGCGCTGGCCTGCCTGTCGCTGTTCGGCCAGGTGCTGATCGACCGGAAAAAAGAACGCCAGCTCGGCGCGGCCTGGGGGCCGTTCGCGTTGCGCAGCTCGGCGATCCCGTTCGTGGCGGCGCTGCAGGGCCGCACCAGGATCGATTGGCGCGGCATCGGCTGGTGGCGACCCGCGCTCGGCCTTGTGCTGTATGCGGGCTTCCTGTTCGGCCATCAGGCGATCCTCGGCAAATCGCCCTGGCCGCTGTAACGCGGGCGAACGGCGCGCGGCTTAGCCCGGCGCCGGCTTCGGCCGCAGCGTCGACCAATCGAGATTGCGGGTGGCGAACATCACGACGGCGAGCACCAGGAACAGGCTGAGCGCGCCGATCAGCAGGGCGAAATCCTCCAGTTGCAGGACCACATAGAGGAACCCGTAGACGCCGCCAAGCACCGCGCCGACCGCCCCGGCGCGCGCCCAACTGCCGAGCGATTTGGCCAGATAGACCACGATGAGCAGCGCCGACATGAAGCTGGCCAGGGCATAGGCGAGCGGGAACAGCATCACTTCGGCGAGCGCCAGCAGCAGCAGGAAGAACAGGCACAGCGCCGACCCGACCAGGCCGTACTGCACCACGTGCAGCCGTCCGTGACTGGCGACGTCGATCAGGAACACGGTCGCGATCAGGATCACGACGAACATCATGCCGTATTTGACCGCGCGTTCGATCTGCGCGTAGTGATCGGCCGGCAGCATCAGGCGCACGATCACCGCATCGCCCGCAGCCTGGCGGTAGGCCGCGCTCGAACCCGCGTCGTCGGCGAACGCGACCGACTGTTGAAAGCCGGCACGCCATTGCGGCAGTTGCCAGTTCGCGGTGAAGCCGGCGGCGGAGATATTGCGCGTATCGGGCAGGTACTTGCCGGCGAAGCCGGGATGCGGCCACGTGCTGGTCACCGAATAGGCGGCGGCGCGCGCCAGCGGCAGCAGCGTCACGGCGCGGCTGCCCTTGATCGAGAATTTCAGCGCGAACTTCAACCCCTCGGATGCGATCCCCGCGGCCGGCAGCGGTGTCTGCGCCGCCAGCCCGGCCGATGCGACCGATGCATCGCGCGTCGGCGCGAACGCAAAGGTGGCGCCCGCGGTCGCAACCGTCGGCTCCTCGGTCAGCCGGTCGACATGCGAAACATCGAGCGCCATGACGGCGCGATCCCAATGGATCTGCGCCGCCTCGAGCCCCAGCCGGCGCACGTCGACGGGCGGGAATTCGCCCGTCGTTTCGACGCGCGCGCGATAGACCGGCACCGAGAAGATGCCGATGCGGCGGATCTCGGGATCGAGCGCGATCTTGGTGTCGATTCGCGCCGCCAGGTGATGCAGCACGCCGGCACGCGGCCCGGTTGCGCTCTGATAGGTGTATGGGACGACCAGGACCGGCGCCGCGGCGATCGTCTGCTGCTCGCCCCAGGCCATATAGACCTGGCGGGCGACCTCGGCTTGCCGCTGCTTGCGTTCGCCGATCAGGCCCGAGACGACGATCAGCGGAATGCCGAGCAAGGCCACGATGACGACGAGAATGAGCAGCTTGAAATAGACCGGCAAGCCCTTGGCACGGGCGGGTTCCGGCACGACCGACGCTTGCATTGCAATCCCCTTCGAGTGGGCCCGGCCTGTTGCGGCGCGGGCCGATGCTGCTGACGAGATGCAGCAAACCGCCGCGGCGTGGCGGCGATGGGATCGAAATGGGACGAACAGCGGGTCGTATTGCGGCGAAGTTGCGACGCGTTATGCCGAAACGAAAGGCGCCGTACGCAGACTATTCGCTATTGCCCGCGGCCCATCTTGAGCAAACGCAGCCGCAGCGCATTCAGCTTGATGAAACCTTCGGCGTCGAACTGGTTGTAGACGCTGTCCTGTTCGAACGTGACATACGATTGATTGTAAAGACTCTTCGGCGATTTGCGGCCGACCACCGAAGCCGTGCCCTTGTAGAGCTTGACCCGCACGGTGCCGGCGACGTGGCGCTGGGTTTCGTCGATCATCGCCTGCAGCATCAGACGTTCCGGCGAAAACCAGAAGCCGTTGTAGATCAGCTCCGCATAGCGCGGCATGAATTCGTCTTTAAGGTGCGCGGCGCCCCGATCCAGGCACAGGCTTTCGATCGCGCGGTGCGCGATGATCAGCACGCTGCCGCCCGGCGTTTCGTAGACGCCGCGCGACTTCATGCCGACGAAGCGGTTCTCGACCAGATCGAGCCGGCCGACGCCGTTGGCGCCGCCAAGCTCGTTCAGCCGCTGCAGCAGTTTCGCCGGCGATAGCCGCACACCGTCGACCGCGACCGCATCGCCCTTGTCGAACTCGATCTCGACAAAGGTCGGCTTGTCGGGCGCCGCCTGCGGCGCCACCGAACGGGTATACATGTCCTCGTCCGGCTCGACCCACGGATCTTCCAGCGCCTTACCTTCGTAGGAAATGTGCAGCAGGTTGGCGTCGGTCGAGTACGGCGGCTCGCCGCGCTTGTCCTTGGCGATCGGTATCTGATGCTTCTCGGCATACTCGATGAGCGTGGTGCGCGAGCTGAGATCCCATTCGCGCCACGGCGCGATGATCTTGATATCCGGCTTCAGCGCGTAATAGCCGAGCTCGAAGCGCACCTGATCGTTGCCCTTGCCGGTGGCGCCGTGGGACACCGCATCGGCGCCGGTTTCGACGGCGATTTCGATCTGCCGCTTGGCGATCAGCGGCCGCGCGATCGACGTACCCAATAGATAGACGCCTTCGTACAGCGCGTTCGCGCGGAACATCGGGAACACGAAATCGCGCACGAATTCCTCGCGCAGATCGTCGATGTAGATCTGCTTCACGCCCATCATCTCGGCCTTCTTGCGCGCCGGCTCGAGTTCCTCGCCCTGGCCGAGATCGGCGGTAAACGTGATCACTTCGCAGCCGTAGGTGTCCTGCAGCCAGCGCAAAATCACCGAGGTGTCGAGGCCGCCCGAATAGGCGAGCACGACTTTTTTGATTTCGCCCTTGGCAAATTTGGCGGCCATGCAGCAGCTCCGTGTTGTCGGGGGTCTGAAAGCGCGCGCAGTATAGGCAAAAGCGCCGGTGCGGCAAGGCCTGCCGGGCGGCCCGCCGCAGCCCCGAAAACACGCATCAAGTTATTGAAATAATGGCCTTTTAAGCCCGCCGCACGAGCAGCTTGATCTTGCCGACTTCGAGTTCCGTCTCGTCGAGCAGTTCGGCCGAGGTGCCGGGCAGCAGCCGTTGCCCGTCGACATAGGTGCCGTTGAGCGACTCGAGATCCTCGACATGGACGGCGCCGCGCCGCCAGATGAAGCGGATATGCGCGCGCGAAACCGAATCGTCGCGCACCACCATCGCAGCGCGGTCGCCGCTGCGACCGAGCACGATGCCATCCGGCGCCTCGCGCACCGATTTTTCCTGCAGCAGTATCTGGAAATTGCCCTGCGCTTCGGTGCTGCCCGAGAATTTCCACTCGCGCTCGGTCGGTTCGGGCGTCCGGCCACGGCCGATATTGATCACCGTCGGCGGCTGCTCCATGCGCGCCTTGGCGGCGATCGACGGGCCCGGCGTCCGCTGCATCGGCACGACCTGCTCGACCTGCGGTTTCGGCGCGACCGGTGCGACCGGATCGACCGGTGCGACCGACTTCGCGGTCGGGCTGGGAACCGGCTTAGCCGCCTCGGGCGCTCGGTCGGCGCCGCGCGGGTTGGGCGGCATCGGTCCGGGTTCCTGCGTGGGCCGCGGCCGTTGCGGGCGCGGCGCCGGATCGTTGGCGGCGCGCGGCGGCACTTGCGGCGGATCGGTGTTCACCTCGGCGCCCGGAATCGCCGGCGGCGCGTCGCTGACGGGCGGGCTGGTGAACACGAGGGACGCCGTCGATTCCGGCGCCGCGACCTGCGGCTTCGTACCGGGCGGCTTCGTATCGGGCGGCTTCGTATCGTTCGATGCGACGCTCGGCCGGACCTCCGACGCGGGTGCGGTGCGCGGGAAGGTATCGTCGGGCGCGGCGACGACCGGCGCCGCCACGACATCGAGCGACGCCGGTGCGGCAATGCGATCCGCCGACTCGGCCGCGTCGCGCGCACGCCGTGGCATTTGGGTCGGTGCATCCGGCGCGGGCGGCCCGGGCGTTGGCACCGGTACGGCGGGTGCAGATTGCGCGGGCGGCGTCGCCGGACTCGGCGCGGCGATATCTCGCGTCGGCGCGGGTCGGCCCGACGGCGAGTCGACCTGCTGCGCGACGATCGTATCGACGACGATTTCGGGCGGCTGGCGCGACGCCTGGCGCCCCGGCCGCATGCGCGGCGGCCCGGCGCGCGCCACCGGCAGCTGCGGCACGTCGCCCCACGCCGCCCAAGCCAGCAGATACATGAACACAATGTTGACCAGCGGAACCAGCGCAAGCACCGCAAGCACCGCCGGCCAGCCGGCCTTGCGCAGGATGCCGGTGGCCAGCAGCACCGCAACGCCGATCCAGCCGAGCACCGGCACGATCAGCATCAGCGCGGCAACGCCCGGCACGCCGGCCTTGGCGAAGGCGCGCCAGGTCGGCAGCAGCAGCACCACGAAACCGACGAGATGCACGAGCGCCGCCGGCACTACCCACAACGGCAGGTCGGCGAACGCGGGCATCGTCATCAATTGGTTCATGCGCACCTCTCGGCCGCAAACAGTCGCAGGCGGGCGGCGGAGGCGTCAATAGCGTCGGCGGCCGGGCCGATCAGTTGCGCGACAGGGTCAGGCGCACCGCGCCGAATTCGACCACCATGCCGCGCTCGAGGCCGAACAGCCGGTTCGGCTGCAAGCGCTCGCCATCGACCTTGGTGCCGTTCGAAGAACCGAGATCCTCGATCGCCAGGCGCTGGCCCTTCACGCGCAGCCGCGCATGGCGGCGCGATACGCTGTCGTCGTTGATCACGAGCTGGGCCATTTGCGGATGCCGGCCGACGATCAAACCGTCCGCGTTGGCGGCCAGCAGCGCGTCGCCGATTTCCAGGCGCACGGTGCGGCCCATTTCGTCGAAGCCCGAGAGCAGCCAACAGGCCGGCTCCGGCTTGGCCGCGCGGCGCGCGGCGGCGCCCCCGCGCTGGGTATGCTCTTCCGCGCCAAGCCGATGCGTCTCGGGCCGGGCGCGCGGCGCCGGTGCGCGCGCATCGACATCCGCCGGCAGCGCCGCGGATCGCGCGCGCCGCCCGATATGCGCGGTGTCGATCAGCGAAGGCCACTCGGCGAACGCGAACAGCCAAACCAGGACAAGCGTGATCGGCGCCGCCAACACGCCCAGAAATTCGAGCGTCGGAATCAGCGTCAGCAGGCCCGGCGCCCAGGCTCCGACGCCCCAGGCCCAGTGGAGCCCAGCCTTACGCATCACCAGCATCGACAGCCAGATACCGACGCCGCAATAGGCCGCACGCAGCACCCAAAGGCCGATTTCGAGCACCAACTTGTCGCTCAACATCGGAGTCATGCGCGCGCCAACCTGCTCAACTGTGCCTGCTCATTGTCGCCCCATCACCGCTGCCCGATCACCGCTGCAACAACGGCCAGCGCAGGAACGCCAGCAACAGCAGCACGGCCAGCGGCCCGGCGATCGGTATCGCGAACAGCAGCGACAGGGCCGGCGCCAGGCGCGCGCGCGCGAACACGCGCCAGAGCGGGAAGATCATGAGCGCGCACCAGACGGCATAGCCGAGAACGCTGGCGACGATGACCCAGGTGCTGAAAACTGGTGGCAACATTGCTTCGCCGATCGAAATTTATCGCGGTCGGCCCGGACGTTAACACACGCGCCAAGCGGCCCGGAAGGGCGCCGACCGCCGCCGCGCGTTCGCCGTCTCGGTCATGCAACCGGCCGGGCGCGCCGCCGGTTCAGAACATCGATTCGATCACGCGGTCGGGCGGCTTGTGGCCGTCGGCGAAGGTCTTGATGTTGATGATGACCTTCTCGCCCATGTCGATGCGGCCTTCGGTGGTGGCCGAGCCCATGTGCGGCAGCAGCACCACGTTGTCCAACTCCAGCAGCTTCGGGTTGACGGCCGGTTCGTGCTCGTAGACGTCGAGGCCGGCGCCGGCCAGCTCATGATTGGCCAGCATGCGGGTCAGCGCGTTCTCGTCGATCACCTCGCCGCGCGAGGTATTGACGACGATCGCCTTCGGCTTGAGCAGCTTGAGCCGCCGCGCCGACAGGAGATGATAGGTCGCCGGCGTGTGCGGGCAGTTGATCGAGACGATATCCATATGGGCGAGCATCTGGTCGAGGCTCTCCCAATAGGTCGCCTCGAGCTCGTTCTCGATGTCCTTCGGCACCGGACGGCGGTTGTGATAATGCACCGACAAGCCGAACCCCTTGGCCCGACGCGCCACGGCACTGCCGATGCGGCCCATGCCGATGATGCCGATGCGCTTGCCCCAGATGCGGTTGCCTAACATCAAGGTCGGCGCCCAGCCCTGCCACTTGCCGCTGCGGATGATCCGCTCGCCTTCCGCGAGCCGGCGCGCCACGGCGAGGATCAGCGCCATGGTCATGTCGGCGGTATCCTCGGTCAGCACGCCCGGCGTGTTGGTGACGATGATGCCGCGGTCGCGCGCGCTGGCCAGATCGATGTGATCCACGCCGGTGCCGAACGAGGCGATCAGGCGCAGTTTCGGTCCGGCCTGGGCGAGCACCGCCTTGTCGATGCGGTCGGTCACCGTCGGCACCAGGACGTCGGCGGTCTTGGCCGCCTGGATCAGTTCGGCCTGGGTCATCGGCTTGTCGTCGCGGTTGAGGCGCGTGTCGAACAGCTCCATCATGCGCGTCTCGATCACGTCGGGGA
>JBFWYO010000108.1:0-12880 GCA_050186335.1 Alphaproteobacteria bacterium | reverse complement strand
TTCGACAGGCTCACGACGACGCCCATTCACTTTGTCACCCCGGCCGCAGCGCAGCGAAGAGCCGGGGTCGAGGCTGGATCGACTCGCGCGGTGCGTCCCACCCTGGACCCCGGATCGGCGCCGCGCGGTGCGCGGCTGGACCGGGGTGACAAGGTGGGGAATCGCGCGCGCCAAGCTCTCCTTGTCACCCCGGCCGCAGCGCAGCGGAGAGCCGGGGTCCAGGCTGGATCGACTCGCGCGGTGCGTCCGACCCTGGACTCCGGATCGGCGCCGCGCCGCGCGCGGCTTGGCCCGGATCAAGTCCGGGCCAGGTCCGGGGTGACACATTGGTACTGTCACGCCATCGTCGCTCCACGGTTTCGTCGGAATGACAGTTGGGGCCGGCTCCCACGCGGGCTAAACTGGCGCAACAAAAACCGCGATCGAGGAGCGCACCGGAATGACCGAAACGATCGGCTTCATCGGCCTGGGGGCGATGGGGAAGCCCATGGCGTCGAATCTGGCCAAGAAGGGCTTCGCGCTGGTGGTCTACGATACCGACGCTGCGCCGGTGAAAGCGATTTCGGCGCTGGGCGCCAGGGCTGTGGGCAGTGTCGCCGAAGTCGCGCGCGCGGCCGACATCGTCTTCACCATGCTGCCGAATTCGCCCGACGTCGAAGCGGTCGTGCTCGGCGCGGGCGGTATCGCTGCCGCGGCGCGCAAGGACACGCTGGTGGTCGACATGAGCACAATCGACCCGATCGTCACCGACAAGCTGGCCGCGCGCCTGCGCGAGGCGGGGCTCGGCTTCGTCGACGCGCCGGTCGGCCGTACGGTCACCCAAGCGATAACCGGCGAAAGCCTGTTCATGGTCGGCGCGTCCGACAACGATTTCGGCCGCGTCAAGCCGGCGCTGGGCGGCATGGGTACCACGATCATCCATTGCGGACCGGCCGGCGCCGGCATCCGCATGAAGCTGGTGAACAATTTCCTGGCGGTCGCGTCGTGCCAGCTGACCGCCGAGGCGCTCGCGCTGGCGCAGAAATTCGGGCTCGACATCAAGACAACCCTTGAGGTTTGCACCGGCACGACCGCCACCAACGGGCATCTCACCAGGATGTGGCCGATAAAGGTGTTATCCGGCGACACCGCGCCGGGCTTCCGCATCGAGCTCGCGCACAAGGACATGTCGCTGGTGGTCGACGCGGCCGGCAAGTTCGGCGTGCCGGTGCCGATGGGGGCCGCCGCGCGCGAGGCGCTCAGCGTCGCCAAGGGCACCGACGATTACGCGATGCGCGATTTCTCGGCGCTGCTCGATCTGGTGTGCCAGCAATCCCGCGTGAATCCGCCGCGGATGAAATAGGGATATACAAACCAGCCGCATCACCCCGGCCCCGGAGGATGTCGCCCATTTCCGATGTCACCCCGGCCGCAGCGCAGCGGAGAGCCGGGGTCCAGGCTGGATCGACTCGCATGGCGTTTGCCACCCTGGACCCCGGATCGGCGCCGCGCGGTGCGCGGCTTGTCCGGGGTGACAATTCGGTACTGTCGCCTCGGCGCCAGAAGTTGGCGCCCATTTCCCGTGTCACCCCGGCCACAGCGCAGCGGAGAGGCGGGGTCCAGGCTAAATCGACTCACATGGTGTTTGCCATCCTGGACCCCGGATCGGCGCCGCGCAGTGCGCGGCTTGTCCGGGGTGACAATTCGGTACTGTCGCCTCGGCGCCGGAAGTTGGCGCCCATTTCCCATGTCACCCCGGCCGCAGCGCAGCGGAGAGCCGGGGTCCAGGTTGGCTCGACTCGCATGGCGTGTCCCACCCTGGACCCCGGATCGGCGCCGCGCTGCGCGCGGCTGGTCCGGGGTGACAATTCGGAGCGGGCGAAGCTACGAGATATTACTCTGCCGGCTTCGCCTTTTTCGGCCGCCACGGCACGAAGCCGCTGGTGCGCTTGACGTACGCTTCGTATTCCGGCTTGGCGCGCTTCAGCCGGCGTTCGAGCAGGGCGGCGCCGGTCACTTTCAGCAATAAATACGTCATCCACACCGGCGCGAAGATCGTGAACACGTTCCACGGGTTCTCGCACGCCATGAACCAGAGGCCGAACCACACGGCGGCGTCGCCGAAATAGTTCGGATGCCGCGTATAGCGCCACAGGCCGCGGTCCATGACCTTGCCGGCGTTCGCGGGATCGGCCTTGAAGCGCATCATCTGCCAGTCACCGACGGTCTCGAACGCGAATCCGAGCAGTCAGACGAGCATGCCGAAGATCATGAACGGGCCGATTGCGGGCGGCATCGGCAGGATCATGCCGAGCTGCACCGGGATCGAGATCAGCCACATGATGACGCCCTGCATGCCGAACACGCGCTTGAACGCGAACAGCGCCTTGTTGCCTTCGACCTTGCTCATGAACGCGGTGTAGCGCGGGTCCTCGCCTTCGCCCCATTTACGCCAGGTGAGATAGGCGCCCAGGCGCATGGCCCAGACGAACGTCAACGCGCCGATGATCGAAGCCTGCGCGCTTGCCGGGTGGACGAGCAGCGCGGTGGTGACGGCGACCACCGCGAAGCCCGGGCCCCAGAAACTGTCGACGATGCTGACGTCCTTGAGTTTGAGCGCGATCAGCCACAGCAGCGTCATGCACGCCATGACCACGACGAAGTTGACGGCAAGGACACGCAGAATGGTTGCGGTCACGGTTTCAGCCTCGCTTGCGACGCCATGGCCTGGAACGCGTCGGTCGCCATGCGATAGTTCGCGGCGTTCGACATGTCGCGGATCGCGGCGTATTCGGCCGCCAGGGTCTCCGGTGTAAGCCGGTCGAGCGTCGCCACGCCGATGCCGTCGTTCTGCACGTTGTAGGCGCGGCAGAAGCGGCCGAATCCGGCGCAGATCGCATCGCCGCCGGTCGTGCACTGCTGGCTGACCAGATAGGCGACCATCGGCGCCACGAATTCCGGCGCCATGAGCCTGATCAGCTCCGGCGTCAGGTGTTTTTCGGTCATCTGCGTCGCCGCATACGGCACGATGGCGTTGGCGAGGATATTGTGCGAAGCGCCTTCCTGGTTGATCGCCTGCATGAAGCCGAGCAGCGCCGCCTTCGAAGCGGAATAGGCGGAAAGCCCGTGCAGGCCGAATAGGCCGGCCGACGAGGACGAGAAGACGATCCGCCCGTAGCCTGCCTTGCGCATGACCGGGATCGCGGCGTGCGTGACGTACACGCTGCCGAAGAAATTGATCTCGAAGATGCGGCGGAAATCGTCCAACGCGAGCTTGTGGAACGCGGCGAACTGGTCGACGCCGGCGTTGTTGATCAGGATGTCCAGCCGGCCGAACGCGTCGAGCGATTGCTGCACCATGCGCGCGCCCGATCCTGCGTCTTCGACGCTGTCGTAGTTGGCGACCGCGTGCCCGCCCTTGGCCGCGATCTCGTCGACCAGACGGTCGGCCGAGCCCTGGGCGCCGTCGCCGGCGTGCTTGCGGTTGTTGACCACCAGCTTGCAGCCGCGCTCGGCCAGCAGCAGCGCGTAGGCGCGGCCGAGGCCCTTGCCCGCGCCGGTGATCAGCGCCACGCGTCCGTCGAAGTTAATCGTCATGCGACGCGCTCGATGACCATGGCCATGCCGAGGCCAGCCGCGCCGACGATCGAGATCAATCCGAATTGCTGGCCGCGCGCTTCCAATTCGTCGAGGCAGGTACCGACCAGGATCGCGCCTGTCGCGCCCATCGCGTGGCCGGTGGCGATGGCGCCGCCGTTGACGTTGAATTTGTCGGCATCGATCTTGTAGTCGCGCATGAATTTAATCGGCACCGCGGCGAAGGCTTCGTTGACCTCGAACAGGTCGATGTCCCGCATCGCGAGCCCGGCTTTTTTCAGCGCTTTTTCGGATGCGACGCCGCCCGCGGTCAGCATGACCAGCGGATCGTCGGCATGATTCGCCACCGCGCGGATGCGCGCGCGCCGTTTCAGGCCCAGTTGCTGCGCTTTCGCCGCTGTGCCCATCAGCACCAGCGCGGCGCCGTCCGCCATCGCCGGCGCGTTGGCGACGGTATGGATGTGGCGGATTTCGCCGAGCAGCGGGAAATGCTTGAGGATCATCGCATCGATGCCGGCGGCGCCCA
The DNA here is from genome assembly GCA_050186335.1 of Alphaproteobacteria bacterium. Lineage (GTDB taxonomy): Bacteria > Pseudomonadota > Alphaproteobacteria > Bin65 > Bin65 > JBFWYO01. Next base: position 8,778 of record JBFWYO010000108.1, on the reverse strand, counting down.
TCTCCGCGAAGAACGGCGGCATGGCGGCGATCTTGTCGACGCTCGCGTTGCCGCGCACATTCTCGTCGCGGTCGAGTACGACGGCACCCGATTCGTCTTTCACCTCGACCAGCGAGCCGCGCAGCTTGCCCGCGGCGTGCGCGACGGCGGCGCGCCGGTGCGATTCGACAGCGAATGCGTCGGCATCCTTGCGGTCGATCTTGTCCATCGTCGCGACTAGATCGGCGGCGATGCCGATGGCGACGAATTTGGCTTTTTTCATCACCTCTTTGTCGGTGAAGTAAGCGCCCTTGTCGGCGAACATCGGCACGCGCGACATCGACTCCACGCCGCCCGCCACGACCAGCTGCTCGCTGCCGGTGGCGAGCTTGAGCGTTGCGGTTTCGCACGCCGACAGGCCCGAGGCACAGAAATTATTGATCGTCGAGCCGGCAACCTGGTTGGGCCAGCCGGCATACAGCGCCGAGATTTTCGCGATATTGGCGCCCTGGTCGCCGAACTCGGTCACGCAGCCGAGGATGACGCTCTCGACGTGCTGCGCGGCGTGGCTGCGGTGTTCGAGCGCTGCGTAGAGTTGCCGCAGCAATTCGACCGGCTTGGTCTTGGCCAGCGAACCGTCCTCGCGGCCGCGCCCGCGCGGCGTGCGCACCCAATCCAGGATATAGGCGTCCATCGTTTAAGCCGCAGTCGAGACGATGAAGCTCACTGTCGTCGTGCCGCTGCCACCAATATTTAAAGTCTGCAGCGTCTTGCAGCCGTTCACCTGATAGTCGCCGGCCGTGCCCGTGGTCTGCTTGTAGGCGTCGAGCAGCATGCGCACACCCGTGGCCCCGACCGGATGCCCGGCGCCGATCAGGCCGCCGCTCGGGTTGACCGGAATCGCGCCGTCGCCGGCGATCCTGCCGTCCTCGACCGCCTTCCAGCTTTCGCCCGGCTTGGTGATGCCGAAATGGTCGATCGCCATGTATTCGGTGGTGGTGAAGCAATCGTGCGTCTCGATCGCGTCGATCTGCTCGACGCCGCCGAGTCCCGCGCGCTTGTGCGCATCGGTGATGGTGCCGCGCACATGCGGCAGCACATACGGCCCGTTGTGGCTTTCCTTGAGTTTGTCGGCGAACAGCATGGTCGCCGTGCGATGGCCCCAGCCCTTTATGTAGGGGATGTCGGCAAGTTTGATATTTTGCCGCTTGGCGTAATCCGCCGCGTAGGCTTCGGAGGCCAGGAACACGCAGATGCCGCCGTCGGTAATCTGCCCGCAATCCTGCTTGCGGATGCGGCCCTCGACGCGCGGGTTGGCGGCATCGTCGTCGGCGAAACTGGCGTCGGTGAATTTCCATGCGCGCGTCTGCGCGTTCGGGTTGCGCTTGGCATTGGCGAAATTGAGCTTGGCGATGCCGGCCAGATACTCTCGCTTGAGCCCGTATCTGCGCTCGTACTCGTCGCCCAGCTTGGCGAACATGTAAGGCCACAGCCATTGCGCATCCTGCGCCTCGCGGCCGACCCACGCCGCCGTGCCCATGTTGTCGGCGGCCTGCTGCGAGCTGACGTTGCGCATCATTTCGACGCCGACCACCGCGACCAGGTCGTAATGCCCGGCCTGGATATCCGCTTGCGCGCCCAGACCCGCCAGCGAGCCAGATGCGCACGCGCCCTCGTGCCGCGAGCTGGGCAGGCCGGAAAACTCCGGATGCAGCGAGGCAAAGAAGCCGCCCAGCTGCGCCTGGTTGACGAACAGCTCGCCGAACGCATTGCCGACATGCGCCGCCTGAATTTCCACCGGCTCGATGCCGGTTTCCCGCATTGCGCCGTCAACCGCTTCGCGCATCATGTCGTGGATCGAAAGCTTCTCGCCCGCGAAGTTGCGCTTGAAATCGGTTTGATAGCCGCCGAGCAGATAGACTTTGGGCGCGCTCATCGCTTTCCTCCGGCTTTACGCCGCGCGTTGGTCGCGCAGCAGATGGGTTTGCAGTACCGCGGCCGCGTCGGCGATCGCCGCGCGGGCCCGATCGACCATGCGCGTGTGCCACAGGAAACTATGGCACAGCCCGTCGTAGATGTTGAGCCGGTGCGCGACGCCCGCGTCGCGCAGCCGTTCCGCCAACATAATGGAATCATCGCGCAGCGGATCGAGCCCGGCGGCGGCCAAAAATACAAACGGCAGGCCGCGCAGATCGGCATTGATCGGCGTCGCGCGGGGATCGCGCTTCCGGCTCTCGTCGCCCAGGTAAAGGCGCCAGCACAGCAGCAGATCCTTGTTGGTAATGCCGTACTCGCCGCCGCCGAACAGGCGCACGGATTCGGTATCTTCGCGCCCCGTGTAGCTGCCGTAATACAGCGTCGCGGCGCGATAGCATCCGCGCGCCCGCGGCGAAAGTTCGAGCAACGCGGCGAGCGCGATGTTGGCGCCGGCCGAACAACCGCCGACGGCAAGCCGGTCGCGATCCAGCCCCAGGCGGTCGCCGTGCTTGGCCAGCCACTCCAGCGTGGCCGCGGCCTCGAGCACCGGCTTGGGGAATCTGTGTTCCGGCGCCAGCGCATAATCGACGCCGACCACGGCGCAGCCGGATTCCTGTGCCATCAGGCGCATGGCCCGATCATGGGTATCGTTGCTGCCGTTGAACCAGCCACCGCCGTGAAAGTAGATCAGTGCCGGAGCAGGGCGGACGTGGTTCGGGAGGTAAAGCCGCACCGATACGTCGCGCGCGGTGGGGCCGGCGGGCCCCAGCGGCACCATGTCCGCGCGCACTTCGTTCAGGACTGGCGCGTCGTCGTTGAACCAGCGGCTGTGCAGGAAGGCGAAGCGGCGCGCGTCGTCGAGGGTAGGCTTGTCCGGCCGCTTATGGGCGCGCTCGATCTCCGCCAGCTTGGCGAGCGACGCGGCCATCTGCGGGTCGATCGTGCCCGTCAATATTACCTCCGGCGAAACCGTCGTGCGATTATGCGACGGTCTTCAACTCGTCCTCGGTCACCCAGCAGGCGTGGAAGCCGAGCGGCACGCGCTGCGGCAACTGGATGCGCGCAACGGGCTTGGCGCCGAAATTCTGCGCATCGATCAGCAGCATCTCGGATTTGCCGTCGGCTTCGTTCTGCACGAACGTGACGGCGTAGCCGTCGTCCTCGCTCTTGGCGTTGTGGCGCGGCGCGAACGGCGCTTCCGAGCCGTAGATGCCCTTGCCGAACTTGTGCTCGATCGCCGTGTCGGTGCCGCGGTCGTACTTGACCAGCCCTTCGAACAACAAGGTCGGCGCCGCTTCCAGCATCACGTTGTAGGAATAGCGCGTCTTGCGGCCCATGTAGTTCCAGTTGATGGTCGGAAATTCGGCATTGCGGTTGTCGAGCACGGCTTCGCTGGTCCGGCCGGTCTTCAGGTTGAAGCGCCAGCGATACGCGTAATAGGTCGGCCGCAGGAACGCCATCATGCGCGCCAGTTCGCCGTCGCGCGGATCCGCCTTCGGGCACGGTTCGACGACGCGGAAACCTTCCATGACGATTTCGTCGCCTTCCTCCCACGCGTTGGAGACGTGGTAGACGTAGCACGGCTCGGCTTCGAACCAGCGCACCTCGCTGCCCTTGCCGTGGCGCGGGATCACGCCGAAGCGCGCCGGCATGTCGTCGTGGAAGCTGATCTGCCACTTGCCGGTGCGCAGCGCCTCGTCGGTCAGGAACAGCGGCAGGTCCATCACGATGGAATAGTTCTGCGTCACCGCCATATCGTGCGGCAGACGCGGACCCGGCAGCTCGATCTCGGTGAAGTGGACGAGATCGTCGTTCTTGTCGACCACGCCGTAGGTCATCCACGGCTTCTGCACGCCGTAGTCGAAAAAGATGAATTCGCCGGTATGCGGATCGTTCTTGGAGTGCGCCGAGACGTTGCGCTTCAGCTTGCCGTTGAACGATTCCGGCCCGAGCGTCTCGAGCGAAATCGGATGCACCTTGTAGGGCGTGCCGCTGACGTACCACATGGCCAGCGCATGCCCAGCGTGGAACTTCACGTCGGTGTTCGCGGTGTCCTTCAGCGGCTTCATCGGCCGCTTCTTGTTGAACGGCTGCAGCAGGCCCGGATAAACCGGCGCGCCGGCCTTGGTTTCGTCCTCGAAATCGGCGGTGTGGACATAGCGGTTGCGATAGGTCGCCTTGCCGTTCTCGAAATGCACCGCATGGAGCATGCCATCGCCGTCGAACCAATGGGCGCGATCCTTCGGCGTATAGCGGGGGTTCGGTCCGTTGCGCAGATAGACGCCGCCGAAATCCTTCGGTATTTCGCCGATGACTTTCAAATCCGTTGCGGTGATCTCGTTCGAGACCGGCCCGTATTTCCCGGTAACGTAGGGATTGTCCTTCGGAAAGCCGCCGTCCATGGTCGTCCTCCACTGATCGAGCGCCGTTTTGCCGGCGCGCTGGATTGAAGTTCAGGCGCGGGCGCGTTGCAGCGTCAGCGCTTCGTCCGTCGATTCGAGCCACCGATTGGGGCGTTTTCCGTCGGCCACCGCGACGCGATATTCCTGCTTCAGCTGGTCGACGATCTCCGCCACCGTTTCGACACGGCGAATCGCGGCCACACCTTGACCCGCCGCCCAAACGTGCTTCCACGCCTTCTTGTCGTCGTTCTTGCTGAAATCGACCTTGCCGCGCGGCTGCATGTTTCTGACGTCGTAGCCCGCCGCCGTCAGGCTCGGGGCCAGGAAGTTCGCCTTCACGCCGGTGATGGCGTCGGTCAGAACGATATCTTCGGCGCCGGCGCCGATCACCATCTCGCGATAGGCGTCCGGCACGAGCGATTCCTGGGCCGCGATGAAGCGGGTGCCGATATAGGCGATGTCGGCGCCGAGCACTTCGACCGCGCGCACGGCGCGGCCGTTGGAAATCGCGCCCGCCAGCACGATCGGGCCGTTCCAAAATTGCCGCACTTCGGGCAGGAACGCGAAGCCGGCCAGCGGGCCGACATGTCCGCCCGCGCCGGCCGAGACCAAAATCAAGCCGTCGATGCCGGTTTCGCACGCCTTCTTGGCGAAGCTGACGCTGTTGACGTCGGCGAACACCAACCCACCGTACGAATGCACCGCATCGACCACGCGCTTGGGACTGCCGAGCGCGGTAATGACGATCGGCGCGCGGTATTTCACTGCCAATGCCAGTTCCTGCTCGAAGCGCGCGTACGTGGTGTGCACCACCATGTTGAGCGCCCAGGGCGCGATCTTGCGGTTCGGGTAGGCGCGGCGGGCGGCCTCGTGTTCGGTCGAGATGCGCCGCAACCAATCCTCAAGTTCCTCGACCGTGCGCGTGTTCGGGGCCGGGAACGAGCCGAGCACTCCGGCCTTGCACGACGCCAAAACGAAATCCGGCCCCGAGACGAGAAACATCGGGGCCACGAAGACGGGCAGGGCGAGGTGGTCGGTGATCGACGGCGGCAGCGATCTCAGCATGGCAGATCACTACCATGGTTAGTTTCGTAATGCAAGTAACTAGCGGACGATCGCTAGAGTCGCGGCCGGCCGCAAGGTGTCCGGCGTTGTCGGCCGGCGGCAGTGGCCGCAGGTCAACTCCAGCCGCAGCGGCTTGCCGCACGATCTATGCTGCAGCGCGAGCGGTGGTTTGCCGTCCTGCGCCAGCCAGCGGTCGCCCCAAGCCAGCAGGCCCACCGTGATCGGGAAAATATCGAAGCCCTTCTCGGTCATGATGTACTGCCAGCGGCGCGGGCGTTCCTGATAGATGTGCCGGGCAAAGATTCCGCTGCCGGTGAGCTGCACCAGGCGGCGCGAAAGAATGTTCGGCGCGATGTCGAGCGCCGCCTGCATGTCGGAAAACCGGCGCAGACCGAAAAACGCACAGGAAATGATCAGCGCGGTCCAGCGGTCGACCAGCAGGTCGGCCGCTGTCAGCACGGTCAGGCTGGTGCTTTCGTCCGGCGTGGTCTTGCGGCGCGCGCGACGCGGTACGGCAGGCACGTTCGGCTTCAGGGCGATGCCCGGCCCGTCGCGATAGCGCATGTCGCGCGCGGTGATCGGGGCGTGGCAGTGGGCGCAGCACAGAATCGGCTGAAACACATGGCCGCATGCCGTGTGCGTAAACTCCTCCGCGCGGCCGCTGGCTTCGGCTTTGACCGTCCGGCGGGCCCGGCCGCCGGCGGGAATGCTGGTATCCGGCCCCCAGGTCTGATCCCAACGATGAATCGTATGCAGGATCGAAAACGTGTCCTGTCCGCGTCCGGTCAGGCGATACGCGAAACGCACCGGGCGGGTTTGATACGCGTCGCGCGCAATCAGCCCGTAATGTTCCAGATCCGCCAGGCGGCTTGCCAAGGTGCTGCGCGAAATCCGCAGCAACGACTGCAGCCAATCGAAGCGCTGCTCGCCCGCGTGCAGAGCGCGCAGGATCAGGATCGTCCAGCGGTCGCCGATCACGTCGAGCACGCGCGTCACCAGGCTGGTGCGGATCAGCCGCTTGGCCTCGGCGACGCGGGCGGCGTCCGGCAACTCGACCGGCGCCGTCGCGCGCGTGGCGTTATTCGGTTTCATGTTGCGTATTCATGGCTGCCCAAAGTATCGGTCGCGTTCCGGTAGGGACAGGGAAAATTTGCCGCTACACTGCGCGCGGCCGATCGTTCCGCTTGCGCTCATCTGTATTCGGCTTGCCTTTTCGGGGGCGGCCCGCGTATAAGGCGAAAGTCAGTCCAATAATAATAGTCACTCCCCCGCGAAACCAAATGTCGCGGCGCGAGGGCAAAACAGGGATGCTTGGGAAACGCCCATGAGCCAGGACATGGCGATGGTCCTGTTGCAGCAAGCTGTCAACGGCCTGGCGGTCGGTTGCATCTACGGGCTCGTGGCGCTCGGCTTCGTGCTGATCTACAAGGCGACCGAAGTCGTCAATTTCGCCCAAGGCGATATCCTGATGTTCGGCGCGTTCGCGGCGTGGACCGTGATCGCCACGCTCGATCTGCCGTACTGGCTCGCGTTCCCGCTCATCGTCCTGCTGACCGCGCTGTTGGGCGCCGGGCTCGATATGCTGGTCATGCGGCCGATCGTCGGCCAGCCGCAATTCGCCGGCATCATGCTGACGATCGGCCTGGCATTCACGATTCGCGGCCTGGTGACCCTGTTCTGGGGGCCGGAGAACCGCAGCTTCGATACGCCGTTCTCGAACAAGACGACGTCGTTTGCGGGCTTGATCGTCTCGGACGTAACGATATCCATCGTCGCCGGCACCATCGTGATGACGATCCTGCTGTTCGCGTTCTTCCGCTTCACGCGGCTCGGCGTCGCGATGCAGGCGGCATCGCAGAATCAGCTCGCCGCGTATCTGATGGCGATCCCGGTCAAGACAGTGAACTCGCTGGTCTGGGGCATCAGCGCCGGCGTATCAGCCGCCGCGGGCATCCTGCTGGCGCCGGCATTGACTGTCGAAGTCAATCTCTGGTTCGTCGTGCTCAAGGGTTTCGGCGCGGCCATTCTGGGCGGATTCGGCAGCATACCGGGGGCGTTGATCGGCGGCATACTCATCGGTCTCGCCGAGCAATTCGTCGGCTTCTATCTGCCGAGCGCCAAAGGCATCACCGCCTATGCGGTCCTGCTTGCGGTGCTGATTCTGTATCCGAAGGGTTTGTTCGGCGGCGGGGAGCGCAAGCGGGTCTGATATGCGCTTCGTCTTCAAGACCGATTACGATATCGATCTGCGGCTGCTGAAGTACCGCAGCGACCTGGTTTCGTACGGCGCATTGCTGGCGGCACTGATCGCGGCGCCCTGGCTGCTGTCGGCGTACTATGTCGGCGAAGCGGCGCAGATTTTCGTGCTCTGCATCGCCAGCGTCGGATTGATGATGCTGTCCGGGTTCACTGGGCTGGTTTCGCTCGGCCACGCCGCGTTCATCGGCATCGGCGCCTATGCCCATACGCTGTTGCTGACCGCGGGCGTACCGTGGATCGTATCGCTCGCGGCGGCCACCGCGTTGACCGCGCTGATCGGCCTCCTGCTGGGCATTCCGGCGCTGCGCATGACTGGATTGTATCTGGCGTTCGCGACGCTGGCGTTCAGCGTGCTGGTGGAGCACGTGCTGGGCAACTGGGATTCGGTGACCAACGGGCACACCGGCATTCCGGTGCCGTCGATCGACCTGTTCGGGATCGCGGTCGCCATGCCGCGCGGCTACTATTTCGTCTGCCTGATCCTGCTGGTCGGCGTTCTGCTGGTCGCCGCGAACATTCTGCGCTCCTCGACCGGCCGCGCGATGATCGCCATCCGCGACAGCGAAGTGGCGGCGCAGAGTCTCGGCGTCAATCTCGCCTTCACCAAGAGCATCGCCTTCGCCGTTTCCGCCGGCATGACCGGACTGGCCGGCGGACTGTACGCGCACAAGATCAATTACCTGACGCCGGAAGCCTTCAACGTGCTGCTGTCGCTGCAATTGCTGCTGATGGTGGTGGTCGGCGGCCTCGGCAGCCTGAAGGGCGCCATCTACGGAGCGATCTTCGTCGGCGCGCTGCCGCAGATCATCTCGCTGCTGAAAGCCTATCTGCCGGAAAGCTTCGCCTCGCGCGCCGGGTTGGAGATCACCGTATTCGGGCTGGTGCTGGTCGGCTTCGTGCTGTTCGAACCGCTCGGCCTGGCCGGCCGCTGGGCCAAGATCAAGGCATTCTTTCAGACGTTTCCGCTCTATCGCCGGGACATGTTCCGGCGCGGCAAGGCCTACATGAAATCGGAGCGATACCGATGAGCCTGCTGACGGTCGAAAACCTGTCGATCCAGTTCGGCGGCCTCAAGGCGGTCGACCGGGTGTCGTTT
>JBFWYO010000107.1:0-12980 GCA_050186335.1 Alphaproteobacteria bacterium | reverse complement strand
ATGCAATTCGACGAAATCGGGTATTGGTCCGAGATTAAACACACGATTATCAAGCGGTATGCGGCCGAGTATTGCCGGATACTTCGAAACGATAATCGCTTTAAAATATCCTACATTGATGCATTTTCTGGAGCGGGCATTCATTTTTCGAAAGAGAGTGAAACTCTCGTTCCCGGAAGTCCGCTTAACGCCCTGAGCATAAATCCTCCATTTCATGAATTTCACTTCATTGATCTAAACAGCGAGAAATTAGACTTTCTTCGCGCTCAGATTCCGGAACGATCTGACGTAAAGTTATATAACGGCGATGCAAATGAGGTGTTGGCGAGTCAGGTGTTGCCTCAAATCAAATGGAATCAATATCAAAGGGCGTTATGTGTCCTGGATCCTTACGGCTTGCAACTTGATTGGCGGATTATTGAAATGGCTGGCAAGTCGCGATCCGTCGAAATTTTTTTAAACTTTCCGACCATGGATATGAACCGTAACGCGCTATGGAACGATCCTTCTAAAGTACCGGACCATTATAAAGAGCGAATGACAAGATATTGGGGCGATGAGACATGGCGGAAAGCCGCATATACGACGCAAGGTAATCTATTTGGCTATGAGGAAAAAGCAGGCAATGCTGAGGTTGCCGAAGCGTTCCGCCAACGCTTGAAATCGATTGCGGATTTTAAATACGTTCCAAGTCCTTTGCCTTTAAGAAATAGCTCGGGCGCAATTGTTTACTATCTTTTTTTTGCGTCACAGAATGATACTGGTCGAAAGATTGTCGAGCATATTTTCGGTATGTTTCGAGAAAGAGGACGGAACTAATGTCTTCAAACTCACCCATCGAATGGACCGAAGCTACTTGGAACCCACTTACCGGCTGCACCAAGATAAGTCCTGGCTGCAAATTCTGCTACGCCGAGCGTTTGTCGAAGCGTTTGCAGGCAATGGGCAATCGAAATTACCAGAGCGGGTTCAAGCTGGCCTTTCACGAGCACATGCTTGAATTGCCGCTCGGCTGGAAGCGCCCCAAGACGATCTTCGTCAATTCGATGAGCGATCTATTCCAAGTGAAGGTACCGCTCGCGTACGTCCAACGTGTGTTCGATGTGATGCGGCGCGCCCATTGGCATCGCTTTCAGGTTCTTACAAAGCGAGCGGACCGGCTGCGCGAGTTGGCTCCCCATTTGAATTGGGCGCCTAACATCTGGATGGGCGTAAGTGTTGAAAACGCCCACTACCTAGATCGAATCGACGATTTGCGGGCAACCGGAGCTGCGATCAAGTTTCTCTCGCTGGAACCTTTGCTGGGCCCACTGCCGAACATGAATCTTGACGGTATTCATTGGGCTATCGTCGGCGGCGAGTCCGGGCCGAAGGCGCGGCCCATCGATCCTGAGTGGGTTGCCGACATCCAACGCCAATGCCGCCGCGCCCGCGTGCCGTTTTTTTTCAAGCAATGGGGCGGCCAGAACAAGAAAAAGACCGGGCGTTTATTGAACGGCCGCACTTGGGATGAAATGCCGGCTGCTGTTTCATCCTCTCGGATAGCGGCGGAATAATTGGCTGGCGTTCGGGCCCCTGGACTCGGCATGCCCGCCGCCTTCCGCTATCTTCCCGCCTGCCTTGATCCGCCGGCCCAGCGCGACGTGCTGGCTGCGGTGCACGCGGTTCTGGAACAGGCGCCGTTGTACCGCGCCACGATGCCGAAATCGGCCCGGCCGCTCTCGGTCGAAATGAGCAATTGCGGGGCGCTCGGCTGGTATTCGGATCGGCAGGGCTATCGCTATACCGCGACCCATCCGGTAACCGGCCGCGCCTGGCCCGCAATCCCGCAGCCGATCCTCGAGCTTTGGCGCCGCGTCGCGCGCTATCCGCGCGCGCCGGAATGCTGCCTGATCAATGTCTATCGGGGGACGGCGCGCATGGGTCTGCACCAGGACAGGGACGAAGCGGATTTTGCCGCCCCGGTGGTGTCGATTTCGCTCGGCGATACGGCGATTTTCCGCATCGGCGGAACGGCGCGCAACGATCCGACGCGCTCGCTGCGCCTCGCCTCCGGGGATGTGGTGGTGCTGGAAGGCCGATCGCGGCTCGCCTATCACGGCATCGATCGCATCCTGCCCGGCTCCAGCACGCTGGTCGCGGGCGGCGGCAGGATTAATCTGACGTTGCGATGCGTGACGGCTGCGTAAGCGTTACGCGCCGTCGTTCACGCCTTCGTCCGGCATCGGCGCCTTGGCGACGCCGACCATGGCCGGGCGCAGCAGCCGGTCGTACACCGTGTAGCCGCGCTGCACGACGGTCACCACGGTGCCCGGTTCGGCCTGCGCGGTCGGCACTTCGAACACCGCCTGGTGCAGATTCGGATCGAATTTCTGGCCTTCCGGCTCGATCGGCTTGATGCCGAATTTTTCCAGCGTCTTGAGCAGTTCGCGCTCGGTCAGCGCCACGCCGTCCAGCACCGGTGCGGCAGCACCCGCGATGTCGGTCGCCAGTTTGCCGGCGCTGTCCAGCGCGCGCCGCAGATTGTCGGCGACGCCGACGATTTCCTTGGCGAAATTTCCAACCGCGTATTTCGCGGTGTCCTCGACCTGCTTCTGGCCGCGCTTGCGCACGTTCTCGGTTTCGGCGAACTGCCGGACCAGCTGGTCCTTGAGCTGCGCCACTTCGAATTTGAGCGTCTCCAGCGCCGCGTCGCGCGGATCGATCTGCTCGGCGGTCGGCTGGCCCTCGGTCTCCAGGACGCCCAGATCGATCGCCTCGGAGGCGAGCGTGTCCTCGGCCTTCTCCATCGTCGGCTCGGTGACGCGGTCGTTGGCGGCCGGCGGCACGTCCTCGGCCGCCGCGTCTTTGTTATGGTCGCGCTTGTCGTTCATCCTGCGAATTCCAATCCTATCCCAGCAACCGGCTCATCACCTGCGCGGTGTAATCGACCATCGGGATGATGCGCGCATAGTTCATGCGCGTCGGCCCGATGACGCCGATGGCGCCGATGACCCGCTGTTGCGCGTCCTTATAAGGCGAAATCACCATCGAGCAACCGGTATGGCGGAACAGCCCGCTCTCGGCGCCGATGAAGATCTGCAGCCCGTCCGCTTCCTGGGCCAGGTCGAGCAGCTGCAGCAGCGTCTCCTTGGTCTCCAAGGCCTCGAACAGGCGGCGGACACGCTCTAGATCGGAAATCGCGGTGACATCTTCAAGTAGCTTCGACTGGCCCTTGATGATGAGCAGGCCCTTGTCGTCTTGCGGCCCGTCGCCGGCCCATACGGCCAGGCCCGCTTCCACGAGCTGCTGCGTCAATGTGCCGATCTGCGCCTTGTGGTCCTCGAGGTCGCGAAAGATCGCGGCGCGCGCCTCGCCCAGCGTGCGGCCGATCAGGCGCGCCGACAGGAAATTCGTGGCTTCGATCAAGGCCGAGGCGGGCACGCCGAGCGGCAGGTCGATGACGCGGTTCTCGACCAACCCGGTTTCGGTCACCAACACGACCAGCGCGCGGCCGGGCGCCAGTTGCACGAACTCGATGTGCTTCAGCCGCGCCTCGGTTTTCGGCGCCACCACCATTCCGGCGTGCCGCGACAGGCCGGACAGCGAATGGCTGGCCTGAGTCAGGACTTTCTCCGGGCTGGTGCCGGTCGCCTTGCACATGGTTTCGATGCGGCCGCGTTCGTCCTCGGACAGATTGCCGACTTCGAGCAGCGCATTGACGAACAGGCGCATGCCGGCTTCGGTCGGCAGCCGCCCGGCCGAGGTATGCGGCGCATAGAGCAGCCCGGCTTCCTCGAGATCGGCCATGACGTTGCGGATCGTCGCCGGCGACAGCGCATTGGTCGCCAATCTCGACAGCGTGCGCGAGCCGACCGGTTCGCCGGTTTCGACATAGCTTTCGACGATCTGACGCAGGATATCGCGCGAGCGGCGGTTGAGCTGCTCGATGCCGGAGGCGCGGTCGATGTCGGTCGGGCGTTCCTGTTTCATGGCCTTACATAGATGGTCGTGCCGAGCCCAAACGTCGAGTCCCCGGTGCGTACCCCGAAAGGTACAACGATCGCCGCTCAAGAATCCCAAAAATCCCGCGTCGCGCAAGGGCTTGTAGCTTTACCCGGGGCCCCCGGCGGGGTACCGTGCCGGCCCTTCTCGCCAGCCAGAGGATTGCCATGCGCCCGTCCGGCCGCGCCGTCAACGCACTTCGCCCCGTCACCCTGGTGCCGGGTGCCGCGAAATACGCCGAAGGCTCGTGCCTAGCCATGTTCGGCGATACGCACGTGCTGTGCGCCGCCACGGTCGAGGAAAAAGTCCCGCCGTTCCTGCGCAATACCGGCAAGGGTTGGGTCACCGCCGAGTACGGCATGCTGCCGCGTTCGACCCACACCCGCACCGATCGCGAAGCGGCGCGCGGCAAGCAATCCGGCCGCACCCAGGAAATTCAACGTCTGATCGGTCGCAGCCTGCGCACGGTCACCGATCTTGCGGCGCTCGGCGAACGCCAGGTCCGGCTCGATTGCGACGTGTTGCAGGCCGACGGCGGCACGCGCACGGCGGCGATCACCGGCGCCTATGTGGCGCTGCATCTCGCCTTGCAATCGCTGGTCGCGCGCAATCTGCTTGCCAACGTGCCGATCGTCGGCCAAGTCGCCGCGATCTCGTGCGGTCTGCATAACGGCGCCGTGGTGCTCGATCTCGATTACGCCGAGGACAGCACCGCCGAAGCCGACGCCAATTTCGTGCTGACCGCCGACGGGCGCATCATCGAAGTGCAAGGCACGGCCGAGCGCGATCCGTTCACCGATGCGCAATTTCTCGGCATGCTGACCCTGGCCCGCGAAGGCTGCGCGGAACTGATGCAGCGTCAGCGCGAAGCCATCGCGCCGGCCTGAACGCAGCTCAGCCATGGCGCGGAAATTCACGGCACCGAAACTTCTGCTGGCCACGCACAATCCGGGCAAGCTGCGTGAAATCGCCGAGCTCATGGCGCCGTTCAAGGTCGATGTGACTTCCGCTGGCCAGCTCGGCCTGCCCGAGCCGGAGGAAACCGGCGACAGTTTCGTCGGCAATGCCGAATTGAAAGCCCTGGCCGGCGCAATGGCGGCGAAGCTGCCGGCGCTGGCCGACGATTCGGGTCTCGCCGTGCACGCGCTCGGCGGCGCGCCGGGCATCTATTCCGCGCGCTGGGCCGGGCCGGCGAAGGATTTTTCCGTCGCCATGGCGCGGGTCGAAAGCGAACTGGCCGGCAAGATCGACCGGCGCGCGCATTTTGTCTGTGCGCTGTCGCTCGCCTGGCCCGACGGGCATTGCGAGACGTTCGAGGGCAAGGTGTTCGGGACCCTCGTCTGGCCGCCGCGCGGCGCGCGCGGGTTCGGCTACGATCCGATGTTCCTGCCCGACGGCTACGCCGAAACCTTCGGCGAAATGGATCCCGCGCACAAACATGCGATCAGCCATCGGGCGGCGGCGTTCCGGCAGTTGATCGCGGCGTGCTTCGCCTGACAAAAACGCGCCGCCACCCGGCCGAAGCGGCTTCGGCAATCCTATATACTGGCGCCATGACCCGGTCTCCGCCCACCCCCAGCAATGCCGCGCCCGCCGTGCCGGTCGCGCCCGGCTTCGGCCTTTACGTGCATTTTCCGTTCTGTCTGTCGAAATGCCCGTACTGCGATTTCAATTCGCATGTGCGCGAGCGGATCGATGCGGCGTCCTGGCAACGCGCGATCCTGGCGGAGCTTGCGCATTACGCCCAGCAGACGCCGGGCCGCACGCTGACCAGCATATTCTTCGGCGGCGGCACGCCATCGCTGATGCCGGAGGAAACCGCGGCCGCCGTGATCGCTGCGGCGCGCGCCGCGTGGCCCGCCGATCCGGATCTCGAGGTAACGCTGGAAGCCAATCCGGGTGCGGTCGATGCGCAGCGCTTCGCCGGTTATCGCGATGCCGGGGTGAACAGACTCTCGATCGGCGTGCAGTCGCTCGACGATCGCGCGCTCAAATTTCTCGGCCGGCGCCACGATGCGGGCGAAGCGCGGCGCGCCATCGAGTTGGCGCGCAAAATTTTCCCGCGCATCAGTTTCGACCTCATTTATGCGCTGCCCGATCAGACGCTCGACGCGTGGATGGGCGAATTGGATACGGCGATTGCCCTGGCCGCGGATCATCTCTCGGTCTATCAACTCACCATCGAACCGGGCACGCAGTTTCATACCGATCATCGTCTCGGGCGACTGGCGGTGATGGACGACGACGCGCAGGCGAACTTGTACGAGGCGACGCAGGACCGGCTCGCGCGCGCCGGCCTGCCGGCGTACGAAATCTCCAATCATGCAGTGCCCGCCGCGCAGTCGCGGCACAACCTGACCTATTGGCGCTACGGCGATTATGTCGGCATCGGGCCCGGCGCGCACGGCAGGCTGACCGACGGGAGCGAGAAATTCGCGACGCGGCAGGTGCGGTTGCCCGAACAATGGCACGCCGCGGTGGCCGCGCGCGGTCATGGCACCGAAGAACGCACCGCGCTCGATATGGCGACGCGCAAACGCGAAATGCTGCTGATGGGGTTACGCCTCGCCGAGGGCGTCGATCGTCGACGTTTTGCCGACGAAACCGGCGCCGATGTGATGTCGGCGGTCGATCCGGACGCGGCGCGGGAACTCGCCGCCAGCGGATTGCTGGTCCCGGACGATCGGCGTCTGGTGCTGTCGCCGTCCGGTCGGCAATTGCTGAACGCGGTGCTGGGGCGGCTGATTCGTTAACAACTTTCCCCAGTGATCCCGATCACTGCCTTTTTCGGGCAGATCGCGGAATGTTGATTGTGCAATGCAAAACATTTCTTGAATCATACATGATTATAGGATTGAGATTTGCTTGTATAATATGAGGGGTTTTGCTCGCGTCTACGTCGTGTGCCGCCGCCACCGAGTGCGCGTTCCGTTAACAAAAGTAAAAAGACCAAAAATGTCCGGTAACTTTCGCAAGCTACCTGAGTACCTGATTCCGCGCGCGCTCGTCGTCGATCATTGCGGCGAGGCGATTGGCGCTGCGTGCGAAGCCGTTTTGGGCGCTGCACCCGAGCACGTGTCGTCATCGCGGTCGTCGAACGCCGGCAAGGCGATTCGCGAGATCTTCAATTTCACATTGGCGGTGCGCCGTCCCGGCATGCGCGTGGTACAGGATATCGATCGCCCGAACGCGTTCTCGCCGGCGCTGTCGGCCGCGCGTTTTCTGTATTTGCTGTCGGGCTCGGACCGGCTGGCGCCGATCCGCTTTTACGCCAAGAGCATTACGCGCTATACGGACGACGGCGTGCGCGTACCGGGTTCGTCCTACGGCTCGCGCATATTTGGTGCGAACGAAAATGGTGTCACCGCGTTCGAGCAGATCGCGCGGGTGATCGAAGGGCGGCCGAGCACGAAGCGCGCCTTCCTGCCGATTTTCGCGCCGCACGATCTGGCGCGCGCCGCCGATACCAACGATCTGCCGTGCGCGGGCAGCCTGCATTTCGCGTTCGCCAACGGCACGTTGAATTCGACCGTCTATATGCGCGCGAACGACGCGGCGAAACTGCTGGCCTACAATCTGTTCGAATTTTCGCTGCTCGCCGAATGTTTGGCGGCCCGCCTCGGCGTCACCTTGGGCGTGCACGTCCACAGCGCGGCGTCGATGCATCTGCGCGACCAGGGCATATTGTCGGCGGAAGCGCTCGGCGGCACTGCGCTGAATGCGGTCGGTACGACGCGGATCGATCGCTTCGACGACGAGCTGCGGCGCAAAGTTCTCGCGGTGGAACAGGAACTGCGCCAGGACGCGGGCCAGCCGTCGATCCGTCCGCTGATCGCGCGCATCCTGGCGAACAATTGGGAAATGTTGTGGAGCGACATTCTGCTGGCCGCATTGCTCGTCGGCCGAACCACCAGTTTCGCCAACCTGGCCTACCGGGATGTTGAGGAGATCGAGAAGTATCTCGGTCACGCTCGCAAGGACATGCCGATCACGTTCGCGGAACTCCGTCTGCGCTCGCTCGCGCCAAAGCCCGGGTCGCTGCGCGCCGCGAACTGAAGCGCCGCGCCGGTCAATTGATCGGCATGTCGAACGTCGTCGGCGCCGGCGAGATCACCTTGAAATCGTCGCGCTCGATCTGCAGCACGGCCAGCCCGCGCTCGGACAGACCGTCGGTGCGAAAGCGGAAGATCCCGTCGAGTCCGGAAAATCCGCGCTCGTTGGTCAATGCCGCGGCGCTGAAATCGGGCCCGTTCGGATTGCGCGCCAATACGGCGGCGAGCGCCACCGCGTCGTAGGCAAGTGTCGCGATGCGCGGCGGCTCGGTCTTGTGCGCGGCGCGGTATTTCTCGACGAATCGGCTGCGCGCCTCGGGCGGCGGTGCGGCGAACCATGCGCCCTTGACACTCGGCTCCCGCTTCAGCGCCGGATCGTCCCACTGGCCCATGCCCAGGTAGCGAATCTTGCCGGGATCGACTTCGTAGAAGTTCAGCAGGCTGGCGACCAGTTGCAGGCGCTGCCCGCCCTCGGGAATCAGCACGGCATCGAAATCCAGCTCGCCGATCGCATCGACCCGCTTCATCCGCTGCGCCGCGCGGCGCGATGCCTCATCGTTGGCTTGGCTCTGCGCGCGGCTGCGCGCGGCAAGCGCGGCGCCGTGACGCCGGTCGTAGTCGGCGAACGCACGAATCTCCTTGCTGTAATCCTTGGCGTTGACGTCGTAGTAGGCGACGCGCGCGACGCTCATGGTGAAGCGCGGCGCGAGATCCTGGACGTGCTTCACCACCTGCGTGCCGTAGGGCGTTTGCGGCGCCAGCACGGCGATGCGCTTCAGATTCTGCTGCGCAGCCTGCGCCATGATGCGCGCGACCTGCTGTTCGGGCAGGAAGCTGAGCAAGTAGACGTTGCCGCCGGCCACCGTGGCGTCGGTCGAAAACGCCACGACGTTGATGCTGGCAGTGGCGGCGCGATCCCTGACCGCGCGCACGGATCCGGCCAGCAGCGGCCCCAGAATCAAATTCACGTTCTGTGCGATCGCCTGGTTGGCGGCATCGGCGGCACCTTCGGGCGTGCCCTTGTCGTCGAGCGGCACCAGCTGCACGCGCTTGTCGCCGACATCGAACAAGGCGATTTCCGCCGCGCGCTGCATGGCCTGGCCGACCTCCGCATAATCGCCGGTCAGCGGCAGGATCAGGGCGACCTTGACCGTCTGGCCCGGCTGCAGCTGTCCGGGTTGGCTCATTTGCGGGCCGGTCGACAGGCCCGGGCTGGGCGGCCGGGTCGATGGCATCTGCCGCTGGCTGGGCGGTCGGGTCGAACAGGCGGCGATCGCCAGTGCGCAGACGCCGAGCAGCGCCAGCGTCGCGGCGCGGCGGGACCAGCGTCGCGATGGCGGTAAATCGGGGTGAGATGGTGTTAGAATGGAACGCTCCGACGGCAAAACGGGGTGCTTCACGACGCTGCTCCGCTGCAAGTCCCGCGACAAAATGAACCGAACGAAAAACAGTACCGGCCCCTCGACGCAAAGTAAATCCGCGCCCGACGATCCAGTTCCCCCGCGGCGCAACGATAATTTGCCCGCCGGCCTGTACCTGGTCGCCACACCGATCGGCAATCTCGGCGACATCACGATACGCGCGCTCGAGACCCTGAACGGCGTCGACGCGATCGCCTGCGAGGACGCGCGCGTTACCGGTAAACTGCTGAGCCATTACGGTATTTCCAAGGCGCTGGCGAGCTATCACGATCACAATGCCGACGCGGTGCGCCCGGCGCTGTTGGCGCGCCTGGCCCGCGGCGAGCGCATCGCCCTGGTCAGCGATGCCGGAACGCCCTTGGTCTCGGACCCCGGGTTCAAGCTGGTCCGCGCCGCAATCGATGCCGGTATAACGGTGACCTCGATTCCAGGCGCTTCGGCGCTGCTGACCGCGCTGCAACTGTCGGCTTTGCCGACCGATCGCTTCCTGTTCGGCGGCTTCCTGCCGGCCAAGGATAAGGCGCGCCGGGATGCGCTGGTCGAACTGCGCGCGGTCGGGGCGACCTTGCTGTTCTATGAGTCGGCACCGCGCCTGGCCGACGCCCTGGCCGCGATGGCCGCTGTACTCGGCGACCGCCCCGCCGCGGTCGCGCGCGAACTGACCAAGCTGTTCGAGGAGGTCCGGCGCGGGTCGCTGGCCGAGCTGGCGGCGCACTATGCATCCGCCGGTCCGCCAAAGGGCGAAATCGTCGTCGTCGTCGGTCCGCCGTCGGCGTCGGTTCCGGCGCCCGACGACGAAGTCGAAGCCCGCCTGGTCGCGCTGCTGGGCCAGCACACGCTGCGCGATGCGGTCGATCGCGTCGCCGCCGAAACCGGCGCCAAGCGGCGCGACGTCTACCGCCGAGCCGTGGCACTGGCCCAGGCGCGCGGCACTACCGGCGGTGCGCCGTGAACGATCGGCGCCGCCCGGGCGCGGACTCGGAACGCCGCCAGGCGGCGCAGCGCCGCGGCCGCTGGGCCGAACACGCCGCGCTGCTGTGGCTGCGGCTGAAATTCTATCGCATCCTCGATCGCAATTTGCGCCTGCGCGGCGGCGAACTCGATCTCGTCGCGCGCCGCGGCCGCACGCTGGTATTTGTCGAGGTCAAGCGACGCGCCGATCTCGGCGCATCGGCCGAGGCGATCACCGCGCGCCAGCGCCAGCGCATCCGCCGCGCGGCCGAGGAATACCTGCAGCATCGGCCGAAGCTGCGCGGGCTCGATGCCCGGTTCGACGCGCTGCTCATCGTGCCCGGCCGCGCGCCGCGCCATATCGTCGATGCTTGGCGGGAGTGATCCATGAACCGGCTCAAGCCGTTCGTCGATCTGCGCAATCCGGTGGCGAAATCCGCCACCGAGGCGCGCGTCTTTCTGGCCGAATCCGGACTGCAGAAGGACAACGAAATCGACGTCGTGCAGGCGGCGCTCGCGTTCGCCCTGCTGGACGCGCCGCACGCCGACATCGTCAAGTATGCCGCGCACCTGAACCTGCTCGCGCGCGAATGCGCCGACGCGGCGCAGCGCATCGATCCGGCCATCGCGGGCACGAAGCTGATCCACGCTCGCATCGGCGCGATCAATCAGATTCTGTTCGACGAGCACGGCTACGAAGGCGATCGCGCGAACTACGACGATCTGCGCAACGCGAACTTGTTCCATGTCATCGATCGTCGCAAAGGCCTGCCGATCGCGCTGGCGATCCTCTATCTGCACATGGCGAGGAGCCAAGGCTGGGCGTGTTCGGGCACCAACTTTCCCGGTCACTTCCTGTGTTGGATCGGCGGCAAGGGCGAGGAGTGGGCGTTCGTCGATCCGTTTCACCGCGGCCGCATCTGCAGCGAGATGGAACTGGACCGGCGCATCAAGTCCGCGTTCGGCGCCGACGCCAAGCTAAATGCCGGGCATTTGGCGCCGGCCAGCGCGCGCGAAGTGCTGCTGCGCCTGCAGAACAATATCAAGTCGCGCCTGATCGACGCGCAGAACGACGAAGCGGCGCTGGATGTGCTGCGGCGCATGTTGCTGATCGCGCCCAACCAGCTCGGCCTGATCGACGAAGCCGCGGGGTGCTGCCAACGTCTCGGGCAGCTCAATCTGGCGCTCGATTTCTATGCCCGCGCGGCCGAGCTGGCGACCGACCGCGCGACCCGGGAGCGGTTCCTGGCCGCGGCGCGCGGCGCGACCGCACGGCTGAATTGACCGCCCGCCCGGTTTGAGCCCAGGGCGGGCGGCCCATGCCGGCCGTCCAACTTGCCGCCCGTGGCCTCGCTGGGGCATGGTGCCGCTGCCCGATTTCCGCAGCTTTGCAAAAGGACCGCGATGAGCCTCGCCGTAGCCGTACAGATGGATCCGATCCAATCCATCAATATCAATGCCGACAGCACCTTCATGCTGATGCTGGAAGCGCAGGCGCGCGGGCATTCGCTGCTGTTCTATACGCCCAAGGACATGACGCTGGCCGGCAGCCGGGTCGTGGCCAAGGTGCGGCCGGTCACCGTGCGGCGCGAACTCGGCGCGCACGCCAAGCTCGGCGAGCCGATCTCGCTCGATCTCGCCACCGTCGACGTCATCCTGTTACGGCAGGACCCGCCGTTCGATATGGCCTACATCACCACGACGCATCTTCTGGAACATGTGCATCCGAAAACGCTGGTGGTCAACGATCCCAACCACGTGCGCAACGCGCCGGAAAAGCTTTTCGTCACGCACTTTCCGCAACTGATGCCGCCCACGGTGATCACGTCGGACCGCGACGAGATCCTGGCGTTCCGGCGCGAGCACAAGGATATCATCGTGAAGCCGTTGTTCGGCAACGGCGGCGCCGGCGTGTTTCACCTGAAGCAGGACGACGAAAATCTCGGCTCGCTGCTGGAATTGTTCACGCAGCTTTACCGAGAGCCGGTCATCGTGCAGCGCTATCTGCCGGAAATCCGCCAGGGCGACAAACGCATCATCCTGGTCGACGGCAAGCCGGCGGGCGCGGTCTCGCGCCTGCCGCAGGACGGCGAAGCACGCGCCAATTTCCACGCCGGCGGAAGGGCGCAGAAGGCGGATCTCACCAGGCGCGAGCAGGAAATCTGCGCCGCGATCGGGCCGGCGCTGCGCGAACGCGGGCTGATATTCGTGGGCATCGACGTGATCGGCGATTACCTGACCGAGATCAACGTCACGTCGCCGACCGGCATCCAGGAAATCAACCGCCTGTCCGGCACGACGATCGAACGCGATATCTGGGACGCGATCGAAGCGCGCCACGCGGCGACCCGCGGGCCCGGCCGGGCATAGCCCCGCGCCCGCGATCCGCACCGGCGTCTTAGGCATTCGTCAAATTCCGTCGGTTACGGTCGGCCGACGCTTCGGTAACAGGCAACGTCTCGGCAGGGATAGTCGCAGCTTGATCGTCGGACCGAAATTCATCTGGCTGCATTTTCCCAAATGCGGCGGTACGGAAAGCGAGTTCGTGCTGCGCAAGCGCTTCGGCGAAGAT
>JBFWYO010000106.1:0-13162 GCA_050186335.1 Alphaproteobacteria bacterium | reverse complement strand
TGTAGTCGATCACCGACAGCGTGTCGCCGTCCGCGTCCGTGTCGTTGTTCAGCACGCCCAGCGAGACCGCCGACACCGTCAGCGGCGTGTCCTCGTTCGTCGTGTAGTTGTCGTTGAGCGCATCCGGATCGTCCGCCTGCGTCAACACCGTCACCGTCACCAGCGCGCTGTCCGTCGCGCCCGTGTTCCCGTCCGTGATCGTGTACGTGAACGTATCCGTGCCGTGGAAGTCCGCTTCCGGCGTGTACACGAACGTGCCGTCCGTGCCGAGCGCAACCGTGCCGCCTTCCGCACTCGCCGTCGTGTAGTCGATCACCGACAGCGTGTCGCCGTCCGCGTCCGTGTCGTTGTTCAGCACGCCCAGCGAGACCGCCGACACCGTCAGCGGCGTGTCCTCGTTCGTCGTGTAGTTGTCGTTGAGCGCATCCGGCAGGTCGTTCACACCCGTCACCGTGATGGTGACCAAGGCCGTGTCCGAGCCCGCGACGCCATCGGTAATGGTGTAGATGAAACTATCCGTGCCGTTGAAATCCGTATCCGGCGTATACGCGAACGTGCCGTCCGTGCCGAGCACGACGGTGCCGTTCGACGGATCGGTATTGCCGGTCACCGTCAATGTATTGCCGTCAAGATCGCTGTCGTTCGACAGCACCGTGACGGTAATGGGGGTCTCTTCCGGCGTCGTCTCGGAATCGTTGGCCGCATTGGGCGGCCGGTTGTCGCCGTCGGTCACCTGGATGATCAGATTCGCCGTATCCTCGTCGCCGTCCACGTCGGCGATGACATAGGGGAAAAATTCATCGATGTCGGCGTTGACGTTGCCCGGGGACAGATAAGAGTAATCGCCGGCCAGATGGCCGGAGCCATCGGCGAAATAGAAGGTCAGCTTGCCGCCGAGCGGCGTATCGGCGGTAAAATAACTACCGGGAATCGTGCCGTTGATGCTGGTGATCTGGTCCAAGCCCGGGTCGTACGTGTAGACGACGCCGTCGATCTCGATCGATTTGACATATCCGGCGCCGTCGCCGCCGAACGTATCGAGCCCGTCGCCGGGATCGTTGTCGGTGATGACATTTCCGCCGATGTGACCGACGAACGACTCGTTGGTGACGTCCACCAGCTTCACGTCATAGAGGGCGTAGGCCGGATTGTCCGGGTCGCCGTTCGGCCAGGCAATCGCCTCGAGATCCGAACTCGGATTCGGCACGCCGGCGCCCATGCCGACCGCAAACGCGCGATCGATCTCGTTATCGATCAGGAACTGTTCCCACACGCCGGTTTCCAGCGCGCTGACGCCTTCGCTGCCGACCGGATTGTTGGGCACGCCATCGGTAATGAAGTAGACGACCGTCCGCTCCGCGGAGTCGTGCGGCTCGACAAATTCCGACATGGTCAGCGCCAAGGCGGCGTCATAGTTCGTCGGGCCGAAGGCTGTGATGTTATTGACGTAGGTGACCGCGCCGTTGACCGTGGTCCAGCCCGAGGTCGTCGCCGTGTCGGCGAAATCGACCACCAGCACGCTGCCGACTTCGCCCGATTCTAGAAGCTTCGCGACTGCGGCCTGGGTCATCGCCAGGCGGGTCGCGTAGCCTTCGACGCCCGGGTCGTTGTTCATGCTGCCGGAACGATCGAAGATGATGACGACGTTGGTCTTGACCACGCCGCCTTCGATGATGCTGACCGAATTGTCGCGGGCATCCGGCACGTCGTTGGTCGGCGTCACCGTGATGGTGACGGTGGTGCTGGCGCTGCCGCCGTTGCCGTCCGACAACGTATAGGTGAACTGATCGGTGCCGTTGAAATCGGCATCCGGCGTGTAGACGTAGCTGCCGTCCGAACCCAGCGTCACGGTGCCGTTGGCCGGATCGCTGTTGCCGATGATCGTGATCGGATTGCTTTCCGGATCGGAATCGTTGGCCAGCACGCCGTTTGCCGGCACGGTCACGGGCGTATCTTCCGCCGTGGTCGCCGTATCCGGCAGCGCGACCGGCGGATTGTCGTAATCGCCGACATCGAGCGTCACCAGGGCGCTCGAGGTGCCGCCGTTGCCGTCGGTAATCGTGTAGGTGAAGCTGTCGGTGCCGATGAAGCCCTGGTCGGGCGTGTAGCTGAACTGGCCGTCGGTGCCGACCACCAGCGTGCCGTTGCTGACGTCGGTGTGCGAAGTGATCGACACCGGATCCGCGTTCGGATCCGAATCGTTATTCAGCAAACCGCCGATCACGGGCTGAAAGAACGGCACTTCGAAGTTGAGCTGATAAGTGTCGTCGGTCGCCTGCGGCGGCGCGTTGACCGGTGCGAGAGATTCGTCCGATGCGGTGTCGCCGGTCTGTTGCTGTTCGAACGTGTTCCTGGGCAGCGGGTCGCCGAACGCCGAGCCGAAATCCTCGTCGCCGAGCCCGCCCAGATGATCGATGCCCTCGCCGATCGAACCGGCGTCGTACTGGCCATACTGATGGCCGGACGGCGGCGGCCCTTGTTCGCCGGCCGCCGGTTCGACGTTGGTGATGAATTGTTGCAGAATCGGCAGGCTGTCGTCGAGCGGCGGGATCGCGCCGTTGCCCTTCTTCTCGAGCGCCTCGACCAGCTTCTGGGTATCGATCAGTTCGATGCGCGCCTTGTCCGGAAACACGATGGCCAGGTCGCCAGTCGCCGTCTTCTCGAACTTGACCGTCTTCCAGTCGAACGCGACGCCATTGGCGAACAGAAACAACGGATACGATTCGGTCTGGCCCGGCGCCGGCTTGGCGACAGCCTGGCCGGGGACGGCCCTGGCCTGTTCGGCCAGCTGCAGCGGGCTCTGCGGCGCGGTTTGCGTGCGCTGGCCGTCGCCAGCCTCGTTTGCCGCAGGCTGACCGTTGCGCGGGGAATTTGTATCGTTCGTTGTCACTTTTGACCTCCAGGCGCACGCATGTCGTGGTCCAGGCGCGGATCGCGCCCGAACTTGAGTCTCCGATCGATTCTCCCGCTACGCGCCGCGATCTATGCCGCGGACTTGGTGATTTGGCTGACCGTTTTTTACCGTTACGGCTGGTCAGCCTTATTTGCAGTTAAGAGCCCCGCCTTAGTGCGGTTTTGGCCCTCTTTGAATAGGATTGGAATTAGTCGAACGGGTCCCGATTCGCAAGGCATTTGAAATCACAAATTATTAATATGCTCTTATTCCAGTTCGCGAATTCTGTTAATGTTTACTAATTCTAAACTATAGAGAACTTCCGGCCGACGCGCTGCTGAGTCATATCCACATCGCCCACTGTAAATTAGCGGGTGATAAACGCCTGGAAAACAGGAGGATTTAGAACGGCACCCGCGGCCCTTGCCGACTGGCCATTTAAGCCCCTTTGCGCCGCTAGATTGGGCAAAAAATTAATATCGGTGCCCGCAAAGATTCATATTTACCGGCTCACAGCCAGTGCAGTTCGACCACGCGAGACCGGAACTCGGGCCGTTTGCTTTCGTCTTCGCCCGGCGATTTCGGTTCGCGACGCTCTGCGAGCCCATGCGGCTGCGGCGCCAACGCCACGATCCGGCTGAACAAGCGGTCGAAATGATTGCGCGGACTCCGGCCGAAGATCGGATCGTCGTTGTCCGCATAGGCGCGCTCGATCGGCGCCCAATCGGCGGCGTCGAACAATCGCCGGGCGGTCGGAATGACGGCACGTTCCTCCAGCCCGATATGTTTGCGTTGAAAATCGATATAGGCGCGTGCCGCCGTATCGAACGCAGCCCAGGCATCCTTCGGCGCCTTTTTATAGGCCTCCAGTTTCCAGCGCAGATCGGCAATCTTGCGTTCGCCGGCTACGTGTTGCGCCTTCAGATCGTCGATCACCGGCTGCAGGTCGCGCGCACGGACCGACGCCGTCTTGAACAGGAAATTGTCTTCCTTCGGATGATGAAACCGATCCGGAAAATCCTGGATGTAGTCGATGATTGCCTCGTACAGCGGGAAATCGGACTCAAGCTTCCCGGCTTTAACGTCATTCAGGATATGTTCGAAGCAGTGCAGGACCGCCGCGACGGCACGATGCTCGCGTTGGATGATGGTGAGGGCGTGACTGTCCATGAGGGTTCTCGACCTGGTGGATTTATCGTTGACGATAAATCCAGAATGGCCGGGAACGCCGCAGCGCGCCTTGATCAAGATCAAACAGAAAGCCGCAAACTTCAGGGCCGGCGCATCGTCCGATGCGCCGCGCTACCGCCATTCCCGGATGAAGGCTGCGGCGTCCGGTCGCGGCGTTTCGGCCGGCACGCCGATCGGCGTTCCGACATAGACGAAGCCGACGATCTGATCGCTCGGCCTGAGACCGAGAGCGGCCCTGACCGCCGGATCGTAGGACGGCGCGCCGGTCCGCCACATGCAGCCGTAGCCTTCGGCGTGCAGGGCGAGCATCAGGTTCTCCGCCGCCGCACCGGCGGCGAGCACCTGTTCGATTTCGGGAATTTTCGGATGGTCGACATGAATCTTCGCCGCCACGACGATCAGCAGCGGCGCGCGCAGCGGATTGCTGCGCGCCTTGGCCAGCACGGGTTCCGGCGTTTGCGGATCGCGCGCGCGCAATGCGTCGGCCATGATGTCGCCGAGCTTCGCGCGCGCGGCGCCCTCGATCAGAATGAACTCCCAGGGGCGCAGCCGGCCATGATCAGGCGCAGCCACGGCGGCGTCGATGGCCCGGCGCACGACATGCGGCGGCGGCGCGGGCTCGCCCACCTTGCCGTTGGAACGGCGACTGATGATGAAATCGACGACGGACATGGTACCTCGCTCGCGCTCCCGGGTTGACCTGAGCAGATAACCGGCAGGTTCGGTTCTGGCAATAGGCGGCTTGGTTGCGGCGCGTGCCGGCGGCGGCAGCGCACCATCGACTATGCGCGCGGACCGCTGGACTTCGACGGCATCTCGCAGCTCTGGTTCGAGGACAGCACGGTGTTGCAGCGCGCCTGCGCAGGGCCACGCGTTCGATTGCGCGTACGCGCGGTCGTTTCAATCGCGCGGCGCCGCCGGAAACAGCTCGACATGCTGCTCGGCCGTGCGGCCGTAATAGACCGCACGACGGCCGGCCAAAGAGACGAAATAGCCGACGCAGCCGGCGGCCGCGATGCGCGCGCAGAATTCCGCATAGTCGATCTGCTGCGCCTGGATCGCGCGCACCGCCGCGTCGATTCCGGCGGCGACGAAATCCTTGGCCGGCCGCGCCGCGAGCGGCGCGTTCGCGACCACATGTGATTCGCCGCTCGGCAGATAATAGGTCTTCTCGGCGCGCAGCAGATCGGCGTGGTACCGCTCGACACCGGCCCGCATGAGTTTGGCGACCACTTCGGGAAACGCAAGGCGCCCTTCGTCCGAGCCCATCGAGCATTCGGCGGCGATTTGCTTGATCGTGCTGTCCATGAAATTCCTGCGTGTGAGATTAGATTGCGGGGTGGGATTGCGGGGTGGGATTGCGGGCCGTGGGTGCGGCAGGCCGACCTCATTCGACGGGCACGCCGCGCAGTTCATGACGTCGGACGATCCCCTTCAAGACGCGCTCGATCGACGCCCGCTCGGCCGCCTTGAGATGGCCGAAGAATTCCGCGTCGTTACGGTCGGCGAGCGCGCTCAACGCCGGCACCAGGGCGCGCCCCGCGTCGGTCAAGGCCAGCGCCTGATACCGCTTGTCGTCCTTGCGCGACGTACGCGCGGCTAGCTTTTTGGCTTCCAGCCGGTCCGTGAGCTTGGAGATCGCCCCGCGCGTCATGCCCAGCCGCGCGGCCAGCTCGCTCGGCACCGCCGAAGCGCGGTCATAGAGCTCGCGCAGCACGACCCACTCCGCGACCGTCACGTCGCGCGCCGCCAGCTTGAGGCTGAACGCGTGCGAGACGTGGTTGGACACGAAGCGCAGCCAGTACCCAAGATGCGCTTCGAGCGGATTCGATGAATCCTGCTTAGTCATCGGCATTTCCATTAGTTGACTAAGAGACTACGATAATTAATTTCCTAGTCAACTAATAATCTTTCGGCAGCCGACGCGGCCGCTTTTCACTAATCCGTGACCCTGCGCCAAGTGGGCATAGTCGCGGCGGATCGGCATCTCCACACACTTTGAACAGACATCAATGCCGGAATGCCGGACCAGCCGTTGCAGGCTTCCAATACCATTCATCGTTCGTGTAACCCAGCCCGGCAAGTCTCGCTCGCATGGTCACTGGGCCGTTGATGGTCGCAATGATGGGAAGATGATAGTCTTTTCCGATTTGTTTCACTCGGCAGAGGCCCATATGTCGGAACCGGCATGGACGGGGTTGGAACGCGATCTTCACCTGCGCACCCTAAATCTGGATTACGCGCCGACCGGCCTGCTCGAAATGATCGCGGGGGCACCGCGCACCGTGCTGGACGTGGGATGCTTCTGCGGCGGCAGTGGCCGCTGGCTACGGCGGAAATTTCCGGCAGCATCGCTGATCGGCATCGAGATGATAAAGCAGGCCGCCGCGCTCGCCGCCGGAAGCTACGATCGGGTCATCAACGCACGGTTCGAAGATATCGACTTTACTGCCGAAGACCTGCGGGATGGCCGGTTCGATGCGATCATCGCGGCCGACGTGCTGGAGCATATGGTTAACCCGTGGAAGGCGCTGCAGCGGTTGCGGCCGCTTGTCGCCGACGGCGGCGCCTTATATGCCAGCATTCCGAATGTGCGTAATTTGCGCGTCATCCTCGACCTAGCGGCCGGGAAATGGAGCTACGCCGGCAGCGGCATCCTCGACGTCACGCACCTGCGATTCTTCACGCGCCAGGAAATCGATAAACTGTTCGCCGAAACGGGATGGCTGATCGAGGCCGCCAGATTTAATCCGGATCCGCAACTGGCTCAGGCGTTCGCCGGACGCGACCTTGCGTCGTTAAATGCATTCAGCGCAGGGAATCTTGCGTTCAAGAACCTGACCCCGGACGACCTCGCCGAGTTGACCGCGCAGCAGTTCTATGTGAAAGCCCAACCCACGCGACTTACGAATTAGATCGACCCCGGCAAATCTTCCCGTCGTCCCGCCGCAGCGCCGCTGGCTTGCTCGATATAGGATTCGAGCGCGCGCACTGCCGCAACGTCGTCGAACAGGTCACCGCGGCTGGCCGCGATGCGCTGTCGCGTCAGGCTTCTGAACGCGCTATCGCGCACGAGTCGCGCGACAATGGCGGCATATTCAACATCGTCCCTGGCGATCAACTCCGGCATCGCCAGTTGCCGAAGGATGCCGCTGCCGAACCGGCCGCGCATGAAGCGACCCTCGCGCGTGACCACGGGCAGCCCGCATTCGATGGCCTGCATCACGGTATTGAAGCCGGAGAAGCCGATCGTATCGAGTAACGCGTCCGCCTCGTGCATCAGTCCGAAGAAATCGCGGATGTCCTGCCAAGGTACGAACACGACGAAATCATCGGCCGCCAGACCGGATGCGGCGAAGTGCGCAGCCATTCTGCGGCGCAGCTTTTCGGTCAAGGCCGGTCGTTTCGGCGAGGCGAAAAATACGAACTGGCAGTCGCCCAATTGTCGGGCGATGCGGATCAGGACCGAGTCGTACGCGGGCGTGTACTTGAACGGCATGCCAGGACACAGCAGGCGCGCCACATTCTGTTTTATGCCCAGACGCGCAAGATCGGGCCGCCGCCATGGCACGGAGAGCGGCGCATAGCAGCAGCCGAGCCGCGGCAGGCAAACCAGCTTCTCCGTGTAGTGATCTTGCGCTTCGGGCGGCTCGAAAGCCTGCGCCGATAGGTAATGATCGATCGTCGGCAGACCCGTGGTTTCCGGATGCCCCCACGCCGCCGCCTGCGTTGGTGCGAGACGCAGGCTGGCCAGCTTGTATGCCATCGGGTGCATGCCGAGTTCAGGATAGATCAGAATATCGGGTTGCCTGCCGGCGATGGCGTCGACCCATTCGGGCAACGTCTTGACGCCCTGCTCGAACGATGACGATTGTGCCATCGCTCGATCGGTTTCCGCATCTTGTGTATTTTCCAGATGAAAAACGTGAAGTGCGAACTTGCTTCGATCGAGATGCAGGAACCAGCCCTTGACGATCGCCAGCCAGACCGAATGCGCGTGAAGCTGCGCTGAAACGATGCCGACTCGAATTGGACCGTCCCGACGGACCGAATATTTCGAAGGCAAACCGTGACCTTGCTGCCACTGGTGCATCAAACGCGCGCAAAGCGCGCCATAGCGCCCCAGCAAATCGCGATTGTTCGCATCCTGATACGCTAAATAAAAAACGTTGGCGTTACCCACTAGTTCATAGGCATCCGGCCTGCCTTGCAGCCAGACTTCCAAGTTTGCCAGTGCCCGAACAAACTCCGCGCGAAATGCGCCGATGTCCTCGTCGTGCTCGAGAACCATCGGGACTGTCGTCAACACCCGTTTCCATCGCGTGACTGTGCTGTCCGGCTCGACTGTCTGCGCCCGATCGAGATATTCGACGGCATCGCGATGCCTTCCCTGCTCGATACAAGCAATTGCGGCATTGCGCAGCGCTTCGGCGTAGTTTGGCTGCAAGCTGAGCGCGCGGTCATAACTTGTCAGCGCCTCATCGTAGCGTTCCAGCGCGCGCAACGCGGTGCCGCGATTGTTGAGGGCTTCCGCAAAATCCTGCTTCAGTTCCAAAGCGCGGTCATAGCTCGCCAGCGCCTCGTCGTACCGCTTCAGATCCAACAAGGCGTTACCGCGAGCATTTAGCGCTTCCGGATACGCCGGCTGCAGTGCCAGCGCCCGCTCATAGCTCGCCAGGGCGTCGGTCGGTTTGCCGAGATCCAGGGATGCGTTGCCACGGCTGAACAGGGCCGCGGCGAGATCCGGCCGAAGGGCAAGCGCGCGATCGTAACTTGCCAATGCCTGTTCCGCTCGGCCGAGCGCGCGCAAGGCCTTGCCCTGATCCAATAGGGTGCCGACATGATCCGGTTGCGCTGCCAACGCGCGGTTGAAACAGGCCAACGCTTCCGGATGCCGCTTGAGATCGAACAGCATCGCCCCGCGCATGCGGACGATATCGACATTATCGGGATGCAGCGTCAGCGCGCGGTCACACGCCACCAGCGCCTCCTCATGTCGCCCCAACGCCCGCAAGGCAATGCCGCGATTCTTGATCGCGTCCGGATAATTAGGGTCGAGCGCCAAGGCGCGGTCGCAATGCGCCAACGCTTCGTCAAAGCGCTTCAGTTCGATCAGTGCGGCACCGAAGTTTGACTCGGCGAAGGCGTTGTCAGGTTTCACCAACAATGCCCGGCCGATCAAATCGATCGCTGCGATGAAATTCTTACGCTGAATCTGGATGACGCCCAGCATATGTAGCGCGTCGAAATTGCCGGGCATCATTTCGATGACGTCTCTGTAGAGGCGCTCGGCCTCCTGCAAACGGCCCTGTTGATGGCATTCGACAGCCCGCTTAAGTGCAGCAACCACGCCGTCAGGTGCGTGCGAAGGCGCTTTCCCCGGCGGGCCCGGCGCGCGAACGCCCTCCGTTCCGCTCATATCGGCATTTCCTTAGGGCGTATCTCTCAGAAATCGGCCAATCGATAACGCCGCAATAGAACATCGTTCAATCCAGCCAGCCGTAACGCAGTTCACGTATGATGTCGCAATTCTTGGATTGTTTGAAAGCATATCTCTGATGCGTTCGCGCCTGCCGACAGGCGCGTGGCTGCCGAACGGTATCGCGCGCAAGAACGCGCACTGCAATGGCGGCAGTGAAATCCAGCGAGGATCGTCGGTGAAAAGCGAAAAGTGGCGCGCCCGAAGAGATTC
This sequence comes from Alphaproteobacteria bacterium, assembly GCA_050186335.1. Classification (GTDB taxonomy): domain Bacteria; phylum Pseudomonadota; class Alphaproteobacteria; order Bin65; family Bin65; genus JBFWYO01. The sequence goes on along the minus strand of JBFWYO010000106.1, from coordinate 3,386 downwards.
GAACTCCTAACCCCCAGATTCGTAGTCTGGTGCTCTATCCAGTTGAGCTACGGGCGCAGCTTTGTGGCGTCTGAAACGCCGGGGCGGCCGAGCCGGCCGTCCCAAGGGCAGCGGACACTACTCAAATCGATATGCCATTGCAAGCCAATCCCGGCCGTCCGCCGGGCGCACGAAGCCTTTGAAAAAGTTCATCTAATTGCCGTTTTCCGGCTTCCATCGGCCGGTCAGCGGTTGAGCCGCACGCCGCGCCGGAACAATTCCGGCGCGGATTTGCGCAGCATCGGATGACTCGAGGCGATGCGCCGGCCGCCCATGATCCGGGTGCGCTCGCGCGCCGGCAGTTCACGGGTCGGGCTGAAATGCAGCGTCAGCGCCTTCGACAGTCTGCCCTTCGGATTGTCGATCATCGTGCCGCCCGGCGGCTCGTCGCCTTCGGATCCCGAGATCGTGCCGATCCGCACATTGGCGGCGCCGAAAATGCGTGGCGTTGCCCAGCCCAAGATCCGGAAGCCGAAGCCCCAAAACCGGCGGCGCGACGATCACCGCATCGACATGGAATTCGCGCGGCGGTCGCCGGGACAGCCGCCAAGCGGCTTGCCAGTCACCCCGCCGGCTTGGCATTGTGGGGTTGCGCGATCCGCCGCCGCGGCCACGACTTTTGGGGACCGACCGCCTATGCCCGCCTGGAGATCATCGCTCGTCCTGGCCGCCTGCCTGCTGCCGCTGCTGATGTCCGGCTGCGCCGACGTGCAATCGACGGTCTTCCTGGCGACCGCCGGCGAACGGCCGGGCGAACGCCAGCCCTACGTCACCGAATTGGGCGCCGAGCGCGTGGGCCGCACGCCGCCTGCGCTCGGGCGCGATTACTTCCGACCCGTCGCGCGCACGCAAGTTGCCCGCACGGATACCGCAACGCCGGCCGGCCGCGTGCTGACGCAGGCCAACAATCAGGCCGCGCTGTTTGCCCGCCGCCTCAGCGATACCGACGATTCGCTGCAGTTCCGCCGCAGCGCCTTGCAGATCTACTTCAACGACTACGTCGTATTGATCGAAAGAATGCGGCTGCAACCCGGCGACCCGCTGCCCGAGAGCAACCGACAGTTCGACGACCGCGTGGTGGAGCTGAAATCGCTGCTGCAGAAGATGCAAGGCGAAACGGTGCGCATGAGCGGCCTGGCGGTCGCCACCGAGGCGGACATCGAGACCGCGCGCAACGTCGGCGAAGCGATCCGCGCGGCGGCCGGCGCGGCGGGCACCGGCGATGCCGACAAGCAAGCGCTGACCGCGCTCGACCGGGAGATCGCCGCCAACGCGGAGACTGCCGGCAAGCTGGTCGACCAGATCCGCCGCGATCTCGCGCGCCTGGTGGAATACACCGAAGGCCAATTCGCCGCGGTGTCGGACATGCAGCAGCAAGTGATCGCCGCCAAGGGCGCGCCGCGGCCGAAATGGCTGCGCGATACCATTTGGCAATAACGCGCCGCGACCGCTTCGTTGGGAGGCTCTGAATGCGTTGCCTTCGATACCTGATCCTGGTGCTCGGCATGCTGGCGTTCGCCGGCCCGGCGTCCGCCGAGTGGAGCGACTCGGAGCGCGCGTCGATCCAGGATGTCATTCGCCGCCAGCTCGAGGCGTTCAAGCGCGACGACGGCGTGACCGCCTTTTCGTTCGCCGCGCCGACGATCCGCCGCCAGTTCGAAACGGCGGACAATTTTCTGGCCATGGTGCGCGAAGGCTACCGGCCGGTGTATCGGCCCAAGGCGGTGACCTTCGGCAGGCTTATCCTGGCGGCCGGCGCGCCTATTCAAGAGGTGCTGATCCTGGGCAAGGACGGCGTCGGCTACGTTGCCGCCTATCACATGGAACGCCAGGCAGACGGCAGTTGGCGGATCGCCGGCTGCGTGCTGGCGCGCGGCCGCGGCGAGCCGACCTGACGACAAGCCGACGTTAGCCATTGCGTCCGGCGCCATTGCTTTAGGCGCGCCGCCGGCCTTGCGCGCGCGGCACACCCCGCCCGCGCCGCCCGCCGTTGCCCGCCGGCCGGCGCCAGGGCTATATGGGCCGGTTGCCAGGGGAGAATGCCGCCGTGAGCACGCCGAAGGAATCCGCCGAGCGGCTGACCGACAAAGCCAAGTTCCAGAAGAATTTTCCGGTTTCGTGGCAGGAGCTGCACCGCGACTCGAAAGCGCTGGCCTGGCGCCTGTCCGAGCAGGGCCCGTTCAAGGGCGTCGTCGCGGTGACGCGCGGCGGCATGGTGCCGGCGGCCATCGTCGCGCGCGAGCTCGACCTGCGATTGATCGATACGATCTGCGTGACCAGTTACGACCACCAGGTGCAGACCGGCGCGCGGGTGCTGAAGGGCCCGCAAGGCGACGGCACCGGCTGGGTCATCATCGACGATCTGGTCGATACCGGAACCACGGCCAAGCTGGTGCGCGAGATCCTGCCCAAGGCGCATTTCGCCACGGTCTATGCCAAGCCGGCCGGCAAGCCGCTGGTCGATACCTTCGTGACCGAAGTCAGCCAGGACACGTGGATTCATTTCCCGTGGGATACCGAGCCGCAATACGTGGCGCCGATCGCCGGAATTAGAAACGGCCGCTGACGAATGGCCTCCAAACCGGCGGAGACTCGGCTCGGCATTATGCTGTTGTTCGTCCTGGCGTTCGGCTGGGGCTTCAACTGGCCGATGATGCGCATCGTGCTGCATGAAATTCCGCTGTGGCAGTTCCGCGCGGTGACCGGCATCGCCTCGGGCCTGATCCTGCTGGCGCTCGCGCGCGCCATGGGCAAGGCGCTTGCCGTGCCGCGGCGGCACTGGTGGACGCTGGTCGTCATGTCGTTGTTCAACGTGACCTCGTGGTTCGTGTTGATCGCCTGGGGCATCAAGATGATGGCCACCGGCCAAGCCTCGATCCTCGGCTTCACGATGCCGATTTTCGCCGCCATCCTGAGCGTCCTGTTTCTGCACGAGCGACTCGGCTGGCGGGTGATCCTGTCGCTGGTGTTCGGCACCGCCGGGATCGCCGTGCTGGTGCTGCAGGATTTCACCGCCGCCGGGTTCAATCCATGGGGCGCCGCGATCATCCTGCTGGCCGCGTTCAATTGGGGCGTCGGATCGCTGATTCAGAAACGCACGCGCTGGGTGAACGATCCGACCGTCGTCGCCGGCTGGCAGTTGTTCGTGGGCTGCGTGCCGATCGCGGTCATTTCCGCGGTCACCGAGAAATTCGTCTATCACCAAGCCGATCTCACCATTATCGGCGCCTCGATGTACGTCACCTTCGTTTCGCTGGTGCTGTGCTACTTCGCGTGGTTTCGCATTGTGGTGATTTTCCCGATCGCGATCTCCTCGATCGGCACATTGTTGACCCCGGCCGTCGGCC
>JBFWYO010000105.1:0-13497 GCA_050186335.1 Alphaproteobacteria bacterium | reverse complement strand
CTTCCGATCTGACCATGTAGTAGTCGGTATTTTCGGCGCGCGCCTGCCTGAACGCGTCGGTCGCGACGATCGCCCTAAGCTTGTCGATTTCCGCGTCGGTGAACTTGTCCTTGTACATGACGAAGCCGCTTTCCGGGCACACCGGGCGCGGCGCGGGGGCGATCAACGCGCCGACCGGCTTCAGATCGAGCCTGCGGCCGAACTGCGTGAAGCTGTTGACGACGCGCGCCTGGAATTTCGCGCCGTCGATCGGGCAGGTGAATTCCTTCATCGACAGGGTCAAAGCCGACGCCGGCAGGGCCGTGCCGCAGCCGACGCCGAGCGCCAGCAACACCGCCGGGGCGCGAAGCACGGCGTGACTCCCGAATCGACCGAGTGTGAATGCCATGCGATATCTCCTTCGGTAATGCGCGACCGCGCCCAGCAGGCGCTGCCGGAAAGCCGCACCTTGGCGCACGATCATGCCGGCATTAGGGCAAGCACGCGTCGCGCGCCGTAGCGCCGCGGGCATTCAAAACTTTGTTTCCATTAGGTTTTATCGCCGATGCGGCGGGCGAACGGCGCCGCTGCGGAGGCTATTCCGGCTGCACCGCGCGCGGCGTCAGGTAGCGCCAGGTCTTTTCGTCGAACGGAATGTGAAACGTCTCCGGCACGATGGTGCGGCCGTCCTGCACGCCGGATTTTTCCAGGATCAGCGGAAATACGTGCTCGGCCGCCTTCGACGTATCGACGGTCAGCGCGTATTTGAGCGACATGCATTTTTCCTTCAGGCCCGGATCGTGGCACGGAAACACGCCCTCGGAATCGATCGACTTGCGCAGCGCGGCGAGCGTATCCACCGCGCGTCCGTGCGGCGCCAGCACCAACTGCCGTTCGATCGACCAGCCCTGCCCGATCGAGCCCAGGCCGACGATCCAGCCGTAATAATGATCCGGGCCGAACTGCGTCAGCCGCGCGTCGAACGCGGCGCGGCCGCCGTCGCCGACGCGCAGATCCTTGATGCCGGCGACAAACCTTACCTTGCCGGCATGCTGCTCATAGACGAACAATCCGGCCAGCCCGCTGGCCGCGCGCGGCACCTCGTCCGGTTTTTCCATGTCGCCGGAGGCCACGATGTACAGTCGCTCGGCTCCAGGCACTGCCAGCTTGCGCGCTTCGCGCACGCGCATCATATAGACATACGGCTCGCCGGCGATGCGATGCTTCCACGCGCGCGCCTCGGCGTCGTAGCGCCCGTATTGTTCGGTCATCGCAGCCAAGACGGCGGTGCGCGTATCCATCGCCTGGGCGCCGCCGCAACACGACGCGACGGCAAAGGCAACAAACCAGACCGCGCGCAATCGCATCGAAGAAATCTCCCCCCAACTCCACCGCGGGAACCTAACCCGAAGCGGGTCGGTTTTGACAGCACGACGGCAAAGACGTGCCTGCCGCCGGCAGTCCAAAATGATACTTAAGTTAATGCTTAACTATCAAGCACCGATCGATCTAGCATTCCACGCACTGGCCGATCCGACGCGGCGCGTGATGGTCGAACGTTTGTGCCGCGGCCCGGCCTCGGTCAGCGATTTGGCCAAGCCGCTGGACATGACCTTGTCGGCGGTGGTGCAGCATCTGGCGGTGCTCGAGGGCAGCGGCCTGGTCCGCTCCGAGAAGATCGGCCGCGTGCGCACCTGCCACATCGAGCCAAAGGCGCTGCGCACCGCCGAGCGCTGGATCGTCGAGCAGCGCGCGATCTGGGAACAACGGCTCGATCGGCTGGGCGAATATCTTGCCGCACTACCGAAAGAACCGAGCCAACAGGATTGAGCATGAGCGAACGTTCCGCCCCGCGCGAAGAGTGTACCGCCGGCCGGCTCGACCGGTCGGGCGACGCGCTCAAGCGCAACGTCATTTGAACCGACCCTAACGAAGGAGACGAAAAATGAATTACGTCGATGGGTTCGTCTTGCCGGTGCCGAAGAAAAATCTCGCCGCCTACAAGCGCCTGGCCCGGCAGGCCAGCAAGATCTGGCGCGAGCACGGCGCGCTGGAATACCGCGAGTGCTTCGCCGACGACATGAAAACGATGATGGGCATCCCGTTTCCGCGCCTGGCCAAGACCAAGCCGGGCGAGACGGTGGTGTTCGCGTGGATCGTCTACAAATCGCGCGCGCACCGCAATCGCGTCAACGCCAAGGTCATGCAGGACAAGCGCCTGAGCGGCCTGGACCCGTCGAAAATGCCGTTCGACTGCAAGCGCATGACCTACGGCGGTTTCAAGATCGTCGTGCAATCCTGACGCGCCGCGGCGCTATGCTGCGTCGATGAACCAAGCCGAACCCGTCAGCGTCCCGATCGCGGGTGCGGCGCCCGTCTCCGGCCTGTGGCAGACGCCGGCAACGCCGCGCGCATGTCTCGTGCTCGCCCACGGCGCCGGCGCCGGCATGACGCACCCGGCGATGGCGGCGATCGCGCAAGGATTTGCCGCGCGCGGCATCGCCACATTGCGCTACCAGTTCCCCTACATGGAACGCGGGTCGAAGCGCGTCGATCCGCCCGCCGTGGCGCATGCCGCCGTGCGCGCCGCGGTCGCCGAAGCTGCGCGCCGCGCGCCGACTTTGGCCCTTTTCGCCGGCGGCAAATCGTTCGGCGGCCGCATGAGCTCGCAGGCGCAGGCGATCGCGCGGCTCGACCTGTTGCGCGCCGCCGTCGCCGGTCTTGAGCCCCGCGCGACGTTGAAACTGTTCGCCGACGCCGACCACGCGTTCCACGTGCCGGCGAAAACCGGCCGCAAGGACGCCGAGCTGCTGGCGGAAATTCTCGATGCGGCCGCCGGCTGGATGGCGGCGCAATAGTTAGACCACGCGTCAGCCGAGCGAATTCCGATAGATCTCCGGCTTGAACCCGACGATCAGCTTGCCGTCCACATCGAGCACCGGGCGCTTGATCATCGACGGCTGCGCCAGCATCAGCGCGATCGCCTTCTTCGCGTTGGGCACCGCCTTGTCCTGGTCCGGCAGCTTGCGGAACGTGGTGCCGGTGCGGTTGAGCAGCACCTCCCATCCCACCTTCGCGGCCCAGGCTTCGAGCGTCGCCCGTTCGATGCCGGCGATCTTGTAATCGTGAAAATCGTATGCCACGCCGTGCGTGTCCAGCCACGCGCGCGCCTTGCTCATCGTGTCGCAGTTCTTGATGCCGAAAATGGTCACTTTTTTGGCTTTCGTCATGCTCCGACTCCTCCGAGAACAATTCGCGCGTCATTTCGATGCCCGTTGTACCGCATTCCCACCCGTCGTGGACATTCCGCCGCGTCCGGAAATCTTGATTATCGGCGCGCAACTTGCGCAACATTGCGTCACGCCGACCCGCGCCCGACAAAGCCCGACCCGGAGAATCGCATGAGCCGCCGCCATCCCGAACGCCATCTGGTCTCGCGCATCGGCTGGCTGCGCGCCGCCGTGCTGGGCGCCAACGACGGCATCGTCTCGACCGCGAGCCTGATCCTGGGCGTGGCCGCGGCCTCGGCCGCGCGCGCGGACGTGCTGCTGGCGGGCATCGCCGGGCTTGTCGCCGGCGCCATGTCGATGGCGGCCGGCGAATACGTCTCGGTCAGCTCGCAGTCCGACACCGAACAGGCGGATCTCGCCCGCGAGCGCGCCGAACTGGCCAGCCAGCCCGCGTTCGAACGCGAGGAACTGGCGCAAATCTACGTCAAGCGCGGCGTCGAGCCCGAGCTTGCGCGCAAGGTCGCCGACCAATTGATGGCAAAGGACGCGCTGGCCGCGCACGCGCTGGACGAACTCGCCATTTCCGAGGTGACGACCGCGCGCCCGATCCAGGCCGCGCTGACCTCGGCCGCCACCTTTGCAATCGGCGCCGCGCTGCCGCTGCTGATGGTACTGGTTGCCCCGGCCGCGTATCTGGTGCCGGTCGTCGCGGCCGCCTCGCTGCTGTTCCTGGCGGCACTGGGCGCGATCGGCGCGCGCGCGGGCGGCGCCAATATCGTCAAGGCAACGGCGCGCGTTACGTTCTGGGGCGCCTTCGCCATGGCGCTGACGGCCGGCATCGGCGCGCTGGTCGGGACTTCGGTCTAGGTTTGCGGTTCTCGGCGCATCGCTGCCGATCGATTTGGCCTTCGCGATGCGCCGTTTCCCCTGGCACAAAATGGCGACGGAGGATGCGCGATGAGCCTGACCCTGTATTTCCATCCCTTGTCGTCGTTCTGCCACAAGGTGTTGATCGCGTTGTACGAGCACGGCACCGCGTTCGAGGGGCGCATCGTCGATTTCATGGACGCGGCTTCCAGACGGCAATTTCTGGAGCTGTGGCCGGTCGGCAAGATTCCGGTGCTGCGCGATGAAGCGAACGACCGGACGATTCCGGAAACCACCATCATCGTCGAATATCTCGAGCAGCATTACCCGGGCGCGCACAAACTGCTGCCGGAACATCGCGACGAACGGCTCGAAGCGCGTTTGTGGGATCGCTTCTACGACCTGTATGTCCACGCGCCGATGCAGAAGCTGGTCGCCGACCGGCTGCGCCCCGACGGCGCAAGGGATCCGCACGGCGTCGCCGAGGCCGCGGCGACGATCCAGACCGCCTATGCGATCATCGACCGGCACATGGCGGACAAAATATGGGCGACCGGCGCCGCGTTCACCATCGCCGACTGCGCCGCGGCACCTGCTTTGTTCTACGCCGGCATCGTGGCGCCGTTCGCCGGCGCGCACAAAAATCTCGCCGCATATTTCGACCGGCTGGAACGGCGAGCGTCGTTCCAGCGCACGATCGCCGGCGCCAAACCGTATTTCCACCTGTTCCCGCTGCAGGACCGTATACCGGCGCGCTTCCGCTAACGCGATCGGGCGAGACTTCGGCCGCGATGGTCCATTTTCAGGACTTGTCCGGCGGCACCCAAACGTCAAGATGGTGCGCGCCGGGATCGGCGGACGACGAACGAGGCGGGCGACATGACCGAACTGTGCCGGAACATTCTGCAGACCATCGGCGATACGTCGATGGTGCCGCTGCGCCGCATTGCGCCCCGAAACGGCGCGCGCATCCTGCTCAAGCTGGAAAGCGAGAACCCGACCGGCAGCATCAAGGACCGCATGGCGCTGGCGATGATCGAGGCGGCCGAGGCGGACGGCCGGCTCGGCGGCGCGGGCGCCAAATCGGTCGTCGAATATACCGGCGGCAGCACCGGCGTGTCGCTTTCGCTGGTCTGCGCGGTCAAGCGCTACCCGCTGCACATCGTCACCTCGGACGCGTTCGCGCCGGAGAAGCTCGCGCATATGGAAGCCCTCGGCGCCAAACTTAAAATCGTCCCGAGCGAGGGCGGCGGCATGACCGGCAAGCTGACCCGCGACATGATCGAGGCCGCGCGCGTGATCGCCGCCGAGACCGGCAGCTTCTGGACCGACCAGATGAACAACCGCGATCAGCTCGCCGCCTATCATAAGCTGGCTGCGGAAATCTGGAACCAGACCGACGGCCGCATCGACGCCTTCGTTCAAAGCGTCGGCACCACCGCCTCCCTGCGCGGCACCGGGGAAGCGCTGCGCCGGCACAACGACCACATCAGGATCATCGCCGTCGAGCCCGCCGAATCGCCGGTGCTGTCCGGCGGCAAGACCGGCGCGCACAAGATCGACGGCATCGGCGCCGGCTACGTCGTGCCGCTGTGGGATAAGACGCTGCCCAACCGCATCGAGCGCGTCTCGACCGACGAAGCCAAAGCCATGGCGCTGCGCCTCGCCCGCGAAGAAGGCCTGTTCGGCGGCACCTCGACGGGCTGCAACGTGGTCGCGGCACTCAGGCTGGCGGACGAGCTGGGGCCGGACGCGACGGTGGTGACGCTGATGTGCGATACGGGGATGAAGTATCTGAGCAAAAAGTAGCGGCTGTATACCGACTGCGTTTATTTGCTTTTCGAGCTACGCAGCTGAATCGGCGGATTGCTCGGCGCAAATGTCGCGCACGCAGCCGCGCAGCCAGCGATGCGCGGGATCGGCGTCCATTCGCGGATGCCACAGCATAGCGACCAGGATGTCCGGCGTGGCGAACGGCAGCGCAAAACTGTGCAGGCCGGTGCGTAAATTGCGCGTGTGGCGTTCGGGCACGGAGGCGATCAAATCTGTGCCGCGCGCGAGCGCGAGTGTGGCCGCAAAGCCGCCGACGGCGGTGACGATCTGCCGTTCCAGCCCGAGCGCGGACATGGCTTCATCGATCAGACCTTTGTCGAGCCCGCGCCGCGAAACATGAATATGCCTTCCAGCCGCGTAGCGCGCCGGCGTGATCCTGCCCCGGCTCAAAGCGTGCCGCTTGCGCACGACGCCGATGAAGCGATCGCGGAACAACGATTGCGTGCGCATTTCCGGGCCGGTCAAATCGTCCACCACGCCGGTTTCCAGATCGACGGTCCCTTCGCGCAGCGGCGCGCTGTCCTTATCCGGCTTCTGCACGAAGCGCAGCCGCACGCCGGGCGCTTGCTTGGCGACGCGCGCCAACAGCGCCGCGCCGAAATTCTCCACGAAGCCGTCGCCGGTGCGCAGCGTGAAACTGCGCGTGAGTTTCCTGAGATCGAGTTGCGTGGCCGGACGCAGCACGGCTTCGACATCCTGCACCAGCGGGCCGACACGCGCGCGTAACTCCAGCGCCCGCGGCGTCGGCACGAGCCCGCGCCCCGCCCGCACCAATAGCGGATCGCCCGTCGCAGCGCGCAACCGCGCGAGCGCCCGGCTCATCGCCGACGGGCTGAGCCGCAACCGCCGCGCCGCGCGCGCCACGCTGCCTTCGGCGAGCAGCACATCGAGCGTGACGAGGAGGTTGAGATCGGGGGTGGGCATGGCGGTTTCTCAAAAATGGTTGCGCGGTTGCGGGCGGCACCTCGCGTGGGGCCCATCCTTCGATACGCGCGCGAAGCCGCGCGCTACTCAGGATGAGGTGGGAGTGTGTGAGGCGCTAGAAACATAACAACCTCGTCCTGAGTAGCGCGCAGCACGTATCGAAGGATGAGGTGGAGGGGGTCGGACGCGATCCATCCGTTCACCTCATCCTGAGTAGCGCGCAGCGCCTATCGAAGGATGAGGTGGAGGGGGTCGGACGCGATCCATCCGTTCGCCTCATCCTGAGTAGCGCGCAGCGCGTATCGAAGGATGGGCCACAAACGCGATGCCGCCCATAACCACAGTCTAGCACAAATTGTGCCATATATGGCGTCAAACGCACGAATAAAGTGCAAATGCTGCACCTTCCGCCATATCCGCCGAAGGCCTAGTTTTCGAACGGCTCCGGTTGTGGAGTCGCCAGAAATCGGGAGTTCGTCGTGCAGCCAACCCTTGCCGGACAAGATGCGACCACAGTAGCCAACCAGGTACCAACGACCCGGACGCAGCCGGACCGCACGGACTCGGCGCAGACGCCGTCGGTTAGCTGGGCGCTCGCCGCGCTGTCGCTGTCGATGCTGCTGTCGTCGCTCGGTACCGGCATCGCCAATGTCGGTTTGCCGACCCTGGCATTGGCGTTCGGCGCCTCGTTCCAGGCGGTGCAGTGGGTCGTCCTGGCCTATCTGCTGACGGTGACCACGTTGATTGTCGGCGCGGGCCGGCTGGGCGATATGGTCGGCCGCAAACGCTTGCTGCTGGCCGGGCTGGTCGTTTTCACCGCAGGCTCGGCGCTGTGCGGGGCGGCGCCCACCCTAGAATTATTGATCGCCGCGCGCGCCATCCAAGGCCTCGGCGCCGCCGTGATAATGGCGCTGACCTTGGCGATGGTGGGCGCCGTGGTGCCCAAAGCCAAAACCGGCCGCGCCATGGGGCTGCTCGGCACCATGTCGGCGATCGGCACCGCGCTCGGCCCTTCGCTCGGCGGCGCGCTGATCGCCGGCTTCGGCTGGCGCGCGCTGTTCGTGGCGATGGTGCCGCTGGGCATTGCCGCGTTCGTACTCGCGCGGCGCGCGTTGCCGCAAGATGCCGCCGCAAACCAGGCGGCACCGAAAACCGCCCGCCCCGGCTTCGACGCTGTCGGCACGCTCCTCCTCGCGCTGACGCTGGCCGCCTATGCGCTGGCCATGACGCTGGGGCGCGGCGGCTTTGGCTGGCTGAATGCGGCGCTGCTGGCGGCGGCCGCACTCGGGCTCGCGCTCTTCCTACGCACCGAGGCGCGCGCCGCCTCGCCGCTGATCCGCCTGCCGATGCTGCGCGAGCCCACATTGCGCGCGGGCCTGGCGCTCAGCGCGCTGGTCTCGACGGTATTGATGGCAACCTTGGTGGTCGGGCCGTTTTATCTGGCGCGCGCGCTCGGCCTGGAGGCGGCGCTGGTCGGCCTCGTGGTGGCCGTGGGCCCGGTCGTGGCGGCGCTGACCGGCGTGCCGGCCGGCCGCCTGGCCGAGCGTTTCGGCGCAAACCGCATGACCACGATCGGCCTGTGCGCCATCGCCGCGGGCGCTGCGCTGCTCGCCCTGGTGCCGACGCCCGCAAGCGCGGCACTCGGCATCGCCGCCTACGCCGGCTCGATCGCCATCGTGACCATCGGCTATGCGCTGTTCCAGACCGCCAACAACACCGCCGTGATGGCCGACATCGCCCCGGACCAACGCGGCGTCACCTCCGGCCTGCTCAACCTCGCGCGCAACCTGGGCCTGATCACCGGCGCCTCGGCGATGGGCGCGGTGTTCGCAATCGCCGCCGGCACGCCGGAGATCGCGACCGCCGGCGCGGACGCGGTGGCGCGCGGGATGCGGGTGACGTTTGGGGTGGCGGCGGGGGTGGTGGCGGTGGGGGTGGTGATTGCGATGGGACGCCGAATGTTCGACACACGCCCTAGGTTTTCCAGTGACGTAACATGATGCAAAATTAACACCGTAAGTCCAACTCAAGGCAGAAGGGTTTTACGAAAAACCGTTGCTTCCAGGCATGTAGCCAGACTGACAACGAAATGATCGATATGATCCTAGACCGGCGCGTAATTACGGCCTGTTCAGCAGCAAACTCAAATTCAAGAATGCAGTGCCTCCTCGCTCCAAATGCTATTGGCACCACTTTTCAATAAATAATCCTACGCACGTCTCGTAAAATTTAATGTCCTCTTACAGTAGTATATTAGCTCTTGGTCATTAATTGCCGCCGTTGCCCACGCCGGATTCGTGTCATGGTGAAATTTGTTCGCGAAATCCAATAAATTTTCAAGCTCGTCTATATCTGAGGCAGCTAAGATTTCGTTTGCACTTCCTACCCTCTGCTTACAAGCGTTAATGAATGGGCCGACAAGGTTTCCCGGCCGAAACAAAGCTGGATAGGCGATTCGCAAAAAAACTTCAATGATTGGACGCAGAGCCATCGCGACATTCCGCTCCGCAAGCGGATCTGCCGCCTCCAAATAGGCTCTAACAAGTTCGTGTCTTCGATCATGTTCCGTAATGCAATCTCGATTCACATCCCAATTCGCCAAAGTCGATCCGTTTCCGTCTCGCTGAACAACGACCGCTGACCGCTCGGACGTCACGGCGCCCTCCCAAAGCCCACAGAGAAACGGCTTTGAATGCGAGAGCACAATGATCTGACGAACACGCGGTAGCATTCGACGCATCTCCTGCACGGTGGTCAGTGAGCGATGCTCGTCGAGGCTTGTCATCGGGTCATCAAAAACTACAATTTTCTGTGAAAGACCTGGATCTTGCTCGAGTGATGCGAAGAAGAAAGCGAGTGCTAGCGTATTTCGATCTCCTGAGCTCAAGGTATTTCTGAAAGACGGACCGATCTCCGCTGTCGGCAAAATCGGAACATTATTAATAAGTACGCTGTATGTACAGGAAGACCCACTTCGTGTATTCACGGGATTGACAGACTCAAGACGAAATCCTGCAGTGAACCGCTGCAAATAGGTATTTATCGACGTTTGATACACGGGAAATATGTTTTGTCTATATAGATCTAATGCGTTTCGCGCCTCCGTTCGCCTAGTTTCAGTTTCTTCCTTCGCCATCATTTCATTCATATAGCTTTCGCAAAGTGCTGCCACCGCCTCGGTATGCCGCGCTCGAACGGCTTGAGCGTTTGCTAGATCAGTTGCAAATTCCTCTAGGTTAGCTACCGCCGCTCGTTCCTTGGCAATTCGAATTGGTCCGTTACACGCTTGGACCTTGGCCGAAAGCTCATCGATCATTGCTCGATAATTGTCAAAAATTTGGATTGCTTCCAATGACTGTTGTGAAAGTGCCATGGGCTCCAATGGCGCCGCTGCCTTGGCATGAAGTTGTGAAAGGACGGCCTCCCGAGCCACGAGCCACGCGTTCGATATCGTGACTGTGTCCAAGTCAATTGTCGGTGTGTCAACAAAGGGGCCCCAAAACGCACATCCTTGCTCGCTCGTCCGAACCCATCGCTCGAATGTAGTGGCAGCCTCCCCACCATGTGTCGCATCGACATCCAGCGCTACTTCATCAATTGTTGCCTTAAGTACTTCATACGCCTCACTAAAGTATGCTTGATAGTGTCGGACTAATGACGAATTCGAAAGATCTTGCGCGCAAAACGGACATTTTGTGTGTTCATTCTGTGATAATCGTGAAGCGATGCGACTCATGCCCTCGCCCACCCAGACTTCCCCACCCTCGCCCAATCCCAAAAGATGCGTACTGACACGTTCTGCGGCCTCGGCTTGAAGATCGGGCAATGTTCTCGCCAAGAGCGCGCTAATTCTCGTTATATCGAACGCTGGCACCGTGAAAGGCGCAAATTCATTATACTGCTGAACCGCTTCTGCTGAGCGGGCCACAGACAAATTTCGTTCCGCGACAATGATCGTATTATCAATATCGGGATCACGAGGAAGCGCGCAGAATTGGTCAACGCTGAGATTTCCACGTATTGCTGGACCAATGACGCTTTCTTTCTGACGTAGCGCTCGATTGTGCTCCTCAATTCTAACTACTTGTTCTTGAAGTAAGCGATTCAGCGCTACGCCCTGCGCTCCAAGGATTAGTTCGTGTAGATTCTGGCGATGAGTAGCGCCTATCTCCATGCCAGAACAAACATTCTCGGCCACGAAATAATCGTCAAATACCGCGATATTTGGTAACGCAACTGACCACTCGCCATCTTCAAACACTATTGGTCTATCATCTACCCGAAGCACGATATGAGGGTCGTCCGGAGCGCCCAATCGTTTTCGTTCTAAAACAAGCTGCGGATCATTATTGCCTACTGAACGAAAGACAGTTGCAAGAGTGGTTTTTCCGCGACCATTTTCCGCATAAATCAAAGTTAATTTACTAAGGGCCAGTTGGGCACCGGAAGCAACTGAATCAAATTGTCCGATATTTCTTAATAATTGCAGGTGCTCAATGGTCATCTGTGCCTACAGCCTAGCAACGCATGTCGACTAATTATTCAATACATCAAGTTGCCGTATGGGGCGTAGCGAACAGAATTCGAAACGCGCTGATCGCCTCTCAACAATGAAATATAGCATAGAAGTAATCTATAGTTGAGAGTCCTTGGAAAAATTTTTCCGTTCTGCAAATAAAAGTACATCCAAAGAAAATCGCTTGAAGTTCACTCCCACTCGATCGTCCCCGGCGGTTTGCTCGTCACGTCGTAGACCACGCGGTTGATGCCGCGCACCTGGTTGATCAGGCGCGTGGCGACGCGCGCCAGAAATGCATGCTCGAACGGGTACGATTCGGCGGTCATGCCGTCGGTCGAGCCGACCGCGCGCAACGCCAGCACGTGGTCGTAGGTGCGGGCGTCGCCCATCACGCCCACGGTTTTCACCGGGAGCAGCACGGCGAAGGCCTGCCAGATTTTGTCGTACAGGCCTTCGTTGCGGATTTCCTCGAGATAGATCGCATCGGCCTTGCGCAGGATCTCGAGCTTTTCCTCGGTGATGTCGCCGGGCAGGCGGATGGCCAGGCCGGGCCCGGGGAACGGGTGGCGGCGGATGAAATCCTCCGGCAGGCCGAGTTCGCGGCCCAATTCGCGCACTTCGTCCTTGAACAATTCCCGCACCGGCTCGACCAGCGCCATGTGCATGCGCTCGGGCAGGCCGCCGACATTATGGTGGGATTTGATGGTGGCGCTGGGCCCGCCGAACACCGAGATAGACTCTATAACATCGGGATACAGCGTGCCTTGCGCGAGGAATTTCGCGCCGCCGATTTTTTTCGCCTCGGCGTCGAACACGTCGATGAAAGTGGAGCCAATTATTTTGCGCTTCTGCTCCGGCTCGGTGACGCCGGCGAGCTTGCCGAGGAAGAGTTTTCGCGCGTCGGCATGCACCAGCGGGATGTTGTAGTGATTGCGAAACAGCGAAACCACTTGTTCGGATTCGCCCAGGCGCATCAGGCCGGTATCGACGAAAATACAGGTTAGCTGGTCGCCGATCGCCTCGTGCAGGAGGACGGCCACCACCGAGGAATCCACGCCGCCCGAAAGGCCGCAGATCACCCGCTCCCTGCCGACCTGCGCGCGGACTTTGTCGATCGCCTGTTTGCGGAACGCCTTCATGGTCCAGTCGCCGGTGCAGCCGGCGATCGCGTGCGTGAAATTGCGGAGCAGTTTTCCGCCGTCCGGCGTGTGCACGACTTCCGGGTGGAACTGCACGCCGTAGATCTTGCGTTTGTCGTCGGCGATCGCGGCAAACGGCGCGCCGGAGCTTATGCCGATCGAGCGGAAGCCCGGCGGCAGCGAAACCACGCGGTCGCCATGGTTCATCCACACCTGGTATTTGCCGCCCTGCTCCCACACGCCCGCGAACAGCGGACTATCGGCGACCACTTCGAGCAGGGCGCGGCCGAATTCCCGATGATCGGAACTTTCGACCTTGCCGCCCAGCACATCGGCGATGGTCTGCTCGCCATAACAAATGCCCAGCACCGGCACGCCCAGATCGAACAGTGTCTTGGAAACGCGCGGCGTGCCGTGCTCGTGCACCGAGGCCGGGCCGCCGGATAGGATGACCGCCTTGGCGCCGAAGCTTTTCAGCTTGTCTTCGGGCATGTTGAACGGGTGGATTTCGGAATAGACGCCGGTTTCGCGCACGCGGCGCGCGATGAGTTGCGTGGTCTGGCCGCCGAAATCGAGAATCAAAACGCGATCGGTCATGGGGGGTTAGGTGCTTTTCTTGTTGTTGAAGCGGGATGCGAGGACGGTTTGCGGCGCGCGCCTCGCTTGCGGCCCATCCTTCGATACGCGCTGCGCGCTACTCAGGATGAGATGAAATGTTTGCGGCGCCGAAAAACCCGCCTCATCCTGAGTAGCGCGCGGCTTCGCGCGCGTATCGAAGGATGGGCCGCGCGCGCGATGTTCCGATCGATTTATAACCGCCTCGCCCGCCCGCTGTGCGCGCACCCTCTCCGCTTGCGAGAAGGTCTGTGGGGTCCGCCTCGCTTGCGGCGCATCCTTCGATACGCGCTGCGCGCTACTCAGGATGAGGTGGAATGTTTGCGGCGCCGAAAAACCCGCCTCATCCTGAGTAGCGCGAGGCGTCGCGCGCGTATCGAAGGAACTGCCG
>JBFWYO010000104.1:0-13968 GCA_050186335.1 Alphaproteobacteria bacterium | reverse complement strand
TAAACCGCGTACAGCGAATTCACCAGGCAGTCGCCGAACGCGTATGCGTAGACATAGAACGGCGAGTGGACGAAATGCGGAATGTAGGCCCAGAAATGCCGATATTCCGGATCGAACTGCAGCGCCGGGCCGAGCGATTCTCTCGAAATTTGGAGCCAGATCTCGCCGATGCGCTCGGGCAGCACCTCGCCCTGCTTACGCTCGTCGTGCAGCAGACGCTCGAACTCGAAAAACGCGATCTGCCGGACCACGGTGTTCAGCATATCCTCGACCTTGCCGGCGAGCATGGCCTTGCGCCGCTTGGCATCCTTGGTGTCGCGCAGCAAGGCCTGGAACGTCAGCATTTCGCCGAACACGGATGCGGTCTCGGCCAGCGTGAGCGGCGTCTCGGCCATCAGATGGCCCTGGTCGCGCGCCAGCATCTGATGCACGCCGTGGCCAAGCTCATGGGCCAGGGTCATCACGTCGCGCGTCTTGCCCTGGAAGTTCATCAGAATGTACGGATGCGCGCTCGGCACCGTGGGATGCGAGAAGGCGCCGGATTCCTTGCCGGGGCGCACCTGCGCGTCGATCCAGTTGCGGTCGAAGAATTGCTGGCCGATGTCCGCCATGGTCGGCGAGAACGCGCGATACGAACTCAATACCGTCTGGCGCGCTTCCGGCCAGGTGATCGTGCGGTCGTCCTTGGCCGAGAGCGGTGCGTTGCGGTCCCAATAGGCGAGCTGCTTCAGGCCCAGCCATTTCGCCTTCATCGCGTAATAGCGGTGCGCGGTGCGCGGAAACGCGGCTTTGACCGCGCCGACCAGCGCCTCGACGACTTCGTCCTCGACCTGGTTCGACAGGTTGCGCGCCGAAACCGGCTTCGCATAGTTGCGCCACTTGTCCTCGATGTCCTTGTCCTTCGCCAGCGTGTTGGTGATGTGCGCGAACAGCTTGATGTTGGCGCCGAACACCTGGCCGACCGCCTTGCCGGCCTCTTTGCGCTTGGCGCGCACCGGATGCGACAGCAGATGCAAGGTCTCGGGCTCGGTCAGCATCTTGCCGCCGACCTTGAAACGCAGCTGCGCGATCGTTTCGTCGAACAGGCGGTTCCACCCGCCGCGCCCGGCAACTGATTTGTCGTGCAGCAGGCGTTCCATCTCGTCCGACAATTGATGCGGACGGTACAGGCGCACGTCGCGCAGCCAGGTGGCGTAATGGGCGAGCCTGGGCGCCTTGGTTTTCTCCGCCAACGCAGCGTCGTCCAGCCGGTTGATCTCCAGCGTGAAGAAGATCAACTTCGACGAGATGTCGGTCGCGCGCTCGCGGATGGTCTGGAAGAATTTGCCGGTCGCCGGGTCGGTCACGCACCCGGCATATTCGAGATAGGCATAGCTCAGAATGCGGCTGAGCGTTTCGTCGATCGCCTCGTACTCGGCGACCGCCTGGCCGAGCGAATCGCCGGTGAGCGACGCCACCTTGTCGAAATAGCGCTCGCGAAATCCGCTGGCGTCGGCCTCGACCTTTTCAATGTCGCGCTTCAATTCCGGACAATCGCGGCCCGGATACAGATCGGCCAGGTTCCATTGCGGGATCGCGCCCAGCTTGCCCGCCGGCTTAACGGGCGCTTTGCGCGCCGGTACGGCCTTGCGTGGGATGGGGTTGGGTTTCTTGCGGGCCGAACTGCTGCGTGTCATGGAGCGCTCCGTGAGTGATACCCGCATATAGGCATACAAATCGGCCCTGCCAAGCGCCGCGCAGCCCTTGCAACACGCCCGACATAAGGCATCATAGGCGGCATAAGAATGGGGGCGCCGAACGGTCGCCCAAAAGCGTGGTGGGGGAGGACGACGATGGGACATTCGGTGGCCACCTACGAAGCGTGGCGCAACCTGAATGTGATGTTCTTCGATCGCGTGCGCGACATGGGCGATAAGCCGTTCGTGTGGGACAAGCGCAGCGGTCTGTTCCAGCCCATGTCGTGGAACAAGGTCCGCGAGCAGGTAAGCCAGTTGTCGCGCGGCCTGCGTGCGCTCGGGGTTCAGCCGGGCGATCGCGTGGTGCTGGTCTCGGAAAACCGTCCCGAGTGGCTGATCGCCGAGATCGCCATCATGTGCGCCGGGGCGATCGCCGTGCCGGCCTACACCACCAATACGCCGTTCGACCACAAGCACATCGTCAACAACGTGCGGGCGCGTGCCGCGATCGTCTCGACCAAGAAACTGGCCGCAAACCTGCTGCCGGCGGTACACGAAGTGAATAGCTGCAAATTCGTCGTCTGCATGGAAGCGCCGGACGTGAGCCAGCGCATCGGCAGCGTCGAAATCCACCTTTGGAACGACCTGCTGAAGAACGGCGCGGCGCTGCCCGACGACGTCGAAAGCCTGGCCGGCCGCGCCGCGCGCACCGATACGGCGGTGATCATTCACACCTCGGGCACCGGCGGGGCGCCGCGCGGAGTCATGCTGTCGCATGGCGCCATCATCACCAACTGCATGGGCGCCTACGACCTGCTGAAGAGCGATATCGGCTATGGCGTCGAATCGTTCCTGTGCTTCCTGCCGCTCTCGCACGCCTACGAGCACATGGCGGGCCAATGGGTGCCGATCTCGATCGCGGCGCAAATCTATTATGCCGAAGGCATCGATACGCTGGTCGCCAATATGGCGGAATGCAAACCCACCATCATGACCGCCGTGCCGCGCTTGTACGAGGTCATGCACCAGCGCGTGCAGAAGGCGATGGCGAATACCAAGGGCCTCAAGAAGAAACTGTTCGATCAGGCGCTCGCGCTCGGCAAGCAGAAGTATGAAAAGCCGGGGACGCTGACGTTCGGCCAGAAGATCATGGATTTCATCTGCGACCGCTTGGTGCGCAAGAAAGTTCAAGGCCGCTTCGGCGGCAATTTGAAATTCTTCGTCTCGGGCGGCGCGCCGCTCAACTACGACATCGGGCTGTTCTTCACCGCGCTGAACGTGAAGCTGCTTCAGGGCTATGGCCAGACCGAGGCCGCGCCGCTGATCAGCTGCAATCCGATCCGCGGCGCCAAACTGCATACCGTCGGCCCGCCGGTGCGCGGCGTCGAAGCCAGGATCGCCGAGGACGGCGAAATCTGCGTGCGCGGCGAAATGATGATGCAGGGCTATTACGGCGATCCGGACTCGACCAAGCAGGTGATCCGCGACGGTTGGCTATGCAC
The DNA here is from genome assembly GCA_050186335.1 of Alphaproteobacteria bacterium. GTDB lineage: Bacteria > Pseudomonadota > Alphaproteobacteria > Bin65 > Bin65 > JBFWYO01. The sequence continues at coordinate 10,790 of JBFWYO010000104.1, read as the reverse complement.
CGGCGATATCGGCTTGATCGACAAGGACGGTCACATCCAGATCACCGACCGCAAGAAGGACATCATCGTCAATTCCGGCGGCGACAACGTTTCGCCGCAGCGCGTCGAGGGGTTTCTCACGCTGCAGCCCGAAATCGCGCAGGCCATGGTCTATGGCGACAAGCGTCCGCACCTGGTCGCGGTGATCGTGCCGGATCCCGACTTGATCCGCAGCTGGGCGACGCAGCACGGCAAGCCGGCACAACTGGCGGCAATCTGCCAGGACACCGGCTTTCACGACGTGATTTCCAAAGCCGTCGAGCGCGTCAACCAGGAACTGTCGCAGGTTGAGCGCGTGCGGCGTTTCGTCATCGCGCGCGACGATTTCACCACCGACAACGAGATGCTCACCCCGTCGATGAAAATCCGCCGTCACGTTATCAAGAAAGAATACGCCGCGGCGCTCGAAGACCTCTATGGCGGCCGCAAGGCGGGATGAGTTCACCGCGAGCTCGCTTGTTGCCCATCCTTCGAGACGCGCCTCGTTCGCTGCGCTCCGAGTCGCTACTCAGGATGAGGTGGGGTGGGAGGCGACAAAAAGCCGAACCTCATCCTGAGTAGCGCGCCTTTGCGCGTATCGAAGGATGGGCCACACGCGAGGACGGGGCCACAATCCCGCGCGCCGCTACACCGCGTGATACTTGCGGAACCATTCCACGAACTTCGGAATCCCCACCGCAATCGACGTGGTCGGTTGAAATCCCAAGTCGCGCTGGCTCGATTCGATATCCGCATAAGTTTCGGGCACGTCGCCCGGCTGCATCGGTTCGAACTTGATCGTCGCCTTGCGGCCGATCGCGCGTTCGATGGTGGCGATGAAATCCATCAACGCCTCGCTGCGGTGATTGCCCAGATTGTACAAGCGATGCGGCGCGCCCGGGCCGTCTTTCGGCGGTGGCCGGTCGAGTGCGCCGAGCACGCCGGCGACGATGTCGTCGATATACGTGAAATCGCGACGCATCCTGCCGTGATTGAAGACGTGGATCGGCTCGCCTTTCAGGATCGCGTCGGTGAACAGGTAGGCCGACATGTCCGGCCGGCCCCAGGGCCCGTACACGGTGAAGAAACGCAACCCGGTCAGCGGAATGCGAAACAGGTCCGCATAGCAGTGGCTGATGACTTCGCAGGATTTCTTGGTCGCGGCGTAGAGCGAGACCGGATGATCCGTGCGGTCCTCGACCGAGAACGGCAATTTCGTGTTACCGCCGTACACCGACGAACTGCTGGCATAAACCACATGCCGCAGGCCGGGCCGCGCGCGCGCGGCTTCCAACAGCGCGAACTGCCCCTCGATATTGGCGCGAATGTAGGTCTCGGGATGGGTCAGCGAGTAGCGCACGCCCGCCTGCGCCGCCAGATGGACGATGCGGTCGATCTCCGGGTGCGCCGCAAGCACGCGCTCCAGCGCGGGCCGATCGGCCACATCGATCTGGTGGAACGCGAAGCGCTTGTCGGCGGCGAGTCGAGCCAAGCGGTCGCGCTTGAGCGCAACCGAATAGTAATCGTTGAGATTGTCGACGCCGACGACCGTCTCGCCGCGCGCCAGCAGTGCTTGGGCGACATGCATGCCGATGAACCCGGCACAGCCGGTCAATAGAATCGTCATTGGGCTTGGATCGATGCGCGATTGGACCTGCTTGCGCCCCGAGTAATCACGCCGCTGTCCTCAAATCAATGGGCAAGTCCCGCGTCCTCGCGCAGCGGGCATGTTCGCCGGATCGACGATGTAGTCGAGCGTCGTCGTCAAAATGTCGCATCCGCGCCGCAAGGGGACTGTTGCGCTTGCCATATGATGCGATTACGAATAAGTCGCATTCGCATAACTGTCGAGGGTCAAAGCGGTGGTTTTCGGCGGGATTCCGTCGTGCCGAGGACCGGCTGATCGGACTTCGTACGGGTCCCGTGCCGCCGGAGAAGTTCTCGCCTTGGCCGGCCTGCGGCCAGTCAAAAAACGATCACGCAGGAGTCGCGAGATTGTAACAACCGCCCGATACACGAACCGCATCGCGACGCGCGCGGCGGCTCGAGTGACACCGTACCGCGCTGGCGCGACAGCCATGGGGCGTAACGAACCAACTGGGGAAATCGATGAAACGATCACTGAAACGAGGAATTCTGGCGGCATCCGTGGCCGCGATCGGATTGGCATCGGGTACGGCCATGGCCGAAAACGACGTTGCCGCGATGCGCGAGCAGGTCGAGGCGATGAAGGAGCGCGTGGCCAAGATCGAAGCCGAGCGCGAAACCAAGAAGCGCATCGCCGCCGCCGCCTCGGTCGAGGCCGGCAGCCGTCCGCGCAGCTGGAAGCTGCCCGGCACGAACACGTCGATGTCGATCGGCGGGTACGTGAAGGCGGACTTCATTTGGGACATGAACGCGCCGGCCGGCGACAAATTCTCGCAGGACAGCGACAGCTTGGCGGTCGACAACTCGGTCGCCGCGCGCAAGCAAGGCCAGTTCCGCTTCCATGCCCGGTCGTCGCGCCTGTTCGTGCGCACCGATACGCCGACCGACTGGGGCGCACTGGTGACCTATTTCGAAGCCGATTTCTTCGGCGGTTCGACCAGCGTCAGCTCGCAGGTCAATAACGGCTATTTCGCCAACTCCGACTTCCGCCTGCGCCATGCCTACGGTCAGTTGGGCCCGGTTTTGGCGGGACAGACCACAAGCCTGTTCCTGCCGTCCTCGTATTTCGGCGAGATCATCGACGCCGGCGGGCCGGTCGGCACCAATACCAACCGGCGCGGGCAACTGCGCTATACCCACGTGTTCCCGGGCGGCTTCTCGTTGGCGGCGTCGATCGAAGATCCCGGCTCGCCGGGCCGCACCGTGTGCGCAACGAATTCGCCGTCGACCATATGTTCGGCCGGTCTGGCGACCAATCCGGTGTTCACCTATCCGGAATTCGTGGTTTCGGGCGAATACAACTTCGCCAACGGCCGAGTCTGGCTGGGCGGCTTGCTCAGGAACGTCCAGAACGACACCGGCGCGGGCCAGCACGAGGAGAACTGGGGCTACCAGTTCGCCATGGCGTTCAACTATCGCTTCACCCCGCGCACCGGGCTCGGCTTTTTCGGGACGGTCGGCAAGGGGCAGAACGCCTTCGTGCAGTACAACCAGCAGGTCATCAACGGCGGCATCAACGATTATTCGGCCGATACCGTGTTCGGCTACACGCTGTACGCCTGGGTCCAGCACAAGCTCACCGACACGATCAGGGTCAACCTGAACGTCGGTTACCTGTTCAACGATGTGGCCGACGCGACCGATGGCGGCAAGGCCGGCATTCGCCCGATCTCAACCGCAAGCGCCACCGCCCCGGTCGTCGGCGTCGTGCACTGGGTCAACTCGTATCACGTCAACTTGATCTGGAGCCCGGTGCCGCAGGTCGATTTCGGCATCGAATACATGTACGCGATCATGTCGCGCTACAACGGCCCGAACTCCAAGCTCAGCCGCATTCAGGCGGCCATGCTGTACCGGTTCTAACTTCGCTTAAAGTCCACGCCCCCCACAGACATCCCCGTGGACTTCCTCCGCCGGCCGAATCGGACCTCCCGATTCGGCCGGTTTTTCTTTCGCGCGCCGAGTGAGCGATTTCAGTTCCGGGTCGCCGGCAAGCCGGCGCAATGGTTTGCCCACACCGTCCGCAAAGCCGCCTGGAACCGACGCGCAAAACCGGCTCCGTCGCGCAGCGCGGAAGCGGTCATCCGCGCGCGCAAGGATTGGCGGAGCGCGGCCAGCCCGGCGGTATCCGCAGCCAGGCGAACCGCCGTTTCGACGTACTGGGCTTCGGTTGTGGCGACCCATTCGGGGAAGCCGGCGGCGGACAGCAAGCTTGCCGACACGCGGCCTGCGTGCCGGTCGCCGCGCAACGTAACGACCGGCACCCCCATCCATAATGCCTCGCATGTCGTCGTCGTGCCGTTATAGGGAAACGGATCCAGCGCGACGTCCATGTTCGCATAGGCGCTCAAATGTTCCTCGGTCGTCCCGCGCCATGCGAGCCATTGAATGCGCGCGGGGTCGATGCCGTGGCCGGCCAATCGCCGACCGAAGCTGCGCTGCACCTCGGCGTCGCCCGCACCGCCGGATTTCAACAATAAGCCACTGCCCGGAACGGCCTGTAGAATCCGGGCCCACAGCCGCAGCGTCGAGTCGGAAAGCTTCGCCAGATTGTTGAACGATCCGAACGTAACCGCGCCTTTGCGCAGACAAGGCGGGGGCGCCGTGTCCGGCGTCGGCATCGAGCCGCCATAGCAGACGAACGGTGCTGGAATTCTCAGCAACGTTTCGGTGTGGAGCGCGTCACCGTCGCCCGGCGGGTCGGCGATCTCGTCGGTGATGCGATAGTCAATCGTCGACAGGCCCGTCGTATTCGGATAGCCGAGCCAGCTTATCTGCAGCGGGGCGGGACGCTGCGCGAATACGGCCAGACGGTTGTGCACCCAGTGACCGCACAGATCGACCAGGATGTCGATTCGATCGGCCCTGATCTGTTGCGCCAGCGCTTCGCCGCGCAATTGGCCGCTGGCCCGCCATTCGTCGGCGACGGCGCGAAACTTCTCTGTCATCGTGTCGGGCTGAAGCGTATCGCTGTAGCAGATCGCCGAGACCTTCCTGCGGTCGAGATGCTCGATCAATGGAAGCAGGAAATAGCCGACCGAGTGGCGCCGCAGATCGGGCGAGACAAATCCGACACGCAGCTTGCGATGCGCCTCGCTGGCCGTCGCGGGGCCGCGCGGGGCGGGCGGGTTCGAGCGGCGGAGCGGGGTTTTTAGCGCGGTCTCGAAAATGTCTTTCTGGGTGACTGCATCGCTGTAGTTCATGGCACATAGCAACAGGCTATGAGCGATTGGGTCCGTCGGGTTGCTCGCAGTCGCCTTGCGATGCATGGCAATCGCCGTTTGATGGTCGCCCAATTCGGTATGCAGGCGAGCGGAGGGCGTCGACAGAAACGGCGAATTAGGTTCGATTTGGCGCGCGCGCTCAAGCGCGTCGCGGGCCTCGGAAATTCGCCCGGCCATCAAACAAGATTGACCAAGGTTACATAGCGCGGGCACAAATTTCGGCGCCGAACGCAACGCTTGCCGAGCCGCCTCGATGGCGGCGTCATATTCGCCGATCGCATAGAGCGCGCCCGCGAGATTGCTTTGTGCATACGGCTCGCCGGGATTCAACGCGACTGCTTTGCGCAAATGCTCGATCGCTTCGACATGGCGGCCTTGCTGCCCGAGAACCGCGCCCAACAGCGATTGCGCAATTGCCGAACGCGCATCCCGCGCGATCATGCAGCGCAGGATTTCGGCGGCCGGCTCGAGCTGACCCTGGTTGAGCAGCGACTGGACGCGCGCCAGGCTTTGCGCGTCGGGGCCGGGAAGCCGTCCGGTCATGGCAGCCCCGTCCGCAGCGCCGGTTCGGCTCCGCCAGTCATTGAACGGCTAGGTCTATGCATCGGCAAACGATCCGGCAGCGGAGCGATCCCGCGTACTTGTTGGTGTTAGCAAACAACCGGAAATCGTTGTAGCGACGTTGCGCATGTTCCGCAAAGCGCCGAGCTCGTTGCGTCGCTGGCGTAAAGGACAAATTAGAGCAGGTAGGTGCGGCGTGGACTGACGATCGCGCCCGACTAGGTAGAAATCCGCAGCAATGAACCGACACGCCGTGATTTAGTTTGCCGATGCCGGTCGCGATCTGCGGCTAACCCAAGGCGAAATTCGTTCGCCGCCGTTAACTCAATGAAATTAAAAGCGAAAACGGAATGGCAGAAATGTGGCAAATTAACCACAGTGTGGCGAGATTCGGACCCCGGTCGCAGAATTGCCTTGATTCAACCCCTGCCAAACCTCGATAAACGCTGATCCGGAGTCCGCATGGGGTCTGGGGCTTTAGGCCTTCCGAGGGGATGCCTAGAGAGGGAAAACTTGAGAGGAGGTTCCATGACTATCACCAACTATCGGACCGCCTTGCTGGCGTCCGGTGCAGCCATCGCGCTGATGGCGGTATCGGTTCCGGCTTGGGCCGACGAAATCTCGGACCTGCGTTCGCAGATCGAAACGATGCAGGAAAAGATTGCGAAGATGGAAGCCGATACGGCGACCAAAAAGCGCATCGCGGCATCCGCCGCGGTCGAAGCGGGCGACAAGCCCCGGACCTGGAAGCTTCCCGGCACGCGCACGTCGATGGGTATCGGCGGCTACGTGAAGCTGGACATGATCTATGATCTGAACGGCATCCCGACGCTGGGCAGCAACGGTCTGCGTGACCGCCTGTACACGGACGCTGACATCGCCACGGCCCCGGACAATTCCGTTTTGGCCCGTCAACAAGGCCAGTTCCGTTTCCACGCTCGCCAGTCGCGCGTGTGGGTTCAGACCTGGACGCCGACCGATTGGGGTGAATTGCATACCCACTTCGAAGGCGACTTCTTCGGCGGCACGACCAGCATCAGCTCGCAGGTCAACAACGGCTACTTCGCCAACTCCGACTTCCGTATCCGGCACGCCTATGGCGAGTTGGGTCCGGTGCTCGCGGGTCAAACCTGGTCGACGTTCAACCCGGTCTGGTCCGGCGCTGAAACGATCGACTTCGGCGGCGACATCGGCGCCAACGGCCTTCGCACGGCGCAGATTCGTTACACCCACGTCTTCCCGGGCGGCTTCACGATCATGGCCGCGTTGGAAGATCCGGGCTTAGCCGGCGGCCGCGCGATTTGCGGCGTTGCGACGGTTTCCGCTGCGACGATTTGCGCCAACGGTATTGCGGCTACGGCGACCACCAGCATGGCCGGTCAGCCCGTGTTCTTGATACCGAACATCGTGCTCGCCGCGCAGTATGATTTCGGCAACGGCCGCGTTTGGGCCGGCGGTCAGCTCCGTCGCATCGAGTACGATAACGGCGCTGGTTTGCACGAAGGAGCCTGGGGCTGGCAGTTCGCGGTGGCGGGCACTTACCGCTTCAACCCGCGTCTTGCCATCGGCGGTATCGCTACCGTCGGCAAGGGTTCGGCCGCGCATTACGGCGGTATCTATACTGAGTCCGTCGTGACCGGCCTGACACCGGGCTCGCAGGACATCAATACCGTGTTGTCGTACAGCTTCTACGGTTGGCTACAGGTCAAGTGGACCGATACGATCCGCTCGAACTTCTCGGCCGGCTATGCGTTGCTGGAAGTTGCCGACGAAGTTCCGGGTGGCAAGGTCAACTTGGCCAACTACCTGGGCACATACGGTGCCAACCACTTCACGTATTCGGCGCACGCGAACTTGATCTGGAGCCCGGTGCCCCAGGTCGATTTCGGTGTGGAATACATCTACTTCATGCAGTCGCGCTACAATGGCGTGAACGGCAAGCAGAGCCGCATCCAAGTGGGTATGCTGTATCGCTTCTAGTCTGATCGCTTGACGATCGGATAATTAGAAGCCTCTAAGACTGAGGCCGGTTCCCGCAAGGGAACCGGCCTTTTTATTTGTGCGCGGTTTGGCGTGGGCGAAGCGACAGCCTTGCCCCTCGCTCGACGGGAGAGGGTTGGGGGTGAGGGGATGGGCCGCAGGCGAAATCTCGACCACAAAATTGTGCCGCGAGAGAGCGCGCGCGTCGAGGTGCCTCAGAATAGGTGCGGCCGTTTACTTGCCTTCGCGGCGCCAGGCGGCGAGCAGCGGGAGCGTGGCAAGGAGCAGGGCGAGCAGGCCGATCAGCAGCGGCACGTCGCGGATGCCGGTCACCACATAGTCGCCGTTGCGCTTCAGGCCGATCCATTGCGCCGGGCCGACCACGTTGCGGCCGGCCACGTCGCGGTCCGCATCGACGCGGCGCACTTCCGGATTGCCGTCGTTGCCGAGCCAGACGATGCTGCCCGTGTTGACCTCGACGATCAGCGCCACCTTGTCCGCCGTTGTGCGCACGTCGAGCACTTCTTTGGGATTGAGCGAGCCCACCGCCACCATCGTCGAACGCTGCCCATCGGTAATGCGGTACAGGCCCGGCTGCGAGATTTCCATGTTGCCGGTCGCGCGGCCGTTCGGCTGCTGGGCCAGCGGCATCTGCTTCTGTTCGCCGTTCGGCAACGTGATCGTGGCCGGCGTCTGATTCGGATCGAGCGTGCGGCGCGAGACGTGCAACTGGTCGCCGCGCACCTCGGCAGACAGGCGGTTTTCCTCGAGTTCCGGCTCCTTCATCAGCCAATGCGCGAGCCGGCGCATGATTTCCGTCTGCGGTCCGCCGCCGTCGAAGCCGCGGCCCCACAGCCAGGCGTGATCGGTCAAGAGCTGCGCGACGCGGCCTTCGCCGACGCGGTCGAGCACGAGTAACGGTCTACCTTCGGCGCCGGTCATCAGCACGTGGCCGTTCTTCACGGTGACATCGATCAGCCGATAGAAGCGGCCCCACGGCTTGTCCTTGTCGCCCGAGGTCGGCAGGTCGGCGGTGACCGGATGGCGTAGGCCCTTGTCGGTGACCAGCGCGCGGTAGGGCTGGTTGATCACCTGGCCGGTCGGCTGGCTCGGCAGCACTTCGCCGAGCGGCGAATGATACAGGCTGAGCGGCGAGGCGAAGGCCGGGCCGGAAGCGACCAGCAGGGCGCCGCCCTTCTCCAGGTATTTCGCGATGTTCTGGTAGTACTGGTTGAGGATGACGCCGCGCCGGCGGTAGCGGTCGAAGATGATCAGATCGAATTCGCTGAGCTTTTCCTCGAACAGCTCGCGCACCGGGAACGAGATCAGCGAAAGCTCGTTGACCGGCGTCACGTCGCGCTTTTCCGGCGGGCGCAAAATGGTGAAATGCACCAGATCGACGCCGGGATCGGACTTCAGCAGGTTGCGCCAGCTGCGCTCGCCGGGATGCGGTTCGCCGGAAATCAGCAGCACGCGCAGCCGGTCGCGAATGCCGTTGATCGCGGCAACCGCGCGATTGTTGTCGAGCGTGAGTTCTCTCGTTCCGCGCTCGACTTCCAGTTCGAAAAACGTGCTGCCCGGGTGTTCGAGCTCGAAATCGATGCTCTGGCTGCGGCCCACCGGCACGGTCACGGTGCGCCAGGGCACCCCGTCGCGCTTGATGGTCACGCGGGCCGGCGTGCCGGGCGCGGCCGCGTTGTCGTCGACCAGGATCTTCATCTGCAGCGGCTTGCCCATGATCCCGAAATTGGGCGCCGATTCGATCACGATCCGCCGGTCGCCCTCGTTCTTTTCGCCCGACAACAGCACATGCAGCGGGCCGATGTCGCGCGGCATGCGCTCTTTGACGGGCGCGTCGTGGATCTGCCCGTCGGTGATCATCACCACGCCGGCCAGGCGCTTGCGCGGGATGTCGGCGAGGATCTTTTCCAGCGGATTGAACAGTTCGGTGCCGTCCTGCTTCGGGCTGCCGGCGCGCACCACGCGGATTTCGATGTCGCCCAGCCGTTCGAGCGTTTCACGCACATGCTTGAGCGCGGCCTCGGTGCGCTCCTTGCGCTGGCCGATCAGCTGGCTCGGCGATTCGTCGACCACGATCACCGCGACATCCTTGAGCGGGTCGCGGTTTTCGATCACCAGCGACGGGTTGGCCAGGATCAGCCACAGCAGCGCGATCGCCACGGTGCGCCAGAACAGCCCGCGCGCGCCCAGGAACAGGCCGGCCACGATGGCCGCCAGCGCCGCCACGGCGAAGCCGGCCAGCACCAGCCACGGCAGCAACGGTGCGAACGCGATCGTGGTGCCGAATCCGGTCATTGGCCGAGTCTTTTCAGGATGGTCGGGATATGCACCTGGTCGGCCTTATAGTTGCCGGCCAGCGCGTACATGACGATGTTGACGCCGGAGCGGAACGCCTGTTCGCGCTGCGCTTCGCCGCCGGGTACCACGGGGAACAGCGGCCGCATGTTGCCGTCGACGGCCCACGCGGCGGCCCAGTCGTTGGTGCCGATGATGATCGGCGAGACGCCGTCGAACGCGGTCTGCTCGGGCTGCGCGACCCAGGTCTGGCCGCCGACCCAGCGCCCGGGAAAACGCTGCAGCAGGTAGTAAGCCTTTGTCAGCACGTGGTTTTCCGGCACCGGCACGAGGGCCGGAATCTTCAGCGCCTGGGTCACGCGGCGGACGTCGCCGGTATCCGCGCCGGTGCCGACCTGGCTGTCGCGAATGTCGAACACGATCATGCCGCCGCTGCGCAGGTAGGTCTGCAGTTTCGCCGCCGCCTGGGCCGAGGGCGGTTTCTGGCCCGGCGTGATCGGCCAATAGATCAGCGGGAAAAACGCCAGCTCGTCGAGGTCCGGATTGACGCCCATGACGATCGGCTCGACCGATGTGCGCGCGCGCAGGATCAAACGCAGGCCGGTGAGGCCGGCCTCGCTGACGCGATCCGTTTCGCCCTCGCCGGTGATCAGATAGGCGAGCACCGTCTCGCTTGATGCTTTCCTGGTGAATTCGTCGACGCTTTCGGCGCCGGCTTGCGGTGCGGGGGCGAGGATCAGGGCGACCACGGCCACGAGCGCCATGCCCACCGTGGCGTCGGCGGCCCGCTTCCAACCCAACCCGCGCAGCACATAGCTGATCAGCAGATCCAGGATCAGCAGCAGCAGGGCCGCGGTCAGCAGATGGGGTTTCAAATCCGTCTCCGTACCCCTGGCATAATCGCCCCGATCGATGCCAGGGGGCAAGTCGCCCATCGGCTTCAATTCGCGCACCGACGTCGCCAGATTGAACGCCCGCTTATTGCTCTTTTCGCCGTAATAGCCGGGCGGGTGGACCGGGCTCACTTCGATTTTGGCGAAATCC
>JBFWYO010000103.1:0-14225 GCA_050186335.1 Alphaproteobacteria bacterium | reverse complement strand
CGACGGCGCGCTGTGGACGCAGAGCTACCGCCGCGGCAAGCCGATCACCAAGCTCCAGAAGCTCGGCCCGAACAGCAACCGGCGCGGCACCACCGTCACCTTCACGCCCGATCCCGAGATCTTCGGCAAGAATGCCGGCTTCAAGGCGGCCACGCTGTACCGCATGGCGAAAGCCAAGGCGTATCTGATCAGCAACGTCGAAATCCGCTGGTCGTGCGATCCCGAGACGCTCGACAAGAAGGGCGACGTTCCCGAGAAGGAAACCATTCACTTCGAAGGCGGCATCGTCGATTACCTCAGCGAGCAGATCGGCAGCCGACCCTGCTATACGCCCAAGCCGTTCACCGGCACCGTCGAGTTCGACGAAGGCGGCAAGATCGAATGGGCCGTGGCCTGGCCCGGCGACGAGGAAGGGTTCTGCAGCTCCTACGTCAACACCGTGCCGACGTCGCAGGGCGGCAGCCACGAGCAGGGCTTCCGCAACGCGCTGACCCGCGCGATCCGCGATTACGGCGAGCTGATCGGCAACAAGCGCGCCGCGCCGATCACGGCGGAGGATCTCAACGACGGCGCGTGCACCGTGCTGTCGCTGTTCATCGCCAACCCGCAGTTCCAGGGCCAGACCAAGGAACGCCTCGGCATGCCGCAGGCGCAGAAGATCGTCGAGCAGCTGGTCAAGGATCATTTCGATCATTTTCTGACCGGCGATCCGCCCGGCGCCAAGCAATTGCTCGAACACATCATCGAGCGCGCCGAAGAACGCATGCGCCGCCGGCAGCAAAAGGAATTCGACCGCAAGACCGCGACGCGCAAATTGCGCCTGCCCGGCAAGCTGGCCGATTGCTCCGTGCAGGCCGCCGCCGACACCGAGCTGTTCATCGTCGAAGGCGATTCCGCCGGCGGCTCGGCCAAGCAGGCGCGCGACCGGCGCGTCCAGGCGATCCTGCCGTTGCGCGGCAAGATTCTCAACGTCGCCAGCGCCTCGGCCGACAAATTGCGCCAGAACCAGGAACTCAGCGATCTGGTCCAGGCGCTCGGCTGCGGCACCAACGGCGATTACGACGAGGCGCGCCTGCGCTATGGCCGAATTATCATCATGACCGACGCCGACGTCGACGGCGCGCACATCGCGTCGCTGCTGTTGACGTTCTTCTATCGCGAGATGCCCGACATCATTCACAACAAGCATCTGTATCTCGCCATGCCGCCGCTGTACCGCCTGGCCAACGGCGGCGACGTGCTTTATGCGCGCGACGACAAGCACAAGGACGAGCTGATCAAGAAGCATTTCGGCACCAAGAAGGTCGAGATCAGCCGGTTCAAGGGTTTGGGCGAAATGCCGGCGTCGCAGCTCAAGGAAACCACCATGGATCCGAAGAAGCGCGTCCTGTTGCGCGTCTCGATCCCCAAGGATTCGGTGGCCGGCAAGCGCGGCGACGCCACCTCCAACCTGGTCGAAAGCCTGATGGGCCGCAAGCCGGAGCTGCGCTTCGCGTTCATCCAGGAGCACGCCAAGAGCGTCGAAGAACTCGACGTCTAATTCTGGCACGCGATTATTTTTTCGGCGCCACGTCGATGCCGTCGACGCCGCTGCGCGCGACCGCCGCCTGCAAGAACCCAGACGCGCGCATTTCGTCGATCGCCTTGTCGATCGCCTTCAACAACTCCGGCTTCTCGTTAGCGACCGCAATCGTCTGCGACACCCCGAACAGATTGTCCGGCAGCAGGCGCAATCCCATGCCGCGGGTTGCCGCCGCCAGGCGTTGCCGATTGCCGGCGAACGCGACGACCGTGCCGTCGGCCAGCCACGCCGCGCCCTCTTTCACGGTGAAATCGGCGCTCAGTTTGAGCGTCGCCTGTTTCAGCCAAGTCTTCAGATAGACCGCGACGGTATCGTTGGTATTGGCGCCGATGGTCAGGCCGGGCCGATCCAATTCGACGATCGATTTGATCGGCGAATTTTCGCGTACCAGAAAGCTTTGCTGCACGAACATGTATGGCTGCGAGTTCAAAACAAGCCCGACGCGTTCCGGATTGGTGGCGACGAAACCGATGTCGATCTGTCCGATCCTGACCGCGTCGAGCACGGCGCCGGCCGATGCCAGCGGCAAGATCGTCACCTTCACGTTGTTGCGGCGCCCGAATTCGCGCGCGATATCGGCTGAAACGCCGCGAAATTCGCCGGTTGCGGAGTCTTTGGCGGCCTGCGCCAGGTTCGACATGATGTAGCCCGCGCGCAACGTGCCGGTCGGTGCGATGCCGGGCTCGGACGCCTGCGCGAAGTTACCGATAGCCATCAAGACCACTCCCCAGAGCGCATGTAAGGCGCGCATGAATTTGCCCCATTTTGCCGCTGTCGCATGTGCGCAGCATGACACGCAGGCGAGCATTTCCGCCGATTTTTGTGCGGAAATCCGATTTATGCAACTCGCCGCCGCAGCGTCGGAGCAAAGCCAACCATTTGATTCGGCGAGCGGATTTGGCCAACGTTACAAATGTTACGGATTTCACCCATTAGGGTAGCAAACATTAGGGTCCTGCGATCGCCACGAAGGGCCGGTAACGCCGTCCGATGTACGATGCAAAGAGCCGAGCGACGGAACCGCGGCATCGGCAAGAACGCGCCGCCACGGTCACGTTCGGGGGCACATGGTTCGCCGAGCGCGGCCGATCAAGGGCGGTGTTACCGATGTTACAAGTATTAAGTCCTCAACCAGTGGTCGGCCGCCTTCATCGCGTGTCACCCCGGACAAGCGCCGCTTTTGCGGCGCGCGGATCCGGGGTCCATCACAAAGACGGAACGACTCTGGATCCCGGCTCTCCGCTGTGCTTCGGCCGGGATGACACACGGGTGGCACTACGCTCGGCTTGACGTTTTCGTCGTCGGCCGTTTATATTTAACATCTTTGTTAAATACAAGATCCCCACCTCCCGGCAAAGCGAGCACGCCATGACCCTTAATCCGAAGATCGTCTCCCGCGACGAATGGTTGGCCGCCCGCGCGGCGCTATTGGCCAAGGAAAAAGCCTTCACCCGGCAACGCGACGCGCTGAGCGCCGAACGGCGGGCGATGCCGTGGGAGCCGGTCGAGCGGAACTACGTGTTCGAGGGGCCGAGCGGCAAAGAAACGCTGGCCGACCTGTTCGGCGGCAAGCGGCAGCTCCTGGTCTACCACTTCATGTTCGATCCGAGCTGGGAGGCCGGCTGTAAGAGCTGCTCGTTCTGGGCCGACAATTTCAACGGCGCCGTCGCGCACCTGGCGCAGCGCGATGTGACGCTGCTGGCGATCGCTCGTGCCCCGCTGGCCAAACTCGAAGCCTTCAAGCAGCGCATGGGCTGGACGTTCAAGTTCGTGTCGTCGTTCGGCAACAGCTTCAACCGCGACTTCAACGTCAGCTTCACGCCCGAAGAGCTGAACGGCGAGGTCTACTACAATTACCGCAAGACCAAATTCCCGGCCACCGAAGCGCCCGGCGTCAGCGTGTTCTATAAGGACGACGACGGTCGTATCTTCCATACTTATTCCAGCTTCAGCCGCGGCCTCGACATGCTGAACGGCGCGTATCACTTGCTCGATATCGTCCCGAAAGGCCGCGACGAGGATGGGCTCAGCTACCCGATGGCATGGGTCAAGCTGCACGATCTGTATGAGAAGAAGTGAGCGCGGCAAGTAGCAGGCTGCGGCCCCTCACCTAACGCGATGCGATCCTATCCGTCGAGGCGTGAGGATTTGCCGGTTGGCGCTTCAAGCATATCGAGCGCATGGCGTAGCGCTGCGGTCGCGCGTTGGCGCTCGTCGGGCGACATCGAAGCCGCGTCGATTTCGAGCCGTAGATGCGGCGTATCGGCCCGATCCATAGTCGGTACCGCGGCGAGTTCAGATTTGAGCGCGACCGCGCGGTAGGTCGCAACTGGATAGGCAATTCCCTTAACGTGGATCTGGCCGCCTTCCTCGCAATGTATCTCGTCCTTCACTAACGCGAACGTCTCGTAGGAAATCAGAACCCCGCCGGGCAGCGCCTCGTGTTCCAGGCGCGAGGCTAGATTCACCGCGCCGCCGACGATTGTATAGTCCATCCGATCTTCGCTGCCGAAATTGCCGACCGTGCAGTACCCCGAGTGAATCCCGATGCGGCAGCGCAGCGGTGTCTCGATGCCGATGCCGCGCCAATGCTCGGCCAACTCGCCGACGCGGCTCTGCATGGCCAACGCCATTTTGACGCAAGCCAGCGCGTCTTCCTTGACGCCGCGCGTCTCGGGATCGCCGAAGAACATGACGATCGCATCCCCGACATACTTATCGACGGTGGCGCCATAGCGCGTCGCAATCTTCGACATTTCTGTTAGATAGTGGTTGAGAAGACTCGTCAGGTCTTCCGATTCCATCTTGTCGGTAATTTCGGTGAATCCGACGATATCGGAGAAGCAAACGGTCAGCTTCTTTCGCTGGCTGACGATTCTGACTTCCTGGCGGCCGGCAAAAATCGAATCGTAGACCTGCGGCGCAAGATACTTCGCGAGCTTGCTCGACAGCGATTGCAGCGCCACGGTTTTGTCTGTCAAATCCTCTTCGCGCTGCTTCAGTTCGGTAATATCCGAATAAACCGCCACGGTGCCGCCGTCGTCGGTGCGACGCTCGCTGACCATGACCCATTTTCCGTTGCTGCGTCGCTGCACTTGCGGTTCGCCCGGATTTCGATGCTGACGCAAGCGTTCGACGACCCACGCCTCGCTGCCCGCTTCCGCATCCGCGATATGTCCCTCCGCGACGGCCCGCCGGATGATGCTTTCGAACGTGGTCCCGATCGCCAAACCGACATCGAGGCCGGGATACAGCAATTCGCGATAACACGAATTGCAAACTACCAACCGGTCCTGCGCGTCGTAGCAGGCAAAGCCCTCGGAGATGCTTTCGATCGCCTCGGCAAGGCGCCGTTCGCTGTACAGGCGCGCCTGCTCGGCCTCACGCAACGGCGTAATGTCGTAAACCCAGCAAAGCCGCTTGCCGCCGGAGAAGCTGATATGGCCGCCCTGATAGGCGACCTGAACATACGAAATCAGCAAGTGAAGCAAACCGCCGCGTTTCGACTGCCAGATCACTTCTTCGTTCAGGATTTGGCCACCATGCTCGCGTAACCGTTCGACGATTCGATCCCGATGAGCGAGATCGTGCCAGAAGCGCTTGGTGTCCATGAGCGACAAATCTTCCCGCTCATATTCGAGCAGCTCGCGCAGCCTGTCGTTGTGAAACAGCAGCCGCCCTTCGTCGTCGACGATGAGCAATCCGGCCGGACAAAACTCCAATATTTCGCGCAGCTGACGTTCCTGCTCTGCGACCTGCCCTTCGCGCTGGGTCAACGCCGTCACATCGTAAATCCAGCAAATCCGCTTTCCGCCGACGAAGCTGATGTGTCCGCCGCGATACGCCACTTGGACGTAGGAAATGAGCAGATGCACGAGACGCCCGCTATGCGTCTTCCACGTCACCTCCTCGTTCAGAAGTTGCCCTCCACGATCGCGCAATATCCCGAGGATGCGCGAACGCTGGTCGAGATCATGCCAGAATTTCGTCGTATCGATCCTGCTGATTTCCTCGGGGCGGTAACCGAGGATTTCGCGTAGACGTGCATTATGAAACAGCAGATGCCCGTCCTCGTCGACGACCAACAGTGCCGCCGGACAAAACTCGAGCGCCTCGCGAAACTGCCGTTCTTGCTCATCAGCGACGTACGCGGCTGCGGTGTCGCTACGCAGCGATTCGGTCGGCTCGTCCCCAGTCAGGTCGGCAGACATTACGATTTGTCGCCCTCGATATACCATTCGATGAGCCCCGGCCCATCGATCGTATGCAGTGTTTATCGAACGGCCACAGTCTGCTGCAGCGCCGCCAGCCACTTTTCCACGCGCGCCTTGTTAACGCCGAAATCGCGGATACCGTACTTGGCGCGGCTGTAAATCGCCAGCGCCGACTTGCCTTCGCCGGCCGGGAACGCCTGCGCGGTGATGTAGTCCGGAAACCGGAACAATTTCGAACGCGCGACCGCTTCGATCTGGCCGGTGGCGCCGTTGCCGTGCAGCAATTCGGTCTGCGCCTGTTGCGTGATGAACGATTTGAGCGTTTGGATCAGCCTGGCCGGCGGCACATCGAACACCGGCGAGACGCGATCCGCCTTCGCCGTGCTGGCGAAGCCCGGCGGCAGGACGAGATACTGATTCGGCTTCCAGGTGCGCTGCAGTTTCGCGAAATCGAGCATGGCGGCCTCGCTTACGTTGGCCTCATGCTTCGACAGACTCAGCATGAGGATTTTATTTCTCGGTCCTCATCCCGAGCCTGTCGAAGGATGAGCCTGTCGAAGGACGAACCGTACGTTCAACCCTGCAGCCAATAGCGCAGCACCGCGGTCGCGGCTTCCGGCTTTTCCAGAGTCGACAGATGCCCGCAATCCTCGATCGCGATCAGTTTCGCGCCTTCGATGCCGGCGGCAATTTCGACGCTCAGCTCGTAGGGCGTCAAGCCGTCCTGCCGGCCGCACACGATGACCGTGGGACAGGAAATTTTCGCCAGATCGGGCCGACTATCGGTGCGGCCGAGGACCGCATTCTGCTGGCGGAAAAACGCGTCGCGGCCGACCGATTCCGCCATGTCCATGACGATCTTGACCAGCGGCGCATCGTCCAGCCGATCCTTGTGTATCAGGAGCGGCAGTAGCCGCGGCGTGACGCCCTTGAACTTGCCGATCTTGGCCAGTTCGATCAGCGCATGGCGGCGGGCGCTCTGTTCGGGCGTGTCGTTGCGCGCCGACGTATCGAGCAGCGCCAGCTTAAGCACGCGGGCGCGGCCTTGACGCATGATTTCCTGCGCCACATAACCGCCCATCGACAAGCCGGCGAGCGCGAATTTGGGCGGCGCCGAGTCCAGCACCCGCGCCGCCATCGCGGCCATCGAATCGTCCTGGGTCAAGTCGGCGACGCGCATGTCGGCGAGGTCGGCCAGGTGGCGCGTCTGATGCGCCCACAAGGCGGCGTCGCACAGCAGGCCGGGCAGCAGAACCAGCGGAATTTTCTCGCTCATTTGATCAGCCCGCTCAATTCCTTGAATTCCGGCGTGCCGGCCCGCTGCAGCCATTCGAACACGACCATCTCGGTCGTCACCACGGTCAAGCCGGCATCGCGCATGCGCGAGATCGCCACCGATTTGGTTTCCGGACTGCGCGAGGTGATCGCATCGCCGACCACGAACACGTGGGTGCCGCTCTCATGCAGGTCGATCGCGGTCTGCAGGACGCAGACATGGGCCTCCATGCCGGCGATTACCGCCTGGTTGCGGCCGAGCGCATCGAAGCGCCGCCGATACGCCGGATCGGCGGCGCACGAGAAATGCAGCTTCGTTAGAATATTCTCGCCGTTGGTCAGCGACGCCAACTCTGGAACCGTCGCCCCCAGGCCCTTCGGGTATTGTTCCGACAGCAGCACCGGCACGTTCAGACGGCGCGCCGCGCGCATCAGGACCGCGCAATTGTTCACCACGACGGCAGGTTCGTGGGTTGCCGGCGCGAGCCTTTGTTGCACGTCGATGACCAGGAGCGAGGAACAGTCGGCCCGCAGCAACATGTCGGAAACCCCTGAATTTATTGGCTTTCCGCACTGTAGCCGAGCTTTCCGCCGGCTCCAAGCGCGGCCGAAGATGCCGCCCGGCGTGCGGGGAAAGGTCGCAACGACTTGAAATTCATATAATTTCTCCTTCATTTGTGTCATATACCGCGCGCTTGCTATGCACGCTGTTACGGCGGCTAACATTGACGACCGCCATCCAGAAAGGACACCGTTTTACCCTTATGAGTTTCACCGAACTCGGATTATCAGAAGAGACGCTTCGCGCCGTATCCGAAGCAGGCTATACGACCCCGACCCCGATCCAAGCGCAGGCCATCCCCATTGTGCTGATGGGCCGCGACGTTTTGGGATGCGCCCAGACGGGCACCGGCAAGACCGCCGGCTTTACCCTGCCCATGATCGACATTTTGAGCGCCGGCCGCGCCAAGGCGCGCATGCCGCGCTCGCTCATTCTCGAACCGACGCGCGAACTGGCCGCCCAGGTGGCCGAGAATTTCGACACCTACGGCAAGTACGCCAAGCTGACCAAGGCGCTCCTGATCGGCGGCGAATCGATGGGCGACCAGTTGAAGATTCTGGATCGCGGCGCCGACGTGCTGATTGCGACCCCCGGCCGGCTGTTGGACCTGTTCGAGCGCGGCAAGATCCTGCTGCGCGACGTCAAAGTCCTCGTCATCGATGAGGCCGATCGCATGCTCGACATGGGCTTCATCCCGGACATCGAGAAGATCGTCAGCAAGCTGCCGCCGATCCGCCAGACACTGTTCTTCTCCGCCACCATGCCGCCGGAAATCCGGCGCCTGGCCGACAAGTTCCTGAGCAATCCGAAAGAGATCACCGTCTCGCGGCCGGCCACCACGGCCACCACCATCGAAGACGCCGTGGTCATGGTTTCGTCGCGCTCCAAGCGCGAAGCGCTGCGTGCGCTGCTGAAGGCCGAGACGGTGCAAGCCGGCCTCATCTTCTGCAACCGCAAGCGCGAAGTCGACGTGCTGGTGCAATCGTTGCAACGGCACGGTCTCGACGCCGCCGGCCTGCACGGCGACATGACGCAGGACCGCCGCACGGCGACGCTGGAACAGTTCAAGCAAGGCAAGATCCATTTGCTGGTCGCCAGCGACGTTGCGGCGCGCGGACTCGATATCGACGATATCAGCCACGTGTTCAATTTCGATGTGCCCTACAACGCCGAAGATTACGTGCACCGGATCGGCCGCACCGGCCGCGCCGGCCGCAGCGGCAAGGCATTCACGCTGGCGACGCCGGAAGAATCCAAGTCGGTTGCCGCGATCGAGCATCTGGTGCGCCGCAAGATTCCGGTCGTGCAAGTGGCCGGGTTCGACGCCCCATCGACCGACGCCGAGGCCGGCGAAGCGCCGGCACGCGGCCGCGGACGCAGCGGCGAGCGCCGTTCGCGCGCGCCGGCGAAGCCGCGCGCGCCACGCGCCCACGCGGCCGATCGTCCGGTTGCCTCGCCGACTCCGGTCGAGATCGTTGCCGGAACTGAAGAGATAGCGCCGGCCCCGGTAGCCCGCGTTCGTACGCCGCATGTGCGCCCGACGCCGGCTCGTGCCGCGCCGCCGCCGAGTTACGACCAGCAACCGATCCGGCAGGATACCTCGCACGAAGCCGAAGACCTGGCGCGCGAAGCCGATCTTGAAATGCCGCCCGACGTCGAACCGGTGCCTAGCCCGGCGCCGATCCGCGATAACGTGCACGACATCCGCAGCCGCCCGGCGCCCCGCCATGAACCGGCGGCCAAAGCCCCGCAGCGGCCGCGCCGCCCGGACCAGAACGAGCGCCCGGCGCCCGTGGGTTTCGGCGAGCACGTCCCGGCGTTCCTCCGCGCCCGGCGCTAAATTTCAATCAGATCAATATGTTAGCCTAGTGATCGAGGTCACAGAAAACCTGTGAGCCCGATGCTAGGGTGTAATTGTCATCGGGTCTCCCCACCTCCCCAGCCCGATGAAAGCGGTCCCAACTCCGTCCCTCCCCCGGATGGGACCTGCCCTCAAAGGGAAAACCCCGCCGCCGAGCGGGGTTTTTCTTTTTGGCACCGGCCCCGGAAAATTCGTTTCAGAAGATCCGAAGTCTCGATTCCGCTTGACTTGAGACGCATTTCCAAATATGTTTGCATTTGCAAATAAAGATCGTGGCAGGGCTGCCGACGGTCGAAAATGCGTTAGCCAGGAGAGGAACCCCGCCATGGAATTCGGCTACTTCACGCTGAGCGACAATCACTATCCGAACAATCCACGCTCCGCGAACCAGTTCGTGTTGGATATTCGCGAACAGGCGCTGCTCGCCGATCGGATCGGCATGCACTCGTGCTGGATCGGCGAACATCATTTCGATTCGCTCGGCGTCAATTCCCGCCCGGACCTGCTGCTCGCATCCATCGCCCCGCTGACCAAGCATGTGCGCCTCGCGCCCGCGGTCACCGTGTTGCCCCTGCATCACCCGATTCATGTCGCCGAGACCTGGGCCTCGCTCGATCTGCTCAGCGGCGGCCGCGTCGACTTCGCGACCGGCCGCGGTTACGACCGGCACGAATACGCGCCGTTCGGCGCGGACTTCTTCAAGTCGGCCGAAATTTTCGAGGAAGGCATCGAAGTGGTGCTCAAGGCGTGGAACTCGGGCGGCAAGTTCTCGCACAAGGGCAAGTATTACGACATTCCGGAAATGGCGATCACGCCGCAGCCGGTCCAGAAGCCGATCCCGTTCTATGTCGCCTCGTTCTCGCAGACCAGCGTCGCCATGGCGGCCAAGCGCGGCTTGAACATCATCTACGCGCCGTTCGCCGCCGGTATGCTCTATGGCGGGCTCGACAAGGCGGTCGATTCGTATCGCGAAGCGTGCGTGAAGCAGGGCCAGAAGCCGGGCCGCGCCATGTGCAGCTACTTCATCTATATTTCCGACGACAAGAAGGGCGACGATTACGGCCGGCAGACGCAGATGGATTACTTCAACCACTGTGTCCTGCGGGCGATCCCGAACAAGATCGAGGATGCGCCGCCGACCATGCAGTATTTCGTCAAGATCACGCAGATTCTGCGCGACATGAAGCCGGAAGGCCTGACCGATAAGTCGATCCTGAGCGGCACGCCGGCGCAGATCGTCGAATCGCTGAAGAAGGTCGAGCAGTCCGGCATCGAGGAAGTGATCCTGTATTTCAACGTCGGCAACCGTCCGCACAAGATGGTCCTGGAGCAAATGCACCGCTTCATGGAGGAGATCGCCCCCCACTTCCAGGGCAAGCATATCCAGCGCATGAAGCAGGCTGCGGAGTAGGCTATCCACTTCCAAAAAAAAGCCTCTTGCTTCGACAGGCTCGGCGAGAGGTTTTTTTATTGCGTTTGTCACCCCGGCCGAAGCGCAGCGAAGAGCCGGGGTCCAGCAGATTTTCCAGACGCTCTGGATCCCGGATCGCAGGCGGCTTCGCCGCCTTTGTCCGGGATGACACGTTATTACTGTTCCGAGAATAATCCTCATGGTTGGGTAAGAGCGGAGCGGGCCACGAAAACCATGAAGGCGCGCGGTTCCGCCCTTCGGTGCGCCTCGACGCACCTCAAGGCGGGGTGCTTTTGATTCTGCCTACAGCGTCGCCTCGATCCGGTCGCACAAAATCTTCAGCACCTTGATGCGGGCGAAGCGCTTGTCGTTGGCTTCGATCAGATGCCAGGGCGCGGCGCCGGTGCTGGTGCGATCGACCATGTCGTCGACGGCATCGACGTAGGCGTCCCACTGCTTGCGGTTGCGCCAATCGTCGGGGCCGAGCTTGAAACGCTTGAAACCGGTCGCTTCGCGTTCCTTGAAGCGGCGCAACTGCTCGTCCTTCGAGATCGAGAGCCAGAACTTGCTGACGCAGGTTTCGTTGTCGATCATGTCCTGCTCGAAATCGTTGATCTCGCTGAACGCGCGCAGCCAGTCTTCCTCGCGGCAATAGCCTTCGACCCGCTCGACCAGCACGCGGCCGTACCAGGAACGATCGAAGATCGTCAGCCGCCCGCGGCGCGGCAGGGCGCGCCAGAAGCGCCACAAATACGGATACGCAAGCTCCTCCTCGTTGGGCGCGCCGACGCGGATGACCTTGCGTACGCGCGCATCGAGCGCCGTGGTGACGCGCTGAATGGCGCCGCCCTTGCCGGCCGCGTCGAACCCCTCGAACACCGCGACATAGGATCGCCGGGCGAACTGCCTGTCGCGCGCCAGCAGCGCCAGCTTGCGCTGGTACTTTTCCAGCAGGCGTTCGTAGTCGTCGGCGCCGAGGCGCTGCGAATGATCCAGCGCATCCAGCAGCCGCTTGCCGTCGATCGCCGGCGACGGTTTGGGCGCGGCGGCGCAGGGCGCGGCGATGCGCGCGTCGAGACGCTTGCGCATTTGCCCCGCGATCTCGCGGCCGATTTCCATTTCGCGATAATGCCGATCGGTCGCTTCGACGATGTGCCACGGCGCGTGCGCCTGGTTGGTCAGCCGGATGCCGTGGCCGACGATGCGGCGAATACGCTTGTAGTGCTTGAGCGCGTGCCAATCGCGTTCGGTTGCGCGATAGCGCGTGTCCTTGTCGTCGTACAGCGCATTGATGCGCCGCTTCTGGTCGGCCTTCGACATATGTAGCCAGAATTTCAGGACCAGTGCGCCTTCGTCGACCAGCATGCGTTCGAACCGATTGATCTGCTCGATCGTGCGGTCGATCCGCTTGCCGATCTTGCCGCCGTTCTCGAACGCGAGATTGAACGGCGGCGTATACCAGGAGGTCAGAAAGATCGAGATCGTTCCCTTCTTCGGCAGCGCGCGCCAGAACCGCCACATGAACGGACGCTCGCGCTCCTCGTCGGTCGGCTCGATTTCGGCATAGGTGTCGACGCGGCGCGGGTCGAACCAGCCATTCAGCGCATTGGCGGTTTCGCTGCGGCCGGAGGATTCGAGTCCGTGTACCAGGATGACCACCGGGAAGCGCTTCTGTTCCCAAAGCTCGAACTGCGCATCCAGCAGCGCCTCGCGCAGCGCCGGCAACTGCTTTTCAAACGTCGCTTTTTTCAGCTTATGGCCGATTTCGGCGGATTCGAACATGGCGCCTCGAGTGCGTGCGACCGGCGGGCAAGAGAAAGGGGGCCGCAGCCCCCTTTCCGACTTTTCCGACGCTGCGTCAAGCGCCGGCTATTCGCAGCGACCTATTCCCGAACGAGCGGCACGACCGAGGTCCACTGGCCGCCCTTGACCACGTCGATCATCACATAGGGCGGGCCGGCATGGTTGTTGTTCGACAGGTTCACTTCGGGATTGCCGAACGGATCCTTGTACTTGGTTTCCTGCAGCGCCTTGACGAACTTCTCGACTGTCAGGTCCTTGCCCGCGGCTTCCAGCGCCTTAACGGTCCAATCCATCAAGCCGTACGCCACCATCGAGGTCATGTCGGGCGGCGCCTTGTACTTGGCGGCGAACGCATCGAACCAGGCCTTGTTGGCCGCCGGCACGTTCGCGGCCGTGTAGATGTGCCACTGCCCGATGCCGTACAGCCCGTCGAGCTGGTTCTTGGCGATGCGCGTGATGACGTCGTTGCGGCCGGGGATCGAGGTGATCATCTTGACGTTCCAGCCGGCCTTCTTCGCTTCCGCGTAGGCGCCGATGGTTTCGCGCACGATCGTGCCGAGCACCACGAGATCGACGCCGGCCGCGCGCAGCCGCGCGATCTGCGACGAGAAATCCACATCGCCCGGCTTGTACGGCGCCTCGGCCTCGATCTTCATGTTCATCTTGGCGAGCGCTTCGTTGACGCCCTTGAGCACCAGCTTGCCGAACGCGTCGTCCTGATACAGCACGCCGACTTTCTTGGCCTTGAGCTCCTTGACCGCCCAGGCGACGCCGACCTTGGTCGCCCAGTCGTAGTCGAACACGTGGGTGAACACGAGCGGGTTCTTGCTGGCATGGAACGGCCCGGACACGCCGGACCACGGGAACAGGTGCGGCACGCCGGCGTCGAGGATCGACTTGTTGGCGGCCAGCGTGGTGCCGGTGCCGAACGAACTGATCATGGCGAACACTTTGTCGTTGCCGATCAGCTTCTGCGCGGCACTCACCGCCTTCGCGGGCTGATAACCGTCATCCTCGACCAGCAGCCTGAGCTTGCGGCCGTGGATGCCACCCTTGTCGTTGACCTCGTCGATTCGACTCAACAGGCCGTTGCGCAGCGACGGCATGCCGGCGGCCACCGGCCCCGACAGATCCATGTGCGCGCCGAGCAGAATTTCGGTCGCGGTCACGCCCTGCGTGACCATCTTGGCCTGCTGGCTCCAGGCCGGCATCGCAATCGTGGTCGCGGCCATCAGGCCGGCACCCCACAGCAGCAAATCTCTCCGTTTCATGCACTCCTCCCTAGGTTTTCGGGGCGTTGGTTATTGCCGTCTTTGCACCGATGATAAGTCGGTTTCACAATGAAAGCTAGTCGGCGGCGTTTTACCTGGCCGCGTACATTTGGTCGATCATCGGCGCGTATTTCTGGTTGATCAGCTTGCGCTTGAGTTTCATGGTCGGCGTCAGTTCCTCGTCCTCGGCGGTCAGCTGCACGTCGATCAGATTGAATTTCTTGATCGTTTCGACGCGCGCCAGGT
>JBFWYO010000102.1:0-14270 GCA_050186335.1 Alphaproteobacteria bacterium | reverse complement strand
TGGCGTTCTTCTTGTGCATGAACGGCGCCGGATCGGTCTTGAGCATCTTCTCGATCGCACCCTCGGCCAGCGTGTTGCGGTTGTTCGCCCCCTTCGGAACGATATCCATCAACACAACGGGAACGCACGCATTCGCGATGTGCGCGGCGATTCCGCTGCCCATGACGCCCGATCCGATAACCGCGGCTTTACGGATTTCCATATCGATTGCTTCCTAAAATCGAGTCCTCATGCTGAGCCTGTCGAAGCATGAGATTCAAAACTCCTAAGGGCTCGTGCTTCGACAGGCTCAGCATGAGGCGTTTGTTCGCTTCAAACCGCTTCGACGATGGTGGCAATGCCCTGACCGCCACCGATGCATTGCGTGGCAATGCCGTACTTCTTGCCCTCGCGGCGCAGCAGCGATGCGACCTTGCCGGTGATGCGCGCACCGGTGGCGCCCATCGGGTGGCCGATGGCGATGGCGCCGCCGTCCAGGTTCACCTTCTTGCGATCGATGCCGAGTTCCTTGATGCAGGCGAGCGACTGCGAGGCGAACGCCTCGTTGAGCTCCATGATGTCGATATCGCCGATCTTGAGGCCCGCGCGCGCGAGCGCCTTCTTGGTCGCGGCGACCGGGCCCATGCCCATGATCTCCGGCTCGCAACCGGCGCCGGCGATCGATTTGATGCGCGCGAGAATGTCGAGCTTGTGGGCCTTGGCGTACTCTTCCGTGCAGACCAGAACGGCGGAGGCGCCGTCGGTCAGCGGCGACGACGTACCCGCGGTCACCGAGCCGTTGGCATCGAACGCAGGCTTCAGTCCGGCCAGGGCTTCCTTGGTGGTATCGGCGCGGATTGTGCCGTCCTTATTCACTGCGCCATAGGCGACGATTTCGGCGTCCAATTTGCCGGAACTTTGCGCGACGGCCGCCTTCTGCTGACTTTCGACCGCGAACTCTTCCTGCTGGCTGCGTGTGACCTGGTATTTCTCGGCGACCTTCTCGGCGGTCGTGCCCATCGAGAAATAGACCTCCGGCCATTCTTTGGCGAGTTTCGGGTTCGGCATCGGATTGAACCCGCCCATCGGCACGCGGGTCATCGATTCCACGCCGGCGCAGATGAATGCCTTGCCGGCGCCCATCTGGATCGAGCCCGCCGCCATGTGGATCGCCTGCATCGACGAGCCGCAGAACCGGTTGATCGTCATGCCGCCGACCGGAATCGGCAGGCCGGCCAGGAAGCCGATATAACGGGCGACGTTGAAGCCCTGCTCGGCTTCCGGAAATGCCGTGCCGACGATGATGTCTTCGATATCGTCAGGGTTGACCTTGGTGCGCGCGACCAGCTCCTTGACCACGGCGCCGCACAGATCGTCCGGGCGTACTTTTATGAGCGCGCCCTTGTTCGCGAAATGAAATGGCGAGCGCACATAACCCGCGATGACGACATTCTGCATAGACGTTCCCTTTCCGATTAAGCGAGAAGTTCGACCACGTCACGGCTGGCGCGACGCAAAATCTTTTCGTCCTTGTTGACGCCCATCATCATGATGGCGCCCTGGACGCGGGCGATGGCGTCTTCGGCCAATTGGGCGGCCCGCTCGCGCCCGTATTTTCCTTCCAACAAGCGCGTCAGCGCAATCGCCCACTCGGCGAAATAGCGCCTGATGCAATCCATGAACTCGGGCACCTGATCGCCGACTTCCAGCGCCAGATTGCCCATCAGGCAACCGCCTTCGCGACCGATGAAGTAGCCTTCGACCGCATCGCCCAGGTGGCGCAGGCGCGCCTCGACCGAGTCGTTGCCGTTCAACAAGGGCGCGAACAGTTTCTCGCGCGCGTCTTCGATGACGCGTTCGAGCGCCGCGATCGCGAGCTCTTTCTTGCCCGGGAAGTAGTGGTAGATGCTGCCCTTGAGCAGACCGCAGGCTTGGCTGATGTCCTGCATCGACGTGTGGTGATAGCCGTTGACGCGGAACCGCACGAGCGCCGCGTCGATCACCTTGTCCTTGTCGGTCTTCTTCTGGGCCATTTCAGCTATGTATTTGAATTTATTACAGTCTTTGGCAGTTCGTTGCAGCCGCAACCACCCTACCAAACGGTCGTTTGGCAAATACGTGGATTCATTTGACGAGTCAAGTCGGATTCTCGCCCAGACAGCGCGGGCGATTTGAGCCGCAGAATTGGCGCTGGCGACCATCCATGCTCGATCGCACGATCGTTATAGTCACGGACGCCGGTTCGGCATATCGACCGAGTGATCGACGGCAAGGAGTGTTCCGACAATGAATTACTTAGCCCGCCTAATTCGCTGCGCATCCTGCTGCACGCTCGCGCTTGTGGCGTCACTTGCGGCTGGCACGGCAACGCCGAATGAAGTTGCGGAGTCGAAGCCGCCCGCGGTCATCTTGGCGGCCGACTTGCCCGGACCGTTGTTCGATCTCCGCGGCGCCAAGCCGAAAACGAAGCCGAAACCCGCGCCGGGCCAATTTCCGTACCAGATTTCAATTTAGGTTATCCGGCCAAAAAGAGGTTGCGGACCGCACCGAATCTATCGCTGCAAATGATTCGCTCGCCTAGAATGGTCCCCGCACTATGGGGACCCTGTGATGTCGTGGACGGCGATTATCCTGCTTGCTTTGGCGGCGGTGCTGCTGCTTTGGCTGTTGCTCACCTTCAACCGCTTCATCCGCCAACGCCATCGCCTAAACGAAGCGTGGAGCGGTATCGACGTGCAGTTGAAGCGCCGCGCCGATCTGATCCCCAACCTGGTCGAGACCGTTCAAGCCTATAAAATCTACGAGCGCGATCTCTTGAGCCGCGTAACGGAACTACGCGGCGAAAGCCTGCGCACCGACAGTCGCGAACAGCGCGGCCGCGTGGAAGGACAATTGGCCGGCGCGCTGATCGAAATCTTTGCGCTTGCCGAAGCCTATCCGGATCTCAAGGCCAGCCGGATTTTCCTCGATCTGCAGAAGCAGCTCGTCGACGTCGAGGATACGCTGCAAATGGCGCGCCGCTATTATAACGGCACCGTGCGCGACCAGAATGTGCTGGTCGAATCCGTGCCGAGCAACATCGTGGCGGCGCTGTTCGGTTTCAGGCGTGCCGAGTATTTCCAGCTCGAGAACGATACCGAGCGCGCAGCGCCGTCGGCGCGGACGGCATGACGGTGTGCGCGCGCATGCCGCGGTGGCGCCTGACAGCGCGCCTGTTCGCGATCCTCGCGATGTTGGCTGCCGGCTTCCTCGCAGCGCCGGTCGCGGCGCAGGAGCGAATTCTCGATTACGACAGCCGAATCTCCGTCGCGCCGGACGCGTCGTTGACGGTGACGGAAACGATCCGGGTATATGCCGCCGGCGCCAGGATCCGCCGCGGCATCTATCGCGATTTTCCGACGATCTACCGCGATCGGCTGGGCTTCCGCGTCGAAGTCGGCTTCGAAGTGGTCGAAATCCTGCGCAACGGCCAGCGCGAACCGTTCCGGATCGAGCGCGCGCCGAACGGCAAGCGCATTTATATCGGCGACCCCAGCCGGTTCCTGCCCGCCGGCAACTACACCTACACCATCACCTACCGCACCACGCGCCAGCTCGGTTTCTTCGACGAGTTCGATGAATTGTACTGGAACGTCACCGGCACGGGCTGGGATTTCATCATCGAGCGTGCGCGCGCGGCCGTCATCCTGCCCGACGGCGCGCGCATCCGTACCGCCGTGGCATTCACCGGCAGACAAGGGGCCCGCGAGCGCGATTATACTTCGCGCATCGAAAGCGATTGGCGGGCCAGCTTCCAGACGACGGGCGCCTTGCGCGAACGCGAAGGGCTGACTATCGCCGTGGCCTGGCAGAAGGGCATCGTCGCGGCGCCCGGCAAAACCGAGCGGCTTCGCTGGTTCCTGATCGACAATTTCGACTTCCTGATCGCCGGCTTCGGCTTCCTGCTGCTGCTGTTCTATTACCTGATCGCGTGGGCCGCGGTCGGCCGGGATCCGCCGCGCGGGACGATCATTCCGCGGTTCGACGCGCCGAGGGATCTACCGCCCGACGCCGTGCGCTATCTGGCCCGCATGGGATACGACAAGAAGTGCCTGGCTGCCGGCTGCATGGCGCTGGGAATTGGCGGCTATCTGCGCATCGAGTCCAAGGGCGAGAAGTACACCCTGGTGCAGCAGCAGCGCGAGGATTCCGGCGTGCCGGGCACGCTCAAGGGCTTGCTCGAACTGATTGCCAAGAAGACCGGGCGCCTGGTGCTGAGCACGGCCAACCATGCCGATGTCAAAGCCCTGCTTACCCGGCATGAGAAGAATCTGGAAGCCGCCCTGTACCGGATCTATTTCCGGCGAAACCGGCTTTGGATCGCGCTCGGGCTGACTTGGATCGCGTTGGTGTTGTTCGTCGCGGCCGGGTTCGCCGACGATTTCGGCGAGGGCTTGTGGACCGGCGCCGCGGCAATTCTCGGGTCCGCGCTGATGGTCTTTTTCGCGCGCCTGGCGTTCGGCACCATGGTAACGCGGAAACCTATCGACGCCGGACTGGCCGGTGTCGCCGCCTTGGCGACGGGCATCGGATTGCTCGCGCTGTCCCGGGTCGAAGGCGGATTGACGATCCCTGCGTTGTCGACGCTGGGCTTGATCGGCGTGGTGCACACGCTGTTCAACATGTGGATGCCGGCGGTTACGCAACTCGGCCGACGCGCCATGGACGAGGTCGAGGGATTGAAGCTCTATATGACGGTCGCCGAACGCGATCGGCTTCCCGGTGCGCAGTTTCCCGAGCGCACCACCAGCCTGTTCGAAAAATTGCTGCCTTACGCGCTGGCGCTCGATCTCGAACAGGAATGGAGCGAGAAGTTCGCCGACGTGATCGCCAAAGCCGATGCGGCGGGGACGCCGAACCAGGCTGCGTGGCGACCGACTTGGTACAGCGGCCGCGACTGGGATAACGACAGCGTCGGCAGTTTCGCATCGAATTTCTCGAGCCATGTGACCGGTGCCATTTCGTCGTCGTCGGTGGCGCCCGGATCCACCTCGGGCAGTTCGGGCAGTTTCGGCGGCGGCGGATCCTCGGGCGGCGGCGGTGGCGGCGGCGGAGGCGGCGGATGGTGACGCGGCCGCGCGCAGCTTCGACGCTCTTTGCCGCGCTACTGTTGCTTGCCCTGTTGTGCCTGCCGGGCGCGCCGGCGCACGCACAGGTCGAACAGATTGTGAGTTTCGACAGCCGCATCAAGGTCGAAATCAATGGCGACCTTCTGGTCACCGAAACCATCCGCGTGACGGCCGCGGGAGATCACATCAAGCGCGGCATCTTCCGCGATTTTCCGACCGTTTATCGCAACCGCACCGGCCACACGGTGAAGGTCGGCTTCGACGTGCTCGACGTGCGGCGCGACGGAAGCAAGGAACCGTTCCATACCGAATCGATCGATCGCGGCGTGCGCACCTATGTTGGCGACAAGAACGTCCTGCTGCCGCCCGGCACGTACACCTACACGATCGTCTATCGCACCACGCGGCAACTCGGGTTCTACGAGGCGTTCGACGAGCTGCATTGGAACGTGACGGGCAACGGATGGATCTTCGCCATCCTCAAGGCCAGCGCCACGATCGAACTGCCGCCCGGGGCCGAAGTGCGCCAGCAGGCCGCCTATACCGGGCCGTTCGGTGCGCAGGATCAGGATTTCGTCGCCGGACGCGACGCGCAAGGCAACGTCACGTTCGCGACCACGCGCGTGCTGCAGCCGAACCACGGGCTGACCGTCGCCGTCGCCTGGCAAAAGGGTCTCGTGCTGCCGCCGAGCCCGACTCAGCAGCTCTTCTATTTCATCGGCGACAACGCGCTGAGTATTGTCACCGGCATCGGTGCGCTCGTCCTGCTCGTTTATTATTTTTTCGCATGGCTCGCGGTCGGACGCGATCCGGCGAAAGGCACGATCGTGCCGCTGTTCCATCCGCCCCAGGACCTTTCGCCGGGCGCGTGCCGTTTCATCGAGCGTATGGGTTTCGACGACAAGATTTTCGCGGCAACGCTCGTCAATCTGGCGATCAAGGGTCTGATCCAGATCGCCGATCATGACGGCGCGCTCACATTGCACAAGGCGGTCGGCAAGTCGGCGCCGATGACCGACGGCGAGCGCGAAGCGATGAACAAGCTGTTCGCATCGGCGCCGAAAGTCGAACTCAAGAAAGGAAACCACGCCGTGCTGGGCGGCGCCCGGAAAGCGCTTCGCCGATCGATGGAGCAGGCTTACGAATGGTACTTCTTCCGCCGCAACCGGACCCAGTTCCTCGTCGGCATCGGCATTTCGGTGCTGACGCTCGTTCTCGGCATTGCGACGGTCGGCGAGCCCAGCGGTATGGTCATGCTGCTGTGGCTCAGCGGGTGGACCGCGGGCGTCTACTTCCTGCTGCATCAGGTGGTTAAGGCCTGGCGTGCGCGGCAGGTGCTGGCCGGAATTTTTACCACGCTGTTCGCGATACCTTTCGTACTCGCCGAGATTTTCGTGTTCGGCCTGTTGGCCTACGAACATTCCTGGGTCGCGGCGCTGGCCATGATCGTATCCGGCGGCGCGCACACTTTGTTCCATCGCCTGCTCAAGGCGCCGACGCGCGACGGACGGCGCGTCATGGACCAGATCGAAGGCTTCCGGCTTTATTTGAGCGTCGGCGAACGCGACCGGCTGGAGCACGCGGTGCCGCCGGAACGCACGCCGGAACTGTTCGAGCGATACCTGCCGTATGCGCTTGCCTTGGGCGTCGAGCAGAAATGGAGCCAGCAATTCGCCGACATACTGGCCAAGGCCGGCGCCGAGCCGGGCCGAGGCTATGCGCCGTCATGGTATGCCGGCCGCAGCTGGGCCAGCACGACCGCCTTTACCACGGCTTTGGCCGGCAGCTTCGCCAGCACGCTGGCGTCGGCCGCCACGGCGCCGAGCTCTTCGAGCGGATCGGGCGGCAGCGGATCCTCGGGCAGCGGCGGCGGGGGTGGCGGCGGCGGCGGATGGTGACTCAGCGCGGCGGGCGCAGCGGATAGCCGCGCCCGGCATAGTCGAAGCCGCCGAGTTCGGTCACTTTCGCATCGTCCGGCTCGGGCGCCGCGAAGTAGCAGCGCACTTCCTTGATTTTGCCCGACGCGGGATCGAACAGATACCACTCGTCGCCGCGGAGGATTTTTCCGGACGCCGGGCGGAACTGAGTCCATTCGATCGCCGCCTCGTCCCGCGTGGGATCGATCAGAACGCGATCGACGGTCCACACCGCCCGCGTGTGCTTGACCGTGGCGAGCCATCCGTCCGCGATCGCCGCCGCGCCGCGCCAGGGTCCGTAACGTCTGTTGGCCGGGAAGTAGTGCACGGCATCGTCGGTGAAGCTGTCCATCAGGCCTTGGCGCGCGGGCGCATTGCAGGCATCGAAATAGCGCCGGATATGCGCTTCCATGCGGGCGCGTTTGGCGGCCCATTCGCCCATGTGGGCATCCTGCGTGTCGTTCATTGTTGCGTCCTCCGCCGCCGCCATAGGATCATGCCCGGACAAGAGATCGCAAGCTGGAGGATTCGCCATGAGCGCCCGCACGACCCCGCCGTTCCGCGCCGATCACGTCGGCAGCCTGTTGCGCCCGAAAGAATTGCTGGACGCGCGGGCGGCCGCCGAGGGCGACGTGCATCGCACGCTCAAGGGTTCGATGCGGCTGCCGCAGCTGAAGGCGCTCGAAGACCGCTGCATCCGCGACGCGGTGGCGCTGCAGGAATCGGTCGGCCTGAAGTCGATCACCGACGGCGAGTTCCGCCGCCGCTCCTGGTGGGCGGATTTCTTTCTGGAACTGGCGAATTGCGAGGTTCACTACGGCGAATCGGACATTTATTTTCGCGACGCCAAGGGCCACAAACTGCCGGGGCCGACCACCCATTTCACCGGCAGGATTTCCCGCCCGACGCCGATCAACGTCGACAATTTCAAATTCCTGCAATCGGCCACCCGGGCGACGCCGAAAGTATCCATGCCGGCGCCCGGCATGGCGCATTTGTTCGGTGGGCGGAAATTCATCGACCGGAAAACCTATCCGGATCTCGATGAATTCTGGCGCGATCTGACCGATGCCTACCGCCGCGAGATCGCCGATCTGGGCGCGGCCGGGTGCCGCTACGTGCAGATCGACGACGTGGTGTTCCCATTGCTGTGCGACCCGAACATCCGCAGCCAGGTCACCGCGCGCGGCGACGATCCCGACCGGCTGGTGCATGTCTACGCCGATGCGATCAACCGGGCGATCGAAACCGCGCCCAAAGGCATGACGATTGCCATGCACCAATGCCGCGGCAACAACCAGGGCCATTGGATGGCCGAAGGCGGCTACGACTGGGTCGCCGATACGCTGTTCAACCGGATCAACATCGGGGCCTATTTTCTCGAGTACGATTCGCCGCGCGCCGGCACGTTTTCGCCGCTGCGGCTCGTGCCCAAGGGGAAGATCGTCGTCCTGGGGCTGGTCTGCAGCAAGACGCCCAAACTGGAAGACGCGGACGAGCTCAAGCGCCGCATCGACGCGGCTGCTAAATACGTACCGCTCGAGAACCTCTGCATCAGCCCGCAATGCGGCTTCGCCAGCCTGTTCCTCGGCAACGCCGTGACCGTCGACGACGAAAAGCGTAAGCTGGAACTTATCGTGCGCGTGGCCCAGGATGTCTGGGGCAGTGCCTGAACGTTTCCCGGCCGCCTGGAAAAGGAAATTACATGACCAAGTACGTGACGCCCGACGAACGAACCTGGTTCTCCGCGTCGATCCGCGGCCAGGACATGAAGGGCTCGACCTTGTGGAACGACGGGCATGACGTGGCCACGCGCATCTACCGCATGCCGAAGGGCCTGCAGATTCCGCTGCACAAGCACGAGGTGTGGGTGCAGGTGGTGGTGCTCAGCGGCAAGATGCATGTGAGCATCGGCGATCGCACGATCGGCCCCGGCGGGTTTTATTTCGTCGAGCCGGGCGATTCACACGTCGAAACCGCGGTCGAGGACTCGGAAATACTGGTCATCAAGAAGGTCCCCGATCCGGCCGATGCACAGCAGCGTTTGGCGTGATTTGACCCGTTGTCGGCTGCATAGTTACATTTGTTACGGTTTTCACCCTAAGCATCAGGGTACTTAGGGTCCCGATCCCGCCGTGCAGGGTCATGCGCGACGGATGTGCACGATGAGAAAAATCGTGGGCATGTTGCCGCGCCGCGATTGCGCGGGGCGCATTCCAAGCAGCTAGGTTGCCGCGACGATCGTTCAAGCGCCGCGTTACCGATGTTACGCATTGCGGAGCATGACCGCGGGCGCGCACCGCCGCGGGCTCATCCTTCGACCGGCTTAGGATGATGTCGCTGAGAAATGCACAGGCCGCGCGCTACTTCTTCACCGCGTCCTGGGCGATCAGTTCCTTCTTGAGGATCTTGCCGATGGCGGATTTCGGCAGCGGGCCGGTGAATTCCACGAATTTGGGCATTTCGATCGGCGAAATGCGATCCTTCAGGAATTCGTCGAGCTCCTGCTGGGTCAGCGCAGCACCGTCGCGGAGCTTCACGTACGCCTTCACGTTCTGGCCGCGATACGGATCGGGCACGCCGACCACAGCGCATTCCTCGACCGCCGGATGCGCGTAAATCGCCTCCTCGACCTGTCGTGGATATACTTTGTAGCCGCTGGCGATAATCATCTCCTTCTTGCGATCGACAATGAATACATAACCGTCTTCGTCCATGTACGCGATATCGCCGGTCAACAGTTTGCCGTCGACGATCACCTCGGCGGTCGCCTGCGGCTTCTTCCAATAGCCTTTCATCACCTGCGGGCCGCGAATCGTCAGTTCGCCCCGCTCGCCGGCGGGCATTTTCTTGTGCGGATCCTGCAGATCGACGATCTCGATGATCGTATTCGGGTATGGCACGCCGATGGATGCCTCTTTCTGCATGCCGTGCTCGGGAATGGCGACGGCGACCGGCGACGATTCAGTCAGGCCATAACCTTCGCAGATGCGGATCCCGGTCAGCGTCTTCCAGCTGCGCATTGTTTCGACCGGCAGCGCGGCGCCTCCGGCGCTGCAGAACTCCAGCGACGAGAGGTCGTATTGCTTGATGTCCTTGAAGTTGAGTATCGCGTTGTACATGGTCGGCACGCCGGCGAAGATCGTCGGCTTGTGCTTGTCGATGACCTTGACCACGTTCTCGACTTCGAAGCGCGGCACGAGGATCATGGTCGTCCCTCGGCACAGGCTGTAGTTCAGGATCGCGGTCATGCCGTAAACGTGGAAGAACGGCAGGATCGCCAGCGCGCGTTCGCCGCCCGGCGGGCGATAGGCGAACCATTCGTTCACCTGCATGCAGTTGATATACAGATTGGCGTGGGTGAGCATGGCGCCTTTGGGCACGCCGGTCGTACCGCCGGTATATTGCAGGATCGCAACGTCTTCCTTCGGGTCGATCGCAACCGGCGTGTACTTGCCGTCGTTGGCGACCAGTTCCGCGTAACGCATATTGCGGTCGTCGTACTTGACCTTTGCGATGTCCTTGCGGCGCGCGAGCGGAAACAGAAGCTTTTTCAGGCCCGGCAACTGATCGGCGAAGCGGCAAACGAGAATCTTCTTGAGCCGCGTCTGTTTCATCACGCGCTCGAGCTTGTCGTACAGCGCCTTCAGATCGAGCGTGCACATGATCTCGGTTTCGGAATCTTCGATCTGAAACTTGAGCTCGTGCTCGACGTAGAGCGGATTGAAATTGACCACCGTGCCGCCGGCGCGCAGCACGCCGAAATAGAGGATGACGTAGTAGGTGCAGTTCGGCAGGCAAATGCCGACTTTGGTGCCCTTTTTCACGCCGAGCGCCTGAAAGCCCTTCGCGGCGCGGTCGATCATGTCGCCGATCTCGCGATAGGTATGCTGCTTGTCGAAGAAGATCGTCGCGATGCTGTCGGGATATTTCGCCGTCACGTCGTCGACCAATTTGGTCAATGGCGCCACCGGCAACGACGCCGCCCAATTCACGCCGGGCGGATAATTCTTCAGCCACGGGAAATTGGCGCCGCCGGCCGGTTGGTCGTTCATGGATGGCTCCCTTTGCGCAGACTTATTGTTGGCGAAATGTTAGCCGAACCCCGGCGCTTCAGCCATGGCTAGTCTGCAACAGGCGCAAGGCAGCGCCGGCTATGAGTGTTCGGCGATATGCGCGCGCACGGCGTCGGCGACCAGATCGCCATGAGTCAGCGGCGACATGTGTCCGGCCCCCGGTAAGGCAAGCAGAAGCGCCCCGGCCACGGCGTCGGCGAGCAGGTGGGCCATGCGCCGCGCCGCCGGCGTAGTGCGTTCGCCGACCAATAACAGGGTCGGCTGATCGATCGACCGGTAATCCGCCAGAGGCACGCGATCGGCCCAGATTGCCTGGATTTCCAGGTACATCTTGCGGGCGCGCGTGAAGATCGGCAGGCGCTGGGCTTGCGGGATCTTCTGCCAGGCCCCGTCACCATACCAATAGTCGACGAAACCCTCCATAGCCCGATTGGTGTCGCCGGCCTCGTAGGCGCGGAAGAAGCCCATCGCCATGCGCTCAACCTCTCCTAGGCTGCGGTCCTCGCCCTCGGAGCGCAAGGCGCCCAGGATCACCGGCTCGATCAAGGACAGCGTCGCCACGCGCGCGGGCCGGCGGCGGAGAAAGGCCAGCGCCAGAAGTCCGCCGTACGAATGACCCACTACATGTAGCGGCTGTTCATATTGGTCGGCGACCAGATCGAGCAGATCCAATTCGAGTTCCAGATCGAGCGGCGCGTCTGCCGGCCATGCCGCAGTGCGGCCATAACCATGCAGGTTGGGTGCGATAATGGTGAATCTGTCTAGCAGATGTGTAGCGACGCTTCGCCACTGCATTGCCGGCATCCCGGAAGAGTGGATCAAGAGTAGGGCAGGACCAGCGCCCTGCACCATCACGTCGATAGTCTTCCCGTTCAAATCAAGCAATGGCATCGTGTCTGTTTTAATACTCAATATTTAGTTAGCAATTATGGTTAGGAGCCCGCTTTGGCCAATTCTGCCATTGCCCGACAGCAATAGTCGACCGTAGAAATACTCGCGCGTTAAGCGTTTCATTTAACCATCTGTTAGAGTTCTGCTTGCCTTAAATCTCGAATCAACACATTCTGCTTCCCAGCACTGCGGAATTAAAATCGCAGCTAGGGGAAGCAACAATGCGACACACGGAGACCTCCTCGAATGGGGGCGCGATTCCGGCTCGTATCGCAGCATCCTCCGCAATGCCCAATGCGACGCCGGCGCTGCCGGTAGAAATTACTCGGTCGTTGGGTATTCCGGATGATGCCGCACTTGCGGCCAAACGCGCACTGCAGCGCACGGAAGCGCTGGAGCGGCTGCTTGACGGCGCCGCCTTCAATGAATTGGACGTTCGTATCGATATCCAGGATCGCGCGATCTGGGCCTATCAAAAACACACGCAGCGGCCGAGCTTCACGCTCCCTCTGTTGCGCGACGTGCGAAAATTCCAGGAAACCGTGAAGGACTGCCTGTCCGGCATTCCCGACGGAGCCGACTTCCCTATCCGCTACATGGTCTGGGCATCGCGCGCCGACGGCGTGTTCAATCTCGGCGGCGACCTGGAATTGTTCGCCGACTTGATCCGCCGCAAGGACCGCGAGGGCTTGCGCGCTTACGCGCACGCCTGCATCGACATCTGCTACCCGAACGCGATCAATCTCGGCTTGCCGATCATTTCCGTCGCCCTCGTGCAAGGCGATTGCCTGGGCGGCGGCTTCGAGTCGGCGCTCTCGAGCGACGTTCTGATCGCCGAGCGCAGCGCAAAGTTCGGCCTGCCCGAAATCCTGTTCGGGTTGTTCCCGGGCATGGGTGCGTACAGTTTCCTGGCTCGCCGGATCGGCTCGGTCAAAGCCGAGGAGATGATCTTCAGCGGCAAGATTTTCAGCGCCGAGGAACTGCATGCCTTGGGCGTGGTCGACGTGCTCGCCGAAGACGGTTTCGGCGAAGAGGCCGTACAGGAATATATCGGCCGCACACGCAGCAAGCACACGGCGCATCGGGCAATCTACAAAGTGCGGCGCCGCTTCAATCCGGTCAGTTACGACGAGTTGACCGACATTACCGACATTTGGGTCGACAGCGCTCTGCAATTGGAAGAGACCGATCTCAAGAAGATGAAACGCCTGGCCTCCGCGCAGGATCGCCGGCGCGCGCAAATGGGCGGCTAACGCGTCCAGTCGCCGCGACACGGAAATAGAAAAAGCGCCCGATTCATCGGGCGCTTTTTTCGTCCCGCCAATTCCTTTCCTGTCGTCCCGGAAAGCGCCGCCCGGCGGCGCGCTCATCCGAGGTTCGGAACGATTGCGGAAGGACCGAATCCTGGCTTTTTGCTCCGCCTCGGCCGGGGTGACGCTGAAAGCGACTTTGCAGCCCCCCGATTCTATGAACTTTTCGCGTGTACGGCGCCGGCGCGGCGATGGACACCGGAATGGCGCATCAGTTCGACGCGCACCAATTGATACTCCGCGCGCAGCGAGCGGAGGAAGCTGCGGCCCCGAATCATCAGATCGGCTTCCGTGATGTTGCTGACCGACATCAGGACCTGATACAGCCGGCGCGCGCCGAAATGCGCGGCGCTGCTGCGCAGCGCGTGGGTCGCATCGCGCACGGCGCGGGCATCGTCCTTGGCCACGGCGCGCTCGATGCGGATCAACACGTCTTCGCTGTCGGCGAGGAAATCCTCGACCAGGCTGGCGAAGAACATATCGTCGTCGCCCAGCGATTTCAGGCTCTCGATGGCGGCGACATCGACGACCGGCATCTGCGCACGCTCGGCGGCTTCCTTGTCGCCCTTCGCGCCCTCGCGCGGCTCGTTGGCGACGACGACCGGCGCGATCTTGCCGTCCTTGCCCGCGACCAACGGCGCCTTGGCGTACTTCTCGACCAGGCGCAGCAGCGCTTCCGCTTCGATCGGCTTGGTGATGCAGCCATCCATGCCGGCTTCGCGGCTGAGCTTCTGCCCTTGCGGGGTCGCATCCGCTGTGAGCGCGATGATCGGCAGATGCGGCCGGTCGATGTTGGCGAAGCGATAGAGCTTGGCCGCTTCCAGACCGCTCATCTCCGGCATGTTGAGATCCATCAACACCAGGTCGAAGCGCGAATCTTCCATCGCCTTGAGGGCTTTTTCCCCGTTCTCGACCAGGATCGGGCGGTGGCCGGCGCGTTCCAGAATTTGGGCGATGTCGCGGCGGTTCTCCGGGTTGTCCTCGGCGATC
>JBFWYO010000101.1:0-14415 GCA_050186335.1 Alphaproteobacteria bacterium | reverse complement strand
CGGACGGTCTGCGCCTTGATGGTGATGCCGCGCTCGCGCTCCAGCTCCATCGAATCGAGCACCTGGTCGCGCATTTCGCGATCGGTCAGCCCGCCGCACGCCTGGATCAACCGATCGGCCAAGGTGGACTTGCCGTGGTCGATATGTGCGACGATGGAGAAATTTCGGATCAGCGCCTGGTCGGTCATGGGTCTTTCGGGCGGGGGAATTACCGGGCACCGCCCGGACGACCGGGTGAGACCCGGACAGCCGGGGCAAACCCGGCGGCGCGCCTATAGCACGGACGGAGCCGCGCGCCAAGGCCGCGAGGGCGCCCGCCAGCTGCGTCTAACGCCTTGACCGGCATGGGTAAATTCGGGCCCAGGCGGGCCTGGCCGGGCCGCCTAGCCGAGTTGCTTCAGCATATCGGCGATGCGCGCGAATTTGCGGCGCGGCGCGCCCGGATGGGCGGCAGCCACTTCGGCCGCCTCGATCCGCTTCCAATCGGGAAACGACACCGCGCGCAGCTTGCGGCCGGCCAGCAGCGTATCCAGTGCCGCACGGCCCGTCTTGGTCCCGTCCTTGAAATCGGCTGCGATCTGATCGGCCGCCGCCTCGCCGTCCGGCTTGTTGCTGCCGATCACGCCCGAGGGGCCGCGCTTGATCCAGCCGACGGCATAGAGCCCCGGCTCGATGCGCCCGTCTTCGGTCGCCGCCTTGCCCTTCTTGCGGTCGAACGGCACACCCTCGATCGGATCCGAATAGTAGCCGATCGCCGGGATCACCAGGCCGCAGGGAATCTCGAAGAACGCGCCGGTGCCGATCGCGTTGCCCTTCTCGACGCGTGTGCGCTCGAACCTGACGCCGGTCACGCGTTCGCCGCCCAGAATTTCGACCGGACTGGCGTAGAATGTGAAATGCACACGTTTACGGTGCTGCGCCGGCTTGATCTGGGTGAATTCGCGCAACGTGGCGAGATTTTTTTCGACCAGCCGCCGGTCGCGTTCGGAAAACTCGCCGGTCACTTCGGTCGGCAGCTGCGCCGCATCGAGCACGGGCACGGCATCCTTCAAATGCCCCATCTCGCGCAATTCGACGTTGGTGAAACGCGCTTCGAGCGGCCCGCGCCGGCCGACCATGTAGACATCGGTGATCGGCGCCGCGTGGATCATCTGCGCCGCGTGATCGGCCAGGTCGGTCGCGGCCATTTCCTCGGGCGTCTTGGTCAGCACGCGCGCCACGTCGACCGCCACGTTGCCGACGCCGATCACGACCACGCTCCTGGTGTTCAGATCGGGATTGAGATCGCGAAAATCGGGATGTGCGTTATACCAGCCGACGAAGGCGGCGACGCCGATGATGCCTTGCTTGTCGTCGCCGGGAATGCCGAGCTTGCGATCGACCGAGGCGCCGGTCGCGAACACCACCGCATCGTAAATCTGCCGCAGTTCGGCGACCGATACGTCGCGGCCAACGTCGACATTGCCGACGAACCGCACGTTCGGATGCTGGGCGATCTTCTCGTAGGCGCGCGCGACGTTCTTGGTTTTCGCGTGATCGGGTGCCACGCCCGCGCGGATCAATCCATACGGCGTCGGCAGGCGATCGATGATGTCGATGGTGGCGTCTGGCCGTCGTTCGAGGATCGATTCGGCCGTGTAAAACCCGCTCGGCCCGGAGCCGACGATGGCAACAGAAAGCCCCATTCCCCGCAATCCTCCCCCAGTAACCCGAACCGGTAACCCCGAAACGGGTTGCGCCCTTCATGCGGGCATCTGAGCGGGAGAGCCTAGCCAAGAGCGCGCGGCAAGCGAAGCGGAATCTATCCGCGTCGCGCGCGCATCGGTGCAACCGCGATAGCGCCGCGCGGCAAATTCAGTTCAGCCGAAACTCGCCCTGGGCAAATCGGAAATCCGCGGGCTGCACGAGCGCGATGCTGGCGACGCGCACGCGATGCAGCTTGCCCTCGATGCTGGTCTCCCAAAAACGCAAAAACCGCGCCAGCTTCGGGAAGCGCGGCGCGGTGTCGAGATCCTGCCAGACGTAAAGTTGCAGCAGGTCGGGATGATCGGGCAGGCGGTAGGTGATTTCGGCGGTGGTCAGATGATTGCGCAGCAGATAGTGGCTGAGGTCGGACATCATCGCTCCTTCCAAGGCGCGTATTGTTGCATTGCAACATGCGCTTGCCCGATGATCGCCGATGGCCGAAAAAACGCAACAAAAAAGTAATTGAATCAATAAATTAGCAGCCTGACGCCGAGACTGCTGCTAGGCCGCCGGCGGGCCCTTGAAGCGAATCCAGCCGGTGCCTTCGTGGCCGAAACGGAACTGCGCGGGATGCAGAATTTCGGCCAGGATTTCCAGCGACTCGACCAGACGCGGGCCCGGCCGGTTGAAATAGTGATTGCCGTCGGCCACAACGACCTGCCCCGCCCGCACCGCTTTCAATTCCGACCAGCCCGGCAATGCGTTCAAGCGCGGCATTTCTTCGAGCGCGCGCGGAATGCCGAAGCCGCACGGCGTCACCAGAATCACATCCGGATCGGCGTCGCGCAACGCGTCCCATTTTATATAGGGCGAATTCTTGCCGGCTTCGGCGAACAGGCTTTCGCCGCCGGCCAGCGCGACCAACTCGGGCATCCAGTTGCCGCCGGCCATGATCGGTTCGATCCATTCGATCACCGCCACGCGCGGCCGCTTCGGCAGCGACTTCGCCTTGGCGGCAATCTCGGCCACGCGCATCTGCAGCCGGCGGACATACTCGGCACCCCTGCCTTTGACGCCGAGTGCCTCGGCGACCATGACGATATCCTGCCAGACGCCGGCCAGATCCTGCGCGCGGGTGGAGACGATGCGCGCATTGTGCCCGGTCCATTCGCACACCGCGGCTTCGACGTCCTTCACGCTGGCCGCGCAGACTTCGCATTGATCCTGCGTCACGATGACATCGGGCGAGAGCTGCTTGAGGCGGTCGCTGTCGACGCGATACACCGCCAAGCCTTCCTGAACGATCGCGCGCACGCGTTCGTCGATCTCGTACGATGTGCCGTAGGTGTTGAATTTCGGTTCCGTGCAGGGCGGCAGATTTTCCACGTCCGCGGGAAAATCGCACTCGTGCGAGCGGCCGACCAGATTGGCGCGAAAGCCCAACGCGCAAACGATTTCCGTGGTCGACGCCAAGAGCGAGACGATACGCGGTTCGGACACAGGCCGGCTCCTTGAAAGCGCCCTTTATATAAGGCCGGCCCGCAGGCCGGGCAAACCACCTTCCAGCGCGCCGAAATGCGATTTACCTTAGGACCAGGCAACGGGGATCGGCATGGCGGACGACGGCGACAACCTGGTCGGCAAGATCAAATCCAAGCTGATCGAACAGAAGCGGAAATGGGCCAAGGACGGCCGCTTGCTGACCGGCGAGTCGGCCGAGCCGGCCGCCCGACGGCTGCCGCCGGGCCAGCACGAGGTCAAGAACTGGCCGGTGCTCGATCTGGGGATCCAGCCGATGCTGCCGCCCGCGCGCTGGAAACTTGCGATCGACGGGCTGGTCGAGCGGCCGGTCGAATGGAAGTGGGACGATTTCCAGTCGCAGCCGCAGACCCAGTTCAAATCCGACATTCATTGCGTCACCGCCTGGTCGCGCTTCGACAATCGCTGGGAAGGCGTTTCGGCCAGGCACGTCATGGCGCTGGTGCGGCCGAAACCGGAAGCCGAGTTCGTCATTTTCCATTCGTTCGACAGCTACACGACCAATGTGCGCCGCGAAGCGTTCGACGACGACGATGTGCTGTTGGCCCATAGCTGGGAAGGCGAGAAGCTGACCCGCGAGCATGGCGGGCCGGTGCGCATCGTCCTACCCAAACTCTATTTCTGGAAAAGCGCGAAATGGATCAAGCGCATCGAATTCGCCGCGACCGACCGGCCGGGATTCTGGGAGGAACGCGGCTATCACAATAACGGCGATCCGTGGACCGAGGAGCGGTACGGTTAGTGCCG
This sequence comes from Alphaproteobacteria bacterium, assembly GCA_050186335.1. Lineage (GTDB taxonomy): Bacteria > Pseudomonadota > Alphaproteobacteria > Bin65 > Bin65 > JBFWYO01. Next base: position 10,443 of record JBFWYO010000101.1, on the reverse strand, counting down.
CCAGCGGCGCGCCGCCCGCGATGCGATTTAGACGGTGCAATCGAGCGGCCGGCCGATGCTAGGATTGTCGCTTGTTATTACCGACGAGGATGTCCCCCATGACGGCCTACGATTTCTCCTTCACCGCCATCGACGGCAAGCCGATGCCGCTGTCCAGCTTCAAGGGCAAGGCGATCCTGCTGGTCAATGTCGCCTCGCAATGCGGCTTCACGCCGCAATACACCGAACTGGAAGCGCTATGGCGCGAGATGAAGGATGCCGGTCTGGTCGTGCTCGGCGTGCCGAGCAACGATTTCGGCGCCCAAGAACCGGGCAGCGAAAACGAAATCCGGAATTTCTGTTCGACCAAATTCAACGTCACGTTCCCGATGACCGGCAAGGTGCATGTGACCGGCGCTGCGGCCCATCCGCTGTACAAATGGATCGTCGAGGAACTCGGCGAGGACGCGGCGCCGAAATGGAATTTTCACAAGTATCTGGTCAACAGTTACGGCGAACTGGTCGGCGCCTGGCCGTCGCGCGTGAAGCCGAATTCGACCGAGATTCGCGACGTGATCGCGGCCGCGGTCGGTGGTTGACGACGCGGCCCTCGGCGGCCGCGGATTGGGCATGGATTAGGGCTCGAACCGTCGGTACAGTTTAAGTCTTGTCTTTGGCCGTTTAGCCGGCCACCCATCCCGAGGAGCCGCCATGCCCGATCTCATCCTGCATCACTATGACCTGTCGCCGTTCGCCCACAAGGCGCGGCTGATGATGGGCTTGAAAGGCTTGGCGTGGAAATCGGTGGTCATCCCGATGATCATGCCGAAGCCGGATCTGATGCCGCTGACCGGCGGCTATCGCAAGACGCCGATCCTGCAGATCGGCGCGGATCTATATTGCGATACGCAATTGATCGCGGCCGAACTGGAGCGCCGCAAGCCCAGCCCGACCTTCTATCCGCACGGCGGCGTCGGCATGGCTCAGATGCTGACCGCCTGGGCCGACCAAAACATGTTCCTGAGCGCCGCCAACTATGTGCTTGGCGCGATCGCCGACAAGATGCCGCCGGCGTTCTTCGCCGACCGCGCCGCCATGCGCGGCGCGCCGCCGCCCGATATCGAAAAGCTGAAAGCGGCAGCCCCGCGCATGCTGAGCGCCGTGCAGATGCAGCTCGATCTCTTGGAAAGCCTGCTGGCCGACGGGCGGCAATTCGTGCTGGGCGACAAGCCCGGCCTGGCCGATCTTTCGATCCATCACATCGTCTGGTTCATGAAGGGCAGCGGCCGGCGGGCAGCGGCCGCGGTCGAGCCGTATCGCGCGATCAACGCGTGGGCGGCGCGCGTCGACGCCATAGGCCAGGGGCAGCGCAGCGAACTGGATTCCAAGGCGGCGCTAGCGATCGCCAAGGCAGCGACGCCCGAAGCGCACACGGACTCGATCGATGTCGGCGAGTTCGGCCCGAAACTCGGGCAGAAGGTCGCCGTGCAGCCGGAAGACAAGACGCCCGAGCCGGTGATCGGCGAAGTGGTACTGATCCGCGCCAACGAGGTGGCGATCAAGCGGCACGATGCGCAGGTCGGCGATGTGGTCGTGCACTTCCCGCGGCTGGGATATATCGTGCGGCCCGTCTGACTGGGTTCGCCTGATCGGATTCATCGGCTACATCGTTAATTTCTCATCTCGATTCAGGACAGCCTGTTGCCGTTTTGCCACAGGGCAGGAAATTCGTCCGTTTGCGTGAGGCGGCGCGCCGTGCGGCCTTTCTTTTTGATGCCCCGTCTGTAGATTCGCTTACGCAGCGGGTTGGGAAGTTGCTGCGCCAAGGGCAATTCAGAAGGGGATCGATCGAAATGCAGACCAGAAAAGTATTGCTGGCCGGCGTGGCCGGTATTGCGCTGATCGCCGCGACCGCCGCTTGGGCCGCGGAAGACGCGCCGTCGAACGCCGAACTTTTCCGCATGCTGAAACAGCAGCAGGAGATGATCAAAGCGCAGCAGGACGAAATCAAGAAACTGCGCGGCGAACTGCAGCAGACCAAGACGTTCCAGGCCAAGGCGCAGCAGGATATCGCCACGCAGCGCAAGGAACTGAGCCGGACCAAGCAGGAGCTGGTGGTCACGAAGAAGTCGGTCGACGACAGCAAGCAGATGGTCAAGGCCGAGGTCGAGAAGGCGCGCACCGAAATCGGCACGGCGCCGTCCGATACGGTGTTCAAGCTGTACGAAATGCCGAACCGGTTCGCGGCGACGGCGGAAGTGTTCTTCCTGCGCCCGAGTTCCGATAACCAAATATACGGCGGCTTGAATAACTCGACCAACTCTAATGTGCAGAACCTAACCGTCGACTCGGAATACGATCCCGGCTTCAGGCTCGGGTTCAAATACAATCTCGGTTCCGGCTTCGACGTGCGCGCGCAATATTCGTTCCTGCGCGCTCGTTCTTCCAGCAGCGCAACCGATCCGACGAACGCCAACCGCATTTTCGTCGGTTATTACGACAACCTTAGCGTCAGCAACGCCACCGCTAAATTCAAACTCGATTACGACGTGCTTGATTTCGACGCCGGCTTGAATTTCGCCATCGGCTCGCGCGTGATGATGCGCGCCTTCACCGGCCTGCGATACGCGCGCCTCGACCAAACGATGGACGCCACCGGCGTCCGCTCCAACGGTTTCGTCGATAACTGGAAAGGCAATGCGGACATCTGGGGCATCGGGCCGCGCTTCGGCCTCGAAGGCAAGATGCGCATCGCCGGCGGCTTCAACCTGTTCGGCATGCTTGGCGCCAGTGCGCCGATTGGTTCCCGTTCTGGCAAGTATGTCAGCACCAGGGTAGGTAACACACCGCAAGGTCAGACCGAGGCGAGTCGCGTAGCCGTCAACCCGTCGATGGACGCCACGATCGGCATTTCGTACGACTACCAGATCAACCAGACCATGGCCGTGGCCTTTGCCGTCGGCTACATGTTCGAGCATTGGTTCAACACACGGCCGATCACGGGTATGACCGGCGAAGGCCTGAACAGCCGCGGCAACAGCCTGACGCTGGATGGGTTCTTCCTGCGCGGCATGTTCAAGTGGTAGCCGGCGCGTAGCAGCCCGCGGAACGGGAAACGCCCGGTCGCAAGATCGGGCGTTTTTCTTTGCTTACGCGCTCAGCCGTAGGTCTTGTACGACAGGAACTTGCCCGACATGACCAGCTTGACGCGGTCGCCCTTCGAATCGGGCAGCCGTTCCATGGTCATGTCGAAGTCGATCGCCGACATGATGCCGTCGGCGTTCTTCGCCGACCGCGCCCATCAATCGGAAGCGACCAAACCGGCGGCGCGGCAAATCAGGCGATGCGGCGATTTTCGACTAAAAGCCGGGCATCATAGATACATGCCTAATTCCTGATCTAACCTGACATCGATAAGAATCGATGCATCAGCTTCCTGGCTTCTGCCTGCCGATCGCGGCGGCGCGCAACCGCCCGACGATTCCCTTCGGGAAGAAATACACGCTGAGGATGAACAGCAGGCCGAGCCACAGCAGCCAGCGGTCCGGGTGCAGCAGGTTGGGCAGGATCGGGATGCCTTCGGTTGCCTTCGAGGCGGACGCCATCAACGTGTTGAGATAGTTCTGCACCAACAGGAACAGGGCGGCGCCCAATACCGCGCCGTACATGGTGCCGATGCCGCCGATCACGGTCATCAGCAGAATATCGATCATGATCGCGAGATCGAGGGTCGAGTTCGGACCGGTGTAGCGCAGCCACAGGGACAGCAGGATGCCGGCGACGGTGGCGCCGAGCGCGCCGATGACGTTGGCCAGCGTGCGGTAGACCAGCGTCGGATAGCCGATCGCCTCGGTGCGGAATTCGTTCTCGCGGATCGCCTGCAGCACGCGGCCGAACGGCGAATTGACCAGGCGCAGCAGGGCGACGAAGACCAGGAAGGTCACGATCACGATCAGGTAGAACGTGATCAGCCTCCCGTTGGCGGCGACGCCCAGGAAATCGCCCTCGAACAACCGGAACGACGGGCGCAGGGGATCGGGCAGCGAAAACGTAATGCCGTCCTCGCCGCCGGTGACGCTGCGCAGCTGCGAGGCGAGCAGCGCGAAGGCGCTGGATACCGCCAGCGTAATCATCGCGAAGAACAGCGCGCGCACGCGCAGCGAGAACAAGCCGATCAGCAGCGCCAGCACCGAGGTCAGCGCCAGGGCGGCAAGCGAGCCCAGCAGCACCGCGCCCCAGCTCGGCCCGAAATTCTTGACCGCAATCGCAACCCCGTAGGCGCCGATGGCGAAGAACATCGTGTGCGCGAACGAGACGATCCCGGTATAGCCGAGCATCAGATCGTAGCTGGCGACCAGCACGATAAACACGCAGATCTTGGCCGCGGTATCGATCGGCCGCGAGCCCGGAAAAATGAACGGCGTTGCGACGATCAGCCCGACCGTCGCCAGCAGCATCAGCGTCAATACGCGGCTGCTCGGAAAGTCGCCGGAGAACAGGTTTTTCAACATGCAAACCTACTTCGACCGGCTGACGGCGAGCAGGCCTTCGGCCCGCCACAGCAGGACGATGACCATGAGCAGAATGTTCGAAATCAACGCCACCTTCGGCGCCAGAAAGCCGACATAGTTGGCCGTCAGCCCGACCAGCAGCGCGCCGATGAAGCAGCCGTTCAGCGAGCCGAGGCCGCCCATGATGATGACGATGAAGATCAGGATCATCAGGTTCATGCCGATCTGGATATTGATCGTCTCGACGTACAGCCCCCACATGACGCCGCCCAGGCCGGCCAGCGCGCAACCGGCCGCGAACACGCCCACGAACAGCCGGCGGATTCGGTAGCCCAGCGATTCGACCATTTCGCGGTTCTCGACGCCGGCGCGAATCAGCAGGCCGAGCCGGGTCTTGTTGAGCGCCCATTGCATGCCGAGGAAGATCGCCAGCCCCAGAAGCGCGGCGAACAGGCGAAACTTCTCGACCACGAACTCGCCGACCGAGAAACTGCCCTGCAGGGATTTCGGCCGCGCGATGGTGAATTCGCTCGGCCCCCACAGCACGATGATCAGCTGTTCGGCGACGATCAGCCCGCCCATGGTGACGAGGATCTGCTTCAGGTGATCGCCGTACACCGGCCGCACCACCACGCGTTCGAAGAACCAGCCGACGGCGGCGGCGACCGCCATCGCGACGACGATCGCCGCCACCACCGCGACGATATTGGCGAAGAACGCATCCGCCTCGGTCAGACCGGTCAGCCGCAACAGCACCGACGTGCCGACATAGGTGCCGAGCGTGATGAAGGCGCCGTGCCCCATGTTGAGCACGTCCATCAGCCCGAACACCAGCGTCAGCCCCGACGCCATGACGAAGATCAGCATGCCCATGGCGATCCCGGCGATCGTCAAGGTCAGCCAGGTGGTCGGCGAGCCGACCAGCGCCAAGGCTGCGAGTGCCACCAGCGGGACCAACAAATACGGCATGGCGGCGCTCAACCGTTGGCCGGCGCTCAGGCGCTGCAGACCGGTCTCCGCCGTTGCCATCAATGCGCCTCCAGGCTCAGGCCGAGCAGCCGCTGCTGCAGGCCCGCATCGCCGGCCAGTTCCCGCATCGAGCCGCGATGCACGATGCGGCCGTCGTCCATGACCGCGACCCGGTCGCCGACCGCGGTGGCCATGCCGAAATTCTGTTCGACCAGCAATATGGTTGTGGTGCGTTTCAGTTCGTTCAGGGCGGCGATCAGATTCTGCACGATCGCGGGCGCCAGGCCCTTGGTCGGCTCGTCGATCAGCAGCAGCTTGCGCGGCTCGATCACCGCGCGGCCGATGGCGAGCATCTGCTTCTGGCCGCCCGACAGATTGCCGGCCGGGAGGTGCCAGAATTTCTTCAGTGCCGGAAACAGGCCGAGCAGCCAATCGAGCCGCGCGCTATCCATGGCCCCGGCGCGGGCCGCCAGCACGAGGTTCTCGCGCACCGTCAGGCTGCCGAACAGCCCCATGTTTTCGGGCACATAGGCGATCCCGAGGCGCGCGATATCGGGCGTCGGCAAGGCGCCGATGTCGGTGCCGGCAAAGCGCAACGCGCCTTCCGAGCGGCGCCACAGCCCCATGATCGTGCGCATGGTGGTGGTCTTGCCGGCGCCGTTGCGGCCCAATAGCGCGGTCACGGCGCCCGCCTCGATGTCGAGATCGACGCCCTGCAGAATGTGATAGCGGCCGATGCGGGTATGCACGCCCGCGAGCGATAGCAGCGCGTCAGCCATGGGCGTGCGCCTCGGCGGCGATGCCCAGATACGCTTCGCGCACGACCGGCGATGCCATGACCGCCGCGGGCTCGCCGTCGGCGACCAGTTGCCCGTTATGCAGCACGACGATCCGGTCGGCGAGCGAGCGAATGACATCCATCTTGTGCTCGACCAGCAGGATGGTTTTCGACGTATCGCGTTTCAGCGTCGCGATCAGATCCAGGATGACCGGCACTTCGTCGGCGCTCATACCGGCGGTCGGCTCATCGAACATCAATATGTCGCGTTCCATCGCCATCAGCAGCGCCACTTCCAGGCGGCGCTGGCCGCCATGCGGCAGGGAAGATGCCGGCTGGCCGGCGCGCTCGATCAGATTCACCTGGGTCAGAATTCGATCGGCGGTTTCGATCAGATCGATCCGCCGGTCGGCCATCGCGAAGCAGCTGAACTTGACCCCGGCGCGCGCCTGCACCGCCAAGCGCACGTTCTCGCGCACCGATAAATTGGGAAACAGATTGGTCAGCTGGAACGCGCGCGCGATGCCGGCGTGGGCCCGGCGCGACGCGCGCTGACCGGTGATGTCCTTGCCGAGCAGCAGAACCCGCCCGGCGCTGGCCGGCAGCTGGCCGGAGATCAGATTGAAATACGTCGTCTTGCCGGCCCCGTTGGGGCCGACGATGGCGGTCAGCGTGCCGCGCTGGAACGCGCAGGAAACCCGGTCGACGGCCGTATGCCCGCCGAACCGGATGGTCAGATCGCGCGTCTCCAAAACGGGTGTGGCGGCCTGCACGGATTGGCGTCTCCCCCTGCCCTGGTTAGCAGATCGGTAGACGAGATCAAGCTTTAGGCAAACCGCCTGCCTGCCCGGCCTTTTTGGTCGAACGACGCGAATTCCCCGATCCGTGGGATTTTGCGCCAATGCACCGCGCAGCGGGCACCAAGGTGGCGGTCACCGCGCCGATCGGCCGCCGCACCGGGATCAAGGGAAGGTGTGCCGTTCCGAACGGAGCGCGCTAGTGCGTTACGATCAAATTGCCGTCGTTGATCAGGTCGTCGACGGTGGTCGACGGCGAGACGCCGACCAGCACCGCAACGTCGACATAGGCGGAGCCGCCGGCGGAACCGTTGGCATCGACCTGCAGCTTCGCGTTGCCGGACCCGTCGTCGACGACTTTGATATAATCCGCCTTGGTCGCCGGCGTGTATCCGGACAGCAGATCGGCAATATCCAGCGCGTCGCCGCCGGCGCCGGTCTGGAAATTGTAGATCGTGTCGACCGCGCCGCCGCTGAGGTCGCCCGGTACGAACACGAACTTGTCGGCACCCGTGCCGCCGTCCATCTGATCGCTGCCCATGCCGCCGTGGATGATGTCGTCGCCCAGGCCGCCGAGGATCTGATCGGCGCCGCCGCCGCCCAGGATGACGTCGTTGCCGCCGCCGCCGTCGATATTGTCGGTTTGGCCGTTGCCGTTCTGGTTGTCGATCAGGAACTGCTTGCGGCCGGCATTGTCCAGGCTGTTGTAGTAGGCGATCGGATCGTCGCTGAAACCGGCCTGATCGGCGGCCGCGACGATGGCGTTGTCGCCGAAGATCATGTCGGCCTGGGTGCCGCCGTAGATGACATCCTTGCCGGACACGACCGTGCCGGCGGCGCCCGTATCGATCAGCTCGTCGCCGACTAGCAGATCGCCCAGATCGGATCCCGGCGTGGCATCGCCGAACTCGGCTGCGTCGGCGACCAGAATGTCGTCGCCGGTGCCGCCGCGCAGGATGTCCTCGCCGTCGACATCGACCAGCAGATCGGCGCCCTTGCCGCCCAGCAGCGTATCGTCGCCGGAGTGGCCGAACAGGAAGTCGTTGTTGTCGCCGGCTGTGATCGTGTTGCCGGCCGTGCTGCCATACAGATAATCGTTGCCGCGGCCGCCTGTGAGATTGGCGACACCGAGCACCGCCGCATCGAGCACGCTTTGTCCGGCGAGAGCGGCGTGATCGAACACGACGCCACCGATGGTCACCGGCGTGCCCTGGGCCTGCAACGGATTGAAGTAATCCGTCGGATCCTGCGGGTTGGCATCGTTCAACGTGGTCTCGTGGTTCAGCATGCCCTGGCTTTCGACGTTCGTCGTCGTCCAGTTCGCGGCCGTGCCGTCATCCATGGGCGGCGTGTCGCCGGGCGCCACGCTCGGCACGGTGGCCGAGAACGTGCGCGCGAAGATGTTGGTGGCGCCGTCGGTCAGGCTCGACGCCGCGCCGGTGCCGGCGACCGGTCGTACGAGCCCAAGCGTCGCCAGCGTCTGATCCTGATCGCCGACCACGCCGGTGAACGACGAATTGTCGAACAGCGCGCCGCCGATCAGGGCAGCGGCCGCGGCCTGCCCGCTCGATGCGTTGAACGTCGCGCCGATCCAGCCCAGGGCGCCGGTCAGGCCCGAAGTGACCGGGTCGTTCGCCAGGAAAACGTCGACCGAACTCGTGCCCTGGACCAGATTGACGGCGAGCTTATCGTCCGTCGTATCGCCCATGCCCCATCCGCCGGCCGTCGGGTCGGCGGGATACGTACCGGGATAGGTATACGTGCCCGTGGTATCGATGGTGCCGTCCGATTTGTAGATCGCCCAGATGCCTTCGCCGTCTTCGTCCACGGCGTCGTACAGCACCAAATACTGCTTTGCGGAGAGCCCGAGATTGCCGGTCGTCCCGCTGGTCAGGTCGATCGTCACCTTGTTCCCACCAGGCCCGACGACCTCGATTTTTAGGTCGTCGATGGTATTTCCCGGCACGGCGCTATTGTCGAAGTTGCGGAGTTCGATGAAGTTCTTGCCGGTGACGTCCACGTCGGCGACCGTGCCGGTTGCGGCACCCAGGCCGATTTCGTTGATCGTCACCGCACCGGCCAGCGTCACATTCTGTACCGTGACGGTGACCGTCGCCGAGTCCGTCCCGCCGGCGCCGTCGCTGATTGTATAGGTGAACGAATCCGTGCCGGTGAACGTGCCGGTCGGGGTGTACGTCACGGTGCCGTCGGGATTGACCGTAACCGTGCCATTGGTGCCGTCGCTGACGCTGGTCACCGTCAACGGGCCACCGTCGATGTCGGTATCGTTGCCCAGCACACTGATCTGCACCGGCTGCGTTTTGACCGTATTTGCCGAATCGTTGACCGCGTCGGGCGGATCGTTGACGGGATTTACGGATATGGTGACGGTGGCCGTGGCGGTATCGCCGTCGGCGTCGGTTACCGTGTAGGTGAACGCGTCGGTGCCGTTATAGTTCGCCGTCGGCGTATAGGTAAACGTGCCCGACGAGTTGAACGTCAGCGAGCCATGCGATGGGCCCGAGCCGCCGCCGACCTGGGCACTGCCATAGCCGTCCGGGAAGCTGTCGTTGGCGATCCACGACGCCGTAGTCAGCGTGGTGTCCTCGTTGATCGTGAACGCATCGTTCTGCGGCAGTGCCGGGTCGTCGGCCGACGTCACCGTAATCGTAACCGTGGCCGTATCCGAGCCGCCGTTGGCGTCGGTGATCGTGTAGGTGAAGGTATCGGTGCCGAAGAAATTCGCATTCGGCGTATAGACGAACGAGCCGTCCGTCGCCAGCGAGACGGACCCGAACGAGGCCGAGGTATTGCAGATCACCGTCAGGCCATCGCCGTCCACGACCTAAACCTTGCCGATAACGCCGGACGAAATCAGCGATACGGTCAGCGGCGCATCTTCGCCGGTTGTGTAAGCATCGTTCACTGCATCCGGCGGGTCGTTCGTGCCGGTCACCGTCACCGTCACCTGCGCCGTGTCCGAACCGCCGTTGGCGTCCGTGATCGTGTAGATGAAGCTGTCCGTGCCGTTGAAGTCCGTATTCGGCGTATACGTGAACACGCCCGACGAACTCATCGTCACGCTGCCGTTCGACGGATCGGTATTACCGGTCACCGTCAGACCCGCGCCGTCCACGTCCGTGTCGTTCGACAGCACCGTGATCGTCACCGGCGTCTCTTCCGCCGTCGTCCGCGCGTCGTCGATCGCATCCGGCGGGTCGTTCACACCCGTCACCGTCACCGTCACCTGCGCCGTATCCGCGCCGCCGTTGGCGTCCGTGATCGTGTAGATGAAGCTGTCCGTGCCGTTGAAGTCCGTGTTCGGCGTATACGTGAACACGCCCGACGAACTCATCGTCACGCTGCCGTTCGACGGATCGGTATTACCGGTCACCGTCAGGCCTTCGCC
>JBFWYO010000100.1:0-14556 GCA_050186335.1 Alphaproteobacteria bacterium | reverse complement strand
ATTTTGAAGCGCCGGTAAGTGGCGCGCTTTGTTTAAATCTATCGACACATCGCCCTCTGAAATTGACAAGAATCAATGGCGAATGAGCCGATGGAACGTAATTTAACAACGTTCAACTTGTCCCTGGCGGCGCAAGCAGCGCCCTCGGGAATCTCCTGGAGGGGTCTTATGGCTCACAAGCACGTCCTGTTTCGTTCGGCCGCGCGCGAGAAGATATTGCGCGGCGTCTCGCAGCTTGCCGACGCCGTGCGAGTCACCCTCGGTCCCAAGTCGAAATCGGTGCTGATTCAGCGCAAGTGGGGTACGCCGCTTGTCTGCAACGACGGAGTCACGATCGCCAAGGAATTCGACCTGAAAGACCCGGAGGAGAATCTCGGCGCCCAGATGCTGCGCCAGGCGGCGGAACGAACCGCCGATGTGGTCGGCGACGGGACCAGCACATCGACCATCCTGGCGCATGCGATCATCGCTGACGGCATCCGGAACGTCGTCGCCGGTGCCAGTGCGATTGATTTGAAGCGAGGTCTGGAACGAGGCGCAAAGGCTGTTGTCGATGCGCTGCGCGCCCTGTCCAAACCCGTTGGCACGCGCAAGGAGAAAGCGCAGGTAGCGGCAATCTCCGCTCATAACGATGCAGCGGTCGGAGAATTGATTGCCGACGCCATGGATAAAGTGGGCAAGGACGGCGTGATCACGGTCGAGGAATCGAAGACGACCGAAACTGTATTGGAGGTCGTCGAAGGCATGCAATTCGATCGCGGATTTTTATCGCCGTATTTCGTGACCGATCCGGAAAAGATGGAAGCCATTCTCGAGGACCCGTTCGTCCTGATCTGCGATCGCAAGATCGCTTCGCTGAAGGACTTGATTCCTACGCTCGAACAGGTGGCGAAATCGGCTCGGCCGGTTCTCGTGGTGGCTGAGGATGTCGAGGGCGAGGCTTTGGCGACGCTTATCGTCAATCAATTGCGGGGCGTACTGAAGAGCTGTGCGGTCAAAGCGCCGGGATTCGGCGATCGGCGCAAGGCCATGCTGGCCGATATCGCGGTGTTGACCGGCGGGGAGTTGATCGCCGAGGAGCTCGGCACCAAACTCGAAACGGTCACGTTGGCTCAACTCGGTCGTGCCAAGCGGGTCGTCGTCGACAAGGACAACACCACGCTAATCGGTGGCGCCGGCCAGCGGCCAATGATCGACGGCAGAATCCAGCAGATCCGGCGGGAGATCGAGAAAACCACGAGCGATTACGATCGCGAAAAGCTGCAAGAGCGTCTGGCCAAGCTTTCCGGCGGCGTGGCGGTGGTCCGTGTCGGCGCTCCGTCGGAAGCGGAAATGAAGACGAAGAAGGATGCGCTGGACGATGCCATCAGCGCCACCAAAGCGGCGGTGGCCGAAGGGGTTGTGCCGGGAGGCGGCTTGGCATTGCTGCGCTGCATCGATGCCGTGGCACGCGAAGAAGCAAAGTGCGACGGCGATGAACGCACCGGTGTTCGTATCCTGAAACGGGCGCTGGAAGTGCCCGCACGGCAGATTGCGGAAAATTCGTCGGTCGACGGGGGTGTAGCCGTGGCGCGTATGATTGCCGAAAAAGGTAATGTCGGTTTCGATGCCGCGCGCAATGAGTACGTCGATCTAGTCGAGGCAGGCATCATCGATCCGACGAAGGTCGTCCGCGTGGCGTTGGAGAATGCAGTGTCGGTGTCGAGTGTCCTGCTGTTGACGGAAGCAACAATGACCGAGATTCCCGAGGAGAAGAAGGAGCGCCAGGGTGAAACCGACATGGCGACGCAGTAACAGCGCGGCGGCGCAAGATTTGGCTCAGCGATCCGCTTGGCTTGCTACCGCGAAAGTCGCAATTGATCCTTGATGTGGCATCCGTGAAGAGGGAGCAACTGTAATGCCCAGCTATCTGCAAATTACCTTTCGCGGCATGCGCGCATCGCCTGCGGTGCGGGCGAAGATCGAGGAACGCGTGGCGGGGTTGGAACGGTTCATAGATCCCATCATGAGTTGCCGGGTCGTGGTTCACGCGCCCCACCGACACCAACGCAAAGGTGGAATCTATCATGTCAGCATCGATCTGAAGGTCCCGGGCCATGAGATCGCCGTTAATCGCGATCCGCCAGAACATCAGGCACACGAAGATGCTTACGTCGCCGTGCGCGATGCATTCGATGCTGTCGAGCGCCGGCTTGAAGACGTGGCACGGCGTCGACGCGGCAGTGTCAAGGCGCATGCAGCGGAGCCGCGCGGCGAGATCGTTCGATTGTTCCCGGACAAGGATTATGGGTTCATTCAGAGCGCCGACGGCGACGAGGTGTATTTCCACGCCAATAGCGTTTCCGGCAGGGCTTTCTCGCGCCTCAAAGTCGGAGACAAGGTTCGCTACACCAGCGAAGCCGGCGACAAAGGGTTGCAGGCTGCGGTCGTAAAGCCTGTGAGCCGCCGTCGCGCCAAGACCTGACGTCAGACACAATTTCAGAAGCGTCGTGTCGTGTGAGTTCCCGGCGACCGCAATGGCGAACGGTCGCGACGATCAGGTTTCGGGCGAAATACCGCGGAGGAATTCGTCGATGATGTTTTCCAGCGGCGGATCGCCGTCGACGAAATCGTATCGCGCGCGGGCGACCGGCTTACCGATCGACACAAGATTTTCAAGGTCGATCGGCGTACCCGAAATCACGCAATCGACCGGCGCGGCCGCGATCGTCTCGGCAATCGCCTGTACTTGCGCGGCGGAATAGCCGATCGCCGGCAGCACCGGTCCGATATGCGGAAACCGGGTATAGACTTCCGCCAGCGGGGGTGACGCATACGGGCGCGGATCGACGATTTGCCCGACGCCGGCATCGAGCGCCGCCGCATAGCCGGCGCCGGTCGCCTTGCCGCCATGGGTAATGGTCGGGCCGTCTTCGATCACCAGCACGCGCTTGCCGCGGACACGTTCGCGCCCCAGTAACGTGACGATCGATGCAGCCATCGTAATTTTCGCGCGCGGATTGATCTGCCGCACGGTCTCGGCAAGGCTCTCTATGTTCCCCGGTTGTGCGATGTTGGTCTTGGCGATCACGACGACGTCCGCCATGCGAAGCACCGTTTCGCCGGGGTGATACTCGGTTTCATGCCCAGGTCGGGTTGCGTCGACCAGTGCGACGGAGAGTCCGGGTCGCACAAACGGGAAGTCGTTGTTGCCACCGTCCCACAGGACGATGTCCGCTTCAGCTTCGGCGCGGGTCAAAACCTGCGCATAGTCGACGCCGGCAAACACAACGCTTCCCGCGGCCAGGTGCGGTTCATATTCTTCGCGTTCCTCGACGGTGCACGAGGCCGCGGCAAGATCCGCATAGCTGGCGAATCGCTGCACGATCTGGGCCTTTAGATCGCCATAAGGCATCGGGTGACGCACGACAACGCAACGCAAACCGCGGGCGCGCAGGCGGGCGGCGATCCAGCGCGAGGTTTGCGACTTTCCGACGCCGGTGCGCACGCCGCAGACCGCGATCGTCGGCCGCCGGGTCGGCAGCATGCTACGGGAGGGGCCGATCAGCTCGAAATCGGCGCCGGCCGCGAGCGCGCGAGACGCCGCATGCATCACATATTGATGCGTCACGTCGCTGTAGGCGAATACGACGCGGGTCACGTCGTGCCGATGGCAAATTTCTTCCAGCAGGGACTCGTCGAAAATCGGAATGCCGTTTGGATACAGCGCGCCCGCCAATTCCGGCGGGTAGCGGCGCTCCGCAATGCCCGGAATCTGTGCGGCTGTGAAGGCGACGACGTCCGTCGTAGGGTCCGCCCGATAGCAGACGTTGAACGTGTGAAAATCGCGGCCGGCCGCACCCATGATAACAGTGCGGACGCGATCGAGATCGCTTGCTACATTTCTGGGCATGCGTGGCGCCATTTTACATTGAATCGGTGCCGCGAGATTATGTCATCGTCTGCGCTTGCGGCGGTGTCGCGGGGCATGCGAACTTTCAGCGCCAACGACGCGTTGCCGCGGCACTGTCGATTCGACGCTTTGCCATTGCGACCGCCGCGACACGCGGGGCATCGCCGGTGCGGCGCGCCTCGTCCAGAACTTCTCGCGTGTTTCGACGTATCTTCTCGTCGATGGTGCCGAAGGCACTGCTCTCTGTGCCGCCGTGAAGCTCGACGGCGGCGCAGATGACGCCGCCCGCATTGGCGATGAAGTCGGGGATTACAAGAATGTTGCGTCGAAGCAGAATCTGTTCGGCTTCCTCGGTCAACGGAATGTTGGCGCCTTCGGCGACAATCCGACACTTGAGGCGAGGGGCATTGCCGGCGTCGATGTAATCGGGGCGGGCCGCCGGGATCCAGATGTCGCACTCGACATCGATAATTGCATCGCTTGCAGATTTCTCGCCGCCGCCGAAGTTGGAAATCGGTTGCCCGCCGCGCTTCAGCGCGATCAAGGCTGCAACGTCCATGCCGGCCGGGTTCGCGATCGTGCCGCGCGAATCGCTCGCCGCGACCAGGCGTGCACCCATTGCCGCCAGAAACCGCGCGGCGTTCATTCCAACCGCGCCAAATCCTTGGATCGCGACCCGGGCGCCTTTCAGATCGATACCGGCGTAGGTCCGTGCCACGTCTACGGCGGCAGCCAAACCAAAGCCGGTCGCACCGACCTCGTCGAGCGGAATGCCGCCAATCTCGCGCGGGAGGCCCACCGCGCGACCGATCTCGTCATGCACCCAACCCATGCAGCGTTCGTCGGTGCCCATATCCGGGCCCGGGATATATTCGCTCAGTTCGGCGATCGCCGTCGCAAAGCCGCGCAGCAGTTTTTCCTTGTCGGCCACGGGCATGGCGGGGTCGCCGAAAACGACCGATTTTCCGCCGCCATGGGCAAGTCCGGCCGCCGCGTTTTTGAGCGTCATCGCCCGCGCCAGCCGGATCGCTTCTTTGGCCGATACGTCGGGTGCCATTCGAATCCCACCGATCGCCGGGCCGCAGGCAATGTTGTCGATCGCGACGACCGCCCGCAATCCCATGGCTGGTCGGTAAATGTGAATGACCTTGAACGGTCCGATGGCGTCGCCGTGTTGGAAGATATCGGGCATTTTCAAGATCCGGACGTTTCGAGAGCTTGTTTGACGGCGTGGAGGAAGCGTGCCGCTTCGCCGCCCGTGACGGCGCGATGATCGAACGTCAACGACAGCGGCAGACTCTTGCGTATGGCGATCTGCGCATCGCGGACAACCGGGTACGGGCCGATGCGGCCGGCGCCGAGGATGGCGACTTGCGGCGGCACGATGCTGAGGGCTGCATAGCGGCCACCAAGGCCGCCGAAGTTCGACAGCGTTATCGTTGGCCATCGCATATCCGTGAGCTCGATTGTCCGGCTGCGTACGCGCTCGACCAGCCGGGCAAGCTCGCCGCGCAGTGCGGCGATGTCCCGTCCGCCGACGTCGCGCAGTATCGGGACGAACAAGCCGTCTTGCGTATCGACCGCAACGCCCAGATCGACCGTTGAGTTCGATCGTAGCGCCAGGCGCGCGCCGTCGAATGCCGCGTTCAGCACCGGTACAATCGCGACGGCGGCCGCGATCGCGCGGGCCAAGAGGAGCGTGACTTCCGCATCCGCAGGCCAATGGTCGACATCGGCATCATCGTAGATCGTCGCCGGCGTAACTTCGTCGCGAGACCGCGCCATCGCCTGCGCCATTGCGCGGCGGACCGCAGATAGCGGCTTGCCATCGCCGCCGGTGCTTGCCTGCGCAGCGCGTTCGACATCGGACCGCGTGATCGCGCCGCCGGGGCCGCTGCCGATGATCGCCGCAAGATCGACGCCAAGCTCGCGCGCGCGCGCGCGGACTGCCGGCGCCGCCGCCGCGGCCGGCGCCGCCAGTGGAGCAAGTGTTGTCGAAACGGGGGACATGGGCGAGGGCGGCTTCTGGCTCAACTCGCCGACAATCGCGCCCGTGTCGGCATGCGCGCCTTCTTCGAATTCGACAAGCGGCGCGCCGACCTTGACGCGTTCGCCGACTTTGGCCAGCAGTGCCTTGATGTGGCCCGAGCGGGGCGACGGAATCTCGACCACCGCCTTTTCCGTTTCGACCGCGACGAGCGGCTGATCCGCGACGACATGGTCGCCCGGGCCGATATGCCACGTGACGATTTCCGCTTCTTGCAAGCCTTCGCCAAGATCGGGCAGCCGGAATTGGGTCATTGGAACGCCATCGCTCGGCGCACGGCCGCGGTAATGCGACCGGCATTCGGCAGGTAAATATCCTCCAGGCGCGGCAAAGGGATGACGATGTCGTATCCGGCCACGCGCTCGATCGGCGCAAGCAGGGACATCAAGCCGTGTTCGGCCGCGCGCGCGGCAATTTCAGCGCCGACACCGCAGGTCAAAGGCGCTTCCTGTACGATCACGCACCGGCCGGTCTTGCGTACGGAAGCCACGATGGTTTCATGATCCATCGGTTTGATCGTAGCAAGGTCGATGATCTCGCACTCTACGCCTTCGGCTGCCAATTGCTCCGCTGCCTTCAAGGCCTCCAAAGTCATCGCGCCCCAGGCAACCACGGTCGCATCGCCGCCTTCGCGCAACACAAAGCAGCGATCCAACGGCAACGCGATGCCGTCGTCATCGACATCTTCCTTGAGCGACCGATACAGCTTGGTCGGCTCCAGGAAAACTACCGGATCCGGATCGCGGATCGCGGCGAGCAAAAGTCCGTAGGCGCGCCGCGGCGAGGACGGAATGACTACGCGCAGGCCTGGAATATGCGCGAACATCGCCTCCGGATTTTCGGAATGGTGCTCCACCGCGCGAATGCCGCCGCCGCACGGCGCACGCAAGACCATCGGACACGTAAGCCGGCCGCGGGTCCGATTGCGCAGGCGCGATGCGTGATTGGCCATTTGATCGATCGCCGGATAAATGAACCCGGTAAATTGGATTTCGGCAACCGGGCGGAAGCCCTGAGCCGCGAGTCCGACCGACAGTCCGGGGATCAGCGCTTCCGAAATCGGTGTGTCGAACACGCGTTCCTTGCCGAAGCGGCCGATCAATCCTTCGGTCGCTCGAAACACGCCGCCGTTTACGCCGACGTCTTCGCCCAGCACGATAACGTTCGAATCTTCCTGCATCGCCCGCGCCAGCGCGACATTGACTGCTTGGACGAGCGAGATCTGAGGCATCGATCTAATCCTTGCCGAGGCTCGCCGCCCGGCTTGTGGCCGCAGCGCGCTGTGCAAGAATATCCTTTGGCGCAGTCGCATAGATGAAATCGAAAATCGATTCGACTGGCTGCGGCCCGATTTGCAGGTACGCCTCGGCGGCCGAATTGACGGTACGATTGATGTCCGCCAACAAAATCTCTTCATCCTGCTTGGTCCATGCCCCCTTGCCCTGCAAATAAAGCCTCAGTCGCAAAAGCGGCTCCTTGGCCCAATGTGCCGAAACCTCGGCATCGCTCCGATAACGGCTTGCATCGTCGGCGGTGGTATGGTCGCTCAGGCGGTAGGTGACCGCTTCGATCCAACTTGCCCCTTGTCCGCTGCGGGCGCGTTCGCAGCCGCGCGAAACCGCATGGCGCACAGCGACGACATCGTTCCCGTCAACCTGTTCGCCGGTAATGCCGCCGAAAATCGCCTTTTGCGCCAAGGTTTCCGCCGCTGTTTGACGCGCGCGCGGAACCGAAATTGCCCACTGATTGTTGGTCACGACAAACACAACCGGCAGCGTCCATGCGCCGGCGAGATTGAGCGCCTCCGCGACGTCGCCCTTCGATGTGGCGCCATCGCCGAAGACGCAGACGACCGCACGCGGTTCGTGTCTTAGTTTGCAGGCAAGCGCAACTCCTACGGCATGCGGCGGGTGGCTGCCGACCGGGATCGAATTCGGAAAATCGTGCGGCGTCGCCGCGAAGCTGTTGCCCCGTTCGTCGCCGCCCCAAAAGAGCAGGAGTTCGGTCATGGTCGCACCGCGCCAGAGCTGGGCACCGTGCTCGCGAAAACTGGGCACCAGGATATCCGCAGGCATCATTGCCGCGGCCGTGCCGACGGCGACCGCCTCCTGCCCCAAAGACGATGCGTAGGTGCCCAACCGACCGGTTCGCTGCAGGGCTACGGCCTTGGCATCGAACGCCCGCGTCAGGGTCATCGCGCGGTACAATTTTACCAATTCGCCGATGTCGTCGGCGAACGGCGGCAGCTTGGATGCGACGCGTCCCTGGTGATCGAGATACTGAAGGTACGCTATCTCGAATCGAGCAATCGTCGAATCCATGGGATGTCTCCACGGGCATGCGCAAGAACGCGCCGTAAGCTATGCCATCATGTGCGAAATACTGGACCTATCAGAACTAAGAGTGATCCGATGCGATCGCGATGACAAGATCGGATCGTCGCTGCCGGATGCTCGAATCAATTCACCCCGGCGCGCGATTTGATGCGGGCGAACGTCAACCCGACCGCCTCCATCGCATCGTCAAAGCGCAGCGATCCTTTCATAGCCATGATGGAGCCGATGCGATCGGCGATGGCTTCGGCCGTGATCGCCGCCGGATCGTCGATATCGATGCCAACGCTTTCCCGGGTTTCTGCCGCCGCCAGGTGCCCGCCGCCGGCGATTAGAATTTCGCCGTTGAGGGTACAGGTGTCGCTGACAAGATAGGCCACCACGGCGCTGACTTGGGCGGGCTCCAGCCATGGCCGCAAAGCCTCAGGAAACACGCCTTCGCTGGCACGTGTGAAGGCGAACGGGGCCAATGCGTTGACGCGAATGCCGTCGCTCGGCGCGGTCAGTTTGAGCGTTGCGAGCAGCCCGAGAATGCCGCCTTTCGCAGCGCCGTATGCGGGCGAGTCGCGTTTCCCCTCCCATGCGATCTGCGATGTCGTCATGACAATGCGACCGTATCCGGCTGCCTTCATGACGTCATATGCGGATTTGCAGGCATAAAAGGTTCCGAATAGGTGAACTTGCAGGATGGCGGCGAAATCTTCGACCGTCACCTGGTCGAACGGTGCAAGACGATTGATGCCGGCATTGGTTACCAGGATGTCGACGCCGCCGAATCGCTCGACCGCCGCCGTCACGATTGCCTGCGCTTGCATTGGATCAGCGACATCGTGATGGCTGGCAACCGCTTGTCCGCCGGCACGTACGATTTCGGCCACGACCGCTTCGGCTGGGCCAGGATCGGCGCTTCCGCCGCCCCGCGCGACCCCTGCGTCATTAACAACGACTTTGGCACCTCGACGCGCAAGTTCGAGCGCGTGCGCGCGCCCCAGGCCCCGACCGGCGCCGGTGATGATTGCGACTCGACCGCTGAGCGATATCGTCATGCGTGTGCTCCACTCGATCGAACCCGCAATGAGCGAGGGAGCTTCATTGACATGCGACGCCTCCGTCGACGTTGATCTCGGAGCCGGTCACGTAGTCGGCCTCATCGGAACCGAGATAGAGGGCAGCATAGGCAATATCGATCGGCCGCCCCATGCGATTAAGCGGGGTTCGGCCCACGATCATGCGTTCGCGTTCGGCGGGATCGTCGGCATTGGCGAAGCTCGCGCGCAGCAAAGGCGTATCGATGGCGCCGGGATTGATGGAGTTGCACCGGATATTATACCCGGCACGGGCGCAATAGATGGCAACCGTCATCGTGAACTCCCGCACCGCACCTTTGCTTGCGCCGTAGGCGGCCAGATGCCCCGGCGCAGCGCGGATGGCCGCGCGCGATGCAATATTCACGATGCTGCCGCCGCCACTTTCGCGGAGCAGCGGTATTGCGGCGCGCGTGCCGAGGAATACGCCTTCGACGTTGACGGCATGCACCCGGCGCCAATCCGAGATTGTTGTCGACTCCGGCGTGCCTTCAATCGCGGAGCCGGCATTATTGACCAGAATATGCAATCCACCGAATGCACGTCGCGCCATATCCATCACGGTCTGCCAGCCGCGTTCGTCGG
This sequence comes from Alphaproteobacteria bacterium, assembly GCA_050186335.1. GTDB lineage: Bacteria > Pseudomonadota > Alphaproteobacteria > Bin65 > Bin65 > JBFWYO01. Next base: position 4,614 of record JBFWYO010000100.1, on the reverse strand, counting down.
CAACATCGTGATGGATGGCGCGTGCCGCAGCGCCAATTTGGGCCGCAACAGCTTCGACCGCCTTTTGGTCGATATCGGTCAAGACGACTTTCGCACCCTCGGCCGCGAACAGGAGAGCGGTTGCTTGACCCATGCCCGAACCAGCACCTGTGATGATCGCCGTCTTGCCGATTAGTCGCTCCATGCGCTTCCCCCTTAATCTGTGCAGCATAATCCGCGTGCTGCTTGTTCGCAAAACGTAGTTGAACCTACAATAAATTTGATTGCGTGACGTCACTGGATCGAAGAATGTACTTCGCCGCGTCCGACGTGGGGGCTGTTCGCGGCGCGCATATGAAGGTGGTCGGTATTAGCCGAATCGGCCGACGATGCCATTGGCGGCATTACGGCGATACCGACATTTGTGTACGCGATCTTACGAATGGGGTGCGCAATCTTGCCAAATTCGGCCAGGGACGATCGGAAGAAGCGCGCTCGATCGGGCCGGACGTTTGTTCGGCAACCCAAGACAGGCGAGCGGCCGCAAAGCGGTGCGCCAATGTTGGGAGCATGCTGTCGCCCGGCTGGGAGATTGGCATGAGCGCGATCGCCGCCGACCCGACGCGGGCGAACGCAAACGGTCGTGCGCCAGAAGCGAACGGGCCGCGACAGGCGGGATTACTCAGCGTTCAGGACGTCGCTGTTCGATTCGGCGGGATCACGGCACTCGACGGCGTTTCGTTCGATGTCGACGAAGGACAAATCTGCGGCCTTATCGGCCCAAATGGCGCGGGCAAAACCACGCTCTTCAACTGCCTGAGTCGGCTGTACCGTTTCGAGCGCGGCGACATATTCTTCGAGGGCCGCTCGCTGCGTGCGCTTCCGATCCATAGAATTCCGGAAATTGGCATCGGGCGCACGTTTCAGAACATAGCGTTGTTCGGAGCGCTGACCGTGCTTGAGAACATAATGCTCGGAGGGCACGCACGGTCGTCGGGCGGATTTCTGGCCAATGCGTTGAAACTACCGTTTGTGAATCGATCGGAGTTGGCGCTGCGTAACACCGCCGAACACCTGGCCGGCATCGTCGGTCTTGATGCGCTGCTCGACCGACCCGCCGCCGAACTGCCGTTCGTGCAGCAAAAGCGCATTGAACTGGCACGCGCCTTGGCGACGCATCCCACGCTGCTGCTGCTGGACGAGCCGGCGGCCGGCCTCAATCATGAAGAGATCGAGGCATTGTCGGCACTCATCGTCAAAATTCGTGATGAAATGAAAATCACCGTGCTTATCGTCGAGCATCATATGAACCTCGTCATGTCGATTTCCGACAAAGTGATTGCGCTCAATTTCGGGCGAAAGATCGCGGACGGCACGCCGGCGGAAGTGCGGTCGAACCCGGACGTGATCAGCGCATATCTTGGGGCGGAAGAGTGAGCGCGCTGTTGCAGGTCATAAGTCTCAAGGCGGGTTATGGGCGCACGCCGGTGCTCCACGGGCTGGACATTTCCATCGCCGAAGGCGGCGTGTCGGCGTTGCTCGGTGCCAACGGCGCAGGCAAAACGACGACGCTAAGGGCCATTTGCGGCATGATCGGTTCGCAGGGGGAGCGGACCTTCAGAGGGCAACGTTTGGACCGAATGAGGACGGACGAGATCGTTCGTCTAGGCGTGGGCCATGTGCCCGAAAATCGCGGCACGTTTATCGATCTGGACGTCGAGGAGAATCTCAGACTTGGCGCTTATGTACGCGGCGATCGGAACGGCGTCGCGGCGGACCTGGAGCAAGTCTTTACATATTTCCCGCGGCTCAAAGAGCGGCGCAAACAACGTGCCGGCACGCTTTCCGGCGGCGAGCAGCAAATGTTGGCAATTAGCCGCGCCCTGATGCTCCGACCGAAATTGTTGCTGCTGGACGAACCGTCATTCGGTTTGGCGCCGATCGTGGTGGCAGAAATTTTCAAGATCATGCGCAAGATAAACGTGGAGCAGAAAGTGACGATGCTGCTGGTCGAGCAAAACGCCAGCCTTGCGCTGGACTTCGCCGATCACGCGTACCTGCTGGAAACAGGGCGGCTCGTGCTTTCCGGCCCGTCGCGTATGCTCAAGGATGATACTGCGATTCGCCGCGCTTATTTGGGGTACTGAAGGGTGACGACATTTCTTCAGTTGGTTTTTTCGGGCATCGCGTCGGGGGCCATCTACGCCATCCTGGGGCTCGCGCTCGTCATGATCTATCGATCCACGAGCCTGGTGAATTTTGCCCAAGGCGAAATGGCAACATTCTCGACCTATGTCGCTTGGACCCTGATCTCCGTGGGCTTGCCGTTCTGGGTGGCCGCTGTCGGTACGGTAATTTTGTCATTCCTGTTTGGTAGCCTAATCGAAACGTACGTCGTAAGACCGGTAAGCGGACGTTCCACGCTCGGTGTGGTCGCGGTTTTCATTGGTCTATTCATGATCTTCAATAGCTTGGCCGCCTGGATCTGGACTCCTTCGATCAAAACGTTTCCAAGCCCGTTCCCCGAAGACCTCCTGCCCGCCACGAGCTTTGTGTCGGCCCATGAGCTTGGTTTGCTGTGCGTGACATTCGTCATTTTAATCGCGGTGTACGTTTTCTTCCGGTTCACCTCGCTGGGCCTTGCGATGCGGGCGGTGGCGCAAAATCAATCATCCAGTTCCCTGGTCGGAATTCGCGTGGGAAGAATGCTGTCGCTGGGTTGGGGGATTTCGGCGGCGATCGGGTCGGTTGCGGGAATCATGGTCGCGCCGATCGTCTTCCTCGATCCGAATATGATGCTGGGCGTCATCATTTATGGCTTTGCTGCCGCACTGCTCGGCGGGATCAACAATCCGTTCGGTGCCGTCATCGGTGGGTTCATCGTCGGCATTCTCGAAACCCTGCTCGGCAATTACATCACCGGGTCGGAACTCAAGCTCAGCATTGCGCTGCTGATCATTGTCGGCGTGCTCGTGGTGAAGCCCTCCGGGCTTTTCAGTAGGCGCACGGTAGCGCGAGTTTAACGCATGATCGAAAAGCAGAGCGATACCCGCCCAAAATCTCCCCCGAGCAGCCGGTCTGCAAACGCAACGGGATGGATCCTACTGATCCTCGGCGGCGTCGCCGTGCCGTTCGTTCTGAGCGGCTTTCAGCTGTTCCAGATATCGCAGATTCTCGTCTATGCAATCGCGCTTCTCGGTCTCAACTTTTTAAGCGGCTATAGCGGCCAAATATCGATCGGGCACGGCGCGTTCTTCGCGCTCGGCGCTTACACGGCCGCAATCCTGTCGGAGCATTTCGGCGTCTCTTTCTACCTTGCGGTGCCGGCGGCTGCGTTAGTCTGTCTCTGCGTCGGATTCCTCTTCGGATTGCCGGCACTTCGGCTTGAGGGTCTGTATTTGGCCCTTGCCACATTTGCGCTCGCCGTCGCAACGCCGCAGGTCTTGAAATACAAGGCGTTCGAAGATCTGACCGGCGGCGTTCAAGGGATATATATGGAAAAGCCGAATGCGCCGTTCGGCATCCCGCTTGATTCCGATCAATGGACCTATTTTCTCTGCTTCGCCGTATGCGTGGTCATGTTCGTACTCGGCAGGAACATGATGCGCGGGCGCGTCGGCAGAGCGCTGGTGGCAATCCGCGACCATTCCACCGCAGCGCAGACGATGGGCGTTAATGCGGCGCTCTATAAATCCGTGACATTCGGCGTCAGTGCTTTGTATGCGGGCGTCGCGGGCGCGCTTTCGTGCGTCGTTGTGCAGTTCGTCGCGCCCGATTCATTCGGCATGTTCGTGTCGATCACGTTTTTTGTCGGCAGCATCGTGGGCGGAGTCACCTCGATATCCGGCGCCATTTACGGGGCCATATTCATCCAGTTTCTGCCGAACATCGCCGGCCATCTATCTAAGTCTGCCCCGTGGGCAATCTATGGCGTACTCCTCATCGCAGTGGTCTACTTCATGCCGAACGGTGTGGCTGGCGCCGTTAAATCGCTCCAAAAGGGCTTCGTGGATCGCCGCGCTGGCAGCACGCCTAAAGCCGCGAATCAGTCTCAAGACAAATCTTAACCAACGTTGCTTGCGGACGTTACGAGACGCTGAAATATGAGATTGCGATAAATCAAACGCTTGTTCGGGGCAATTGTTGACACGCAATATACCAAGATCGATACTTTGAGTTCGATTTCAACTCACGAGAAGATGGGTTCAAGCAATCGTCACCAGCGCGCGAAAAAAGATTGGTGACAAACCAGGAGGAAGCAAACGTGGACAAGAAAAAAATTTCGCGTCGCAGTGCGATAAAATTGGCCGGTGGTGGTTTGTTGTTGGCGCGCGGCGCGCTTGGGATCGGTGGCGGCTTTCTTGCCGCGGCACCGGCGCTCGCCAAGAAATACGACATCGGCGCTACGGATAAGGAAGTCAAACTCGGGCAACCCTGTCCCTACAGCGGCCCGGCATCGTTCTTTGCCAGCATTGGGAAGATCAATCTATCCTACTTCCGGATGCTGAACGAGGAGCAGGGTGGCATTAACGGGCGCAAGATCAACCTCGTCTCGCTCGACGACGGGTACAGCCCACCGAAAACTGTCGAAGTTACGCGCAAGATGGTCGAGGAAGACGGCGTACTTGCCATCTA
>JBFWYO010000099.1:0-14809 GCA_050186335.1 Alphaproteobacteria bacterium | reverse complement strand
CCGAGCAGGAATGCATCGGTTTTCGCGATGTGAGCCTCGAAAACGAGCAGCAGACAGGGCGCGAACAACGCGGCGGCAAAAAATCCCGTTCGCCTATCGAACAGCGTCTGGCCGAGCCGGAACGTGAACAGCACGCCGAGCAATGCGCCGAGCACCGACGGGATACGGTAAGGCCAACGCTCGCGCGACTCTGCGCTCGACACCGCCTTTACGACGGCCGCCTGCAGCCAGTAGATGCCGACCGGCTTCTTGTTGCGCGCTTCGTCCTGAAAGCGGATGCGGATGATATCGCCGCTCTCCAGCATCTGGCGCGTCGCCTGCATGAAGCGCGCTTCATCGCGGTCGACCGGCGGCAACGCCGCCAGGCCGGGCACGTAGAGCGCCGCGCACAGCAGGATCAACCACAGATAAGGCCGAAAACCCTTCAGGTAGGACGGCACCAGGCCTCTCATCTACGCCTTGCGCTGCAAACCGCGCGGCGCCGATCAACTGGAAAGCACGGCCGGGGGTGTGGTATCCACCAGCCCGGAGAGCTTCGGATAACTACGATAACGGCAGGGACCGGTCAAACCCGGACATGCCGATGGTTCAATGGATCTTTCGATCGTCGTACCCGTTCGCAACGAGGCGGAGAACATCCTGCCTCTGATCTCGGAGATTCACGGCGCCCTTTCGGGCCGCCTGGACTTCGAGATCGTGTACGTAAACGACGGCAGCGACGACGCCACCGCCGAGCAACTGACGAAAGCCCGGGCCCGGTTCCCGATGCTGCGCGTGCTGACCCACGACCGGGCGTATGGCCAGAGCCGCGCCGTCGTGACCGGCATCAAGCACGCCAAGGCGAAATTCGTCGCGACGCTGGACGGCGACGGGCAAAACGATCCCGCCTCGATCCCCGCCATGTGGGACCGGCTCAGACAGGCCGGCGCCGCCGACACCAATCTCGTCATTTGCGGCTTTCGCAAGAACCGCAAGGACACCGGCATGCGGCGCCTGGCCTCGAAGATCGCCAACGGCATTCGCGCCCGCATGCTGGGCGATGCGACCCCCGACTCGGGCTGCGGCTTAAAATTGTTTTCGCGCGAAGCGTTTCTCGACCTGCCGCACTTCGATCATATGCACCGCTTCCTGCCGGCGCTGTTCATGCGCCGCGGCTGTACCGTCGTTTCGGTCGAAGTGCATCACCGGCCGCGCGAACGCGGCGTTTCAAAGTACGGCATTCTGGACCGATTGTGGGCGGGCATCTGGGACTTGCTGGGCGTCATGTGGCTGCAACGACGCACCCGCTATCCCATCATCAAGAAAGAGGAGTGAGCTCGGTGGCAGCGGAAAAAATCTGGCTTGTGATCGGCTTTCTCGGTCAGGCCTTGTTCACCATGCGCTTCGTCGTGCAGTGGATCATGAGCGAAAAGGTTCGCCGCAGCATCATCCCGGTTGCGTTCTGGTACTTCAGTGTCGGCGGCGGCTGCGTGCTGTTGGCCTATGCGATCTATCGCGAGGACCCGGTATTCATCGCCGGACAAGCCGGCGGCTTGATCGTGTACGGACGGAATCTCTACCTGATCTTCCGCGAGAAGCGCGAAGAGCGCGACGAAACGGAGTCGTGAGCACATGAGTTTCACCACCCGCCCGGAGCTCCGCGGCAACTTCGGCATGGTGGCGAGTTCGCACTGGCTTGCCGCGCAGACCGGTATGTCGATGCTCGAGAGCGGCGGCAACGCGTTCGACGCGGCCGTCGCCGCCGGATTCGCGCTGCAGGTGGTGGAACCGCATCAGAACGGACCTTCCGGCGACCTGCCGGTCATCCTGTTTGACGCCAAGACCGGGTCGACGCGCGTGATCTGCGCCCAGGGTCCGGCGCCGGCCATGGCCAGCATCGAGCATTACCGGCGCGAAGGGCTGACGCTGATCCCGGCGACCGGCCTGCTGGCCGCCGTTGTGCCGGGCGCGTTCGACGGCTGGATGCAGCTGTTGCGCGACCATGGCACCAAGCGCGTCGCCGACGTACTCGGGCCGGCGATTGCGTTTGCGCGCGACGGGTACCCGGTTGCGCCGACTTTGGCCCAGTTCATCGCCAACGTGGCCGAACTGTTCCGCAAGGAATGGCCCAGCTCGGCTTCCTTATATCTGCCCGGCGGCAAACCGCCTTCCGTCGGCGCCCGCTTCCGCAATCCGGAACTGGCGGAGACCTATGCTCGCATCCTGACCGAAGCCGAATCCGCCGGCGCCGATCGCGAAGCGCAGATCGAAGCGGCGCGAAAGGCTTTCTATAAGGGGTTCGTAGCCGAGCGCATCGGCGCGTTCTGCGCGGAAACCGAAGTGCTCGACAGTTCGGGCCTGCGCCACAAGGGCGTCTTGACGGCGCATGATATGGCCGAGTGGCAGGCAACCTACGAAACGCCGGTCACATACGATTACCACGGCTACACCGTTTGCAAGACGCAGCCGTGGGGCCAGGGGCCGATCTTTCTGCAAAGCCTTGCGCTGCTTAAGGGCTTCGATCTCGCGTCGATGCCGCCGATGGGCGATGCGTTCGTGCATCATCTGCTCGAAGCGTTGAAGTTGGCATTCGCCGATCGCGAAGCCTATTACGGCGATCCGGACTACGTGCGCGTGCCGATGACGGAGCTTCTGAGCGACGGATACAACGACAAACGCCGCCCGCTGATTTCCGATACCGCGTCGCGCGATCTCCGGCCCGGGCACATTCCCGGCTTCGCCGCGCAACTGCCGGCGCGCGTCGCCGGCGATATCGCGATCAAGGCCGGCGAAGGCGAACCGAACGTCGCGATGGTCGGCGAGACGCGTTCGGATACGGTGCATATCGATGCGGTCGATCGCTGGGGCAACATGGTGTCGTGCATGCCGAGCGGCGGCTGGCTGCAGAGTTCGCCGGTGATACCCGGCTTGGGCTTTTGCCTCGGCACGCGCGCGCAGATGTTTTGGCTCGAGCCCGGGCTGCCGGCTTCGCTGGCGCCGAAAAAACGCCCGCGCAGCACGCTGACCCCGGGCCTCGCATTGCGCGACGGCAAGGCCGCGCTGGCGTTCGGTTCGCCAGGCGGCGACGGGCAGGACCAATGGGCGCTGTTCATGTTCCTGCGTCACGTGCACCACAACATGAACCTCCAAGCCGCCATCGATGCGCCGGCAATACTTTCCTATCATGCGCCGAACTCGTTCTATCCGCGCCAGGCCAAGCCGGCATTCCTGCAAATGGAAGACCGCTATCCGGAGGCGACCGTCGAGGCGTTGCGCAAGCGCGGGCATCAGATCGACCTCGTCGACGGCTGGTCGCTCGGCCGCCTGTGCGCGGTCGGCCGCGAGCCCGACGGCATGCTGAAAGCCGCGGCCAACCCGCGCTTCATGCAGGGCTATGCCGTCGGCCGATAACGGAGCACCGCTGACCCATCGCCGCGTGTGGCGGTTGGCGACGCCGGTCATCCTCGCCAATCTCTCGATCCCGCTCATGGGCGCGGTCGATACGGCGGTCATGGGCCATCTGCCCGACGCCGCTTTCATCGGCGGCGTCGCGCTCGGCGGGATGGTTTTCTCGTTCTTGTATTGGATGTTCTCGTTCCTGCGCCTCGGCACCACAGGCCAGGTTGCGCAAGCGCTCGGTCGCGGCGATACCGCCGAGATTCGGGCGGCGCTGTTCCGCGCCGCGGCGATCGCGCTGGCGATCGGCTTGGTGCTGGTCGCCTTGCACGATCCGCTCGGCCGCATCGCCTTCTGGATCGTCGAAGCGCCCGGCAAAACCGACGCACTGGCCCGCAGCTATTACGAAATCCGCATCTGGGCGGCACCTTGCGTGCTGTTCCATTACGTCGCCATCGGTTGGCTGTTCGGCCTGCAGCGGATGGCCACGGCGCTGGTGCTGATGATTGCCGTCAACGTGCTCAACGCCGCGTTGGCGATCCTGTTCGTGCCGGGCCTGGGCTGGGGCATCGAAGGCGTGGCGACCGCGACGTTGATCGCGGAAGCCTGCTCGCTGCCGCTCGGCGCGGTCCTGATCTGGCGCACGTTGCGCGGCGCGTCGTTGCGCGGTGGCCACCGTCCCTCCCGCGCGCAGCTTATGGCGCCAGCCAGGCTGGCGACCATGCTGCGCATCAACCGCGACATTTTCCTGCGCACGTTGCTGCTGCTGATTTCGTTCGCCTGGTTCACCTTGCAGGGTGCCGCGCTGGGCGAGACACTGCTGGCCGCGAATGCGGTGCTGATGAATCTTCAGACCTTGCTGGCCTACGGGCTGGACGGGTTTGCCCATGCCGCCGAAGCGCTGGTCGGCGCCGCGGTCGGCCGGCGCGACCGAGCCGCGTTTCGCGACGCAGTGGTCAAGACCTCGCAGGCGGCGCTCGTGATAGCTATCGTCGTGGCGGTGTTTTATGGCACAGCCGGGTATTGGCTGATCGGATTGTTCACCGATATTCCGACGGTGCGCGCCGGCGCGCACGAATATCTGCCGTGGCTGATCGCCTCGCCGATCGTTTCGGTCTGGGGCTTCCAGCTCGACGGCATTTGCATCGGCGCGACACGAACGGCGGCGATGCGCAACGCCATGTTCGTCGTGCTGCCGGTCCTGCTGGCGGCCGGCTATTTGCTGGTGCCGGTCTGGGGCAATCACGGCCTGTGGCTGGCGTTCATGCTGTTCATGGCGGCGCGCGGGCTCACCCTGTTGCCGGCGCTGCGCAATATCGACCGCGATCTGGCCGCGCGCTGAGCGCCGCCGCCCGGATGGGCCGATCGGCGGGGCCGGGAAACCGCCGCAAATGCTTGGCCCGCCACCACTTTTCCGCTCCATTTGGACCTCACAGGGCGGTTGAAGTGCGACGCGCTTATGCGTATGTATCCGGCTGCCAAAAAACCGGGATATTGCCCCCGGACCCCCACAAACTAGCGGAAACGCCATGCAGGAGTTGATCCAGGTCCAGGCCCTGACCAAGCATTTCGGCCCGATTCATGCCGTGAACGACATTTCATTCGCGGTCAAGAAAGGCGAAGTGCTGGGCTTCCTCGGCCCGAACGGTGCCGGCAAGTCGACCACGATGAAGATGATCACCGGTTTCCTGACGCCGACCGGCGGTACGGCCAAAGTGTGCGGTTTCGATGTGTTGGAACACCCGCTCGACGCCAAGCGCCACCTCGGCTATCTGCCGGAGGGCGCACCTTTGTATGCGGACATGACGCCGAGCAGCTTTCTGTCGTTCATCGCGTCCGCGCGCGGCATGTCCGGATCGACCCGCAAGGCGGCGATCGAACGCGCCGTCAAGCGTGTGCAGATCGCGCATGTCATGGACCAGCCGATCGAGACCTTGTCCAAAGGCTTCAAGCGCCGCGTCGGCCTGGCGCAGGCATTGCTGCACGACCCGGACGTTTTGGTGCTGGACGAGCCGACCGACGGGCTCGATCCGAACCAGAAGCATGATGTGCGGAATCTGATCCGCGAGATGGCGCACGAAAAAGCCATCATCATTTCGACGCACATCCTCGAAGAGGTTTCGTCGATCTGTACGCGCGCCATCATCATCGCCGCCGGCAAGATCGTCGCCGACGGCACGCCCTCGGACCTCGAGGCGCGTTCGAAGACCTACAACACGGTGATTGTGCGCTTCACCAAGCCCGCGCTGGAGGCGGCGCAGACGGCGCTCGGCAAGATCGCCGGCGTGGCCCGCGTCGAGCCGATTTCCGCCGACCAGGGATTCGCGCTGCGCGTGTCGCCGAACGCCGGACAACCGATTCTTTCCGCCGTCAGCGCGCAGGTGCGCGACGCCGGCTGGGAGGTGCAGGAAATTCGCGTCGATCACGGCCATCTGGATGACGTGTTCCGCGATATTACGAGGAGCGCGCGATGAGCCAGGCGATCGTCAAAACCAGCCACCTCCACAATGTGGGCGTGGTGTTCCGGCGCGAACTGGGCGCCTATTTCGCAACGCCGGTGGCGTATGTGTTCCTGGTCGTGTTTCTCGCCGTGGCCGGCGCGTTGACCTTCTACTTCGGGAACTTTTTCGACCGCAATCAGGCCGACCTGGACGCCTTCTTCCAGTTCCACCCGTGGCTGTACCTGTTCCTGGTGCCGGCGATCTCGATGCGGTTATGGGCCGAAGAGCGCAAATCGGGCACCATCGAACTGTTGATGACGCTGCCGGTATCGACCTGGGACGCCGTGCTCGGCAAGTTCCTCGCCGCGTGGCTGTTCACCGGCGTCGCGCTGGCGCTCACCTTCCCGATCTGGATTTCGGTCAATTATCTCGGCAATCCGGACAACGGCGCGATCTTCGCCGGCTATCTGGGCAGCTTCCTGACCGCGGGATCGTTCCTGGCGATCGGCTCCTGCTTCTCGGCGCTCTCCAAGAACCAAGTCATCGCGTTCGTGCTCGCAGCGGTCGTCTGCTTCCTGTTCACCGCCGGCGGCTCGAACCTGGTGCTCGGCTTCTTCGGCGCGTTCCTGCCGCAGGCGATCGTCGACATCATCGCGACGTTCAGTTCGTTGACCCATTTCAACGACATCCGCAAAGGCGTCATCGACCTGCGCGACATCGTGTATTTCGCATCGATGATCGGTGTCTTTCTGTTTGCCAACGCCGTCATCGTCGACCTGAAGAAGGCGGAGTAGAGCCATGGCCGATAAAACGCAAAAGCAGAAGTCCTGGCTGGACGACAAGCGCCGCACGGCGCAACTGTCGCTCGTCGTGGCGGCGATCTTCCTGATCGCGGTCAACGCGCTGGCCGGCAGCCTGTTCCGGGGTGCGACCGTCGATTTCACCCAGGACAAGGCGTATACGCTGTCGCCCGGCACGCAGAAAGTGCTGACCGAGATCGCCGAACCGATCACGCTGCGCTTCTTCTATTCGACCAAGCTGGGCGAAACCGTGCCGCAATATGGCGCCATGGCGTTGCGCGTGCGCGAATTGCTGGAGCGCTACGCGTCGCTGTCGCGCGGCCGGCTCAAGCTCGAGATCGCCAATCCGGAACCGTTCTCGGATGCGGAAGACCGGGCCGCGTCATACGGCTTGCAGGGCGTGCCGGTCGACCAGTCGGGCGAGCAGGTCTATTTCGGGCTGATCGGCACCAACGCGGCGGACGACGAGGAAAAAATCCCATTCTTCCACCCGAGCCGTGAACGCTTCATCGAGCAGGATTTGACCCGGCTCGTCTATGCGCTCGGCCAGCCGAAACGCAAGGTCGTCGGCCTGATCACCAATCTGCCGATCTTCGGCCAGTTCCGCGGCATCGGCCAGATCGACCCGCCGTGGCAGGTTTATCAGCGCATGAGCGAATTGTTCGAGATGCGTAACGTCTCGAGCGACGCCAAGGAAATCGACAAGGACGTGGCGGTGCTGCTGATCGTGCATCCGGACAATCTGTCGGAACCGTTGCAGTACGCCATCGATCAGTTCGTCATGCGCGGCGGCAAGGTTATCGCGATGGTCGACCAGGTTCCGGAAGTGGCGCGTTCGCCGCGGCCGATCATGGGCATGCAGCCCGTGGGACCGGGCTCGGACATGCCCAAGCTGTTCGAAAAATGGGGCATCGAGATCGTCAAGGACAAGTTCGCCGGCGACCGCCGCAACGCGGTGCGGGTGAATTTCGGCGAATCCGCCCGCCAGCAGGTGGTGCAGTACGTCGCCTGGGTGAACCTGCGCGACGCCAACATCAACCGTACGGATCCGGTCACCGCCGACGTCTCGAACGTACTGATGGCGACCGCTTCGGTGATCCGCAAGCGCGCGGACGCGCAGACGACGGTGACGCCGCTGATCACCACCGCCGATTCGGCGATGGTGATTGACGCCAACACGGTACGCTTCCAGCCGAACCCGGTCCGCCTGCTCGAAGCTTACACGCCGGGCAAGGAACCCTTGGTCGTCGCCGCGCGCATTACCGGGAAGATCAAGACCGCCTTCCCCGACGGCCCGCCCAAAGCGGCCGACAAGAAGGACGAAAAGAAAGACGAGAAGAAAGACGAGCCGAAAAAGGACGAGGCCAAGAAGGACGAACCGAAAAAGGACGACGCCAAGCCCGACGACAAGAAGGACGAAAAGAAGGACGACGCGAAGGCGCCGGCGCACCTGACGGAAACCAAGGGCGACGCCAACATCATCGTGGTCGGCGACGTCGATTTCCTGCAGGACCAGTTCTGGGCCCAGGCGCAGAATTTCTTCGGCCAGTCCATCGTCACAGCGACCGCCGGGAACGCCGAGTTCGTCATGAACGCGCTCGATCAGATGACCGACGCCAACGTGCTGATCGGCATGCGCGGCCGAGCGACCGCCCAACGGCCGTTCACCAAGGTGGCGCAGATGGAAGAGCAGGCCAGCGAGAAATGGAGCAAGCAGGAGAAGGACCTCCAGCAGAGCCTCAAGACCGCGCAGGAGAAGCTCAAGGATCTGCGCGGCAAGGCGCGCGACGGCGGCAAGATCGAGCTGACCGCCGACCAGAAAAAGGCCATGGAGGAGTTCCAGTCCGAATTGCTGCGTATCCGCAAGGAGCTGCGCGACGTGCAGTTCAACCTGCGCAAGGACATCAACACCCTCGATGCCAATCTCAAGGCGATCAACATCGGCTTGATCCCGTTGATTGTGGCGATTGTCGCCATCGTGCTGGGCTACGTGCGCCGCGTGCGCCGCAGCCGGCGCCACGCGCACGCCTGATCGGATAGGAAAACCGCGCATGAACCGCAAATCGTTCCTCACCTTCGCCGCCGTCACCGTCGTCGTCGCGGCGGCAGCGATCGCCGTCGGATACAGCAACCTCCCCGCCCCGCCGCCGCGCGCGGGCGAGAAGATGTTTCCGCAGTTCGAACAGCAGATGGCGGCGATCCAGTCGCTCACCGTCATGCAGAGCGGCAAGACGGTAACCGTCAACCGCACCGCCGACGGCTGGGTGATCGCCGACAAGAACAATTTTCCGGCGCAGAGCGACCTGGTGCGCCGGGCGGCGGTGGCCGTGGCCGAGATGCGCACATTCGAGCCGAAGACGGTCGAAGCGGCGCGCTACGACAAGCTTCAGGTGGAAGATCCGGCCGGCAAGGAAGCCAAATCCAAGCTGCTGACGTTCAAGGACAAGGACGGCAAGGTGCTGGCGTCGATCATCGTCGGCCGCGCCAACACCAACGCGCCGGCCGGCCAGGAGCGCGTCTACGTGCGCAAGCCGGACGACAAGCAGTCGTGGCTGGCAACCGGCGACCCCGGCGTCAAGTCCGACGTGTCCGATTGGATGGACAAAGCGATCGTCGATCTAAAAGCCGAGCGCATCAAGGAAGTTACCTTGACCAAGGCCGCGGGCGACACGCTGACCGTTTCCAAGGCCAAGGCCGACGATAAGGATTTCGCCGTGGCCAACGTTCCCGAGGGCCGCAAGGCCAAGGAGCCGCGCGTGGTCGGCGCCGTCGCCGGCGCGCTGGAAGACGCCAGCGCCGAAGACGCCAAGCCGATCGGCGAGGTCGACTTCACCAAGAACAAAAAGGGCCAAGCCGTTCTGAAGACGTTCGACGGCATCACCGTCACCGTCGACATGATCGAGTTCGAAAAGCCCGGCCAGCAGGACAAGGCCGAGAAGGATCGCGAAAAGGAAACCTGGGCGAAAATCTCGGCCAGTTTCGACGAGGCTCAGGCGCTCAAGGAGAAGCCCAAGGATTCCAAGCTGCTGCTCAGCGCCGAGGCGAAAGCGCAGGTCGAGTCGATCAACAAGCGCAGCAAGGATTGGGCGTACCGCCTGAACCGCAACGCCGAGCGCTATCTCGCCTTCGTGCTCGAGGATCTGCTCGAGGAAAAGAAAGAAGAAAAGAAAGAAGAAAAGAAGGACGAAAAGAAGGAAGAGAACAAGGACGAGAAGAAATAGCCCGCGCGAGCGATCGCCGCAGGGTCGCCCCAAACGAAAAACCCGCCTTCCGGCGGGTTTTTTGTTGCGCGGAATGGCCGCCGGCGCCGGATTCCGAACGCAGCGGATTCAGCGCTTCTTCTTTGCCGCTTTCTTGGCCTTGGTCTTAGCCTTGGCCCGGCCGCCGCCCGAACCACCCGCCGCCTTCGCCTTGGGTGCGTCGCGCAAAGCCGCAACGATCATGATCTCGACATTGTAGGCCGGGTTGGCGAGCTTGGCTTCGATGCACGCGCGCGCCGGCGCGCAACCGGGCGCGGTCCACTTGTCCCACACCGAGTTCATTTCGTTGTAATAAGCGATATCGGAAAGCCAGATCACGGCGCTGAGCAGGCGGGATTTGTCGGTGCCAGCCTCCTTCAGCAGCGCGTCGACGCGGTCGAGGATGTCCTTGGTCTGTTCGGCCGGCGGCTTGCCGGGCGCGTTCTGCGCCACCTGCCCGGCCAGATGGACGAGATTGCCGTGGACGACGGCGGCCGACAGGCGCGGCGCCGGATTGATACGCTTGATAGTCATGCGGTCCTCCCATGAAAGATGCAGGTTTCTACCGCGTCGGCGCGGGTTCGTCATCTCCGGCGCGCGATCACTGCAGCGAAGCCGGTAACCGCATACCGGCAACGCGGCTTCGGCATGCCCGTGCGGCAACCGTCCGCAACACGTGGGCCGTGTCTGGGCACCTACAATCGGTGGACGTCGGGGGTCAAAACGGCATCGCCGTCAATTGGCGCTGAAGCCGGGGGACGGGTTGCGGTTTTCCGCGGCGCACAATTACCGGCGCTGGCGCAGATTTAGGCAGACAACCGGATACCCGTTGATACGTACCAGTTACACATATGTTGCAGGCTCGAACCAATTTGCCTGGCTGCGCATTGCCCCCGGTTCGCAACGGCGATCCGCCGGCGATAAAATATCCGCACGGTTTGCGGTGAAATTGGCGGGAACGCTGCTATAATATGTTGCGTAGCAAATCGGGGGAGCGACGCTCGGCGTCCTCAGCAGGGAGATTACTATGAAAATTGACTTTCTACGTTGGCCAAGCCGGCTTGCGGCGCTTGCGCTGGTCGTGCTGGGCATGAGTTTCGCCGGCGCCGATAGCGCGCGCGCGGACGTTCGGTTCGACAATCCGCGTATCAACGGCGCCATCGTCGATTGGTGCCGGACCTGGGCCACCGATTGCGGCAAAGGCGGCGCCGACCATTATTGCGTGCGCCGCGGTTATTCGCACGCGAGCTATTGGACGACCTTCCATCCCGGACGTACCTGGGTCATGGGCTCGAACCAGTTCTGCAACGGTGGCTTCTGCCAAGGCTTCAGCTTGGTCGTCTGCGCCGGCCAGACCAACCCGGGTTACAATCAGCGGACCTTCCACTATCCGCAGCTTCAGGGCGCCACCGTCGACTGGTGCGCAACCTGGGCGACCAATTGCGGCAAGGGCGGAGCGGATCAGTATTGTCAGCGCGTCGGCTACCAGCAGGCGACCTCATGGCGAACCTATCGCCCGGGCCGTACCTGGGTGATCGGTTCGAACCAGTATTGCAACGGCGGGTTCTGCGTCGGCCTGAGCCAGGTGACCTGCGTCGGTCAAGGCGGCGTGCAACCGCCATATACGCCGCCGGGCCAGCAGCAGAGCTTCACCTTCAACTACCCGCAGATCGCCGGACGTGCGGTCGACTGGTGCGTGACCTGGGCGACCAATTGCGGCTGGGGCGGCGCCAACCAGTTCTGCCAGCGGCAGGGCTATACGCGCGCGCTCAGCTGGCAAACCTACAAGCCGGGCACGACCTACGTGGTCGGCTCGAACCAGGTGTGCAACGGCGCCTACTGCACCGCCTTCAGCCAGGTTGCGTGTACGAGATAAGCGCTAACGTTACCGTCTGATAAGAACCCCGCCGGGCGACCGGCGGGTTTTTTTTGTCGGTGGCAAACCGCGTATCTAAACTGCTAAAATTCAGTCTCTTATCGGCGCGGTCGGCTACCGGACGGAGAAGTGCCATGGCATGGCATCTGGATGGCGTTTGGACTCGCATCGACCTGTTCCGCCGAGCTGCGATCGCGACCTTAGCGCTGAGTGTCTTGCTCGCGTGGGGACCCGGGGCTGCGAACGCCCAAGGCAGCCATTGGACCGGCCAGCATTTCACGGGCAAGCCGTACTACGAAATCATTCAGCCGTCGATTGATTGGGGTGCTTGCCAGCGCGCTTGCGCGGCCGAGCGCAGCTGCGTCGCATGGACCGCCGAACGCACGAGCTATAATTCGCAGCGCTGCAAATTCTTCGGGTCGGTCACGCAACTTTACGCTTACGGCGCCGCCCATTCCGGCACGATCGGCCCGCGTACCGGCGTGACCAATCCGACTCAGGCGCGGATTACAGGACCTCGCGTCAACGGTATTCCGGTCGGCATCAACTATCGGGCCTGTGGAGGCAGGGATGCCACCGCATGCGACATGTGGGTGGCGACGACAATTTGCGCGCAGCGCGGCTATTCGCGCTATACGCGGTTCGATCGAGATTTCGGGTCCGCGCAGTCGCCGACATGGGACTTGATGAACAACAACGCTTGCCCGGCACGCAGTGGTTGCGTGGTGATGCGCGAGGTTGCCTGCGCCAAATAAGAACGATCGAACTAAAACCCCCGCCGGAAGTCCGGCGGGGGTTTTCGATTCGCGCGCATTTTACTGTTTCGGCAACTGGCCGACGACGCCCTCGACATAGAAATTCATGCCGAGAATGTCCTTGTCCGGCATCGTTTTGCCGGCCGCGACCTTGATGGCGCCGGCCTGGTCCTTGAGCGGGCCCTGGAACGGATGCAGCTTGCCGGCGGCGATATCCGCCTCGCGCTGCTTGACCAGATCGACCACATCCTTGGGCACGGCGGCGTTGAACGGCGATAGCTTGACCATGCCGTCCTTGATGCCGCCCCACACGTCGCCGGACTTCCACTTCTTGTCCATCACCGCCTTGACGGTGTTGACGTAGTACGCGTCCCAATCGTGGTACGACGCGGTCAGATGCGCCTTGGGGCCGTATTTCGACATGTCGGAATGATAACCGATGGCATAGACGCCTTTGGCTTCGGCCGCCTGCACGGGCGCGGTCGAATCGGTGTGCTGGGTCACCACATCGGCACCCTGCCCGATCAGCGTTTCGGCCGCTTCGCGTTCCTTGCCCGGGTCGTACCAGGAATTGACCCAGATCACGCGCACCTCGGCCTTCGGGTTGACGCTTCTGAGGCCGACGGTGAAGGCGTTGATGCCCTGCACCACTTCCGGAATCGGGAACGCGGCGACATAACCGATCTTGTTGCTTTTGGTCATCTTGCCGGCGACCACACCGGCGAGATAACGGCCTTCGTAGAAGCGCGCGCTATAGGTGCCGACGTTCTTGGCTTGCTTGTAGCCGGTGGCGTGTTCGAACGTGACGTTCGGGAACTGCGTTGCGACCTTGATCGTCGGATTCATGTATCCGAACGACGTGGTGAAAATGAGCTGGTGGCCGGTGGTGGCGAACTGGCGGATGATTCGCTCGGCGTCGGCGCCCTCCGGCACGCTTTCGACGAAGCTGGTTTGGATCTTGTCGCCGTACGCCTTCTCGAGCGCCTTGCGCGCGACATCGTGGCGGAAGGTCCAGCCGGCGTCGCCGACCGGGCTCACATACACGAAGCCGATCTTGAGTTTCTGCTGTTCGGCGCCGGCGCTGCCGGCGAGCGCCAGGCCGGTCGCCGCGACGGCCGCGAGCGATTGAAGGAAAATGCGTCTGTTCATTCGCGTGTTCATGGGGTCCCCTGCTTCCGAATGACCGGAGTGATGGAAAGGGAGACGGCCGGAAAACGACTGTCGAAAGTCTGCGGCCCCTTCGCGCGCCGGGAGTCCGGCCGCCGCCCGTCAGTCGCTATGGAACGGTTTGCCGAGGGATGCCGGCGCGTTCAGTTTGATCTTCGTGGCGTCCCGCGAGATCAATACCAAAACCAGGACCGTGGCGATATAGGGAAGCATCGACAGCAGGTGCGACGACACAGCGTAACCGGCGCCCTGCACGTTCAATTGAAGAATCGTAACGCCGCCAAAGAGATAGGCGCCAAGCAAGACTCGACCCGGTTTCCAGGTCGCGAACACGACCAAGGCGAGCGCGATCCAGCCGCGCCCGGCGGTCATGTTTTCCGCCCACATCGGCGTGTAGACGATACTCAGATAGGCGCCGGCCAAACCCGCCATGGCGCCGCCGAACAAGGTTGCGGCGTAGCGGATGGCGATCACCTTCTTGCCGAGCGCGTGCGCCGATTCGGGCGCTTCGCCGACCGCGCGCAAGGCAAGTCCCGCCCGCGTGCGAAACAGGAACCAGGCGATGGCGGCGAACATCGCCAGCGACAGGTAGACAAACACGTCATGCGCGAAAAACAGCTTGCCGACGACCGGGATGTCGCTGAGCCCCGGAATGCTGATCGGCGCCAAGCCCTGCAGCGGCTTGTCATTGTACCCGAGGCCGAGGAATGCGCTGAGGCCGATGCCGAAGATGGTCAGCGCCAATCCGGTCGGCACCTGGCTGGCCTGGAACGTCAGCGTGAGCACGGCGAAGATCAGCGCCATCGCGACGCCGGCGGCAATGCCGGCCGCCACGCCGACCGACAGGCTGCCGGAATTGTGCGCGCCGATCACGCCGGCCACGGCGCCCATCAGCATCATGCCTTCGACGCCCAAATTCAGCACCCCGGATTTTTCCGTGACCAGTTCGCCAAGTGCCGCGAACACCAAGGGCGTGCCGGCGCGCAACGTGGCGGCCAGGATGACAATGATCCCGTCGATCAGATCGCCGCTCATGCCGCCCGCGCCTTTTGTCCCGCGCGACGGCCGAAGCGCACGCGGTAGCGGATCAGCATGTCGGTCGCCAGCAGGAAGAACAGCAGCATGCCTTGGAACACGCCGGTGATCGCCTGCGGCA
>JBFWYO010000098.1:0-14819 GCA_050186335.1 Alphaproteobacteria bacterium | reverse complement strand
TTCCGATCTCGAACTGCTCGCCCTTGCCGATGTTGATCGGAATCAGCTTGTAGGGCAGTCCGGCCTCTTCGAGGAACATGGTCATTTTGTGGCCGTTCGGCGTCGGCCAATAATACAGGTCGATCATCGCTTGCGTGGTCCTTGCGCGGGAGATGACGAAACGAAAGCATGTCCGCCGCGGCGGCTTCAAGGCGATTCGGCCGGGCCGGCGACCGGCGCCGCCCGCCGACACGGATCGTCGTTCACGCGATCTTGAACGTGTCTGGCCAAATACTTGGCCGATTACTTGGCGGATTTTGTGCCGCCCAAGTATTCGCACACATCTTGCCAATTTCCGTTTGCCAGACGGGCGCGCGCCGCGATACGCTTTTTGTTCCGCCGGAAGGGTGGCGCGGCAATGCGGCGCGGCCTCACGGTTCAGGACCTTTGACAACGCTCGGGCGTATGATTTCTGTTACGTACAACCCCGCCGCCACCACTCCCCGCCGGGCTCCCCTGCGCGCCGGTGCCTCGGCTTTATTGCGATTTGGGTCAACGATGGCTATTTGGTCGATCCGCTCCCTGGCTCCGCTGGTTTTCGTCATCGGCACCGCGTGCGCCGCCGGGCCCGATCCGTCCAAGCAGCCGGTCGCCGATACCGGCCAGCGCACGTTCGGCGAAACCTACAGCTACATCGCGCAGCGCTATATCGACCCGGTCAGCGTCCGCACCTTCGCCGTCAACGCCATGCAGGGATTGAAGGCGATCGATCCGGATATCACCATCGCCGCGACGGACGGCCAGATCGCGGTCCGCCGGGGCAACGAGGTGACCGCGCGGGTTCCGATGCCGGCGCGCGACGACGCGCGCGAGTGGGGCGTCGCCTCGGTCGCCGTGGTTCGTGCGGCCGCCGATGCCTCGCCCAAGATCAAGACCGCGACATCGGAGAAGATCTACGAAGTCATGTTCGAGGCCGCCCTAGGCAAGCTCGACAAATTCTCGCGCTATCAGACCGCGGAAGACGCGCGCGATGCCCGCGCGGTGCGCGACGGCTACAGCGGCATCGGCATTTCGATCCAGGTCGTCGACGGCGTCACCAAGGTGGCGGCCGTGATGCCCAGCGCCCCGGCCGAGATCGCCGGCCTGCGCGTCAACGACACGATCACGCGGGTCAACGGGCAGCCGATTCAAGGCTTCACGCTGCGCCAGGTGGTCAACGAACTGCGCGGCCCGGAAGGCACCGCGGTGAAATTGACCGTCGTGCGCGAGAACGTCGTGGCGCCGCTCGACGTCAGCGTCGAACGGCGGCATATCGTGCCCGATACGGTGGTCTACCGGCGCGAGGGCGACGGCGCCTACATCAAGCTGACGCGATTCAATCAGCGCACCGGGCGGCAATTGGCCGAACAGGTCGCACGCGCGCGCGCCGATCTCGGCCCCGGTTTCGGCGGCCTCATCTTGGATTTGCGCGACAATCCCGGCGGCCTGCTCGATCAGGCAATTTACGTCTCCGACCTGTTCCTGGCGCGGGGCAAGATCGTCTCCACGCACGGCCGGCATCCGGACAGTCTGCAAAGCTACGACGCGAGCAATCGGGACATTCTCGACGGCAGGCCTTTGATCGTGCTGATCAACGGCAGATCCGCGTCGTCGTCCGAGATCGTCGCGGCCGCGCTGCAGGATCACGGGCGCGCCATCGTCGTCGGATCGACGTCGTTCGGCAAGGGTACGGTGCAAACCGTCTTCACGCTACCGAACGAGGGCGAGCTGATCCTCACCTGGTCGCGCTTCCACTCGCCGCACGGCTACATTCTGCAAGGGCTGGGCGTGGCGCCCACCTTGTGCTTGAGCGCCGGGGCGACGCCGGCGAGCGTGATGGCGGATCTGCGCCAGAACAAGCTCAAGATGGCGGCGACGCTGCGCGAATGGCAATTGCAGACGACGCCGAACGAGCAGAAGTTCGCCCGGCTGCGCGCGGTGTGCCCGCCCTATTTCACGACCAACCCGAAAGCCGACCCGGAACTCGAAGTGGCGCGGCAATTGCTGCACGAACCCGTTTTGATCGAACGCGCGATGCGCCTCGGCAACACGCACTCGACGGCTTCGACGCCGCAGGACCCGCCGCCCGGTCGACGCCATCAATAAGTAAGCGCACACGGTCGAACCCGCCACGCGCCCGCTTTTGCTAGCGGGGCCGTGCGCCGCTGCCGATTGCGCGGCGAGTACGGCGCAGGCGCGCACCGTGCCGGTCAGGATGGCATTGACATAGCTTTCGGCATCAGCGACGCGCTACGTCGACGGCGTCGTTACCGAAGACCGGCCGATTTGCTTGACTTCGCCGCGCCGATGGCTATTCTCCGCCCACCCCGAACCGGCGTGGGCGCCGGATAATTGAGACAAATCAGAGGCTTACCATGGCTAAATCGAGCAACCTGCAGATCAAATTGGTGAGCTCCGCCGATACCGGCTACTACTACATCACCACCAAGAACCCGCGCACCAAGACCGAAAAACTGGCGCTCAAGAAGTACGACCCGGTGGTCCGCAAGCACGTTCTGTTCAAGGAATACAAGATCAAGTAGAGCGTTTTCGCCCTGCTTCACGAAAAACGGCGGCCCTTGGGTCGCCGTTTCTGTTTGTGGTCCAACGTACTGCCATTTCTTTCTCACCCTTCTTCTCGCGCCTCGCGCGGCTCGGGATGAGCAAGAACCAGTATCCAAGTGGATTATGCCCCGCTGCGTGGATGGGCCTCGGGCGGCATGCGGACGACTTTGTTGCGGCCGGCCCGTTTGGCAGCATAAAGGGCTTCGTCGGCGGTCAGGAACAATTCGCCCGGCGTGGGCGCATCCTGGGTCAGCGCCATGCCAATGCTGACGGTAACCGGCAACGCCGCGGCGCCAAGACCGGGAACGGTGAACGGCCGGTCGGCCACGGTGCGGCGCAGGCGTTCGGCGATCTTCATCGCCTCCGCTTCGTCGACGTTCTGCATGATGACCATGAATTCCTCGCCGCCAAAGCGTGCGACCAAATCGTAATCGCGCACCCCGAACAGGAGCCGTTCGGCGACGATGCGCAGCACCTCGTCGCCGATCGCGTGGCCGTGCTTATCGTTGATCGACTTGAAGCGGTCGATATCGATCATCAGCAGGCCCAGGATCTTGCCGGTCGCCGCGGCGTGGCGCACCTGGTTGGCGAAATGGGTCTCGAGATAGCGCCGGTTGTGCAAACCGGTGAGCGAATCGCGGACCACCAGATCGAGGCTGCGGCGGTAATTTTCGCGCAGCTGGTCGAAATGCCGCTTGCGGCGTACCAGCAGCGACAACCGCGCGGCGATCTCGCGACCTTCGGCAGGCCATTGCACGACATCGGACGCGCCCGCCTCGTATGCCCGCCCGGCCTTCCACGGTTCGCCACCGGCAATCGCCACCACAACCGGAACATGACGCAGATTTGCCAGGCTGCGCAGGCGACCCGCCAGACGCAGGCCGGCGTCGACATCGGCGAGGACCAGGACCACGGCATCCGGCATCGCCGCTTCGATCGCGGCCACGTCGACATTTTCGGGTGGCATGCAATTCAATTCGTAGGCGGCATGCTTGGCGAGGGCGCGGAACAGGTCGCCGTCCCGGTCCGAGGCGACAACGACCAGCTTGGCGCCGGCCAGGCGTTGGCTTTGCATCGTTTCGCCGCCGCTCTCGAGGCCCAAACGCAGGCCGGTGTCCTCGCGCAGGCGCAATTCATCGAGCAACAATTTCTGCCGCACCAGCGCCCTGATGCGCGCCAGCAGCAACGGCATCGGCGCGTCCTGGGGCAGAATATCGTCCGCGCCGGCTTCGAGGCCTTCGCAGCGCTCCATTTGATTGGCGGCGTCGTCGAACAGCAGGATCGGCACATGCCCGGATACCGGGTCGGCGCGTAGCGCGCGGGTCAGCATCCAGGCGCCGGCGCGGTCGTTGCGCTGCGCCGCCACCGCGATCAGGTCGGCGCCGGTATCGCGGGCCGCCGCAGGCGCAAGCGTGCGGTCGGCGATCGTCTGGACGTCGAAGAACTCGTTTCTGAGCTTCTCCGCCAGCGGCCCTAATCCCCCCGTGCCATCAACAATCAACAGCCGCGCTGTCACTGATCCTCAGCGGATATATTTTTCGACAGTCTCGAGAAAATTGGTCAGCGAGATCGGCTTCGCCAAATATGCTTCGCAGCCGCCCTGTCGGATCTTCTCCTCGTCGCCCTTCATCGCGAAGGCGGTCACGGCGACAATCGGGATCGATTTAAGTTCCTCGTCCTCCTTGATCCATTTGGCGACTTCCAGGCCGGAAACCTCGGGCAGCTGGATATCCATCAGGATCAGGTTCGGCTTGCGTTCGCGGGCCAGGCGTAGAGCCTCGATCCCCTCCCGGGATTCAATCGTCTCATAGCCGTGCGCCTGTAGCAGGTCGCGAAACAACTTCATGTTAAGTTCATTGTCTTCGACGATCAGGACTGTTTTTGCCATTTGCCGATCTTCACCTAGTGCACTCCCGGTCGTCGCAACTGCGTCGTCCAGCGTTTGCGTTGCATGCTGAGGATACCATACATATCCTTGAAAAACATGGCGAAACCTAAGGCTTCGAGGTCCGGCGGCGCGCCGCGCGGCCATCGATCAGGTCGGTTGTCTGTCTATACGAAGTTAATTAACAGTCTGTAAGACGAAAATCGGAGGTAGAAGCTGGCCACGTCGGCACCAAACGCCAAATTTCGCCTCGGCGTCGATATTGGCGGCACCAAGATCGAGGTCATGGCGATCGACGCCGAAGGGCATGAGCGCTGGCGCCGTCGCGCCGCGACCCCGCGCGGCGATTACGATGCGACGCTCGCGGGCGTCCGCGCGCTCGTGCACGCCGCGGAGGCGGAACTCGGCGGCCGCGGAACGGTCGGGGTTGCCCAGCCCGGATCGATATCGCCAAGCACCGGCCTGGTGCGCAACGGCAACTCGACATGGCTGAACGGCCGTCCGCTGCAAGTCGATCTGCAACGCCTGCTCGATCGGCCGGTCCGCACCGCAAACGATGCCAATTGCTTTGCGCTCTCGGAGGCCACCGACGGTGCTGCGACCGGAGCCCGTTGCGTGCTGGGCGTCATCCTCGGCACCGGCGTCGGCGGCGGCATCGTCGTCGACGGCAGGCTGCTCGACGGGCGGAACATGATCGGCGGGGAATGGGGTCACAATCCCCTACCCTGGCAGACCGCGGCCGAATACCCCGGCCCGCCCTGCTGGTGCGGCAAGATCGGCTGCATCGAGCAGTTCCTGTCCGGGCCTGCGTTCGAAGCCGATTACGCGCGCGATACCGGCCAGACCCTGAAGGCGCCGGCGATCGTCGAGCTCGCGGAAACCGGCAACGCCAAAGCGCGCGCCGCACTCGGCCGATACGAAAATCGCCTGGCGCGAGCCCTGGCGACAATGGTGAACGTGATCGACCCCGATATCATCGTGCTCGGCGGCGGCATGTCGAACGTGCGGCGGCTGTACGTCAATGTGCCGGTCCTGATGCCGGATTTCATTTTCGCCGACACCGCCGCGATCACCCTGGTGCCGCCCAAGCACGGCGATTCGAGCGGCGTGCGCGGGGCTGCGTGGCTGTGGCCGCCCGAGACCGCGGGATGACCGACACGCGCGCCGCCGCCCCGCCGATACGCGGCCTGTGCCGCGATTGTTTCCGGCATCTGGAAGACGATGCGGCGCGCTGCCCGGCATGCGGTTCGCGGCGCATCAAGCGGCACGACGAGCTGTTCGATCTGGCCATCGCCCATATCGACTGCGACGCGTTCTACGCCACGGTGGAAAAGCGCGACAACCCGGATTTGCGGGACAAGCCGGTCATCGTCGGCGGCGGCAAGCGCGGCGTCGTCTCCGCCGCGTGCTATGTGGCGCGCATCTACGGCGTACGTTCCGCCATGCCGATGTTCAAGGCGCTCGCCGCCTGCCCGAACGCGGTGGTGATCCGCCCGAATATAAAAAAATACGCCGAGGCCGGCCAGCGGGTCCGCAGGCTCATGCTGGACGTGACGCCCTCGGTCGAGCCGATCTCGATCGACGAGGCTTTTCTCGATCTTTCCGGCACCGAGCGCTTGCATCACGCGCCGCCGGCGGAAACGCTGGCACGCCTGGTCAAGCGCGTCGAAGACGAGGTCGGGGTCACCGCGTCGATCGGCCTGAGCTACAACAAGTTTCTCGCCAAGGTCGCCTCCGACCTCGACAAGCCGCGCGGCTTTGCCGTTATCGGCCGCGCCGAGGCGGTCGAATTCCTGCGCAACCGGCCGGTCACGACGATCTGGGGCGTGGGCCCGGCGCTGAATGCGCAGCTCGCGCAGCACGGTATCGAGAAGATCGGCCAATTGTTGGAGCACGAAGAAAACGATCTGATCGCGCGCTTCGGTTCGATCGGTCGGCGCCTGGCGCGGTTCGCGCGCGGCGAGGACGCCCGCAGCGTTTCGACCGACGACGAAACCAAGAGCGTTTCGGCGGAGACCACCTTCAACCGCGATCTGGCGCAATTGGCCATGCTCAAGGACGAATTGTGGCCGCTGTGCGAAAAAGTCGCCGCGCGGCTGAAGAAGGCGGAACTGGCCGGGCGCACGCTGACGCTGAAACTCAAATCCGCCAAGTTCAAGACCATTACCCGGCGCTGCCAGCTTCCCGCCCCGACGCAGTTGGCGGAGTCGATCTACCGCGGCGCGCTGCCGCTACTCGAACGCGAAACCAGCGCGCGCTTGCCGTATCGGTTGATCGGCGTCGGACTGAGCGACTTCACCCCGCCGCAAGCCGCGGACCCGGGCGACCTGCTCGACCCCGACGCCACCAAGCGCGCCAAGGTCGAACGGACGATGGACCTGGTGCGCGCGAAAATGGGCGCCGACGCGATCAGGAAAGGTCGCGGCCTGGGAAAACCGGCCGCGGCCGACGATGACGACGAGGACTAGCCGAACATCGCGCCCGCGGCCCAAGCGTCGGTTCGGCGCAAGGGCGCCGCATCAGCATGAGGCGGTAAATCTAAAGCAAACCAGAACCGGTCCTCATCCTGAGCCGTGCGCAATCGCGCGCGAATTGAAGGACGCACGATCCCGCGATCGACCTAGTTGCACTTCGGCGCGGGCATCGATTCGAGCTTGGTCATCTTGGCGTCGATCACCACGTCGCCGTAGTCGAGCACCATGTCGCCCGCAATCCCGTTCTCGTACAGCACGGTCGACAATTCGTATTCCGGCTTCGGCTCCTGCGAACGCTGCAGGAAATAGGCCATCTTGATCGGCCAACCGCGCTGCTTCAGAAGCGGGTCCGCGTTGGCGGCGGGTTCGCGCGCGAGACCGACCAGTGCGTTCGCCTTGTAGATTTTTTCGCCATCGGCGCCGTCGAACACGGTGCGAAAGATGAATTTTTCGCCCTTCGCCGCCTTGTCGAGCACCTCGAACGTATGCGCGGTCGAGAACAGCGTGCCGGGCGGCAGCTTGACCTGCTTCGACTCGGGCTTCGTCATCGTCACCAGACCCGCCCTGGTGGCCGCATCCAACGTCGCCGTGCCCTCGAATAATTCGGACGGCTCGCCGCTGGTCTCCGTCTTGGTCGAGAAGCGGAATTTCAATCCGTCGCGCGATTCCCAGGAGCTGAACAGGGTGCGCCGCTCGACCGCCGTGCCCTCCTTGCCCGACATCCGCATGCGGAAATCGTGCTTGACCTCGTAGCCGTCGCACGTGGCGGTGAACTCGAACACGATGCCGCCGGAAACGTCGAGCACATCGGACCCGTCGCCGGTCTTCTTCAGCGACAATTCGTAGATCGCGCGGTGCGGCGCCATCGTCAGTTCGGCGTGCGCCGGCAACGCGGCAAAGCCGGTCGCTGCGACCGCCACGCCAAGGCTCAACGAAACCACAATCTTGTTCATGAGGGACAATCCAATTCCTGCGCCTACGGGCCGACTCCCCCGTTGCGTCGTTGCAACGCTAGCACGGGCGACGTCGGCGAAAGACGATAAGAATTAGGCGAAATTATGGGCCCGGGCTCAATTGCCGTAATCGCCGTCCAGTCGCTCGGAGCCCAAGCAGCCGCGCGCAGCCTCGGCGCCATCGGCGCACGGCGCGATGGTCCAGGCGTCCGACATGCCGGCGGCCGCCAGCCGGTCACGCAATTGCCGGGCCGCGGCGGCGGATTCGGTCTCGACGGCGACGCGATACCACTGCTCGTTGTTCCATTGCTGCGGCACGATCGTGGCCTTGTATTCGGCGTAGCGGCGCATCGTGCGGTCGGCGGGGCGAAGATCGTGGTAGGCGCCGACGACGACGAATCGCTGGCCGCCGCCGGGAGCGACCTGGACTTTTCGTACCGGAGACTTGGCGGGTTCCGCAGGCTTGATTTCGTCGGCAGCGGCGGCGACCTGATCGGCGATGCCCTGGACCGGCGTCAGCATCAGCAGCGAGGCCGCGCCGAGCAAGGCCCGTCGCGAGACTCCGTAGCGTAATTTGATCATGTGGTCCCCCGCCCCATCGAAACACGCGGGCCGATGTTCCCGCGTCTTAACGATTGCGGCAAGGGAAATTAACCTTGGCTGCCATGGGGTCATCCCGGCCGAAACACCTGCGAAGGGCCGGAGTCCTGTAATACCGGCTGTTCGGCGGACCCGGGATCTGCGCGCCGCGAAGGCCGCGCATGTCCGGGGCGACAAACAAGACGAAAGCCGTTTCCGGTTCGGTCGCCGTCACCCCGGCTTTTTGACCGGCGGCAGATCCAGCTTCAAGTGCAGTTCCTTGAGCCGTTCGGCCGGTACCGGTGCCGGTGCCTGCATCATCAAATCCTGCGCCGCCTGGTTCATCGGGAACAGGATCACTTCGCGGATATTCGGCTCGTCCGCCAGCAGCATGACGATGCGATCGATGCCGGGCGCCGAGCCGCCGTGCGGCGGCGCGCCGAATTTCAGCGCGGAGAGCAAGCCGCCAAAGCGCGCTTCCAGATGTTCGCGCCCGTAGCCGGCGATCTCGAACGCCTTGTACATGATCTCGGGCCGATGATTGCGGATCGCGCCCGACGACAGTTCGACGCCGTTGCACACGATGTCGTACTGGAACGCCTTGATCGTGAGCGGGTCCTGCTTCTCGAGCGCTTCGAGCCCGCCTTGCGGCATCGAAAACGGGTTGTGGCTGAATTCGATCTTGTTGGTCTTATCGTCGAACTCGTACATCGGGAAATCGACGATCCAGCAGAAACGGAACGCGTTCTTCTCGTAAAGGTCCAGATCGCGGCCGATGACGTTGCGCGCCTCGCCGGCGAACTTCGCCGCCTTGTCCGCCTTCTCGCAGACGAAGAACACCGCATCGCCGTCGGCAACGCCGGCCAATTGCTTGAGTTGCGCCAGGCGCGACTCGTCGAGGAACTTGGCGATCGGGCCTTTGCCGGCGCCGGCTTCGAGCACGATATAGCCAAGCCCGCCCATGCCCTGTTCGCGGGCCCATTCGTTGAGCTTGTCGAACCACGATCGCGGTTGCGTCGCGGCCTTGGGCGCAGGGATCGCGCGCACCACGGCGCCCTTGTCGATGGCGCCGGCGAAAATCTTGAACGACGTGCCGCGCCAGACCTCGGTCACGTCGGAAATCAAGATCGGATTGCGCAGGTCCGGCTTGTCGCTGCCGTATTTCAGCATCGCCTCGTCGAACGCGATGCGCCGGAACGGCGGCTTGTCGACCACGCGGCCGCCCGAGAATTCCTCGAACACGCCCGCCATGACCGGCTCGATCGCAGCGAACACGTCGTCCTGCGTAACATAGCTCATCTCGAAATCGAGCTGGTAGAACTCGCCCGGGCTGCGATCGGCGCGCCCGTCCTCGTCGCGGAAACAGGGTGCGATCTGGAAATAGCGGTCGAAACCCGCGATCATCAAGAGCTGCTTGAACATCTGCGGGGCTTGCGGCAGTGCGTAGAACTGCCCCGGATGGATGCGCGACGGCACCAGATAGTCGCGCGCACCCTCGGGCGAGCTGGCGGTCAGGATCGGGGTCTGGAACTCGGTGAAGCCCTGCCCGATCATGCGTTGGCGGATCGAGGCGATGACCTGGCTGCGCAGCATGATGTTGCGGTGCATCTTCTCGCGCCGCAAATCGAGGAAGCGGTATTTGAGCCGCACCTCCTCGCCGTAATCGGCATCCGAATTGACCTGCAGCGGAAGCGGATCGGCGACGCTTTCGATCTGCACTTCGCGCACCACGATCTCGATCTCGCCGGTCGGCAGCTTGGGATTGATCGTCTCGGGGCTGCGGCGCACCACTTTGCCGGTGACGGTGACCACGCTTTCCAGGCGGGCGCCTTCGAGCGTCTTGAACACGGCGCTTGAGGTATCGGCCACGCACTGGGTCAGCCCGTAATGGTCGCGCAGGTCGACGAACAGCAGGTTGCCGTGATCGCGCTTGCGGTGGACCCAGCCCGACAGGCGGACCTCTTTGCCTTCGTCGGCGGCGCGCAGTTCACCGCATTTGTGCGTGCGATACGGATGCATGGATAACCCCTGGGTCGTGCGAACCCGGCGCCCGATCGGGCACCCGGGCCGGGCAAAAAAGCTGGTGGAAAACGCATGGAACCGGGCGGTTTGTCAAGGACGCACGGCCATGCGCGCGTCCCCATACCGCCTGAGGCAAAGGCCATTTATACAGGGTCGTACCAGCCACGCGAACCGGAAGCCCATCGCCCATGCTTGGACCCGATCTGAAGACCCGCACCGACCAACGCCTGCGCCACGCCATCGCGGAGGAAGAGCGTTCGGCGTTCGCACTAATGACTAAGCTGCGCGCCGGCGCCATGGGCGCCATCGTGATTTACGTCTTCGCCCAGTTCCCGGTCGGCATGGCGATGTACTGGGCCGGCATTGCGACGGCGCTGGCCCTGATCGGGCTCGGCCAGTACGCGGTGATCCGCTCCCGCTGGCGCAACAGCTGGCAGAAATACCTCTTCGTGGTGTTCGACTCGATCCTCGTGGCCTACGCGCTGCTCTACCTGAACCCGATGGCGCCCGACCCGTGGCCGATCCAGACCCAGCTGCGGCTGCATACATTTCCGTTCTTCTTCCTGTTCCTGGCGCTGACCGCGCTGACCTACGCGCCCTTGCTGGTGCTGGCCTCGGGTATCGGCAGCGCCGTGGCATGGTCGGTCGGCAATATCCTGATAATCGCGCGGCCCGAAACGCTGACCGTATTCGATCTGCCCGCCGGCCAGGCCGTGCGCGGCGGCCCGGAGATGCTGGCGCTGTTCCTGAAGCCGACCTTCGTGCACGTCAACAACCTGGTGGTCGAGGTCCTGGTTCTGCTCATCACGACCGCGATCCTGGCGACCGCGGTGGCGCGTTCCGTCGTCCTGATGCGCCGCCAGATCGCCGCCGAGCGCGAGCGATCCAACCTGGCGCGCTATTTCAGCCCGACCATGGTCGACGAGCTGGCCAAGATGGATCAGCCACTGAGCATGGTGCGCCAGCAGCACGCGGCCGTGCTGTTTGCGGATATCGTCGGATTTACGGCCATAGCCGAGCGACAGTCGCCCGCCGCCACAATCGACATGTTGCGCGAGTTCCACGCCCGCATGGCAGCTGCCATCTTCGGCAATGGCGGCACGGTCGACAAATATATCGGCGATTGCGTCATGGCCACGTTCGGCACGCCGCACGCGGGCGCCAACGATGCCAGCAACGCGTTCAAATGCGCACTGGCCATGGTAACCGCGATGGAGGACTGGAATCGACTGCGCGCGCTGTCGCGCGAGCCCTCGCTGCGCATCGGCATCGGATTGCACTATGGGCCGGTCGTGCTGGGCGATATCGGCGACGAGCGGCGGCTCGAATTTGCCGTCATCGGCGATACGGTCAACGTGGCCGCGCGCCTGGAAGCGCTGACCCGGAAACACGATGTCGACCTTTTGGCGAGCGAAGATCTGGTCGAGCGGGCGCGGCTCGAAATAGGGCTAGAATCGACGTTATTGGCGAATTTGACCCCTGGCGGGAAAATCTCGGTCTACGGCCGAGCCGCCGACGTTAATGCCTTCGCGATCCTTCGAAAGGCCGCTTAATCATTGTAAATAAAAGGATAATCCCAATCCTTCCGCCGCCCGGCAAATGCGTGTATACGGGGCGCCATGCCTATGATTACCGAGACGAAGGCGCTGGCGGAATTCTGCCACCGCCTGGCTGACGAGCCCTACGTCACCATCGATACCGAGTTCCTGCGGGAGAAAACCTACTGGCCCAAGCTGTGCCTCGTGCAGCTCGCCGGCAAGGATGAGGCGCGCGCGATCGATGTGCTTGCCCCCGGGCTCGATTCGACGCCGCTGTACGAACTGCTCGACAACGAGAAGATCGTCAAAGTCTTCCATGCGGCGCGCCAGGACGTGGAAATCTTCTACAAGGCGACTGGCCGGGTGCCGCGTCCGGTGTTCGACACCCAGGTCGCCGCCATGGTGTGCGGCTTCGGCGATTCGGTCGGCTACGAGACGCTGGTCAGCAAGCTGGCGCGCGCATCGATCGACAAATCCTCGCGCTTCACCGATTGGTCGCTGCGGCCGCTGACCGAGCGGCAGGTGCAATACGCGCTGGCCGACGTGACCCATCTGCGCCTGGTTTACGAAAAGCTGCGTGCCCAACTGGAGCGCTCCGGCCGGGCCCACTGGCTCGAGGCCGAGATGCAGGTGCTGACCGATCCCGAGACGTATCGCGCGCATCCGGAATCCGCCTGGGAGCGGATTCGCGTGCGTTCGCCGCGGCCGCGCTTTCTCGCTATCCTGCGCGAACTGGCCGCCTGGCGCGAACGCACCGCCCAGGAACGCGATGTGCCGCGCCAACGCATTCTGCGCGACGAGGCGCTGATCGAAATCGCCGCGCACGCGCCCGTCACCATCGAAGACCTGGCGCGCACGCGCGGGCTGTCGCGCGGTTTCGCCGAGGGCCGCATGGGCCAGGAACTGCTGCGCGCCGTAATCGCCGGCCAGTCGATCCCGGACAAGGATCTGCCGGCCTCCGAAGAGCGCCAGGAACTGCCCAAAGGCCTCGGCCCGGTGGTCGAACTGCTCAAGGTGCTGCTCAAGCTGCGCTGCGAATCTTACGACGTGGCGCAACGCCTCGTCGCCTCGAGCGGCGATCTCGAGGAACTGGCCGCCGACGACAATGCCGACATTCCGGCGCTCAAAGGCTGGCGCCGCGAATTGTTCGGCGAGTCGGCGCTCGAGCTCAAGCACGGCCGGCTCGCGCTGACCGTGCGCGGCCGCGAGATCAAGATCGTGCCGGTTGAAACACCGTTGCCGCTGGCCAAGACGGCGTAAGCGCAAGCCGCGCTACATTAAGTTTCGATGTCTCGTATCCGTCGAGCGAGCTACACGCCGGGCGCCGAAGCTCAGCTTTTCAGTTGCGACAGCACTTCCTCGAGGATGGCGATCGCCTCCGACTTGTCCTGCTTCGACAGGTCGACCAGCACGCGCAAGCCCTTACGCTCCTGCAGCACGATCTTGCCCGTTTCGACCAGTTCGTCGTACGTGCCGACGATCTTGTAAGTGCTGATCGGCTTGATGAAACCCTTCACCGTGATCGGCGGTTGTTCCTCGGTCAGCACAAGATCCTGGACCAAGGCATTGGTTTCGTGGGCCAACAGGATGCTGCCCGGTTCGGCCGCCGATTCAAGGCGTGCGGCCAGGTTCACTTCATTGCCGATGATCGTGTAGTCCATCCGATTCTGGCTGCCGAAATTGCCGACCGTGCAGAATCCGGTGCTGATGCCCATGCGGATGCGGAACGGCCGCTCCAAACCCCGGTTGCGCCATTCCTGCTCGAGCTCACGCATACGGCGTTGCATGGCGATCGCCATCATCACGCAGGCCTTGGCATCTTCCTTGTGACCCTTGGATTCCGGATCGCCGAAGAACAGCAGGATGGCGTCGCCGATGAACTTGTCGATGGTGGCGCCGTGAGCCAGCGCGATCGCCGACATTTCGGTCAGGTAATGGTTGAGGACGTCGGTCAGATCTTCCGATTCCAGGTTGTCCGTCGTCTCGGTGAACGCCGCGATATCGGAAAAGAAGATCGTCAGCTTCTTGCGTTTCGAGGCGATTTCGACGTTCTGCTCGCCGCTGAAAATCGATTGGTAGAGTTGCGGCGAAAGGTATTTCGACAGCTTGGACGACAGCGCTTCGAGCATCCGGTTCTTTTCCGTGACGCGACCGTTGGCTTCCTCGGTCCTTCTTTTTTCCGCGAGCAACTCCGCCTCGGCCTGCTTCTGTTCGGTGATATCAGTCATCACCGTGACAACGCCGCCGGCATCCACGCGTCGCCGCCGGATGCGGTAAACCCGTCCATCGGGCGTGCGATCCTCGAACGACTTGTTCGACGGATTGCGCAAGCTCTCGATGCGTTTGGCGATCAGCGTTTCGACGTCCCCGTCGCCGTAATAACCGTGCTCGGCCAGAAAGCGGAGAAATTGCGGATATGGCCGGCCGGGCTGCAGCAGCTCGACCGGCGCCGGGTACATTTCCCGAAAACGGTCGTTGCAGATGACGATGTTCAAATTCTCGTCGGTGTAGACCAGCGCGCCCGGCATATTATCGAGCGCCAGGTGAATCTGGGTTTCCTTGTCCGCCAGCGCCTGCGTCGCCGCCTTCTGCTCGGTGATCTCCGTCATCACCGTCCCGACGCCGCCTGCATCCACCCGCCGTCGGCGGACCTGGTAGACGCGCCCATCCGGCGTGCGGTCTTCGAACGTCTTGTTCGATGGATTGCGCAGGCTATCGACCCGCTTGGCAACCTGCGCATCGGCATCGCCCGGGCCGTAATATCCATGCTCCGCCAAAAACCGGA
>JBFWYO010000097.1:0-14821 GCA_050186335.1 Alphaproteobacteria bacterium | reverse complement strand
CGGACGTCGAACATGTCGTAATATTCGATGCCGAATTCCTTGGCGTTCTTGTCCAGTTGGTCGATCTGGATGCGCGCCTCTTCGTCCTCGACCGGCTTGGAACGATCGGTCGTCGGCACGTTGTGATCGACCACGGCCAGCGTGAGATCGGGCCGGCGCACCTTCCGGTTGTTGATGCGCAGGCCTTCGAAAGCCTGGGCACTGGTAATTTCATGCGTCAGGTGCAAATCGATGTAGAGCAGCGATACCCCGTCCGGCTGGCGATCGACCAAATGACTGTCCCAGATTTTCTGGAAAAGCGTGCGTGGCATGCTCATCTGTCTCTCCACTCGAACGGCTAATTTCGGCCTGCAATCGGCCGCCGGGCCGATCCGGCCCGCGGCCCTTATATATTAAATGGGTCGCGCATCGAAGCCTGCCAAGACTGCGCACAACGGGGCCGGCCTATGCACGTCGGGCGACCCTAAACGGCGGCGAAACGCTCGAGTTGCCAGCCCGGAAAATGCCGCGTGAGCGGCACCTCGATGCGCAAACCATGATCAAGGCTATACAGCGGGAGTCCGGCTCTCCGGCCAGACCGACCGCCGGGAAAACAGCTACTTCTTGCGTGCCTTGGCCGCCGCAGCTTCCTTGGCGGCCTTCTTGGCTTTCTTGGCTTCGGTCTTGGTCGCCTTGGCGGCGAGCTCGGCTTCCGACAGCTGCACTTCCGGAGCCGGTTCGGCCGAGGTATCGGCGGCGCCCGTGGCGAACATCGACTTCTCGGCGATGCGCGCGGCCTTGCCGGTCCGGCCACGGAGGTAATAGAGCTTCGCGCGGCGGACATCGCCCCGGCGGATCACCTCGATCGAATCGATGCGCGGCGAATGCAGCGGGAAGATGCGCTCGACACCCTCGCCGTACGAAATTTTCCGCACCGTGAAGGCGGAATTGATGCCGGCGTTCTTGCGGCCGATGCACACGCCTTCAAACGCCTGTACGCGTTCGCGATCGCCCTCGACGATCTTGACGTTGACGATCACCGTATCGCCCGGGGCGAATTCAGGGATCTTTTTGGCGGCCTTGGTGACCTGTTCGGATTCGATCTGCTGCAAAAGATTCATCGCCGTGTTCCTTCTCTTCGTTCCGCCGGCGGCGCAGAGCGCCGCCTTATTTGTCCGTAGGGGCAGCGCGCGGCGGCGCCCTATTTCGCATTCTTTCGGTACGCGGCCCACAAGTCCGGCCGGCGCTGCTCGGTGATCCGTTCCGCCTGCGCCAAGCGCCATGCGCGGATCTTTTCGTGGTGGCCGGACAGCAGCGTCTCCGGCACCGCGCGCCCCTGCCATTCGGCCGGCCGCGTATAGTGGGGATATTCCAGCAATCCCCGCTCGAAACTTTCGTCCTTCAGCGAGTCCGCTGCGCCGAGCACGCCGGGCAGCAACCGCACGCACGCATCGAGCACCACTTCCGCGGCCACCTCGCCGCCCGACAGCACGTAATCGCCGATGCTGATCTCGACGAGGTTGCGGGCTTCGATCACGCGCGCGTCGATCCCTTCGAATCGGCCGCACAGCAAGATCAGCCCCGGTCCCCGCGCCCATGTCTCGACCTGCGCCTGATCGAGCAGCCGGCCACGCGGCGTCAGATACACGGCGGGCAAGCCCTTGCCCGACCCATCCATCACCGAACCCAGGGCGGCGTCCACCACATCGGGGCGCATCACCATGCCGGGCCCGCCGCCGAACGGAGAATCGTCAACCGTGGCGTGCCGGTCGGTCGCGAAGGCGCGAATATCTACAGTTTCCAACCCCCAAATGCCAGCACTTAATGCCCGTCCGGCCAGCGACTGGCCCAGCGTTCCTGGGAACATTTCCGGGAACAGGGTCAGCACCTTGGCGGCCCACGGCGCACCCTTCGCAGGCCCGCCTCCAGCGTTTGCGGCGGCCTGGTTCACAGCCCCCTACCGCTGGGCCGGTCCACCGTCGCGGTTCCGTCCTCGGTCGCCGCGTCCTCGATCCCGGCCGGCGGCGGCTCGGCCGGCTCGAACAGGCCCGGCGGCGGGACGAACTCGATGCGACGCTCGGCCACATCCACCTTGGGCATGGAATCGGCCGTGAACGGCGTCATGACCAGGCTGCCGTCGGGCAGTTTCAGCTCCAGGATGTCGCCGGCGCCAAAGTTGTAGACCGCCGCAACGTGGCCGAAATCGCGCCCATCGGCCCCGCGCACTGCCATGCCGATCAGATCGGCTTGGTAGTATTCGCCGCGCTTGGCCTTGGGCAGCGCCGCGCGGTCCACATACAACAACGTGCCGGCCAGCGCCTCGGCCTGGTTCCGGTCGGCGACACCCTCGATCTGCGCCAGGAACTGCCCACGCGCCTGGCCGATCAGCTTCAGCTTGAAAATGCACGTGCCCGCTTCGTCGGACAGCGGACCGTACTTGACGATCGCCTCCGGCTTTTCGGTGAAGCTTTGCACGCGCACGGCGCCGCGCACGCCATGCGCGCCATTGATGCGACCGAGACAAAGACGCTGCGCCATGACCTGAGCTCCAAGAGCGCCACGGGCTCCGCGCTAACGCGGCAGGCCGATCGGCGATTAGCTCGCCTTCGCCGCCGCCGCGGCTTCGGCGGCCGCTGCCTTCTGCTGCTTTTTCGGAATATGCTGCATGGTCTGCTCGCGGATGACCGGCTTCGGCACCAGACCCTTAGCGCTGAAAATGCGCGCCAGACGATCGGACGGCGTCGCACCCATCTTGAGCCAATGCTTCACGCGCTCTTCGTCGAACTTCAAGCGCTCGGCATGATCCTTCGGCAGCATCGGATTGAACGTGCCGATGCGTTCGATGAAACGACCGTCGCGCGGCGAGCGCGAATCGGCCACGACGATCCGGTAGTACGGCCGCTTCTTGGCGCCGCCGCGGGCCATGCGAAAACGAAGTGACATTCTGGTTCTCCTTGGTGAGTTGGATTTCGATGACAAATTCAGGTGAAAGCGTCGGATACTTCTGAACTCAACGGCGAAACATGCCGGGCGGCATTCCGGGTGGCATCTTCGGCGGCATCATGCCGCCGGGGCCGCCCATTTTGCCGCCCATCTTGGAGGCGTGTTTCATCATTTTCTTCATTTCCAGGAACTGCTTAAGCAGCTTGTTGATTTCCTGCACCGATGTGCCCGAGCCGGAAGCGATGCGGCGTTTGCGCGAGGCGTGGATGACATCGGGATTGCGCCGCTCCTGCGGCGTCATCGACAGAATGATGGCTTCCTGGCGCGACAGCATCTTCTCGTCGATATTGGCTTCGGCCATCTGCTTTTTGACTTTGCCGATGCCGGGCAACATGCCGAGCAGGCTGCTCAGCCCGCCCATCTTTTTCAGTTGGCGCAACTGCTGCGCCAGATCGTCGAGATCGAACTGACCCTTCTGGACCTTCTTGGCCAGCTTTTCCGCCTGATCCTGCTCGATCATCGAGGCGGCTTTTTCGACCAGTGAAACCACGTCGCCCATGCCGAGGATGCGGCCGGCGATGCGGTCGGCGTGGAACGGTTCGAGCGCGTCGAGCTTTTCGCCGACGCCCAACAGCTTGATGGGGCAGCCGGTGATCGCACGCATCGACAGCGCGGCACCGCCGCGCGCGTCGCCATCGACGCGCGTCATCACGACGCCGGTGACGCCGACTTTGGCGTTGAATTCCTTCGCGATGTTGACGGCGTCCTGGCCGGTCATGGCGTCGACCACCAACAGCGTGTCGGCCGGCTCGGACTGCTGCTTGATCGCCGCGACCTCGCGCATCAGGTCTTCGTCAATGTGCAGGCGGCCGGCGGTATCGAGGATCACCACGTCGTAGGCTTCGAGGCGGCCCATCTGCACGGCGCGGCGCGCGATGCCGAGCGGCGGCTCGCCGGCGATGATCGGCAGCGTTGCGACGCTGGCCTGCTGGCCGAGAATTTTGAGCTGTTCCTGCGCGGCCGGGCGGCGCACGTCGAGCGAAGCGAGCAGAACCTTCTTGTTCTCGCGCTTGGTCAGATGAAGACCGAGCTTGGCCGATGTCGTGGTCTTACCCGAACCCTGCAAGCCGACCATGAGGATCACGGCGGGCGGCTCGACCTTGAGGTTGATCGGCGTCGGTTCCTTTCCGCCGAGCATTTCGACCAGATGGTCGTGAACGATCTTGATGACCTGCTGGCCGGGCGTGACGCTCTTGAGGACTTCCTGGCCGATCGCGCGCGGGCGGACCTGCTCGATGAAATCCTTGACCACCGGCAGCGCCACGTCGGCTTCTAGCAGGGCAATGCGGACGTCGCGCAGGGCGTTGTTGACGTCTTCCTCGCGCAGGGCGCCGCGGCGGGTCAACGCGCCGAGAATGTCGCCCAATTTGCCGGTCAACGATTCAAACATGCCGATCTTCCATAAGCCCAAAGCCGAACGCGCCCGTGAGCGCAACGCGCCGACGGACGGTCCCCCTCAGGAGAGAAACGATTGTTTCCCTTGAGTGGCGCGGACCTTAGGGGCGGTACGAGCCCGAGTCAAGCCAGCCAGGCGGCCCGAAATGACGCGGAATGCGCGCGTGAATGGGCTCGTCGGCCGAACCCACAATTCAGCGGTTCCGGGTTCGATGCGGGCTCGGCGCGCGGGCGGACACTTCCTCGGTCGCCGTAGCGTTGGCCGGATCGACGGATTGGACCGCATGCGGTCCTGGATCCTGCGCCGGCTGAAACCGATCGGGCGGCGACGCCGGCGGCTCCAGGCGCGCCGCGGTTGGCGTGCGCATGCATGACGCCAGTGCCATTGCCGCCAAGGCCACGATAATCAATCGAATCGCCGTCATGGAATTCACCCCCGGCGCCGCCGACGCAAGACCGATTCGGCCCGCATTGGCGGCGTTTGCCTACGTCTCATCCAATAAAACCAGGGTGGCGGCTTTGAGTTGCCGAAGCGGCAAAAGTAAGACGCGGCCGGTGGTATGACCCAACCGCCCAGGCGCGTCGGCCTGGTCTCCGGCAATCCGGCTGAACTTGCGTTGCCAGCGTCTAAGCTATTGAAATAACTATACTCTTAAAGACAATCCGGTGCCCTGCGCGGCACCGCCGGAAACTTGATCGCGGTCGCTCCCTTGATAGTGAGTAAATACTCACTTATTATTCTCCTTGTGAACGCGGATCGAGAGGGAAACGGCATGACCACCGCCATCCGAAAACTGCGTGAAATCGAGCTTTGCTGCCGTGCGGCGGCCCCGTT
This sequence comes from Alphaproteobacteria bacterium, assembly GCA_050186335.1. Lineage (GTDB taxonomy): Bacteria > Pseudomonadota > Alphaproteobacteria > Bin65 > Bin65 > JBFWYO01. The sequence continues at coordinate 9,609 of JBFWYO010000097.1, read as the reverse complement.
GCCGCCGCCGCTGGCACAATGGCTCGCCGCGTCGCTGGGAAAATTCCTCAATCGCCAATGCCGATCCATCGAAGCCGCGTTCGACCTTGCGATGACGCCGGGCGGTGTGCCGTGGTGGCTCGAAGAGGCCATGCGCACGCGCGATGCGGCGCTGCGCGCATTGGCTCAGGCCGCCTGCCCGACCCTCCCGATCACCGCCAAGGCGCGGCGCGTTGCGCAGTTGCTGGCGCGTTACGATTCCGGCGCGTGGGCGCATGATCGGCAACGTGCCGCGATGCCGGCCGAGTACGTCGGCACGCTCCAGGAACCAATTTGGCGCGCGTTCAAATCGGGAGCGGCGATGCCACTCGGCGAACGCCAGCTGCGCACCATTTTGGACGACCGCTGAAGCGCGCAATGCCGGCGCTCGGACGCGGATGCGGCTACGATGGATTGCGGCGGCTGGCGACAAATTTGCGCGGCCCATGGTCCCGGCGCCCCGCCCTGTTCCTGAGCTGGTCGCGGGACGCTTCGGCAAGGGTGACTAGCTGAATTGCCGTCGCCTGCGAGGGCCGGTGCGAGCCGGACCGATGACCCGGGATCCAGGCCGAGCCGGTGGATTTCGGGCGGCCGGCCCCATATAACCCTCGGCCATGGACCCGCGCCCGTTTCTCAAAATGCACGGCCTCGGCAATGACTTCGTCATTGTCGACGGGCGCGCGCGCACGTTCAAACCGTCACCCACCGTGGCCGCGCGCATTTCCGACCGGCATTTCGGCGTCGGCTGCGACCAGCTGATCGTGCTCGAAAAGTCGCTGACCGGCCTGGCCGACGCGACGATGAAAATCCTCAATGCCGACGGATCGGAATCGGCCTCGTGCGGCAACGCCACGCGCTGCGTGGCGACCCTGCTGATGCAGGAATTCGGCCGCGAGCATGTGGTGATCGAAACCGCGGCCGGCCTCTTGGATTGCGACCGCGTGGGCGACCTGGTGACCGTGGACATGGGACCCGCGCGCTTGGACTGGAACGAGATTCCGATCGCCGAGAAGCTCGACACGCTGCACCTCGGCATTCGCGAAGGCATGCTGGTCGATCCGGTCGGCGTCAGCATGGGCAATCCGCACGCCGTGTTCATGGTCGACGATGCCGCCTCGGTGCCGCTCGACAGGATCGGCCCCAAGATCGAGCGGCATAAATTGTTTCCGCAGCGCACGAACGTCGAAGCGGTCCAGGTTCTGTCGCGCAATAAAATCCGCCTGCGCGTGTGGGAGCGCGGCGCCGGCATTACCCTGGCCTGCGGCTCGGGTGCGTGCGCCGCCTTGGTCGCGACCGCGCGGCGCAACCTGACCGATCGCAAAGCCGAAGTGGTGTTGGATGGCGGCAGTCTGGTCATCGAATGGCTCGGGAACGGTCACGTGCTGATGACCGGGCCGGTCGCAACCGCGTTTCGCGGCGAACTCGACCCGAGCCTGTTGAAGGAATAAGTAACCCGGTTCTCATGCTTCGACACGCTCGGCATGAGGGGGTATGTAAACGATCCTCATCCTGTGCCTGTCGAAGGATGAAGCTCGCCAAAGAGTCAGACGGAAACCGCCCTATTCATGTCCGTGCCCCAGATCATCACGTTCGGCTGCCGCCTCAACGCCCATGAATCGCAAATCATGGCCGAGCAGGCGCGCGCCCTCGCGGGTGCGCGCGAAACCGTGATCGTCAATACGTGTGCGGTCACCGCCGAAGCCGAGCGCCAGGCGCGCCAGGCGATCCGGCGCGCGCGGCGGGAAAAACCGTCGGCGCGCATCGTCGTGACCGGCTGCTCGGCACAGATCAATCCCGCCGCCTACGCCGCCATGCCGGAAGTCGACCAGGTGCTCGGGAACGAGGAAAAGCTGCGGCCCGAAGCGTTCGGCATCGCGTTCGACGAACGCGTGCGCGTGAACGACATCATGCAGGTGCGCGAAACGGCGACGCATCTGGTCGGCGGCTACGACGGCCGCGCGCGCGCCTTCGTGCAGGTGCAGAACGGCTGCGACCATCGCTGCACGTTTTGCATCATTCCGTATGGGCGGGGCAATTCGCGCTCGGTGCCGCTGGGTCCGATCGTCGATCAGGTGCGTTCGCTCGTCGAAGCGGGTTTCCGCGAAATCGTGCTGACCGGCGTCGACATTACATCTTACGGCGCCGATCTGCCGGGCGCCCCGTCGCTCGGCGCAATGATGCAGCGTCTGTTGGCCGCGGTTCCGGAACTGCCGCGCCTAAGATTGACCTCGCTGGACTCGATCGAGGTGGACGACGCGTTGTTCGAGCTGATCGCCCACGAAAGGCGGCTGATGCCGCATTTCCACCTGAGCCTGCAAGCCGGCGACGATATGATTCTCAGACGCATGAAACGACGGCATTTGCGCGCCGATGCGATCGATTTCTGCGCCCGCGTTCGCGCCGTTCGCCCGGATGCCGCATTCGGCGCCGATCTGATCGCCGGCTTCCCGACCGAATCCGACGCGATGTTCGAGAATTCGCTGCGCATTGTCGACGAATGCGGGCTGACGTTTCTGCATGTATTTCCATACTCCGAGCGCCCCGGCACGCCGGCGGCGAAGATGCCCGCGGTGCCGAAGCAGATCCGCAAGGCTCGCGCCGCCGCGTTGCGCGCCAAGGGCGAACAACGCCTGGCCGCGTTCCTGGGCGCACAGCAGGGTCTTTCGGTTTCCGCGCTCGTCGAGCAGGGCAATCTTGCGCGCACCGAACAGTTCGCCGCGATTCGATTGGACCGCGGCATGCCCGCCGGCAGCATTGTGTGCGCACGCGTGACCGGCAGCACCGCGACCGAGCTGCGGGGTGCCGTGCTGTGAGCTGGTTCTCGCGCAAATCGAAGGACGTTGTGGGCGAACCCGAGACGCCGAAAGCCGAACGGACGGGCTGGCTCGGCCGCTTGCGCCAGGGCCTGGCGCGCTCGTCCTCGAAGTTGGGCGAAGGCATTGCTGGCCTGTTCGGCGGCGGCGGGCGCAAGCTCGACAAGGCGGCGTTGGCCGAGCTCGAGGAAATCCTGATCGGCTCGGATCTAGGACCGGCGACGGCGGCCAAGCTGGTCGAGGGCCTTGCCGCGCGCAAGTTCGAGCAGGACATCACCGATGTGGAAATTCGCGCCGCATTGGCCGAACAGATCGAGCAGATTCTGTCGCCCGTCGCCGTGCCGCTGGAGATCGACGCCGCGCGCAAACCGCATGTCGTGCTGGTGGTCGGCGTGAACGGCAGCGGCAAGACGACGACGATCGGCAAACTGGCACACCATCTGCGCGACGAAGGCCGCAGCGTGATGCTGGCCGCCGGCGATACGTTCCGCGCCGCCGCCATCGAGCAATTGAAGATCTGGGCTGAGCGGACGGGCGCGGAGATCGTCGCCAAGAATCCTGGCGCCGACGCGGCGGGCGTCGCCTACGAAGCGTTCGAACAGGCCAAACGCCAAGGTACGGACGTGCTGCTGGTCGACACCGCCGGCCGATTGCAGAACAAGAAGGAACTGATGGCCGGGCTGGACAAGATCGTGCGCGTAATCAAGAAGCTCGATGAAACGGCGCCGCATACCGTTTTGCTCGTGCTCGATGCCACGGTCGGCCAGAATGCGCACAGCCAGGTCGAAGTGTTTCGCGAGGTCGCCAAGGTCAGCGGCCTGGCGGTGACCAAGCTGGACGGCACGGCCAAGGGCGGCGTGGTGGTCGCGTTGGCGGAGCGATTCAAACTGCCGGTGCACGCCATTGGCGTCGGCGAGAGCGCCGAAGACCTGCGGCCGTTCGAAGCGCGCGAGTTCGCCCGCAGCCTGATGGGCCTGGAGGACTGAACCATCGGCGACCGATTCGAGATCGTCGCCATCGTGTTGCTCGCGGCGGTGCTCCACGCCACCTGGAATGCCGTCGTCAAGGCGAGCCGCGATCCGTTCAACGTCACGCTGTTGCTGGTCGCGATCGGCGGCGTCGTGGCGCTGGCGACCGCGCTGTTTCTGCCGCTGCCGAACCGGGAAAGCTGGCCCTACCTGGCCGCCGCCGGCACGCTGCAGGTATTCTATGTGCTGCTGCTGGCGAAGACGCTGAACACCGGCGATCTCAGCGTAGGCTACCCGATCATTCGAGGCACGGGACCGTTGGGCGCCGCGGTGCTGTCGGTGGTTTTCGTCGGCGAATCGCTCGGGCTGTGGTCGTCGCTCGGCGTGGCATTGATCTGCGCCGGCATCTTTAGCCTGGCGTTGAGCGGCGGCGTGCTGCGCAAGGGCACCACACGCCCGATCGCCTTGGCAATATTCGCAGGCCTGCTGGTTGCCAGCTACACGGTCGTCGACGCCGTCGGCGTGCGGATTTCGGGCGCGCCGATCTCGTACGCGTTATGGTCGTTCACCTTGCAGGGCATTCCGTACGCGATCTATTACCTGATCTGGCGGCGGCGCCAACTGGTGCCGCTGCTGAAGGCACATTTCCTGCGCGCCAGCATCTGCGCGCTGGCTGCCGGCGTCACCTACGTCATGGTGCTTTGGGCCTTCACGCTGGGCGCCATCGCGCCCGTGGCCGCCTTGCGCGAATCGAGCGTGATCGTGGCCGCGCTGATCGGCGCCGTATTCCTGCGCGAGCCGTTCGGACGGCACCGGGTCATGGCCGCGGCATTGGTCGCCGCCGGCATCGTGCTGCTGAACCTGCGCGGCTGAAGCCCCGGGGACTTCCGGCGCCAGCGTCGGTCTGGCGCGGCGGCCGCTTCGCCCCTATATAAACGCCATGACTATCCCGCCGCTCAAGGCTCCGCCTCCGCCGCCGGTCAACCCATATCTGCGCCTCGCCATCGAGGCGGGCCCGCTCAGCGCTTTCGTGCTCAGCTACATCGTCTGGGGCCTGAAGACGGCGACCGCGGTATTCATGGTTGCCATCACGATTTCGTTGATCGCGTCGATCAAGCTGGAAAAGCGCGTGCCGCTGATGCCGCTGATCACTGCGGTCGTCGTGCTCATCTTCGGCGGCCTGACGCTGTATCTGGATAGCGACATCTTCATCAAGATGAAGCCGACCATCGTGAACAGCTTGTTTGCGCTGATCCTGTTCGCGGGCTTGGCGTTCGGCAAATCGTTCCTGAAGCCGCTGCTGGGATTTGCGTTTCAGCTGCACGATCGCGGCTGGAAGCTGCTGTCGCTGCGCTGGGCGATCTTTTTCGTGTTCCTGGCGATCGTCAACGAATTCGTCTGGCGCACGCAGTCGACCGATTTCTGGGTCGGCTTCAAGGTGTTCGGGAACCTGCCGATGACGCTGATTTTCGTCGGCTTTCAGATGCCGCTGCTGAAGCGCTACACGATCGCGCCGGACCAGCCGGGCGGGTCGCAATAATCAAAGCCGATCGGCCGGGCGCATGCTGCCCCACTCGCCGGGCGGATTGGTGCGCACGGCAAAAGTTTCCGCCGTGCCGATCGCGCGATAATCGTCGAGCGCCCATTTGACGCTCGGAAAAGCGAGATCGCGCCACGGCACTTCGTCCCACGTCACGAGCTTGACCTCGAGGCTTTCCGGACCCGCGGAGATCTCCGGCGCGATCAGCCGCGCCCGGTAAAACATCTGGACCTGGCTGATGCGCGGCACGTTGTAGACCGCCATCAAGTCGCGGATTTCGATCCTGGCGCGCGCTTCTTCCCAGGCTTCGCGCACCGCGCCCGCGGCCGTGGTTTCATTGAGTTCGAGGTATCCCGCCGGCAAGGTCCAAAAACCCGAACGCGGTTCGATTGCGCGCCGGCACATGAGAATGCGGCCGTCATATTCGACCACGGCGCCGACGACGATCTTCGGATTGTCGTAGTGGATGAAGCCGCAATCGCCGCACATCAAGCGTTCGCGATCCTCGCCGGGCGGGATCGTGCGCAGACTGGGACCCTTCTTGGCTGGCGGACCCTCGGGCGGCGGAAGGGGCGTCGGGGTGGACATGCCGCAAGTCTGTCGGCCAGCGCGCGCGGTGGCAAGCATGGCCTGCGCATGCAAAAATGCTGCCCCGCGGCCCGGCCTGTGTTAGACAGCCGCGCCATCCAAGCGAGCAGCCACATTGAGCGCGGAAAAACCGACCCTCGTCCCGCACGAAATCGTTGCCCAATACATGGGCACGCTGCCCCATGCCAAGGAGTTGGGGATCGTCGCGGTGCATGTGGTGCGCGGCATGGGCATCTTGCGCCTGCCCTATGCCGACAAGCTGGTCGGCAATCCGGAGAACGGCGTTCTGCACGGCGGCGTCGTCACCACGCTGGTCGACACCGTGTGCGGATTGGCCGCGCTGACCGCCCCGCCCCGGCCGCAGCCGCTGGCGACGCTCGACCTGCGGATCGATTATCTACGTCCGGCGACGCCGCACCTGGATCTGTTCGCGCGCGCCGAGGTGACCAAAATCACCCGGCAGGTGATTTTCCTCACCAGCCTCGCGTATCAGGACGATCTGGCCGACCCGGTCGCCTCCGCGGTCGCGACCTTCATGTTCACCGGCCGGCCGCTGCTGGCCAACGAAACCATCCACGACCGCAAGCGATGACCCAAACCAAGACTAAGCTGATCGACATCGTGCGCGCGGCCAAGCTGCAGAAGAACGTTGGCCTATTTGTCGACGCCATTCCGTACGCCAGGTTCCTCGGCATCAGCGCTCAAGAGGAAAACGGCACGCTGATCGCCAAGTTGGCGTTCAGCCCGACCAATATCGGCAATCCCCTGCTGCCGGCGATTCACGGCGGCGTGGTCGGCGCGTTCCTGGAGACGGTGGCGATCCTGCAGCTGTTATGGATGCAGGAAAGCGTCACGGTGCCGAAGACGATCACCATCACGATCGATTATTTGCGCACCGCCGGTCCCTTGGACACGTTCGGCAAGGCCATCGTGACCAAGCTGGGGTCGCGCGTGGCCAATGTGCGCGCCGTGGCCTGGCAGGCCGACCCCGACAAGCCGGTGGCCGGGGCCAACAGCAATTTCCTGGTGACACCGGGGGAATAGGGCTACGCCATCGGCTCATGCTTCGGCATGACCGACCGCTTAGGGCCGATAGCTGATGCGCCAGACGGATCGGCCGGTATCGTCGGCAATCAAGAGACTTCCATCCGCCGCGACCGCCAGCCCAGCGGGCCGCCCCCAGACCTGTGCGCGGTCTGTACCGCTGTTCCAGAAGCCGACGGCAAAATTTTCGTAACCGCCGACCGGCCGGCCATTCTTGAACCGTACGCGTACGATCTTGTAGCCGGTCGGCTGGCCCGAGTTCCACGACCCGCGCAACGCGACGAAGGCATCGCCCCGGTATTCGGCGGGGAACTGGCTTCCGGTATAGAAAGCCAGCCCAATCGGCGCGGAATGGGACTGAAACAGCACGTCGGGCACGACCGTCCGGTTGACCAAGTCGGGTTTCCGTTCGGCATAGCCGGGCTGCTTGTTCATACCGATGTACGCGTACGGCCAGCCATAGAAAGCACCGCGCTGTACGCGGGTCAGGTAGTCCGGCACCAGTCCGTCGCCCAGCCCATCGCGCTCGTTGACCACCGTGTAGAGGTCGTCGGTGCCGGGATAAAATAGCGTGCCAACCGGATTGCGCAGCCCGGCCGCATAGGTTCGCTGGCCGGTTCCATCGAGGTTGAATTCCTGGATCGTCGCCCGCGGCTCGGCTTCCTCGGCAATGTTGCCGCGCGACCCGATTGCGACGATGAGCTTCTTGCCATCCGGGCTGATAACGACATTGCGCGTCCAATGCCCGGTCCCCGGTCCGAGCGCATCCTTGGGCGTCACCGGTTCCTGCTTGCGCTGCGCGGTGCTGTCGCCGGTCCGATACGGGATACGCCACACGGCTTCGGTGTCGGCGATGTAGAGAAAACCATCGTGCAGGGTCATGCCGTGCGGCCGGCTGAAGCCGGTCGCGAAGCTCGTGGCGATATTGGCGGTGCCTGTCTTACTGCTGTCGCGCAACAAGGTGATCTTGCCTTCGTTCGACTGCGCAACCAGGACATCGCCGTTCGGCAGTGCGAGCAGGTATCGCGGGTGGTCGAGCTTGTCGGCGAAGATGTTGGCCCGAAACCCGGCCGGCACTCTCAGCGCGGCGTCGGCCGGCCGCGCGATATTCTGCGGCGAATTGGCGACGCTGGCGGTGGCGCCCGGCGGCGGCAGGTCCTCGGGTTTGAACAGGAATTTCTGGCCGACCCGCTGTTCATTGCCTTGTGCCCATCCGTCGAAGGCGACGATGCAAACGACGAACGCGATTGCTGCGCGCATGAGCATGGGGAACATCTCCGAACGGAACACTCTACCGCGCGACGGATCGCGCCCTGCTTCGGTTTCAACCGGCGCGACCGGCCGAGGTCGCGCTTCAGGCCGATTTGAGCGCCGCAACGCCGGGCAGATCCTTGCCCTCCAGCCATTCGAGGAACGCGCCGCCGGCCGTCGAAACATAGGAGAAATCGTCTGCCACGCCGGCGTGGGCGAGCGCCGCCACCGTATCGCCGCCGCCGGCCACGCTGATGATGCGGCCGAGCTTGGTCAGGGCCGCGACGTGACGCGCGACCATATTGGTGGAGACGTCGTACGGCGGTATCTCGAAGGCGCCGAGCGGTCCGTTCCAGACCACGCTGCGGCACAGCGAAAGATTGTACGCCAGACGGGCGATGCTCATCGGACCGGCGTCCAGGATCATCATGTCCTTGGGCACTTTATTGATCGCCACTATCGAGGTCTTTTCGCCCGGCTGCAGCGACGCAGCAACCACCGCATCGCCCGGCAGAAGGATTTGGCAGTTCGCCGCCTTCGCGCGCGCCATGACGTCGCGCGCGGCTTTCGCCATATCGCGCTCGCAAAGCGACTTGCCGACATCGTGGCCGAGCGCATTGAGGAACGTATTCGCCATCGCGCCGCCGATGATCAACCGATCGACCTTGTTGACCAGATGGCCAAGCAGTTCCAGCTTGGTCGAAATCTTTGCGCCGCCGACGACTCCGGCCAGCGGCCGCTTGGGTGCCACCAGCACGCGCGCCAGCGCCGACAGTTCCTCGGCCATCAGTCGGCCGGCCGCCGCCGGCAGCAGCCGTGCGATCGCCGCGGTCGAGGCATGAGCCCGGTGTGCGCAGGAGAACGCATCGTTCACGTAGATGTCGCCAAGCGACGCCAGTGCCTGGGCGAACGCGGCGTCGTTCGATTCTTCGCCGGCATGAAAGCGGAGGTTTTCCAGCACCACGACTTCGCCCGGGCGCAGCCGCTCGACCGCATCGGTGGCCGCCGGGCCGACGCAATCCTCGGCAAAATGCACGGCGATGCCCGGCATCGCCTCGGCCAGGGCCTTGGCCACGGGGCGCAAGGACATGTCGGGCACGACCTTACCGCCGGGGCGGCCGAAATGCGACACCACCACGACTCGTGCCTGTTTTTTAGCCAGTTCGCCGATGGTCGGCGCCAGGCGCACGAGGCGGGTGGCGTCGGTCACGCGGCCGTTTTTCATCGGGACATTGAGGTCGGCCCGGACGATGACTCGCTTGCCGGCAACGTCCAGGTTATCGAGGGTGCGGAACTTGGTCATGGGGGGCGGTATCCGTTGCGGCAGGGCCGCCGGTTTTCAACCACAAAAACCGTGATTTATCAACCGCCTGTCGCAACGCCATCA